>DATJZF010000065.1:0-106519 GCA_035499255.1 Dongiaceae bacterium | reverse complement strand
GAATCGGACGCGATTCGCAGGCTGTTGCGGCATTTTTCCGATCCGAGCGTCGGCGCGGTGGCGGGGAACGTGAAAGTGGGTAACCGTTCGCGGTGGCTGACGCGCTGGCAGGCGCTGGAGTACATCACCAGCCAGAACATGGAGAAGCGGGCGTTCGACCTGCTGAATTGCATCACGGTGGTGCCCGGCGCGCTGGGCGCTTGGCGAAAGAAGGCGATTGAAGAAGGCGGCGGAATCACAGCGGATACTGTCGCGGAGGATGCGGATCTGACGATCGGAATCCGGCGGCTGGGCTGGCGCGTGACCTACGACGAAGAGGCGATTGCCTGGACGGAAGCGCCGGAAACTCCAGGCGCCCTGATCCGCCAGAGATTCCGGTGGACGTTTGGTACGCTGCAGTCGTTCTGGAAGCATCGAGACACCTTGTTCCGGCCGAAATATGGAACGCTGGGCTGGGTGGCGTTGCCGAACATTTTTGTATTTCAGATTCTGCTGCCGTTAATTTCTCCTGTGCTGGACCTGCTGTTCTTCGGGAGTTTATTGCTGTGGGGCCTGGCGCAGCTGCACATAACGCAGATTCCGCAATTGTGGACAGCGGCGGACGTGCAGCGCTCGGTGGTGTTCTTCCTCGGATTCCTGATTATCGACGTGCTGACATGCGTGGTGGCATTCGCATTGGAGCGGCATGAAGATTGGACACTCCTGATTCCAGTGCTGCTGCAACGGTTCTACTACCGGCAGTTGATGTACATCGTCCTGTTCCGATCCGTGAAGGAAGCAGTGAGCGGGCGCCCGGTGGGTTGGAAGGGCGTGGAACACGAACCGCCGCCACCGACGCACTCCACGCCAGAGCCGGCTACCCCTTAAACGACAACACGGCTGCTAATGGGCTGACTCCGTTGGCGCGGCTGGAGGCGCTTCCGCGCTGGGGGTGGGGGGCAAGAAAAACTCGGCCGGCGACGTCCGGAGCCGGTGCCACAGTGTGCGAACGATTTCGCGGGAGTCATGGCCGCTGATATCGCGGGCGCGAAGGGCAAGTCGAAGGGCCAAGTAGAAGCTGACGCCGAGATTCATGACGAAGGTTACGGCGATGCCTAAGCCGGCCCAGATCAGCGTGCCGGTGCCGAGCACTTCCCAACCACGCGACACAATTCCCAAAGACAAAGTGCCGGTAGAGAGGGTCACGTGCCTCACGTCGAGTGGGACGCCAAAGAAATGGCCGAGAGAAGGGGTCATGCCCAACATAAATCCGAGCACGATTGAACCGCCCCAAGGGGCGATGTTTTTGGCGAAAGATTCGGAGAGTTTTTGAACCGTTTCGGGTTTGAAGGACGCACCGAGGCGATGCTCTGCGATGGCTCGCGGGAGTTGGTGATAAATGGCCCAGTTCTCGATCCAGCCGCCGGCTAGACTGGAGAGCCAGAGAATTACGCCCGTTAAGGCGGCGAAGAAGATGGTACCGCTGCCGATGGGATTCATGGACTTGACGGCGTAGTCGGCGAGTTCGGGATAAAGAAAGGGCGAACCGAAAATCCAGCGCCAGAGTAGGCTGAAAACGACCGCGCCGGCACCGACGGCAATGATGTTGCCCAGAGCGGCAGCCAATTGCGAACGAACAATGCGCTGAACGTAGGAGACTAGTTCTTCGTGCTTGGGATCCTCCTGGGTGCGTTCAATAATGTTGGCAAGGGTGGCGCCGGTCATGGAAGGCTGCTTGGTGGCGAGAGCGAGGTGAAAGATGTGCATGAGCACGAAGCTGACGGCATAATTCAGTCCGGCGAGGAAGCCCTCAACGAAAGGCGGCAAACCATGGTGCGTCACCATCATTTTGATGGCGGCGGTGCCGACCGTCAGAAGGCCCCCGCCGAGCGCGGCATACCACATCTGGCGATACTCGTCGCGCCCGCTGGTGACGTAGTGCTCACCCGTTTTGCCAGCCCACTCGACAATCTTCTTGGCGAGAAGGCGGAAGCTGTTTTGTGCCAAGTTTGTAAGGCTGCGATCTTCCAGACGCCCACGAATCACCTCGCGGGTGAGACGCAGCGACGTAACCATCTTCGGAGCACCGGGTTGGGCCACAAGCACGCCGGAAATAATCTCCATGCGTTTAAGGCTTTGTTCGATCACGTCCATGGCGTAGACGATGTCCAGGTTGACTCCGCTCACGTCCAGATGGCTGACGATTACTTTTAGTTCAGCGCGGCAGTCGGCAACGGTAGACTTCCAGGCTTGCGCTACCTCTGGAACGTTTTGACCCGCACGAACAGCGGCGACCAAATCGTTGGAGGCGTGTTGAAGAAGATAAAACGGCGACAGTTGAACTGGACGGCCTTGCCCTCGAACTCGTAATTTTTCCGATAAACCGAGTCCCTGGACACGCGCAGACAAAAGACAGAAGGCATCCATCAAGGAGGCAAGCGGCCGTTCCCAAACTTCGGGAAACTCAACCGGAGCGATAGCCGTAGCGATCGTGCCCAACTGCCGCGGCGGGAGATTGAAGAAACGGTCAACTTCTTTGTGGGTCGGAAAAACGCGCAAGAACAACCGGGCCAGATCGGTTTCCTCCCGCGGGGCGGGCAAAACCGCCCGGAAAATCCGTTCGAAGAATTCGTGCAAGAGGCCGCGATCCGTGGGAAGGCCGGCTTCGGCAAACATGGAGGTGCCGTCGGTTTCTTCGAGGATCGAGGCGACGGCGGCGACGTAGCGGTCGCGCAACTCGGGTGAGGCCTGGAGGATAGCGATCCAGACGCCCTCGCGGCGAAATTTCGCGGAGGCCCAAGCACCGGCGTCGGCGACGGACTGTGGCTCAGGAATGCGGGAGTCACGCTGACGCAGCCAAGTAAACAGGTTCACGACGGCGTCGAGTCGTGAGCGGAGCGTCCCGGCGCGAATCACCGCTTCCATCCTGTCGGCAAGCTGCAGGAGGGAGGCATTGGCGTGCTGTTCCCCTGGGAACAGCGCGAGAATCAGATTGTGCGTGGATTCCAACCCGCGACCTCTTTAGAAACCACGAATGGCAAAATCGGTATGGTAGCAGTTCGATGAAGAAACTGGCAGTACGGAAAAGGAAGCAATCTGCGTATGGCAAGGACGGCCCTATGCAAAACAAATAGACGACTTTCAACGTATTTCCATCCAATCCCCCGTTGTTGTACGATACGGGCCTGCCCTCAGGAGGTACCGATGGCCGTCACTTTCACGCTAAATGGAAAATCGACCACCGTCGAAGTCGATCCACAGATGCCGCTGCTGTGGGTCTTGCGCGACACATTGAACATGACGGGCACGAAATTTGGGTGTGGGATGGCACTTTGCGGGGCATGCACCGTACACATCAATGGTGAGGCGACGCGATCGTGCATCACGCCAATATCCAGCGTATCCGGAAAGAAGGTTACGACCATTGAGGGGCTGTCCACAGACGCGTCGCATCCTGTACAGAGAGCGTGGATCGAAGAAGACGTTCCGCAATGCGGATACTGCCAGTCGGGACAGATCATGTCGGCGGTGGCGCTGCTGTCAAAGAAGCCGAGCCCGACCGACGCCGATATTGATGACGCAATGAGCGGCAACATCTGCCGCTGCGGTACTTACCAACGCATTCGCAAAGCGATTCATCGCGCAGCTTCGCTACAAGCCGCCAAATAAACTCCAATTCACTGCCGCCTGCGCGAGTAGAGCGGCATATCGTGAGGTGTACCATGGCCGACCGTTTCGCCCTCGATCGACGTGAATTCCTGAAGACGGGTGTCACCGCCGGGACCGCGGTGCTGGTAGGCTTCCGTCTTTCCGCAGAGGCGCATTCGGATGATCCAGCGCAAGGGCAGGAGAAACCGCGTGTGAATCCCTTCGATGCGTGGGTGCGGATCACTCCGGACAATCGCGTCACGTTGATTATGGGCAAGTCGGAGATGGGGCAAGGAATCATGACGGCGCTGCCGATGATTCTGGCCGAGGAGCTCTGTCTGAATTGGACGCAGGTAACGGTTGAACAGGCGCCGACGAACCCAAAAGTCTACGACCATGGTACGGGCGGCAGTGGAAGCGTGGCAGGATCGTGGCTGCCGCTGAGGCGCGCGGGTGCCGCGGCACGGGAAATGTTGATCACAGCGGCGGCAACAAAATGGAACGTGAATCGGGATACGTGCGTAGCAAAGGATGGCGGGGTGCTGCACGGCGCGAGGAAGAATTTCCTGACGTATGGGGAACTTGTGCCGGCGGCATCGAACCTGCCGATTCCGGACTTGAAGACGGTACCGCTGAAAAACTCGAGTGATTTCACGGTCGTCGGGCATGACACGCACCGGTTTGAGGGCAAAGCCAAGGCCAACGGTTCTGCGAAATTCGGCATTGATTCACGTGTACCGGGGATGCAATACGCGGTGATTGCGCGGTGTCCCGTGTTTGGCGGAAAAGTGAAATCGTTTGACGCGGCGAAAACGAAGCAGGTGCCGGGCGTGCGGGACGTCCTTACGATTGAAGCGGTCGGGAAAGGCGCCTTCACCGCAGGCGGCGTCGTGGTGCTGGCCGACAATTCCTGGGCCGCTATAAAAGGTCGCGAGGCGCTGAAGATTGAGTGGGATGAAGGACCGACAGCGTCGGAGTCCAGCGAAACGCTGCGTCAACAATTCCTGGCGAATGCAAGCAAGCCCGGCAAGGCGGTGCGAAACGACGGTGACGCAGATGCCGCATTCCGTGGGGCGACGAAGAAAATCGACGCGGTGTATGAATTCCCCTTTGCGCCGCACGCAACGATGGAGCCGATGAATTGCACGGTGCACATCCGGCAGGACAGCGCGGAAGCCTGGGTCCCGACGCAGGCGCCGCAATGGGCGCAAGACATTATTGTCAAGGTTTCGGGATTGCCGCCTGAGTCAGTAAGGGTGAACACGACGCTGATGGGTGGCGCTTTCGGCCGGCGTTATCAGGCCGATTTTGTAATGGAAGCCGCGCAAGTGGCGAAGGCCACCGGCAAGCCGGTAATGGTGTTGTGGACACGCGAAGATGACATGCAGCACGACTTTTACCGTCCGGCTTCTTACCACAAAATGCAGGGCGCGATCGGCAGTGATGGAAAGATCGCGGCGTGGAAGCATTTCCAGACGTCGACGTCGATTGATGCGATGTGGGGAGACAAAGGCGAAGCGGAGGCGGAAAATTCAGAATTTGGGACGGCGTCGTTTATTCCTTACCAGACTCCGAATTACCGCGTTGAGTACACCCTTGCGAAGTCGGGTGTGCCTCGCGCGTGGTGGCGCTCTGTGGAACATTCTTCGAGCGGGTTCGTGGTCGAGTCGTTCGTGGACGAACTTGCGTTACTGGCTGGAAGCGATCCGCTGGAATTCCGGCTGGCAATGATTGGCGGCGACCGCGAGATTCCCGATTTTGGCAATCCGAAGGAGGGAAAACCGCTACGGACGGCTCGACAGAAGGCGGTGCTCAAACTGGCCGCAGAAAAAGCAGGCTGGGGAACACCGCTTCCGAAAGGAACGGCACGCGGGATCGCGTCTTACTTTTCATTTGAGAGTTATACCGCTTGCGTAGCGGAAGTCACCATCAAGGATCGCACGGTGAAAGTGAATCGACTGGTGTATGCAGTGGACTGCGGGCGGGCAATCAATCCGAATGGCGTTCGCGCACAAGTAGAAAGCGCGGCAATTTACGCGCTGTCCGCGATGTTGTATGACGCGATTACGATTAAAGGCGGGCGCGTGGAACAGGCGAATTTTAATGACTACAACATGCCGAGGATGCCAGAGACACCGCTGACGGAGGTGTATGTGGTAAATAGCGCGGAAGAGCCGACCGGCATCGGTGAACCTGGCCTGCCCGTGGTGGCCGCAGCAGTGTGCAACGCACTGTATGCTTTGACCGGAAAGCGATTTCGGCGGCTGCCGATTCAGGCAGAGGATCTGGCGTAGGTACGCGCGGATCGGACGACAGGTGTTTCTGATGACCGGCAGCTATGCGGCAGAGAAGATCCGCGACAAAATAAGCTGTGCCCATCATCGCGATCATCCTGGCTTCGCTGTCGCTGTGTATTTGGATCGTTCTTACCTTTTTTCGCGGCTCGTTCTGGCTATTACGCCTCTATGACGACGACATCGCAACGCACAACCCGCTGAAGAGTTGGCCGCGCATCGTAGCCGTGGTTCCCGCACGCAATGAAGCCGAAACCATCGCACAGACCGTCGAAGCACTGGCGGCCCAGGCTTATGCCGGCGAATTTCGTATCGTGGTCGTGGACGATCACAGCGAGGATGAGACGGCGGCGCTGGCTCGAAGGGCCGCTGAATCGAGCAGGGCAGGCGAGCGAGTTGAGGTTCTTTCAGCAGCTCCGCTTGCACCCGGATGGACGGGCAAGTTGTGGGCACAGCAACAAGGGATCCAGCACGCAGCCCAGTATGCACCGGAGCACTTTTGGCTTACAGATGCAGACGTAGTGCACGCGCCGGACACTCTGAGCCGGCTGGTGTCGCGGGCAGAAGAGCAGAGGTTGGATTTGACGTCGCTCATGGTGCTGCTGCAGGCAAAAACGTTTTCAGAGCGATTGTTGATTCCTCCCTTCCTCTATTTCTTTCTCAAGCTGTACCCTCCGGGATGGATCGCGTCGCCAAGATCCAGGGTCGCGGGTGCGGCGGGTGGATGCATTCTATTGCGCCGCTCGGCGCTCGTTCGTGCTGGTGGCATTTCTGCCATTCGACAAGAAGTGATCGACGATTGCGCGCTGGGACGGGCGGTAAAAGGAACCGGCGGCACAATTTGGATGGGACTGACGCGCAAGAGCGCCAGCCTGCGGGGCTACCAATCCTTTTCAGAGATTCGCGATTTGATTGCGCGAACAGCGTTCACTCAGCTCAACTATTCGACGGTACTTTTGCTCGGTACTGTTCTCGGAATGGCGCTCACGTATCTCGTGCCGACTGCGTTGGTGTTTCACTCATCGGCCGTGGTGTGGCGGTTGAGCCTTGCGGCATGGGCACTGATGACGATCACGTATCTGCCGACGATTCGGTTTTATCGACTGTCGCCGGTGCGGGCGGTGCTGCTTGCGGCCGCTGCGGCGTTCTATTCCTACGCGACTGTCCTATCGGCAATTCGGTTCTGGCTCGGCCGCGGAGGACAATGGAAAGGCCGGAGCCAGACACCCAAAGCTAGTAGCGAAGCAACTTGAGCAAATTGCCGAGTACGCCTCACCGAGCGAAAATCTGCGGCTTACATGGGCACCTGTACGGTAAATAGAAGAATGCGCAAAATTATCAAGACAGCCACTCTGGGGATGTTGGCCGTAACGTTTGCCAGTCTTGGCGCACGCAACAGCCACGCAAACGCTGCAGACCCACAAAAAACCACTGGGAAGAAATTCCTGATGTTCGACAACATGGCATACAAAGAGAAGCCGGACACTTCGCCGGACGGGCTGGTCGCTTCCAATGCTATTTATGAAAAGCAGATCTGGCCGGACCGCCGCTCTGCCGGAGCATTGCCGGAGCATGAGACATTTGTGAAGCTCGTCCGCGGTGAAGCGAAGAATCCCGGACCGCTGGTAATCGAGATTGAAAGCTTGTCGTTACGAGGATCTGCAGAACTTGCGCGCCACAACATGGAGATCCTGGCGAAGCTGGCAGATTGGTCGCATGAGGCCGTGCCTGGCAGAGTTGTGGGATTCTATGGCACAAACACACTTTCCGACATTCCGGCGGCCAATCTGCCGCTCGCGAAGGAGTTAGCCAAGCACGTAGACGCATTTTTCACCGCGTTGTACACGTTTGACGACGATCGGACCCGCTGGGAGATACACGCACTATCGGCGCACGACGAGGCGCGGGCGCTAGACCCCGAGAAGCCACTGTATTTTTACTTATGGCCGCAATATCACGTGGGGTCAGCGCGGGCTATGCGGTACGTGGGCGGGGAGTTCTGGAAATTCGAGCTAGAGACAGCGCGAAAATACGGTGACGGAATCGTGTTGTGGGGCTCGCCGACGTATGTGTGGGATGTGAAGTCGGGCTGGTGGTTGGTGACGGAGGAGTTCGCGAAGAGCGTGAAGTGACGAAAGGGGCCGAGGCCCAGCATCACAAATATTGGTGACCTGCATCACTTTTTGCTATAGTAGTTTTGTCTGGATATGGGCTGTATCCCGCAGCTAGGGAACGGCACCGGAGGCCGACATGAGTATCCTGCCGAACGTGGGCGACGGGAAAGTCACCGTGCCCGAACTCCTGCAGCGGAAGACCCTTCCCGCAGGCAATCCAAGGAAAAAAATCACCAGTCTGACAGCATACGACTATCCTACGGCGCGTCTGCTGGATGCGGCCGGAGTCGACGTCATTCTGGTAGGCGATTCGGTGGCAATGGTGGCGCTGGGTTACGAGAATACCCTGCCCCTGACGCTGGAAGAGGCGTTGCACCACACGAAAGCCGTCGGCCGCGGCGTGCGACGAGCCCTGCTCGTGGCGGACATGCCATATGGCTCATACCACGGCGACTTAAACGAGTCGTTGCGCAACGCGATGCGTTTTGTGAAAGAAGCCGGCGCCCATGCCGTAAAAATCGAAGGCGGCGAGCGGCGTCTGGAGTTAATCGCCCGGCTGACCGAAGCGGAAATTCCTGTGATGGGGCATATTGGATTGACGCCGCAATCGGTGCACTCGCTGGGCGGTTATCGTGTCCAGGGAAAGACTCCGGCCACCGCCGATCAGTTGTTACGCGATGCGAATTCCGTGGAAGCCGCGGGGGCGTTCGCCATCGTGCTGGAAGCGATTCCACGCGAGCTGGCCGCGGAAATTACGCGCGCGGTTCACATTCCCACAATTGGAATTGGTGCAG
Source organism: Dongiaceae bacterium (assembly GCA_035499255.1). Classification (GTDB taxonomy): domain Bacteria; phylum Acidobacteriota; class Terriglobia; order Acidiferrales; family UBA7541; genus Acidiferrum. The sequence continues at coordinate 97,690 of DATJZF010000065.1, read as the reverse complement.
GGCCGGACTGCGACGGGCAAATTCTCGTGTTGCACGATCTGCTGGGCCTGACGTTCCAGGAACCGCCGAAATTCGCACGCCAGTATGCAAACGTCGGTGAAATCATCACGAGAGCCGTTCGCGAATATTGCGATGATGTGCAGCAGGGACATTTCCCGACCGATGAAGAGTCTTACCACGCACCTGTGGACGTGAAGCGCAAGACGGTCTCCATCGCGCGGTGAGCCAGAGCATGCATGATTTGCGGGCGCTCTCGATGACGGGAGCGCCCGATTCTTTGAAAAGGAGGGACTGTGACACCTGCCGAAATGCGCGAGCTGTTTGCGTTTAACGCGTGGGCAAATCACCGTGTGCTGGGAGCTGCGGAAGCGTTGACCGTCGAACAATTCACGAAACCACTAGGCTCAAGCTTCAGTTCCGTGCGTGACACTCTGGCGCACGTTTGCGGCGTGGAATGGCTGTGGCTGGAACGGCTTCAGGGCCGCTCACCCAACGCGCTCCCGGAGGTGAAGCAGTTCTCCGATGCGGCGAGCATCCGGGCGATCTGGACGGACACGGAAAAGCATTGGCTCGAATATGTGAGCCGCCTGGACCAGTCGGAGCTGGATGAGCAAGTGGATTACAAGACGTTGAGTTTTGGGCCCTCGCGTGACCCTCGCTGGCAGATCATGCAACATGTCGTAAACCATGGGACTTATCACCGAGGACAGGTGGCGACGATGCTGCGGCAACTCGGCGCAAAAGGTGTTGCCACCGATTTGATTGCGTTTTATCGCGAACGAAAGACAGCGGCGAAGGCGTAGCCGATTCGGTATGGAGACGATTCGGACAATTGCCTGGATGAAAGAAAAGGCACGTGAGGCGCGGCAGGAACAGCGTGTCACCGGACTGGTGCCGACGATGGGAGCGCTGCACGCGGGGCACATGTCGTTAGTAGAACGCGCAAAGGAAGAATGTGCGCCGGTGTATGCCTCGATTTTCCTGAACCCCACGCAATTCGGGCCGAAAGAGGATTTGTCGCGGTACCCGCGGCCGCTGGAAGCGGACGTTCAGAAGTTGAGCGATGCAACGGTCGACGGATTGTTCCTGCCAGATGCGACGGAGATCTACCCGCACGGATTTTCCACATACGTGAACGTGGACGGGATGAGCGAGCGGCTGGAAGGCAAATCGCGGCCGGGGCATTTCCGGGGCGTTGCCACGGTTGTGTTGAAACTGTTCGAGATTGTCCAGCCGCATTCTGCATATTTCGGCAGGAAGGACGCACAACAAGTGCGGATCATCCAGCAAATGGTACGGGATCTGAATCTGGACGTTGAGATTGTAGTGTGTCCGATTGTGCGGGAGGCAGACGGGCTGGCGATGAGTTCGCGGAATGCGTACTTAAAAGACGAGGATCGCAAAGCAGCTACGGTGCTATATCGTGCGCTGAAGGCTGCAGCTGCGGAAATTCGCGCCGGCGTTCGAGATACTTTGGAGTTGCAGAGGACACTGCACAAAGTACTGGGCAGCGAGCCGCGGGCGCGAATGGACTATGCCGAGGTTGTGGATGTGGAAACGTTCGAGCCGGTAGTGCGGATTGCTAAGCCCGCTTATATTTTGCTCGCTGTGCAGGTTGGCACGGCACGGTTGATCGATAACTTGCGGGTCGAGGTTGTAAGCGACGAATTACAACCAGAGCTGTGAGTTACCGGACCGGCGCGGTTGAGATTCGGTCGCCGAAAGAGCTCAAAACAAGCAGTACGACAAGTTTTCCCGGTGCAAGGATTAACCTTTGCATTTTCCTAGGACCTAATGCGGGCCAACGTTTGCGCTGCGTGCCCCTTGGCTTTCACGTCAGGCCAGATTTCCTCGACGATTCCGGAAGGATCAATCAGAACCGTACTACGGGCGATACCTTTGAAGCTGCGGCCCATGAATTTCTTCATGCGCCACGCACCATATGCCTCAATCATCTTGTGGTCTGGATCGCTGAGTAGCGGGAAATTGAGTTTTTGCTTGGCACGGAAACTCTGCAGCAGTTTTATCGGATCGGCGCTAACACCCATCACGACGCAACCTTTCTTATCGAAGTCCTGTTTTGCGTCACGAAACTCGGACGCTTCAATCGTTCAACCGGAAGTGTTGGCTTTCGGATAGAAAAAGAGAAGCACGCGCTTGCCCTTGAAATCGGAAAGCGAAACGTGCTTGCCCTCGTCAGAGGCGAGAGTAAATGCGGGTGCCTTGTCGCCGATTTTAAGCATAAAGTCTCCGTGCAGTACGTTGTGAATCAGGAAAGAAGCTTGCGAACTATATCGTTCACGATTTGCGGATTTGCCTGGCCCTGGGTGGCTTTCATCACCTGGCCAACGAAGAATTTGAAGACGCCTTCATTGCCGGACTTGAATTTCGCGACATTATCCGGATTCTTGGCGATGATTTCCCGTGCGGCTTGCTCGATAGCATTGTCGGCGACCTGAGCTCCGAGACCTTCAGCGGCCACGATTTCGGCGGCGGAACGGCCAGATTCGAACATGGTGGCAAAGACTTTCTTTCCGACGGCCGCTGTGATTTTGCCGGATTCCACCAGCTTGATGAGTTCCGCCAAGGCCGCGGGAGCGACGGGGCTTCCCGTAATTTCCTTGCCCGAATCGTTCAAGCGACGGAGAAGCTCGGTCTGCATCCAGTTCGCAGTGGCCTTGCCGGGCGCGCCAGCTTTAACGGCAGTTTCGAAGAAATCGCCGAGTTCGCGCGTCGCCGTGAGAATTTCAGCATCGTAGGCGGTGATGGCGTATTCAGAAATGAACCGGGCTCGCTTTGCGAAGGGCAGTTCCGGTAAGGAGGAGCGGACTTCCGCCAGCCAGATTTTCCCCACATGGACGGGGAGCAGGTCGGGCTCGGGGAAATAGCGATAATCGTGCGCTTTTTCCTTCGAGCGCATGGGATCAGTGCGGCTGGCCGCCTGATTCCAGAGACGAGTTTCCTGGATGATCTTGCCGCCGGACTCGAGGACGGAAATGTGCCGCTCGATTTCAAATTGCAGCGCCTTGGCGAGATAGCGGAAGGAATTGAGATTTTTGACTTCAACCTTGGTGCCGAATTGCGGAGCCCCACGAAGGCGCACGCTCACATTGGCGTCGCAACGGAGAGAGCCTTCTTCCATGTTGCAATCGCTGACGCCCGTGTAAAGCAGGATTTGTCGCAGCGTCGTGAGATAGGCGTAGGCTTCATCGGGCGAACGCATATCCGGTTCGGAAACGATTTCGCTGAGGGGCGTGCCGCAGCGATTGAAGTCGACGTAGGTCTTTTCGTCGGAATGCGGAAAACCGTCGTGCAGGGATTTGCCAGCGTCTTCTTCGAGGTGAAGGCGAGTAATGCCGATGCGCCTAGTACCGCCAGCGTGCTCGATTTCGAGCCAGCCGCCTGTGGCAAGCGGCAATTCATACTGAGAAATCTGATAGCCTTTGGGCAGGTCGGGATAAAAGTAGTTCTTGCGAGCAAAACGGGAATGCTCGTGGACTGTACAGTTGAGCGAGAGGGCTGCGCGCATGCCCATTTCGACGGCACGCTTGTTCAAAACCGGTAGAGTGCCGGGCAAGCCGAGGCACACGGGACAGACGTTGGAATTCGGTGCGTCACCAAAGTGCGTAGAACAACCACAGAAAATTTTTGTGCGCGTCAGTAGCTGCGCATGGACTTCGAGACCGATGACCGGCTCGTATTTCGCGAGCAGCTCGGGCGTGACGGCGGATTCGGTGGCGAATTTCGTCATACAGGTAAGAAGAAATTATAGCAGAGGCGGAGGGAGGGAATCCGTTAGACTCTTGCTCGGCTCAGATGTTGCGGCAGGCAGAACGTCACAGAAAACGAAGGTGTCGCGTTCAACGACAGCGCCGGCTTGTATTGGAATGGGCCTGCGAAACAGAGGCCCCGCAAAGGCGAAGGTGTGAAATTCGCCATTCTCGCCACAGGGGTCGACAGCAGGCGGCAAATCGCGGAAGAAAGAGTCGTTCAGCTCCCTGCCTGCGAACGAAGGAGCGAGCTTTCGCGGATCGATGCACACGGCGATGGCACGAAACCCATCGCGCAAAAATTTTGCGACAAGTTCACGGGTGTCAATCTTCCAAAGCGGGAAAAGCGCCGTCATGCCCACTTGGTCGAGTTTAGTTTCGCGGTAGGCACGCAGGTCCTGAAGGAAAATATCGCCAAAGGCGACATGGAACACGCCGCGCTGTCGAAATCTATGCAAAGCAGCAGACATGCGAGCTTCGTAAGTGAGATTGTCGCAATTCGGCGGGATGAAAACCTCTTCGACCGGCAAGCCGATAGATTGAGCCTGCCGGTGAAGAAGTTCGCGGCGTACGCCGTGCATGCTGATGCGGTCGAATCCTTCCGTGACGGTGGTGAATAAACCGATCACCTCGAAATGGGGATTTTGCAGCAAGGAATGCAGCGCGAGCGCGCTGTCCTTGCCTCCGCTCCAGCAGAAAAGCACGGGTGTGCGCATGATTAGTCGCGGCCGGTGAACCGGTAACGGACACCAATGCGCGCATCGCGCCCGAGTGCCGGATAGCCCAATGCGTCCTGATAGCTCTTGTCGAAAAGATTGGTAGCTCGCGCATAGATCGAGAAGCCGCGGTAGAAGGTGTAATTCACCGAAAGATCGAAACGCGCGTAACCGGGATTTCGCGTGTAGCCCAATCCGAGGAAATCGCTGTCTGTGCGGACGCCCGCAAAGTACCCGGCAAAAACAGCGCTGAAGTTCCGATAGCTTCCGATGAAGGAAATCGACCCGGAGTTGAGGGGCCGCCGGATCAGGCGGTTACCGGCGATGAGGGCGGGATCCGAGGAATTCGGCGACTTGACGACGCGCGTGTCGTCGTAAGTGTAGTTTCCGGCGATGAGAAGCCATTTTGCGGCGCGAGCTTCCGCGGCAACGCTGGTGCCGCGAGAAAAAGCCAGGTCAGTGTTGAAGTAGGTGTAATAAAACTCGCAGGTCGAGCCGGGTGGCGGAGTAGAGGGGCCGAAGCTGACGATGTTGTAAAAGCGGTAGTAGAAGTAATCCGCAGACAGCTTAATGCGGTCACCAGCGAACTTTTGATCGAGGCCGCCGCTCCAGTTCTTGCTGCCTTCGGGTTTCAGCGAAGGATTGCCCGGATCACAGGGATCGGTGCTCTCGAGTTGGTCGAAGCGCGGCTCCTTGATGCCTTCGCCGTAGAACGCCTTCAGTCTAGTGTCCCCCCAGAATCCTTGTGCACTGTGTAGGGTAAACGACCCGCCTACTCGGGGTACCACGCGCGTACCGAAGTAGTCGTTGGCCTCGGCCCGAACACCCACATCCAGCACCAAACGGCTTAGAGGCGAGTAGCGAAAATCAAGATAACCGGCTTGATTATTTCTACGGATGTGCGGCTCGAAAGTGTAATAGACGGAGCCGTTTTCGACATTTTCGACTTCATACTGATACCCCGTCGTGGCAACGAACTTACGAGCCGTATAAGTCGATTGCGCGTTCACGCTGGCCCGATTGAACTGCAGCGGAGAATCGTACGTGTAATCGCAGAAATTCGAGGCGACGGCGGTGGGACTCGTCTGCGGGCAGAACGAATCTGGACCCGCCATGTAGTAGCTCTGTTCAGGATTGAATCCGTGTTGGCGGGTGAAGGACTCGGCTCCCATCAACTGGTGCTGCCAGTGCGGGCCGGTAGCGAAATTCCATCTGGCGTTGGCCGTAAAGAAGTGCTGGTTAACGCGTTGATGGACGCTAGGCGGGGTGTAGAGTGTCTGCCCGGGAATGCCCGCTTCACTGGAATTGTCGCGCAGTGACAAGCGGACTTGATTTGTCTCTGTGAAGGAATAGCCAAGATTGCCGGAGACGGTCCGATTTTCAAAATCGTTGTTTGGGCCCATGCCATCAGTCTGAAGATACGAGAGCGATGCGGAATAATCGAATTTGTCCACGAGCCCGCTGATATCGCCTCCGCCGCGAACGGAACCGTAGCTGCCCCCTTCCGAAAAAAGGCTGAAAGCGGGAACCCGTGTCGAGCCCCGACGGGTGAATAGCTGCACCACACCGGAAACAGCATCCGTACCGTAAACGGCGCTCTCCGCGCCGCGCACAATTTCGACCTTTTCAAGGTTGTCGGCAGTGAGAATCGAGAAGTCAACCGCGCCGCCGGGAGGATTGATTGGCGAACCATCGACCAAAACTTTCGTGAAATTGGAGTTTCCGCCGTCAAGGAAAATGGATGCGGTACCACCATTCGCCCCGGTTCGGCCGAAAGCAACGCCCGGGGTAAAGATAAGAACATCTGGCAGATTTGCCGTTTGGCGCGCTTCTAATTCCTGGCGGGAAACTATGGAACTCGGAGCGGGAGATTGATCTTCGGTGATGGGCGTAGCCGCTCCGGTCACGAGTACGCTCGCGGACAAGGTCGCCAAGTTCAGCCGAACATCCATGGTTTTCGTTGCACCGGACAGGACGTCAATTTCAGACTCGTAACGAACGAAAGACTCTTGCGTAATGGAGACGCGGTAGCGTCCCGGCGGGAAAGTAACCGTGAAGCTGCCGTCGGATGCAGAAACAGCAGACCAGGTCTGATCATTGGAGCCCTTCGGGAGATGAAGCTCAATATGCGCGCCGGAAATCGGGGCGCCAGACGGATCGGTCAGATTACCTGTAATACGAGATGTTACGGAATTCGACTGCGGGAATACGGGCGAAACTGAGAAAAGGCTGAGCAGGACGGCTAATGCCGAAAAGAACTTTCGAGTTTTCATGGGTCCTCCGCTCCCTCACGCGCGGGAGAGTAAAGGCAGGCCTGTAGGACAGAGAGTCATGCAGGCTGCAGGCTTCGTCGGTCTCCTGGCTCGGCGGCGATTATTGACGCACAGTCGATTTGGACCGTGTTCAACAGCTGGCGGCCTTCCCGCGGCAGAACTCGCCACAGTGGCTCGCGAGCAAAAATTTCCGCCTTACAGTCGCGCGGCGGCGACGGAGTTGCACCGTCTTCCCGTGCACGAAGCTTGCGGTTGATAGAAGGGGCTAGGCCCGCTATTGGCTATTCAAATCGGTGGAGGGCAGCCACCGGGTTGGGGTTGACATATGACTTCTACTTATCGGCAAACAGAGTGACGCGCGGCCGGCCGGACGTTGTCAGCTCGACCGACAGCGGCGCCTGGAAAACCTGCTCGAGCAAATCCCGCTGGTAGACAGATGCGGGAGGGCCTACGCGCAGACATTTGCCCTTCTGCAGCAGAACAACCTGATCGGCATATTCGCCCGCGAGATTTAACTCGTGGGTAACCACCACAACGGTGTAGCGATTCTGTGCGGCCAGCTTGCGTAGCGATTCCAGAAGGTCGACCTGCGCGCCAATGTCGAGGTGCAGTGTCGGTTCATCGAGAAGGAGCAGCAACGGTTGTTGAGCCAACGCGCGCGCCAGAATGACTCGTTGTTTTTCTCCGCCGGAAATCTTGTCCATCCAGCGATCGGTAAGATGGGTGGCGCCAACCTGAGCCATGGCGTTGGACGCGATGGTGACATCTTCCTGAGATTCGAAATGCAGGCCGTGTGAGTGAGAGTGGCGACCCTGCATGACGAACTCCCACACTCGCGAAGGAAAGAGCAATTGGCTTTCCTGTTGTACTAGTGCGATTCGCTGGGCGCGGATCTTCGGCGAAAGCGAGTGGGTGGCCATGCCATTCAGAAAAACACGACCGGAGAGAGGCTCGAGCGCCCCAGAGATGAGTTTCAGCAGGGTGGATTTGCCGGAGGCATTCGGGCCGAGGATGGCAAGGATTTCGCCCGGTTTGGCTTGGAAACTTAGAGCTTCGAGTGTAAAGAGCGGGGCCTGCGCGGGGTTGGACGCGTAGGCGTAGCTGGCTTGTTCGACGCTCAGGCGGACATCAGGGTTGGAGCGGGGCGTATCGGCGCCGACGGGTGTGCGGAGAGGCGAGCTCATTTGAGGCCTCTGCGGAGCAGATAAATGAAGAAGGGAGCGCCAATAACGGCAGTAACCGCCCCAACCTGCACTTCCGAGGGAGCAACGACGGTGCGAGCGGCGGTATCTGCAATCACCAGCGCGATCGCCCCACCGAGTGCGGCAGCTGGAAGCAACATCCGATGGTCAGAACCGAAAATGAGTCGCATGGCGTGGGGGATGAGCAGGCCGACATAACCAATGGCGCCGCTCACCGAAACGGCGAGCCCGGTCAGAATAGAGGCTGCTACATAGACGACGATTTGCACGCGGTGTACATCGACGCCGAGATGCATGGCTTCTTTTTCACCCGCAAGCAAAAGATTCAAATCCGCGGCGGTAGTATAGATTGCACCCGCAGCGACGAGGAACCCAAAACCCAAGAGATACAACAGGCTCCGCGGAGGAAGGGTGGAAAGACTCCCCATCAGCCAATACGTGACGCCGCGCAAATTACCGCCTGACAGAGTCGAGAGCAAAAAACCTACGATGGCAGAAAGAAAAGACGAGGCAATGATTCCGCTGAGCAGTAGAGTGCTGCTGTCGATCCGACCCTCGCGGCGCCCTAGGAAATAAACCGCCGCGATGGCCAAGCCAGCGCCAATCGAAGCTCCCAAAGGCGTGAGTATTCCGGAAAATGCAGGCGAGAAGGAAAGTTGGTTGGCAATGAGGAGCGCGATAATCGAGCCGACTGACGCGCCCGACGAGACGCCCAAGACATAAGGATCGGCCAGGGGATTCCGCAAGAGCGCTTGGAAACTAGCACCGGCGACTGACAAAGATGCGCCAACCACAACCGCGAGCAAAATGCGTGGCAGGCGGATATCGACCACGATCATGCCGTAATCGCTGGAAATGGCGGAGCTCTGGCCGAGCAGCACGCGGATCAAATCACGGCCGAGACCGTAGAGCGAAACCTGCACTGCTCCCAACTTCAGGGCGATAACGACTACTACAAACAGGATTGCTACGAGAATTCCGCAGCGAAGTAATAACCGGCCTAGCGTCAAAGGGCGCATGCGGTCTCCGGTTTAATGGAGTCGAAAGACTGACTGGAAATTGGTTTGGGCGTCGGGTTCGGCAAAGAAGGCACGTTAGCCGGCGTCTTAAACACCTCGGGATGTAGCTGGCGAGCGAGATCCTCGATAACGGAAACGATGCGAGGAGAGGGGCGATTGATGGCGTCACTCACGATGGCGAGATGGTTGTTGCGCACCGCTTCCAGATTGCGCCAACCCGGCTTCTGCACAAGAGCATCGAAATCGCGCTTGCCTTCACCCGTGTGCGATGTGGCAAAAACCAGATACTCGGGTTGGAGATGGAGAACTTGTTCCAGACTAATCTGCGGCCATTCCTGTGTGGATTCCACAATCGAGATCGCACCCGCGTGGCGAATAGCGTCGGCGATGAAGGTTTTCTGGCTGACGGAGATGAGTGGATCAAGCCACACGACAAATAGAACGCGACGAACCGCGGCGTTGGCGAGTTGAAGTTGCAATTCAGCCAGGCGCTTGTGCAGATCGTCCGCTAACGTTTTGCCCGCGGCCGGCACATCGAGAACATCGGCCAGCCGCTGTGTGGAAGCAATGATGTCGTCGACGGAGTGAGCATCGGTGGCGTAACTTGGAATCCCGAGAGATTCCAGGGCACGAACCGTGTCCAAACGATTGGCGCTTTTCGCCACCAGAACAAGGTCGGGACGGAGAGCGGCGATCTGTTCGAGGCTGGGGTCAATGGCGCCGCCGACTTTGGTTTTCTTTTGTGCGTCTGGCGGATAGTCGCAATAGTCGGTGTCGCCCACGAGCCGCGAGTCATCGCCAAGGGCATAAATCGTTTCCGTTACGCTGGGGGCAAGGGAGACGACGCGCTGTGGATCTGAGGGTACTCGGACCGATCGTCCAACATCGTCTGTGACCTCGTGCGCGGCTCCCGACGCATTAAGCACATTCGATTGCGCGGAATTTCGGGATACAAATAGCAAAAATCCCGCGACGCAGAACACGGATCGAGCGAATTTTAAGCCCGCACTGGACACGCATTTCCCCTGACAAAAACCGCGAGACACGCCAATAAAAAAGCCCCAAAAGCGAGAATGGGGCCACCGCGGCGCCTGTTCCCTCTCGCGAAGAACATGCGTCCAAATCCGCTTGGAAGGGTAACCTGGCTGACGGCATTTCGCCGATCACAGTGGCGGGACCGCGGCCGATTTACACGGCACTTCCCCACTTCCCGAGCTCACAAATTTATGAAATTCAGTTTATGACGCGCGCCGCGAAACGTCAATGAATCGCCGGAGTTGGAGGGCTCTTTCTGACAGCGGGCTGGCCGATTATAATTCCGGCATTGGACGGCCCCGAACATGAGAACGAAAATTGAAGTGAACCGAAGGCTGTTTCTGAAAGTGGCAAACCTGGCTGGCTTGGCGGCCTGTGTTCCAGCCAGCCTGGTGGAATCACGAGAGGCCATTGCGCAAAGTACAACGCCTGTTCCCCCGGGCGACACTTCCACGGCGAAGCCATTGGCGTCACCAAACACGATCCTGCTGAAGGACTACCGCCCGAAATCGATCTACAAAATTCCTGTCACGCGGATCGACAAGGCCAAATACCCCATCATCGATATGCACTCTCATCCTTACCCCAAGACCGCGCGGCAGATTGAAGAATGGGTCAAAAACATGGATGAGGTTGGCGTTCAAAAGACCATGATTCTGACGATGGCCACTGGCGCAGAGTTTGACGAGGTCTATCGGAAATATTCGAAGTATCCCGATCGATTTGAGGTGTGGTGTGGTTTTGATCTCTCCGGCTACGACAAGCGGGGATTCGGTCCTGGCGCCGTAAAGGAACTAGAGCGCTGCCGACAGGTGGGGGCGCGTGGCGTTGGTGAAATCCACGACAAAGGCGAAGGGCTGAGGTCAGGCAAGTCCAAAGCGCCGGGAATGCACCCTGACGATGCTCGCATGGATGCGCTTTGGGAGAAGTGTGGCGAACTGGGCATGCCGATCAGTCTCCATGTCGCCGATCCCATCTGGATGTATCAGAAGATGGACAACACCAACGATGGCCTGATGAACGCATACGAGTGGCGACTCGACAATAAGCCGAACATTGTCGGCCTTTCCGGCCTGATTGACATCTTTGAGCGTACCCTCGCGAAGCATCGAAAGACGACATTCATCGCGTGTCACTTCGCGAATCTGGACTACGATTTGGCACGCCTGGGCGAGATGTTCGAACGCAATCCGAATCTTTATGCGGACATTTCGGCCCGTTACGCAGAGACCGCTCCCATCCCGCGGTTTGCTGCAAAGTTTTATGAGAAGTATGCCGACCGGCTCGTCTATGGGACGGATATGGGATTTGACAAGCCGATGTATCGCATCACATTCCGAATCCTGGAATCGCTGGACGAGCACTTCTATGAGACAGAGCAGTTTAGTTACCACTGGAGTCTGAATGGATTCGGGCTTGGCGATGACACTCTGAAGCTGGTTTACCACGCCAACGCGGCTAAGTTGCTCGCCACGCGGACGAACATACCGGCTAGCGCAAGCGTACTTAGTCCATCCGATGGCCTCTGCCAGAACGACCGCGCGGTCTGATGCTCTTTTTTCAGCGAACGGCCGATCGGATAGACAAAACTTCACGCCTGCTGTATTGACTGCACCTTGTTCTCCGTGAAATGGTTGGGGGCTCAATCTGAGACATCGTGCAGATCGCCGACCTAATCCTACCTGTATTTGCAGTGATCCTGACTGGCTGGATCGTTGGCTACACGGGCTATGTGTCGCGGACGTTGTCTGACGCTCTGATTCACTTCGCCTACAACATCGCGATGCCCGCCCTTCTGATCGTCACAATTGCGCAAGAGCCCGGGCACTCACTGATCAATTGGCGCTTTCTTGTGTCATTTGGTGGTGGCTCTCTTATCTGCTTCGTTCTCGTGTTCGGAGTCATGAGCATTCATGGTTCGCGAACACTCGCCAGCCGAGCCATGTACGGGATGGCAGCGTCGATGACTAACACTGGCTTCGTCGCGTTGCCCGTGTTGCAGGCGATATATGGCCAGCGCGCGGTGTTGCCCGCGGCGATTGCCACCGTGTTCGTAGCCGTGGTGATGTTTCCGATAGCCGTCATCTTGCTCGAATTCGGCCGGCAGGATGCGCATGGCGCACGCACGGCGCCAATGGTGACAGCCAAGCATGTCGTATTTAACCCGATGGTCATCTCGACGCTGATCGGCATGCTTTTATCCGTCCTCCGGCTGCGCCTGCCCGGGCCAGTCACCGCTTACCTTGGCATCTTCGCCGATGCGCTCACGCCTTGTGCACTGTTCGCTATCGGATTGGGACTGTCGACTGACGGACTACGTGCCAATCTTCGGAAGGCTTCACTGCTCGCGTTCGTGAAGCTCGTGGTTATGCCGCTGATTGTCTGCGGATTGAGCATGGCTCTGGGGCTCGATCCCCTCTACACCATCGCGGCCGTAATCTGCGCGGCAGTGCCCACAGCCAAGACCGTCTACATTCTTGCAGGAGAGTATCACTGCGAGGAAATGATGGTGGCATCGACAGTCTCGATGACAACTCTGGTTTCTGTTATATCGCTGGTGATCTGGCTTTATGCGCTATCGGGATTAGCGACGCGCATCAACAGCAGTTAAAACCCGAAGGCGTTGAATTACCTCCCTCAGCGGTTCTTCCAGTTGGGCTTGCGCTTCTCGACTAGCGCGCGGAGACCTTCCTGGGAATCTTCGAGGCGGTACAACTCGTTGAGGAAAATGTTCATGGAGTTTTTCAGGCCGTCGCGGAGCGAGAGACCCATGCCGCCGAGAATGGCTTTCTTAGCCATGGTGAGCACGGGGCCCGAATGACCCGTGATTCGCTTGATCAGTTCGTTGACGGTGGCATCGAGCTGCGCTTCCGGCACCAGCCGATTGATGATTCCCAATTCGAGGGCGCGCTCAGCGGTGACCGGCTCACCCAAGAGAACCAATTCCAAGGCGAGCTTAGGGCCGACGAGAAATGGGAGGATCGTAGAAGCCAGCGGAGGGAACATACCTATCGTGATTTCCGGTTGCGCGAAGCGAGCTTTCGGAGTGGCGATGACCAAGTCGCCGAACGCGGCAAGTTCGGCGCCGCCTCCGATGGCAGGGCCGTTTACCACGCAAATAACGGGCTTGGACGTCTCGAGGATGCCGGCAAAAACGGAGTGAAACGCATCCAGCATCTGGAAAACGCGCTCGGAAGTGTACTCGCCCACGTCGATACCGCCGCAGAACACGCGGCAAGCGGAATCCAGGACGATCAGTTTGACGTCGTCGCGCTCGGCGACGGAAGCAATGCCGTCAGACAGTTCCCGCAGCATGCTCTCGTTCAGAAGATTGTGCTCGGGGCGGCTCAGCGTCATCCGGGCGACGCTGTCTTCGAGCCGGAATTTGACAAATTGAAAATTCTGCGGGAGACGGCGCTGCGGTTCGGTACGAACTTCGACGGATGTGCGGCCAGGCAAGGGATTCTCCTTCCAGACGGGCGATCTGCCAATTCGAATGCTAGCATCAGGTGCGCGGATCGGATCATGGGACCGCGAAGGCCTGTGCGCAATGAGTTTGCTGGCCGGCAGGTCGGCTCGTCATTGCGAAATTTTGCGCGGCACTGCTATCGTGATGTGGGTTTCCGAGGACTGGTATGAAGATTTATTTTTGTGCACTCGGCGCGTTGTGGATCAGCTTGGCGGCCGGATTGCATTACACTAACGACAGCATGAATCACCCGCCCGACGAACGTAAAGACTTGCCCACGGCTACCGCGCAACGATTCTCAGGGAAACTGGACTCCGAGGGTTTCCCGGATCACGCCGCGTGGGATAAAGCGCCCGCCCTTCGCTACGAGCACGACTGGCAAGGACAGAATCCCGACGCCCAGCGAGCCACGGAAGTGAGGCTGCTATGGACGCCCGAGATGCTGTTCATTCGATTTTATTGCAGGTACCGTACGATTACGGTTTTCCCCGACGCTCGTCCGGACGGCTACCGTCACGGGATGTGGGACCGTGACGTGGCCGAGACCTTTCTACAGCCCGATTCTACCGACCCCTTTGTGTATCGCGAATTTGAAGTCAGTCCAAATGATTTCTGGATCGATCTAGCGGTTTCGCACGGAAGGATCGAGGAGTTGCACAGCGGCCTGCGGCGGCGCGTAGTGATGGATGAAAAGGCGAAAACGTGGACCGCAGAATTGGCGATTCCGATGAAGAGTCTGACAACCGCGTTCGATGCGAAGAAACCGTGGCGAGCAAATTTTTATCGGATCGAGGGAGAGAACGAGCCAAGGTTTTACGCGGCGTGGAGTCCGACATTTTCCCCGAAGCCGAGCTTTCATGTGCCGTCGTCGTTCGGCACGCTGGTTTTTAGCGAATAGAACTGCCTCCGGACTCGCGAAACATCATGCTGTCAAGCTCACCGAACATATATCGAATTTTCAGCAAAGTTCTGCTCCTTTTATTCGCGCTCGCTCTTGGCAGCACTTCGCCAGCTCAGCAGGCAACGAACGTCAAGGAACCGATTGTTCAGAAAGTGGAACCGCCGAACTGGTGGGTGAACCTCACACCCGAAGTAATGTTGCTGCTGACCGGCAAGAATTTGCGAGCCACGCACGTTAACTGCAACCTGCAGGACGTTTCGGTCAGCCGGACACAATCCTCGGCGAACGGCGACTACCTTTTCGTCTGGCTGAAAGTGGCAGCCACGCTGAAGAGTGGAACGGCAATATGCCGGATCACGACGGCGGATGGACAGGCATCCTTTGAGATTCCCTTCGCTGCGAGAAAGCAGATTCTGGGCCGCAATCAAGGATTATCGCTTGATGATGTAATTTACCTACTTATGCCGGATCGATTTGCCAACGGCGATCTGACGAACGATGAGCCCGCGGAGTCTCCGGGGTCGCACGATCGAGCAAACCCACGTGCATATCACGGAGGGGATTTACGCGGCATTCTGCAACATTTGCCGTACCTGAAGGATTTAGGCGTGACGACACTGTGGCTCACTCCGATCCTGAAAAATGGCGCGACAGAGGACTACCACGGTTACGGCGCGGTGGATTTGTATGCCGTCGACCCGCATCTGGGAAGCCTTGCGGACTACCAGGAACTGATCGCGGCGGCACACAAACAGCACATGAAGGTTCTGCACGACGTGGTGCCAAATCATGTGGGGCCGCGGCACCCGTGGGTCAAGGATCCGCCGACGCCGGACTGGTTTCACGGTTCGTCAGGCCAGCATATGAGTTCGTCTATGCCGATCAAACGCGATTTCTATGGTCAGCAACCGGCCAAAAAAGCGACCAACGATTTGTTCGAGGCGCTAGTTGACCCACACACACCGGAGGAGTTCCGGAAAAATCTGACGGAGGGATGGTTTTTCAACATACTGCCGGACCTGAATACCGAGAATCCGCTGGTTGCGGAGTATCTGATCCAAAACAGTATCTGGTGGGCGGAAGTGACCGGCCTGGACGGATACCGCATCGACACATTTCCCTATGTCGGGCGGGCGTTTTGGTCGCAATGGCACCAGGAGACGCGGAAATCATATCCGCGGCTTTCGACGATCGGCGAGGTATTTCATCCCGATCCGACGGTCACATCCTTTTTTGTCGGCGGACGCAAGGGATGGGATGGAATCGATACAGAATTGACGACAGTATTTGATTTTCCCAGTTATTTTGCAATGCGCGATGTGTTGTTGGATGGGGCGCAAGCGGGCCGGCTGACCAACGTGTTGCGGCAGGACTCCTTATATCCACATCCCGAATATCTGGTGCCGTTCTTTGGAAACCACGACACCTTGCGATTCGCCAGTGCGCCCGGGGCAACGCTCACAAAGGAAGAATTGGCGTTTGCCCTTACGCTCACATTGCGCGGAATCCCGGAAATTTACTACGGCGATGAGATCGGAATGGCGGGGGGCGAGGATCCGGACAATCGTCGCGATTTTCCGGGAGGCTGGGCGGAAGATCCAAAGAATGCGTTTTCTCCCGAAGGCCGAACTGCAAATCAGGAAAAACTGTTCGAGTATGTGCAGGGATTGTTGAGGTTACGCCGGGAACATGACTCACTTCGCGTGGGGAAGCTTTGGCATCTCGCGTCCGACGACACCAGCTACATTTTCCTTCGGGAATCCGAGGAAGAGAAGGTTGTAGTGGCCTTCCACATTGGTGCCAACGCCCGAACTATGAATGTAGCGCTTACGGACACTCCTGCGAAGGGCACCTCGGGAATTTCGCCGATCTTTGGGAGCGCACAGGCGGAATTGGCCGGGGATGTACTGAAGTTCACGCTGCCACCGCAGAGCCTTTCGATTTTTGTGCTGCAGTGATTCGCGGAAGCAAGTAGGATGGAAATCCGGGCAACTGGAGAGGAATCGAATGAAAAAGCTCTTTCTGGCGTTCCTGTTATTGGGGATCAGCGCCATGGCGGCAGAAAAAACGATCTATGACTTCACACTGAGTTCAATTGATGGTCAGCCGACTCCCCTGTCGTTCTTCAAGGGAAAAGTCGTGCTGCTAGTGAACGTGGCGAGCCGCTGCGGATTTACACCGCAATATACGGCTCTGGAAGCGGTGTACGAGAAGTATAAGGACCGCGGATTTGTCATCGTGGGTATTCCGGCCAACAACTTTGGCGGGCAGGAACCCGGGACAAATCAGGAAATCAAGGCATTCTGTTCGGCCAAATATCACGTGACCTTCCCGATGATGGCGAAAGTATCGGTAAAGGGCAGCGACATGACGCCCCTATACCAATTCTTGACCGACAAGAGCCTGCACCCCGACACCGGCGGCGAAATCGGCTGGAACTTCACGAAGTTTCTCGCCGGGCCGGATGGCAAGGTGATCGCGCGGTTCGACTCCGCGGTGGAACCGGATTCCCCGCAGGTGACCGGAGCGATTGAAAAGGCGCTGGCCGGGTTGAAGAAGTAAGCCGCGAAACCAAAGGCGGGTCCGATCCTAGCGAAGCCCGCTACAAATCCAGCTAAAGCTTGTTTACTTCCAGTGAACAAATCCTCCAGAAACTGCTGCTCGCCTGCCACGTCCCGGCAACCCCAATAAAGAGCCGCACGTGGCTAATGCCCGGGTTTGCAATCGCCAGCAAAATTAGGTGAAGTGAAATAATGCCGATACTGACGTTGCGAGACGTGAGCAAGGACTACGAGACCGACGGGCAACGGGTCAGAGCGCTGGCCGGCGTATCGCTGCAAGTGCAGCCGGGAGAATTCGTGGCACTGGTGGGCCGCAGCGGATGCGGGAAATCAACGCTGCTGCACTTAGCCGGGGCCATGGACTTCCCCACACAAGGCGAAGTGATCATCGATGGCGTGGCAACCGCGGAGCTGGACGATGCGAAGCAGACCGAGCTGCGACGAACGAAAGTGGGATTCGTTTTTCAGTCTTTCCAATTACTGCACACGTTGAGCGTGATCGAGAACGCCGAACTGCCTCTCTTGTTGGCGGGAGATGTGCGGGCACGTATCGCGGCAAGAGAGAGACTGAGGGCTGTGGAGCTGGAGGGGCTGGAAGAACGTTTTCCGCATCAACTCTCGGGTGGCCAGATGCAGCGAGTGGCCATCGCGCGAGCATTGGTGCATTCGCCAAAGATTTTGTTGGCGGACGAACCGACCGGAAATCTTGATACTGTGACCGGCGGAGTAATCCTGGAGCTGTTGCGCCGCCTCACGCGCGAGCAGCAAACAGCCACGATCATGGCTACCCATAGCACGGAGGCTGCAGCCTTGGCTGATACGGTTGTAAAGCTGAAAGACGGACGCATCGAGGAGATCGTGCGGGCGGGAAGATGATTCGAGCAAGGCTCTTTTATCAGCTAATGATCCGCCCCCTCCTGCGCGAACCGGTCCGCATGGCTTTAACCATCCTGGCAGTAGCGCTGGGTGTCTCCGTTGTGATGGCCATGGAATTGGCGGGCAACGCCGCGGTGGGTTCGTTTCACTCCTCGATGGAGACGCTTGCGGGTGGATACACGCTGGAAATCGTGGCTACGGGCGGGATTTCTGAAGACGTTCTGGGCCTACTGGAAAGACAGCCCTGGCCGATCACGATTTCGCCGAGACTCCAGGAATTCGCCACGATTGTCGATTCCAAACAGGCCTTGCCACTCATCGCCATCGACATGATTGCGGAAGGGGATCGTTACCGTCCGTACGTAAAAGCGGAAAATAAAACGCCAGACCTCGCGGGCGCGATCAGGACCATGCAAGAAACCGAGAGTGTCTGGATCGGGAGCAGCCTAGGAAAGAAGCCAGGCGATGCGATTGAGCTGATCGTGAACGACCGGTCTCACCGCGTCACGGTGCGTGGAGTTTACGACGACGCTGACGGGGACAGTGCGATCGTGATGGACCTCGCTGGCGCAGAAAAAATGCTCGGCCGTCACGGCAAACTCGATCAAATCCTGATTCGGACACCCGAAAATGTGAATGTGCAGGCGTGGGAGGTGAAGATCTCACAGGTTCTACCAAGTGGTGTACAGGTGCGCGCCCAAGGCACCGGGACCGTCGAAAATCGGAAGATGCTCGCGGCGTTCCGCTGGAATTTGCGGCTGTTGAGTTACATCTCGCTGGTAGTCGGAGCATTCCTGATTTACAACACCATCGCAATCTCGGTAGTGCGGCGTCGCGCAGAGATCGGAATCGTGCGCGCCCTCGGGGCAAGCCGACGTGAGATTTTGCTCGCGTTCTTGGGGGAGGCCGGAGGGATTGGTCTGATCGGAGCAATGATCGGCGTGCCCGTCGGCCGCGTGCTGGCAACAGGTGCAGTGAAGTTGATGGGACTCACGGTACACGCCTTGTACGCGAGCAGCCGGCCGGGCTCAATCGCAATGACTCCAGGAATTGTTGCTGCCGGACTGTTGACTGGCGTGGTGGTCGCTGTTGCCTCGGCCTGGGGACCGGCACGAGAAGCGATGCGCGTGGCCCCGGTCGAGGCAATGGCATTGGGCCGTCGCGAATATGCGGCACGCGTAGAAAAGACGCGTGACCTGATCATTGCGCTGAGTTTGGCGGCGACGGCCTTGGTTTGCTCGAGATTGCCTGCGCTGGGAGGCCGGCCGATCTTCGGCTATCTCGCCACAGTATTCCTGATTGGGGCCGGCGCTTATGCGGTGCCGGCGTTCGTGAGTTTTGTTTCGAATATCACTTCGGCGGCTCTCGGCTTACTGTTCGGGGTAGAAGCGCTGTTAGCCTCACGGAGCCTCGTCGCGTCGTTGGGACGAACATCCGTGTTGGTAGGTGCACTATCGACTGCGGTGGCGATGATGACGGCCGTGGCCATCATGGTGGGAAGTTTTCGACAAACGGTGGTGAGTTGGATGGAAACGCAATTGCCGGCGGATTTATACATCCGTCCCGGAGGAGAAGCGGCGGCGGATCGTCACCCGACGCTTTCACCGGAACTTGTCGAGCGAATCTCGACCCTGCGGGGTGTAGCCGCCGTGGAGCGCCTCCGAGCGTACGAGATTAGCCTCGATGGAAAGCCCGTGGAATTGGCTGGAGCCGATTTGAACGTATTGCGCGAATACCGAAAATCCGAGTTTCTTTCCGGTAGGCCGGCGAATGAAGTGCTGGACACACTGCGCGGCAAAAATGCAGTGATTGTGAGCGAACCATTCACCTACAAACACGGAAAAACAGCCGGCGATTCAATTGTGTTGAATCTGGAAGGAAAACAAGCGTCGTTCCGGATTGCCGATGTCTTTTACGATTACGGGAATGAGCGCGGGTCGATCATCATGGACCGCGAGACGATGCTCCGCTACTTACCCGATCCGCAACCATCGAACATCGCGGTCTATCTGCAGCCAGGCACGAGCGCGGAAGCGGTGAAACGGGAGATTTTCGAAGTTGCCGCGGGAAATCGCATCCTGGTATTTTCCGATCGCGACCTGCGCCACGAGGCAATCCGGATTTTCGACCGAACGTTTGCGATTACGTACGCGTTGGAAGCGATCGCAGTCCTGGTGGCGGTGATGGGAGTGGCCGGTGCACTGCTGGCGCTGGTGATCGACCGGCGAAGAGAGTTTGGGCTATTACGATTCCTCGGTGCTTCGACTGGACAGATTCGAAAACTGATTTTGACGGAAGCGGGCATGCTGGGACTGCTGGCGAATCTTGCCGGACTTCTCGTGGGCTACTGGTTGTCGTTAGTACTCGTATTTGTGATTAATAAACAATCGTTCGGATGGACGATCCGCTTTCATTGGCCCATAGCTGTGCTGGTTGGAGCGTTAACCGTGGTGTACGCTGCGACTGTGATTGCGGGTCTGTACCCGGCGCGAGTGGCGATGCGGCTGAATCCTCTGGAGGTCATTCATGAGGAGTAGGCATGTCGTCTGGTTCGGAATGTTGATACTCGCGTGGCCTGCAGTTGGACAGTATCAGCAAGCGACTCCTGGTTATCACTATGAATTCCCGCGTGACCACTTCAACCATGAAGGCTTCCAAACCGAATGGTGGTACTACACAGGAAATGTTACCGCCGAAGATGGTCATCGATTCGGATTCGAACTCACCTTCTTTCGCCAAGGGGTCGACCGGTCAAACGCCAAGCCAGACACCTGGGCTGTCGAAGACATTTACCTTGCCCACCTGGCACTGAGCGATATTGACGGATCCCGGTTCTATCACCAGGAACGCACGAACCGGGCGGGTCCAGGAATCGCAGGCATAAGCGCAACGGAAAAACGGATCTGGAACGGTAATTGGAGCGCAAGTTGGGAAGACGACCAGCAACGGTTGGAAGCGACGCAGGAGCAACTCTCGTTTTCATTATTTCTCGATCCGGAGAAGCCTCCAGTTATTCACGGGGAGAATGGGATCAGCCAGAAGGCTGCGGGGTCTGGACATGCGTCACATTACACTTCGCTGACGCGGTTGAATGCACGGGGAACTATTACGGTCGAAGGACGCAATTATGCCATCTCCGGGCTGGCATGGATGGACCATGAGTTCTTCACAGAACAGCTTGCGGAAGATCAGGCGGGCTGGGATTGGATCAGCGCGCAATTGGGGGATGGCACGGAGCTGATGCTGTACCGCATGCGTAAGAAAGACGGAGCCATGGATTCATTTTCTTCGGGCACTTTCGTGGATACGCACGGGCGCGCTTCCCACTTGCGCGGAACGGATTTCTCGATGATCCCGGGAAGAGATGTGTGGAAGAGTGCGGAGACGGGTGCGGTCTACCCGATTCAGTGGAGTGTCAGTGTGCCCAAGTTGGGTCTCCAGCTTGAGGTAAGGACACAGCTCAAGCAGCAGGAGCTGGCAAGCAGGTCGGGAGCCGCGCCAAGCTATTGGGAAGGAGCCGTGGAATTTCGAGGAAGGCAGGCGGACGCGGCCGTGGACGGCGTAGGGTACCTGGAAATGACTGGGTATGACCGGCCCGTTGCATTAGGGAATGCTGGCCGCAGCGGCGTCAGCCGTTGACCATGGTCTCTAGCGCTTGCTTGTTCTTGATAACGAGCGTCGAGCCCATGACTTGCAGAAGCTGTTTCTTACGGAAGTCGGCGAGCAGGCGGGTCACCGTTTCACGCGATGAACCGATCATCTGGGCAATTTCTTCATGGGTTAAAGTGAGCTTGATTCGTACCTGGCCCTTTTCTTCGGGGTAATTGGACGCCCATTCGAGCAGAAATCGGGCTAATTTTTCACCGGCCGAATGCGACAAGCCGATGGTGCGCATTTCGGAGATTGCCGAATGATAGGTCTCGCCGAGCTGCTGGGCAACGCGGAGGGCGGCTTCGCCCGTGTCCTTCAAAAAGGAGAGGAAATCATTCCGTGCTACAAAATTGGCTTGTGCCGGCTCGATCACATCTGCGGTCAGTTCATAGCAGGTGCCGGTGACCGTGGCGGGTAGACCCAGGACTTCGCCGGGTTCGGCGATGCGAAGTATCAGCGTCTTGCCGTCGGCCGAGGAAGTGGAAAGCTTCACACGCCCGCTGCACAGGATGAAAACGCCGCGAGCGGGTTGGCCTTCGACAAAGAGAGTCGCGCCTTTCGGGTAAGCGGCCGAGGAGGTAATCGTGGCCAGCGCCTTGACGGCGGTGTCAGGCAGGTTGCAGAAAAGCCGGTCCTCGCGATGAGGGCAGGAGAGGCAATTCTCGATAATCTCGAGGCCATAGGGGGCGCGGACGCCGGCAGCGTCCGCGGCGAGCGACCCGTCGGTTTTGGTAACAAATTGGAAGCGGTTGCCGTTACGGCGCCAGCCAGTCAGCATGGAAATCACCCATCTATGTGATGTTGTACAGGGGAGAGGGGCGGGGCGCAGGTGATTCGTCGCACAGATGAATGTGATTTTCATCACTGCCCTTTTGGCAATTGCTATGGGACAAGTAGCGTGGGGGTTTAGACATGGAAAGCCGTCAAAAACTCACACAGATCCTGCGTGCGGAATTGACGTTCCTGCAGGGCGGCGGATACCGCCGGCAGCCGCGTTATCCATGGAGACCCAACTTCGTCTTCGAGGATTCCCCAACCTGCATCAACTACAAAGGCCACGAAGAGCGAAAACCTTGCCATGAATGCCCGCTGATGGAGTTTGTTCCATCGGACCGGCGCGAAACGCAATTCCCTTGCCGCCACATCCGGCTCAACGAACGAGGCGACACGGTCACATCATTTTATGAATGGGGAACGGAAGAAGAGTTAGAGACGGCTTTGAGCAACTGGCTCACGGAAGTGCTCAAAGAGCTGCAGTCGGACGAACAGAACTTTGAGCAAAGCGCGTAATTGCTTGCAGCCAACCTTCTATTTTTGCCCGTAAGAAGCTGTGGATCCGTGTTTGCGGAAAAAGTGCTTGTGGTGCAGGTGCTTCGAAATCGCGCGAGCACGAGGGTTGGCCGAAACGGTGTTGAGGGCCAATGCCGCAATTTCTTCGATAATCACAGCGTTGTGGGCGGCGTCTGCGGCGCTTCTACCCCAGCAAAATGGAGCGTGTCCGGCAACGAGAACCGCGGGGGTGTGCAGGGGATCGCGCTTGGCCAGGCAGCGGACGATCGCCAGCCCGGTATTGCGTTCATAATCGCTGCGGACTTGTGCGGCGGTGAGAGGTTTTGTGACAGGGACCGGGCCGTGAAAGTAGTCGGCGTGCGTGGTACCGAAGCAGGGAATTTCTTGCTGAGCCTGCGCCCATGAGGTGGCTGCGCGGGAATGCGTGTGGGCCACGCCGCCGATGGCCGGAAAATGCTCGTACAAGATGAGGTGCGTAGGCAGATCGGAGCTAGGACGAAGCACGCCTTCCACAACCTTGCCTTCCAGATCGACTACGACGAGATCCTCGGGCTTCATGGTTTCATAAGGCACGCCGCTGGGTTTGATGACTATGAGGCCCTCTTCCCTCGAGATGCCGGAGGCGTTGCCGAAGGTGTACAGGACGAGGCCTCGGCGGACGAGTTCCAGGTTGGCATCGAGAACTTCTTCGCGTAGAGATTTGAGCTTCATGCGGCACCTCGAGCAGTGGCGGCGATTCGGCGAAGGGCAGGGAGTACGCCTCCCAAGGCCGTTGGGGCGGCATCCCGTCTGCCTAGTGCAAAGTATAGTTCGTGATAAATACCGTAAAGCTCCTCATAGATGCGGACGGAGGCTGGATCGGGTTCGACGATGCGATAGCTGGGACAAAGGGCCTTCTGAGCTGCTTCTACGGAGGGGAAGGCTCCCGCAGCCATTGCAGCGAAAATAGCAGAGCCAAGACTGGTGACTTCCGACTGAGGAATAAGCACGGGCTTATTCAATACATTCGCATAGACCCGATTCAGTACATCGTTCTTCTGGGGAATCCCGCCGGCGTTGATCACGCGTTCAATGGGAACACCGTGTTGCTGCATGCGTTCGAAGATCACCCGAGTATGGAGAGCGGTGCCTTCGATGGCGGCGAAGAGTTCGTCTTGTGCTGAGTGAGTGAGGTTCCATCCCAGCGTCACGCCACCCAGTTCGGGATTGACCAGCACGGTGCGGTCGCCGTTATCCCAGGTGAGACGGAGCAGACCAGTCTGGCCAGGCCGGTAATTGTCCAAACCGACCGAAAGGTCAGCGATGGACGCCCCTGCACGGCGAGCGACCGCGTCGAAGATGTCCCCGGTGGCGGACAGACCCGCCTCAACACCGGTCTTCAGGGGATGAACCGAACCTGGTACAACCCCACAGACGCCAGGAACGAGCTGGGTGTCATCACTCATAGCGATGATGCAAGTGGATGTTCCTACAACATTGACAACATCGCCGGTGCGCGCACCAGCGCCGACAGCATCCCAATGCGCATCGAATGCGCCAACCGGAATAGGAATGCCAGCGCGCAGCCCGAGGTGCTTGGCTCGGTCGGACTGCAATTGACCGGCGAGATGATCGCTCGTGACATAGCGGCCGGTGAGCTTTGAGCGCACGCCTGAAAGAAGAGGATCAACAGCAGCCAGGAAATCTTCCGGAGGAAGACCACCGAGCGAACGGTTCCACATCCACTTGTGGCCCATGGCGCAAACAGAACGGGGAGCTTGCTTGGGGTCGCTAATACCGCAGAGAACCGCCGCAATCAGGTCGCAATGTTCGAACGCGGTGACAAATTGCGATCGCTTTTCAGGATTGTTGCGGAACCAGTGGAGAAGCTTGGAAAAACCCCACTCCGACGAGTAGGTACCGCCACACCAGTCGATGACTTCCAGCTTCTTATCGTGAGCGGTCTTGGTGATCAGAGCCGCTTCCCGCCAGGCCCGGTGATCGCACCAGAGGTAATACTCACTAAGGGGCGTCAAACCCTCACCCACGGGAATAACGCTGGAGCCAGTCGTGTCGACGGCGAGTGCGGCGACTTGATCCCCCGCGACGTTCGCGGCATTGAGTGCGCGGTGCATCGCTTCGGCAAGGGCACGCATATGATCCTCGTGACTTTGCGTAGCATAGTCCGGATCATCCTTTTTCCGATGCAAGGGATATTCGGAAATGCCGGAGCCGAGCCGGCCACGACTGGTGTCGACAAGAGTGACGCGAACACTAAGAGTGCCGAAATCGACGCCGGCAACGATGGACATACGACGCTCCTCAGAGAGCAGCTTTGCTAGGCCGAGTGCGCATACATTTCCCAACCAAGATAACGCGTGGCGGCCTCGTGAATAGCGGGAGCAACGGTCGAGAAGTTGGCGGCAACGTGATGTTCGAAGCCATTTTCGCAAATGTAGTGCAGCAGTTTTTGGAGACCGGGAATTTCGACGACGCCCGCGCCGCCAAAAGTCTCCAACGGATCGTCTGTAAACTGGCCGCTACCTGAGTAGCCACGGATGCGTCCGGAGGCGTCGTCGGTGGAGAAACGCGCAAAGCTCATAGGTCCGGCCTTGACGCGGCCGACACAGGTGCCGAAGGTGTTCTCTTTGCCGACGGTGCCAGCGATGATTTCCTGATAGTCCATTTTCACGTCGCGAAAAAAATGCTTGGGCAAATTGCTGCAATGGAAACAGACGGCCTTGTCAGGATTGTTGCCATAGTTGTTGTTCCAATCGAGAAGCGCGCTAGGAGTCTCGGAGGCAAGTTGCAGGGCGTGCATGGCAAGCACACCGCACACGTCTACTTCGCAGGCGCTAGAAAGCAACGAATCGCTCATCATGCTCATAAGCGTGCAGGGAACGATACCGAGATTCTCTTCCAGGGAAGTCCAGCACTGCACGGCGCTGATTTGGAGGTCCGTGGCTTTCATCCACTCGTCAACGACGGCACCAAGCTTGGCCATTTTCAACAGCGCGGGTTGGGGAATACCGGAGGTAGCGACATATTTCTGAATCGCTTGCAGTTTCTGCACGGCAGGTGGGTGATCGTCTTTCATGCGGCTGATGCGGCCGAGAACTTCAGAAAGGTCCAGCGTTTCCACGGAAATGCCGCTGGCTTCGAGCAATTTTTCACTGTACCGGACGGTGTTGAACGCAGTTGGGCGCGCACCCAGAGCACCGATGCGGAGATTGCGCAGGCCTTTCACGATACGGCAAACGGCGGCAAACCACTCGAGATCTTTCGCAAATTCGGGGGAGTCAGGAGTCTCGGTGTGGAGGGTGGTGAGCGAGTAAGGAATGCCATATTGCTTGAGGTTGTTGCAGGCAGACATTTTCCCGCAAAAGCTGTCGCGGCGATGAGTAATCAGCATTTTTCCAGCAGTGTCAGGGGTGGCCTGAACCAGCACCGGGACGTGGAGACGCGCAAGACGGAGAGTGTTGGCGATAGCGCGTTCGTCGCCGAAGTTGGGCAGGGTAACAATGACGCCGTCGATCGCATCAGCCTTCGCGCGAAACAGTTCGGCACAGCGCTTGGCTTCGTCGTGTGTTTCCACAGCACCATATTTGCTTTGTTCAGGCGTGAGAGCGACAACGTCGTAGCCGGCTTTCTGGAGTACCTGGATCATCTCTTCACGGCCGGATTTGGCAAGATGGTCCGGAAAGAAACCGCGATTTCCAACGATTAGACCCATAGTCATTTTTCGCTTACTGGACATAGTGAGCTCCATTATTTATGGATTTCCTTGGCAACGGCCCCGGCCAGTTTAACGAATTCCACACTTCAGAATCGTTGTGGAGCTAAACACATGGCCTGGGCGGAGAACGGTTGACGGAAACTCGGGATGGTTCGGCGAGTCAGGATAGTGCTGCGTTTCCAAACATAGTCCCGCGTGTTTGTGAAACGGCTCGCCTGACGCACCGCGAATGGAACCATCCAGAAAATTGCCACTGTAGAACTGGACAGCGGGCTCCGTAGTTGAAATTTCGAGCAGTCGACCGGAGGTAGGGTCATAAAGTTCGGCCGCCGGCTTCAAGGCAGGTTCGTGACCGTCAAGGATGAAATTGTGATCGTAGCCGCGGGCCAAACGTAGTTGCTCATCGTGGGCATTGATTCGAGAGCCAATCGTAGTGAATTGGCTAAAATCCATCGGCGTGCCACTAACCGCGCGCAGTTCTCCCGTCGGAATCGCGCCCGCGTCTGCCGGGGTAAACCGAGATGCATGCAGCTTCAATTCGTGATTAAGGATCGAGCCGTTGCCCTCGCCGGAGAGATTGAAGTACGCGTGGTTGGTCAAATTCACTACGGTAGGCGCGTCGGTCGTTGCGGCATACTCGATTTTCAGTTGCGAGCCGAGAAGTGAATAGTGGACAGTGGTTTCGAGCGTGCCGGGAAACCCCTCGTCTCCATGCGGGCTCACGTAATGAAAGCTGACGCCATCGGCGAGGGGGTGCGCTTGCCAGACAACGTTGTAAAAGCCACCCGGTCCGCCGTGAAGCGAGTGTTCACCGTCGTTTTTTGCCAAGCAATACTCTTTCCCATCCAGCGCAAAGCGTCCATGAGCGATGCGATTGGCATAGCGTCCGATCGTGCTGCCAAAAAAGTTAGGCGCCTTGGAGCCGTGGTTGCGAACATATCCGCGGAGGTCGGGGAAATTGAGAACGACATTTACATGGTGTCCATTCCGATCCGGAACGCGAAGCGACAGAATCCCCGCGCCAAAAGCGATCAATTGCACTTCCAGCGTGTCGGATTTCAGGGTGTAGAGTTCAACGGGAGTGCCGTCCGGCAATCTTCCAAACAGGTTTGTAGTCACGAAGCTTGGCCCGCTCACTCTAGGGAAAGAACGCACCGATGTAGTGATCGAACTGCTAATGGAGCAATTCTAGAGCTTTGCTGGAACTATGACAACAACTCAGCGGGAAGCGACGTAAACCTCGCGCAAAACACCGGCATCACCGCGCTCGCGTGCCAGGTATTGGTCGTGGATCCAACGGTAAGTCTTTTCCATGCCGGCGCGGAGCGAGGTGCTGGGTTCCCAGTGGAGCAGCTTTTGGATCAGCGTGTTATCGCTGTTTCGACCATTTACACCTTTCGGCGCGGTGAGGTCGTAATGACGCTTCAGTTTGATACCCGCGATTTCTTCGGTAATGTCGACGAGTTGGTTGATAGTCACTGCTTCGCTGGAGCCAAGATTGATGGGATCGAGGATATCCGACTCCATAATCAGATCGATGCCCTTCAGGCAATCATCAATATACATAAAGCTGCGCGTTTGTTCTCCGCTGCCCCAAATGTCAATGTCGTGCTTCCCTTTCACCTTCGCCTCAATGACCTTGCGGCAGATCGCCGCGGGAGCCTTCTCGCGCCCTCCGAACCAGGTGCCCCAGGGCCCGTACACATTGTGAAAACGGGCAACTCGCGTGCGAATTCCGAAATCCTCGCGGAAATGCCGGCACATACGCTCAGAGAACAGTTTTTCCCAGCCGTAGCCGTCCTCGGGCATCGCCGGATAGGCATCCTCTTCTTTCAGGGAGGGCGCCTCGAAGGTTCTCTGCTTGTCAGCATTGTAAACGCATGCAGAAGAGGAATAGAAGAAACGCGGCACTTCGTATTTCATCGCCGCCTGGAGCATATGCGTATTGATGAGCACCGACAACATGCAAAGGGCTTTGTTGTTCTCGATGAAGCCCATGCCGCCCATGTTAGCGGCGAGATTGTAGATGCTGTGGGCGCCACGGGCAGCGGTTTCGCAATTCTCGCGAGAATTCAGGTCCAACGAAAGGTTTTCGACGTCATCGAAGCGCTGGTACCAATCGCTGACCGGCTTGATATCCACTGCGCGGATTGCCTTGTGGCCGTGAGAACGGAAGGTCGAAACGAGATGGCCGCCGATGAATCCACCCGCGCCGGTAATGACGATAAGCTGATCCTGATTCGCTGACACAAAGTCCTCCTGATTCGGTGTTCGCCGTGGCGGGCTTGATTACTCGTCGAGCCGGACAACAACGCGGACGAGACTGCGGTCTACCGGACGGATCTAGCATAGCTCGGGACCTGACCCTGGACAAATTACTTTATGATTAAGCGGCGGTTGCAAGAGCTTCAAAACAGACAATTCGGCTGACTTGGCGAGAGGGCGGTGGCAGAATAGCGGGTCAGGAATTCGCTCACGGGCTTCACTTTCGATCGGGAGAATAGAATGCGGGTTGCCAGCTTTGCAGGAACGAATGGGGTGGCGCGTCTGGGAGCATTGAGTGATAAGGGACTAGTGGACCTACGAGCGGCGGCGCGCAATTTGGGAGTCGCCTCGGATGCCTTCGCGGATATGATCTCGTTTCTGGCGGGCGGCGAGACTGCCGCGAACGAAGCGCAACGACTTATTCAGGAACTGCCGCACGGAAGCGTGGTCGCCGCCGCGGGGATTCGCCTGCTGCCGCCGGTGCCGCGTCCCGGAAAAATCATTGCCATCGGCCTGAACTACCGCGATCACCAAATTGAATCGGGTGCTAAAGAAGCCCCAAAGTCGCCGATGATTTTCGCCAAATTCCCGACAAGCATTGCAGCTGCAGAGGACCCAATCGTAATTCCTGTTGGCGATCCGCAGGTCGACTACGAGGCGGAAATGGCGGTGGTGATCGGGAAAAAGGGGAAGGCGATTCCCGAGGCCAAGGCGTTGGAGTATGTGGCCGGTTATATGCCGCTGAATGATGTGTCGGCACGGGCCTGGCAATTCTCCGACAAACAGTGGGTGCGAGGAAAATCGTGCGATACGTTCTGCCCAACGGGACCTTACCTGACGACGAAAGACGAAATCCCAGACCCGCACGGATTGACGATCCAAGCTCGAGTGAATGGCACGACACTTCAGGATTCGAATACTTCGAAAATGATCTTTCAGGTGCCCCAACTCATCGCACATATTTCGGCCAGTATCACGCTGGAGCCCGGCGACATCATCGCAACGGGCACGCCGGAGGGCGTGGGAGCGTTTAGAAATCCGCCGATTTATCTGAAGCCCGGTGATGTGGTAGAGATTGAGATCGAAAAACTCGGAATACTGCGAAACCCGGTGGTGGCCACCAGCTAAGGCGTCGCAGAAGCTGTATTGCGGAGGCACAAGGTGCAGCGAGTCTATTTGTGTTGCTGCCTGATCCTGACGTCGCTGGCAGCTCCAAGTGTCACGCGAGAACAAGCTGCTCCTGCCCGCGAATCGATGCGCCTGTCGCGCGCGCTACGTCCCTGGGAGTTCCTTTCGGCGACCGGTCAAGAGTCGGCGTTCCTCGGACATGAAGACGGAAA
Source organism: Dongiaceae bacterium (assembly GCA_035499255.1). Lineage (GTDB taxonomy): Bacteria > Acidobacteriota > Terriglobia > Acidiferrales > UBA7541 > Acidiferrum. Next base: position 67,607 of record DATJZF010000065.1, on the reverse strand, counting down.
AATGGAAGCTTGGGCCTACCCCCTTAAGCTGATGCGGGACTTGCACCTGATTTTTCATGAAGGCGGGCGTGACATTCCGGGAGAAGCGCTAGCGCGGTCCATAGAGGTAAAGCCCGAGTCGACTTCGATCCTGTATGCCAACGATACGTTTCGAGCCCGTGAAGTATTATTCGCACCAGTGAAGGAACGAGGCGGAGTGATTTTGGTGGATGTGGATACCGAGCAGCCGCTTGAGATCGAGGTAGAGTTTGTTCGCGATTTTCAGCTGGAGTGGCCGGCAGCCATCGGCGGAACGTACATGGAAAGGATGGCCGACGGTCACGGGTTCGTGTTCGAGGAGGAGAGCAAGCGATTTGCGGGAATGATTGGCTCACCAACGGCCACGAACCTTCGCGAGGAGTATCAGACGAACTATTCGGAAGCACCCTTTTCGTCCTTTCGGCTCGGCGCAACAACAAAAGGCAAGGACACAAAGGTGGTGGCCTTTTCCGGCTCGACGAATGGCCGGGAAGAAGCGGTGAAAACGTATCAGAAGCTTTTGAGCTCGTATCCGGAGCTGCTCAGAGAGTCCTCAGAGTATTACGGGGATTACTTGAACCGAACCGTGAACGTGGAAATTCCGGATCGCGAGCTAGAGCAGGCCTATGACTGGTCGCGAATCAGCGTGATGCAGGGGCTGGTTAGCAATCCGGATCTAGGCACAGGGCTAATAGCTGGTTACCGAACTTCAGGTCGGAGCCAACGCCCGGGATTTGCCTGGTTTTTCGGACGCGATTCACTGTGGACGTCTTTCGCTTTGAATACCTGCGGCGATTTCGCAACAACAAAAACGGCTCTTGGGTTCCTGAGTAAATTTCAGCGCGAAGACGGAAAAATCCCTCACGAGATTTCGCAAGCGGCGGGTTACGCCAATTGGTTCAAAGACTACCCGTATGGATTCGCATCAGCTGACGCAACACCGCTGTACATTATCGCCATGCAGGACTACCTACAGCAAAGCGGCGACGTTGCCTTCATCAAAGAGAAATGGGGCAGCATCTGGAAAGCCTACGAGTTTCTACGCTCCACGTGGGACCAGCAGGGATTTCCGAGAAACGAGGGGATCGGGCATGGATGGGTCGAGGGCGGCCCCTTGCTCCCTGTGAAGACGGAGTTCTATCAAACTGGTCTAGGCGCGGAAGCGCTGCTAGCTTTGGCGGATTTGGCAGAAGGCGCCGGGCAGTCCGACAAGGTCGACGAACTGAAGAAGCTTTTCGCGGAGCAACGCGCCAAGCTCAACGACGTGTTCTGGATTGCAGAAAAAAATCGATACGGGTTCGCGCTTGATTCAACGGGTAAGGTGGTCGACGAGTTGAGCGTTCTGGGTACTGTACCAATGTGGTTCGGATTGCTTGACGAGAGCAAAGTAAACAAGACGATTGTCCAGTTGGCCGAACTGGAGCACCAGACGGATTGGGGCATGCGCATCATCTCATCGGGTTCAGCGAAATACAGTTCGCAAGGCTACCATTACGGCTCGGTCTGGCCCCTTTTCACTGGTTGGGCCTCGGTGGGCGAATATCGTTATCATCACGCGCAAACGGCATACACGAACCTGCGTTCGAATGCGCTGCTCGCGTTTGACGGTTCGTTGGGGCACGTAACAGAAGTGCTTTCCGGAACAAACTACGAGCCGCTCTCGACCAGTTCTCCGCACCAGATCTGGTCGGCCGCGATGGTTGTATCTCCGATGCTGAGAGGGATGTTCGGACTGCAACGGGACGAACGCCAGCATAAGTTAACGTTCCGCCCAGATGTGCCGGCCGATTGGGATTGGTACACATTGAAAAACGTAGAAATTGGCGGCTCGCAGGTAGAACTGCGGACGAAGAAGGTGGTTGGTGAGCTGACGTTGGAGGTCACACAGAGCGGGAACGGGGTGTTCAACCTGGAATACGAGCCGGCGATTAGCGCCCGCGCAAAGGTCTTGTCCGTCGATCTGAATGGCAAGCCGCGGGAATATCACGTATCGCCAAGTCCTCAGGACCAGCACGTCGCAATCCACACGACGCTGAACGGGAAAAGTAACACCATTCACATTCGAATGAAAAATGAATTCGGCATTGCGTACCATCTGGCGCTCCCGGCGCTCGGGGAACAGAGCCGTGGGTTGCGGATGCTGACCGAGTCGTGGTCGCCAAACCACGACACTCTCACTCTTGAATTTGCGGGTACGCCGGGAGCCAGCTATGAGCTTCCGCTGTGGAATGCGAAGCAAATTAGTTCCGTCGAAGGGGCGAAGCTCGTAGACACCGCAAGGAATGGAACAGTTGCACGTGTAGAATTGCCGTTAAGCAACGACAGCTCGGCGCACTCAAAAGTAGTTTTTCACTTCTGATTTGAACTACCCGCAAGAACAATCACAAGGTGCAAATCAGGCGATCGCGGTATCGACAATCACATTTTGCCGACTAACGATGGGGGCGGAGGCAATCATGATCAAGAAAGTCGCCGGCGGATATAAAGTGTTGTCTGAAAACGGGAAGAAAAACCTCGGTGGCCCGTACAAGACCAAGAGGGAGGCAGAGAAACGGCTAAAGCAGGTTGAGTATTTCAAACACCACAAGTAGACGTTGTCAGCGCATCAAATGAGTATTGGAAACCAGGCGGGTCATACCTTCATCGCGTGGGATGATGCGTGGCTCAGCCGGACCGTAGAATCGATGATCGCAGGCCGCGCACCGGTAGGGGACCCAATCAAAAAGATGGAGAAACACTTTCTCGAGCTGGCGCCGACGCGAACGGCACAATTGTTCGCATCCACACCTCGGGCAATTCCTCTGTTGGCGTCGATTCATTAAGCTATTCCGCCAGATAACCGGGTGACCTGGAATCGGGTCGGCGATGTATGCGAGGGAGGGGTTGATTCCGTCGGTCAAAGAAGGCCATCGCGCAAATACAGCAAGGACTTGATTCATTCTGCGGCGCGGGGCCACTACCGTAAGTTGGCACGATTCCGTGACACCTGGAAAAACTGCTACGCGACACGTTCCGGGCTGCGAGGTTTCCCATGCGCATACTCATAGCCGATGATCACACGGTCGTCCGGTGTGGACTCCGAGCGATCCTCAGCACGCAAACGAACTGGCAGATCTGCGCCGAAGCAGTGTCAGGGGACCAAGCTCTGGAACAAGCGAAAAAGCTGCGTCCCGACGTAGCGATTTTGGACTTAAGCATGCCGGGGATTGGTGGGCTCGAAGCGGCAGAACAAATTAAACGCGTGGTACCAGGCACCGAGATCGTAGTCTTGACCTGTTACTACTCGCGGGCGCTTCTGCGAGAGATTTTGGCGAGAGGGATTCTCGGATTCGTACTCAAGTCGGACGCGGAGCGGGACCTGATCGCAGCGGTAGAGGCGGTGCATCGAGGACAGCCTTATGTCAGCCGAAATCCGGACGCATTGCTTCCGAAATCGTCCAGGATCAGTTCTCTTGACGCCCTCTTAATGGACTGCGAGGCCTTAACTAAGACTGAACGGACCGAAGTCCGGCAGCTAGCGGAGCAGTTGCGACAAATTCTCTGAGTGCTGGAATTCCTTCAAGCGTGTTTTTTCAGCAGAGAAACCGTGCCAACCACGGAATACTGCGAGGCATTCGGCGGGGCTCCGTCGCTCCATAGCGGAACCAACACCTCGACGAGCGTACCGGGACGGAGATTTTGCATACGCAGCTCACCGCCAAATTCCTTGGCGCGCTGCCGCATGCCGCCAATGCCCACACCGAGGCTACCCGGCCGGAGACCAACGATTTCGTCGGATACTCCTTTGCCGTCGTCGCGAACGGAAATAACCACCTGATTTCTTTCCATGGAGACCGAGACCAAAGCGTTGCGGGCTTCCGAATGCCGGAAAATGTTGGTGAGAGCTTCCTGAATGATCCGAAAAATCGTGGTCTCGAGCTCTGCAGGCAGCCGAGGGAAATCCGGAGGATGAAGCTGCAAAGATGTTCGTATTTCGCTTCGCTGGGCTAGCCCATCAACATAACAACGAAGTGCGGAATGAAGCCCTCCTTCATCGAGCAATGGCGGATGAAGAAGGTGGGATATGCTGCGGACCTGTTTCAAGGTCCGATCAATGAGCTGACTGGCCTGCACTGCGGATTGTTCCCGTGTCTCGAAGAGATGGGGATCACCCATTGCGTCCACAATCATCTTGACGGCCACCAGATCCTGACCGAGGCCATCGTGCAGTTCCCGCGCAAACCGGCGGCGTTCGTCATCTTGAAGAGTCAAAAGGCGGCCGGAAAGAACACGCAGCTCCTGATTCAGCGCTTCGAGTTGTTGCCTCTTGCGATGCAGTTCGGCAAACACGCTGACCTTGGCTTTCAGGAGCTCAGGAACAACGGGCACCGAGATGTAATCGACCGCGCCGAGCTGATAGCCCTTGAGGCGATCCAGATCGGTGAGGTGCACGGCGGAAATGAAAAGGATGGCGGTGTGCTGGAAACGAGGGTGCTGACGAATGATATCGGCAAGCTCAAAGCCGTCGAGCTCAGGCATGCTGACATCCATCAGGACCAACGCCACGTCGGTTTTCAACAAATGTTCGAGTGCTTCCCGGCCGGAAGTCGCTTGGATCAAGTTCTCGCCCAAGTCACTCAAAATGGCTTCGTAGCTGAGTAGCTTGGCGGGCTGATCGTCGACCATCAGAATGTTAACCCTGGTGTTGTCGTTCATGTTTCGTTACCGGTGCAGCCAAATTCTGAGCGCAGAAAGAAGCTGCTCCGTATTCACGGGCTTAGCCAAATAATCGGAAGCGCCGGCCTCTAAACATTTTTCCCGGTCGCCCTTCATGGCCTTGGCGGTCAGGGCGATGATGGGCAAACGGCGCAGTGCAACATTCCCCCGAATCACCTGCATGGTTTCGTAGCCGTCCATCTCAGGCATCATGATGTCCATCAGAACGATGGCCACATCGGAAGTGGATTCGAGGGTGGCGATGGCCTCTCGGCCGGTGCCAGCGGTGAGAACGGACATGCCACGCCGCTCAAGGACGCTGCTAAGGGCAAAAATGTTACGGACGTCATCATCGACGACGAGCACTTTCTTGCCGACTAGAGCTTCATCGGAACGGTGCAAGCGATCGAGCATGCGTTGCTTTTCGATGGGAAGGTCGCCAACTACGCGATGTAAGAAAAGCGCCGTTTCATCCAACAAACGTTCGGGAGACTCGACACCTTTCACGACAACACTGCGCGCCAAGGAATGGAGTTGCGTGTCCTCTTCGCTCGACAACTCTTTGCCTGTGAAGACGACTACCGGCAAATCCCCTAAATCAAGGGAGTCGCGCAAATTTTCGAGCACTTCGAAGCCAGTCATGTCGGGCAGGCGAAGATCTAAAACCAAGCAGTCGAATTGCGAGTCCTTAACGATCGTCAGTGCCTCACTGCCGGTGGAGACGACCGTGACATCGATATCTTCATGCTCGAGCAGTTCGCGAATACTGAGCTGCTCAGCGGGATTGTCTTCGACGACGAGCAAGCGCTTGCGCCGAGGAGCGGCAAACTGCTTGATGCGATCGAGTGCCGAATCCAAGCCCTCGGGCGAAGTGGGTTTTGTGACAAAGGAAAATGCGCCGCGGGCCAGGCCGTGGTGACGATCTTCGTCGAGAGTCAGCATCTGAACGGGAATATGGCGGATGGCGGGATCCTGTTTCAAGTGATTCAGAATTGTCCAGCCGAGCATATCGGGAAGAAATACATCGAGTGAGACCGCGGTCGGGCGGTATTCCCGGGCGAGTGCCAGGCCTTCTGCACCGCGAGTTGCGAGCAGCACTTTGAAGCCCTTGTCTCGAGCCAAATCGCAGACGATCCGGGCGTAATGCGGGTCATCTTCGATGATCAGCAACACCGAATCTTCAGGTTGAAGATTCTCGCGGTCGTCTTCAATCCTGATCACCGGCTCGGAACTGGCACTGCGCGTCAACTGCATCGGAAGGCCGGATGACGATGCGCGTGTTTCTGTGACAGGCGCCGCGGCAGATGCGCCAGCATAAGTCTGAGGCAAGTACAAAGTGAAGACGCTGCCCTTTTCGGGGGCGCTGCGCAACTGGATTTCACCGCCGAGTAAGCTGGCAAGCTCGCGGCTAATCGCCAGCCCGAGGCCCGTGCCTCCATACTTGCGGCTGGTGCCTGCGTCGGCTTGCTGGAACGCTTCGAAGATGATGCGCTGCTTTTCGAGCGGAATACCGATACCGCTATCAGTGACCTCGAAGGCGATCACGGACGCGGAGTTGCTGAGAATGGGATGCGATTCGCTCCAACCGCCAGTTGCGGCCGAAACGGACAGGCGCACGCCTCCCTGTTCGGTGAACTTAAAAGCATTGGAAAGCAAGTTCTTGAGCACCTGCTGCAAACGCTTGGAGTCTGTAATCAGACTTCGACCGAGGTGAGCATCGCTATGAACTTCGAAGGATAGATGCTTCCGCTCGGCCTCATGGCGGAAGGGTCGCGCGACCATATCGAGCAGGCTGGCGAAGAATACCTCTTCGGCTTCGACGGACACTGTACCCGATTCGATCTTCGAAAGATCGAGAATGTCGCTGATGAGGTTCAGCAGGTCCGTGCCGGCGCCGTGAATGGTACGAGCGAACTCGACCTGCTTGGGCGTGAGATTGTTGTCGGGGTTATCAGAGAGTTGCTGGCCGAGAACCAAGATACTGTTGAGCGGAGTGCGCAGCTCGTGTGACATGTTCGCCAGGAACTCGGATTTGTACTTGGAGGTGAGCGCGAGTTCCTTGGCTTTTTCTTCCAATGCGCGGCGAGCCTGCTCAATTTCCTGGTTCTTGCGTTCGACTTCAACGTTCTGCTCGGCCAACTGCTGCGCCTTTTGCGCGAGTTGCTCGTTGGTCTGTTGTAGCTCTTTTTGCTGCGTTTGCAACTCAGTGGCCAACTGCTGCGACTGCTTCAACAGGCCCTCGGTCTGCATGGTGGCTTCAATGGAGTTGAGCACGATACCGATACTGGCGGTGAGCTGATCAAGAAAAGCCAGGTGCGAAGCGGTGAATTTGCTGAGGGAGGCGAGCTCAATGACTGCTTTAACGTGATCTTCGAACAGAATGGGCAGCACGATCACATTTCTGGGAACGGCTGTGAACAAACCAGACCGCACAGGTGCGGTGTGCTCGGGCAGGTCGGCAATCAGCATTCTGCGCTTTTCTATAGCGCACTGCCCGATCAAACCTTCACCAAGGGCAAGCCGCCCGCGATGCCCTTCCTGGGTGTCGTCTGCAAAGGCCGAGAGTAGTACCATGCCCGCGGCTTCCTCGGTCTCCATCCTGTAGATAACGCCCTGTTGAGCACTGACGAGCGGGGCCAGCTCGGAGAGAAGCATGCGGCCTACGGTGACGAGGTCGCGCTGTCCCTGCAACATGCCGGTGAATCGTGCGAGGTTGGTCTTGAGCCAGTCCTGCTCGGTGTTGCGCTCGGTGGTCAAGCGCAAGTTGTCGATCATGGTGTTGAGGTTGTCTTTCAGGTCGGCGACTTCGCCGCGAGCTTCCACCTGAATCGAGCGCGTCAAGTCGCCCTTGGTGACGGCGGTCGCGACTTCGGCGATGGCGCGAACCTGGTTGGTCAGGTTGTCTGCGAGCAGGTTCACGTTACCGGTGAGGTCCTTCCAGGTTCCCGCGGCGCCGGGGACGTTGGCCTGCCCACCAAGACGGCCTTCCACGCCGACTTCGCGGGCCACTGTGGTGACCTGGTCGGCGAAGGTTGCCAGCGTGTCGGTCATATTGTTGATCGTATCTGCCAATGCGGCGACTTCACCCTTGGCGTTCACGGCGAGTTTCTGGGTGAGTTCGCCGTTGGCTACGGCGGTAACGACTTTCACGATGCCGCGCACCTGCTCGGTGAGGTTGGCAGCCATCACGTTTACGTTGTCGGTCAAGTCTTTCCAAGTCCCTGCCACGCCAGGCACCTGCGCCTGGCCACCGAGTTTGCCCTCGGTGCCAACTTCACGAGCGACCCGCGTCACTTCCGCGGCGAAAGCGTTGAGCTGGTCCACCATCGTATTGATGGTGTTCTTCAACTCGAGAATTTCGCCCTTTACGTCCACGGTGATTTTGCGTGACAAGTCGCCTCGCGCAACGGCCGTGGTGACTTCGGCGATGTTGCGAACCTGAGCCGTAAGGTTTCCGGCCATGGCGTTGACGGAATCCGTGAGGTCCTTCCACGTGCCCGCGACACCCGGCACGTTGGCCTGACCACCGAGGCGGCCTTCACTGCCGACTTCGCGCGCCACGCGGGTAACTTCTGCGGCGAAAGAACGCAACTGCTCGACCATGGTGTTCAGCGTTTCCTTCAACTGCAGGATTTCGCCGCGCACATCGACGGTGATTTTCTTAGAAAGATCGCCAGTGGCAATGGCGGTCGCGACCTCGGCAATGTTACGAACCTGGCCCGTCAGGTTGCTGGCCATGAAGTTCACGTTGTCGGTCAGGTCTTTCCAGATGCCACCGACACCGGGGACCTGCGCCTGGCCGCCGAGTTTGCCGTCGGTGCCGACTTCACGGGCGACGCGGGTAACTTCGCCGGCAAACGCGTTGAGCTGGTCCACCATCGTATTGATGGTGTTCTTGAGTTCGAGAATTTCGCCCTTCACGTCGACAGTGATTTTGCGGGAGAGGTCTCCGCGCGCTACGGCGGTGGTAACTTCGGCAATGTTGCGAACCTGGCCGGTCAGGTTGCCAGCCATCGAGTTCACGGAGTCCGTCAGGTCTTTCCAGGTCCCCGCGACACCGGGCACTTTTGCCTGACCGCCAAGACGACCTTCGGTACCGACTTCGCGAGCCACGCGTGTGACTTCACCGGCGAAGGCGTTGAGCTGGTCCACCATCGTGTTGATGGTGTCTTTCAGCAGCAAGATTTCGCCGCTGACGTTCACGGTGATCTTCTTGGACAGGTCGCCACTGGCAATCGCGGTGGAAACCTCGGCGATGTTACGCACCTGGCCAGTGAGGTTGCTGGCCATGGAATTCACGGAATCGGTCAAGTCTTTCCACGTGCCTGCGACACCGGGGACCTGCGCCTGGCCGCCGAGTTTTCCATCGGTGCCCACTTCGCGGGCCACACGCGTGACTTCCGATGCGAAGGAGCGAAGCTGGTCCACCATCGTATTAATGGTGTCTTTGAGTTCGAGAATTTCGCCCTTCACGTCGACGGTGATCTTGCGCGACAAGTCTCCGCGCGCCACGGCGGTAGCAACTTCCGCAATGTTTCTCACCTGGCCAGTAAGGTTGCTGGCCATGAAATTTACGTTGTCGGTGAGATCTTTCCATGTACCGGCCACGCCGGGCACCTGCGCCTGGCCGCCGAGTTTGCCGTCAGTGCCGACTTCACGGGCAACGCGGGTGACTTCACCGGCGAAGGCGTTGAGCTGGTCCACCATGGTGTTAATGGTGTTCTTCAACTCGAGAATTTCGCCCTTTACGTCCACGGTGATCTTGCGTGATAGGTCTCCGCGCGCTACGGCGGTGGTAACTTCGGCGATGTTTCGGACCTGGCCGGTCAAGTTGCCGGCCATGAAGTTCACGTTGTCGGTCAAATCCTTCCACGTGCCAGCGACACCCGGCACGTTCGCCTGGCCGCCGAGACGGCCTTCGGTACCGACTTCGCGAGCCACGCGCGTGACTTCACCGGCGAAACGGTTCAGCTGGTCCACCATGGTGTTGATGGTGTTTTTCAGTTCGAGAATTTCGCCCTTCACGTCGACGGTGATTTTGCGCGACAAGTCGCCACCGGCGACAGCCGTCGTGACTTCCGCGATGTTGCGGACCTGAGCCGTGAGGTTGCCGGCCATGAAATTCACGTTATCCGTAAGGTCTTTCCAGGTGCCGCCGACGCCGGGCACCACAGCTTGGCCGCCAAGTTTGCCTTCGGTTCCTACTTCGCGCGCCACGCGGGTGACTTCACCGGCGAACGCGTTGAGCTGGTCCACCATGGTGTTAATGGTGTTCTTCAACTCGAGAATTTCGCCCTTCACGTCCACGGTGATCTTGCGGGAAAGATCGCCGCGCGCCACAGCGGTTGTGACTTCCGCGATGTTTCGCACCTGGCCCGTCAAATTTCCGGCCATTGCGTTCACGGAGTCCGTCAAGTCTTTCCAAGTTCCTGCTACGCCGGGTACCACCGCTTGGCCGCCCAGTTTTCCGTCAGTGCCGACTTCGCGAGCCACGCGCGTGACTTCCGATGCGAAAGAACGCAACTGGTCCACCATCGTATTGATGGCTTCCTTCAATTGCAGGATCTCGCCACGAACGTCGACGGTGATCTTCAACGAGAGGTCGCCGCTGGCAACGGCGGTAGCAACTTCCGCAATATTTCTCACCTGACCCGTAAGGTTGCTGGCCATGGAGTTTACGGAGACGGTCAAATCTTTCCAGGTGCCTGCCACGCCGGGGACTTGGGCTTGCCCGCCGAGTTTGCCTTCGGTACCAACTTCGCGCGCCACGCGCGTAACTTCCGAAGTGAACACACCCAACTGCTGAATCATGGTGTTGACGATGGTGGCGGAGCGAAGGAACTCGCCTTCCAAGGGGCGGCCATCCACGTCGAGCCGAACGGTCTGGGCCAAGTTTCCCTGCGCTACTGCGGCGATAGCGCGTGTCACTTCCGCAGTGGGTCGCAACAGGTCTTCGATCAGCGTGTTAACGGAATTCTCCATCTCGCCCCAGGCACCGCGCGACTCGTTGAAACGAGTCCGTTCGCGCGTGCGCCCTTCCTTACCTACGACCTGGCCAACGCGGCGAAGTTCCTGCGCCATCTGCTGGTTTGCGGCGACGATGTCGTTGAACGTATCGGCAATCTTTCCACCCAACCCAGTCCACGAGCCGGGAAGCCGAACAGAAAAGTCTCCGTTACGCATGCTGCTGAGGGCCATCAAGACAACAGCGGCGTCAAATTCGTTAGTGTCTCCGATCGTGTGAGCCGCCCCGTTATTTCCAGGTGCCTCGGGAGGTGGCGGTCCACCGGAAGGTGGAGTCTTGCGAGTGGCGGTCCTCATGCTTTTGCTCCAGGTCATAATCCGAAAACCAGGTGGGACAATTTGGCGTTGGAGATTGCGCAGGTGCAAGTAAGAGGAGGAGACAGCGCGGTCGCCGTTGACGACGGACTAGACACCAGGACAATCCTCGAGGCCAACGTGCACATGAACCTGAGGTAATAGCACGAAAGAGTGTTCGTTCCACTACAGGTTTCGCTGTATTTATGGCCTCAGTGAAACGGTTTAGGGCCCGTTCCGGTGAGCTAGACTTCAGAAATATCGAGACTTAGGATGTCAGCCGCCGGCGCACTCCAAGCAGAGACGCGTCCAAGGCAGAGCATTTAGACGGGCATCCGAGATCGGTTCCTCACAACGGCGGCAGAATCCGAATTCGCCCTCCTCGATACTGTGCAAGGCGGCTTCGACTTCGGAGAGCGTCAAGATGGCGCGATTGAGGTTGATCATCGCGAGATCGCGGTCGACGCTCCACTGCGCCGCTGCACCTTCGTCGTCGGGATCCCTCGGGAGTGTCATCTCTTCCCGTTGGTGGGCTATGAGCTTGCGTAAATCGTCGCCTTTCGTCTGCAGAATTCTTTCAAACACGATCAACTTCTTCGAATTCGATGCCGCCGTCGCCTTTAACATGAGAAAGCTCTCCCGTGGTGGTGTGCGATTCAACGTGAAGGGGCTTCGACGTAGAATGCGGTAGGAAGTGTCGGCGTTTTCAGCCTGGACTACCATCGGCTCGAACACGGATATACGTCTGCAGAGAAACCCTAGGTTGCGATGGACCGGCAAGAAGGAACAGGGCGAACGCTAAGCCAGTGGAGCACAGAAACCATCAAATCAATTAGTTGGCACCTGAGAGGACCACCCTGGTCGGGCCCTTTGTTGGGAAGGGCTTCGCTATCTCTACCGTCAGATTTGAAATAGGTACCGCCACCCAGCACGCGGTCAAGAGCTTCAATCAAATCTTGTGCAGCACGGGATTTCAAGACCAAACCCCGCCCGCCCGCAGCCTGCACGGATTCCGCCAAACCCGGAGATTCGTGCATAGTGAAGACGACAACCGGCAAGGCGTCGGGAAATTTGGAGATCTTGCGAGTGGCTTCCAGTCCGTTCATCACCGGCATGGTGACGTCCATGATGATGGCGTCGGGCTTGAGCTCGAGTGCCATCTTTACCGCTTCCTCGCCATTGGCAGCGCGACCACAGATGTGCCATTCCGGCCGTGCTTGAAGGATCAGGGAGATGCCTTGATGCACCACTTCGTGATCATCCGCCACCAGAATCTGAACAGACATTCTCTCGCTCCGGTATGGATTTCAGGCGCGGCGCCCGTTTGCATCCGGAGAGTCTTGTGTGTTGCTCGATGAATGTCAAGATTCAATTCCAGAAAATCGATATTTCAACTCGAGAACTCGTTACCCCAAGGCTTCCCCGTCGCAGATGTTCGAGTGTTCATTCTGTAAGGGTTTTTCCCAAGGTTCGACCCAGTGCTTTACGGCCACCAATCCCGTGAAGGCGCCGTTCCAACCACAGTGACAGTACGCCTCAAACCGATGTGCATCGGCTTGCTCGAGATTTTGGAGGGCACTGATGCATGTGGAGGACAGGGGACCCCCACATGCGAGGCAGCGGAAAAGGAAAACGTGTGCGAAGTGGTTGGTCAGTTCCATGTCGATGTACCTCCAGTTTGGAGATGCAGAGCCGACTCGACCAAACGTTTAATCGGAAGACGATGAAGAGGTCGCCTTGCGATTTCGCACTTCCAGTTCATTCACCACTTGCTTCACGTTTGGAACGCCAGAGGCCATCTTTTCTACAGCAGACCTGCGCGATTCGGAGTCGACCTTACCTTTGAGCGTGATCACCCCATTTTTCACATCATATTTCACATTGTGGTCCAGCTTGTGGCGTACCAAAATAGCGTCGAGGTTCTTCTCGATCCCTTTGTCCAAATCTGAATCAACCTTCTTGGCAACGCTTTCGTCGCCGGAGGGGCGTACCGCGATCTGATCGGCAACCACCTGAGTGGTGGCGATCGAGCGCGCGATCGACTCGGCCTGTGACTTCTGGTCGTCGGTCTTCGTGGTGCCGCCGAGAGTTACGACGCCCTTATCGCGGTCCTGATTGACACTCACGTCTTTGAGTCCCGCTTGGTCAAGAGATTTGCGGATGTCGCTGGTGACGTCGGGCGACTTTTGAACCTCATTCGAGCAACCTGACAGAGCGAGGACCGAAAGAAGAGTGCCGGAAAGCAAATTCAGTCTCATGATTATTGGTTTTCTCCTTCGCGCTGCGCGCGGATTTTTTCCAGTCAATTGGGCAGGGAGATCATTGCGCAGTGTGATGCCGCGGGTGTGAATTTCCAATCCGTGGCACGCATTAACACCTTAGGGGAATGGCCTTAGAGGTTTTGCTGGAAATCTCCCGAAAGCTGCAGGAAGGATCTATCTTGCTCCCCTGTACTCTAAGGATTTGCCTTTATTGCTAGAAGGAGCGCTTGCGTTCCAAATACGCTTGGAGGTTATGAGCCCGATCTTTCGAACTCTTCCCGATACTTTTCGCTAAAAGCTTGGTCGGGCCAACAACGACACCGTGATAACCATTCTTTTGGTGATTTTGCTTCTGATCGCGTTGGGAGTGCTGCCAACATGGCCGTACAGCCGGAGTTGGGGATATTACCCAAGTGGTGGCTTGGGGCTGGTTCTGGTCATTCTAGTTGTATTGCTGCTACTTGGTCGAATATAGAGCCCGCGCCCGATGATGAGGCGGCGGTCCTCACTATGAATTTGGGTGTGTCGTGTGGCTCAGGGTTGAGATGGCGCACGCGTTCGAAGGTTCGGCGTCAGCTTGGGAATCAAAAATTCCTGGAACACATTCGCTACGGCGATTTCACCCATGCGAATCAGCGCGGTTCCAATGACAACACCCGCGGCGTTGCGATCTTGCGCGGGATAGTACAGGTTCGAAATTCCACCGGCAGCCATGTTGCCTAAAATCGTGGAATAGTTAGGTTGCCAGCGGCCATTGTCGCCCTTGCAGATCACGACGCTGCCCAGGGCATAGAAAAGGCGCGAACGTTTCGTTCCGGTCCCCTTGTAGAAGTAACGTGGATCTTGCTTTAGGAGAGAAGGCAGGATAGCCCCTCCAAGATAAGTACCGACCGCCATGTCAGCATAGGTCGCGCCAAAGCGCTTCGCATAGCCCTCCGCACCCTGGCCGTAGGCGCCCCAACGATCGCCAGCCTGCGCAAATCCGGCGACCATGGCCACGGCTGCCAACGTAACCGGATCCGTAGTCGACTTCCACGCGAGTTCAAACTTGTGTTTGGGCCTCAGCGGAGCAGGATTGGGACTGTAGCTTACCCAGAAATTGGGAATGAAGCCCAAGACGCGCTGCTTCTCTTGTTCTTTGATCTCTTCTGTCGCGATCTGGTCTGGTGTGAGAGTGACCTGGACTTCCGTCACCTGCGTCGCAATAGCCATTGTGATCGCAGGAGTGACGTAAGACTCGCCTGGACTTAGCGAACCGCTCACCTCCTGCGGAGCAAGACCAGCGGACGAAAACGTGAGCTTGAAAGAACCGGGCGCGAGGTTGAAAAAATAAAACTTTCCGTCTTCGTCCGTTGTGACCTCCGACGCAGCGGACTCTCCATCGCGAGTGAGCTTAACGATCGCACCGGTGATATGCACACCGGATTGATCAGATACTGTCCCGGTAATTTTGCCATTGCCTTGCGGAGTCGGTTCGCTCGGCAGTGCCGGTTGCGCCTGGGGCGATTGACGCGCCTGATCGGGTATCGCTTGGCCGATCGCGGCGGACGAACTGCAAAGGATGAAAAACAAGCTCACCAACGTGAGCTTTCCAGCAAAAGATTGCAAGCAACTGTTCTTGACGTCCATGGCCGTACTCAGACTTGTGTTATGACACTCTTGTGCATTTGTTGGATGCGCGGGCAGGTGTCCCGGTCTCAGCAGATATAGCAAAAGGACCGAATTATTCGAAGCTGCCAGTTACGCCCTGGAATCCATGGCGCGCTTGCTTCCAAAGCCACTTCATGACACGAGACACGTCGTAACAGTACGCCACGTTATAACCCAGCGTGGAGAAACAGTGAGGTTCGCAGCCCTGTTTCATCTCAGCTAATTGCTTGAGGTCGAACTTTTGATTCTCGATCGTGCCCCAATCGTAGGTTGCGTTGTACATCGGAAAGCACGGCGCAAGGGTACCGTCGGTGCGGATAATCAGCCAGTTCTGCCCGCCGCGGCACCCCCAGTGCTCGCCAACTCCGCGCATGAAACCCTTCATATTCTGAAGGCGGGGAATGGAATCGACCATCTTGTAGCCCTGGCGCTGCTTATCGATGAGCCAATCCAGCAGATCGTCGACCATCGAAAAATCTTCCGGCCGGATGTAGGTATCGTTTTCATGCAAATGCTTGAAATGCGATTGCTCCATCATGGGCGCTTCATTCACGTGGAACGTGATGGAGATTCCATTGTCATGAGCGATCTCGACAAGCTGCTTGACGTCTTCAATGTTGGTGCGGCAGATGTTGGTGTTGAAAAAAAGCGTGTAACCGTAGCGGTATTGGCGCTTGACCAGGTAGTCGAAGTAGGAGCGCACGTGCTCGAAAGCCTTCGGCAAGCCGGGTTTTTCTTTGATCGTATCGACTGCAAAATTGATGGTGGCGATACCGGCGTCGGCGAGTCGGTCCGTGACCTCGGGCCGGAGCAAGCGGGCGTTGGTAGCCAAGTAGACCCAAAAATCTTTCTTTGCCGCGTAATAAATCACCTTGTGCACAAAGTCGGGCCTAAGTAGAGGCTCGCCGCCGGTCGGGGCCAAGACCCGGCACGGAGTGCCTTCGAGCCAGTCAATCGCACGACGCGCCGTGTCTTCCGACATGCCCCTTACCCGATTGTCATAAGACCAGCAATAGTGGCAATCCAGGTTGCATTTCCATTCGGTGAACAGGTAAGCAATGATCGGTTGGAAGTCGCCCGGCAACACGCGCGATTTGAAATACGGCACCATCCACCCGCGCATCGTCTGGAGAATTCGAGAAACCGGCCACTGCCTCTTACCCGTTTGCAGGACATGATCATGAGCCGCGATATCTTCCGTGTCCAACTCGTGAAGTAGTTCTGGGTGCTGAGGAAAAACCGGGACGGGAAGCGCCGCGATATCTTCGGCAGGATCGAGGGCAGGCCTCTGTGCGGCTTGGTGGAGCAACCTGTGCAATGGAACATCCAGTCGAAATGGCTGAGTCGGCAATGTTGGAACAGTCTGAAGAGGTGGCTGTTCGACGGTGGACATGAATTTGGACCTCACCTTATTGGAAACGGGGCACAAATTGGCCTTCGTTCGGTCCAGGGCGGACTGGCAGCGCCACTTCAAGACGCCGCAAGACTATTACCGCAACGAAGTGATCCCGTGGCTACACTTGGCTTTGATACGCATTGCAGGCAGAGAGATACATCAGGGACAGCAGGAAAATTTTCAGAAGGCGTGCGCCCTTGGATTGGATCGATGCATCTAAAAACCCTGGGATTGGCGAGTGGCTTCATTTGGCCTGAAATCCTTTTTGTGATGGTTTTTTTCGCGAAGTCTTCTGGCTTCATGTTGTGACGGATAGCGTGTCCATCGTCGCATGGCTGAAAACCACCTTGCCCGCTTGGGGCGGACTCGGAATCTTGTGTTCGTCGTTTATCGATTCTTCATTCATTCCACTGCCACTCGTAACCGACCTTTTGGTACTGGAGCTTTCGAGCCTGCATCCGCTTCGGATGCCGTTTTATGTCGCAATGGCCGCTTTAGGTTCGCTAGGGGGTTGCACGTGCATTTATTGGATAGCCAGAAAGAGCGGAGAGGCGTTTTATCTCAAACGCCAGAGCCGTTCGCCTGAAAAGATCCGACTGTTTGCAGAGCACCACCCACTTGCTTGCGTATTTCTACCGGCAGTTGCGCCGTTTCCTGTTCCGTTCAAGCCATTTGTAATCGCACAGGGAGTATTTCAAGTGCCGTTCGTGACATTTCTTTTCGGCACACTCGCGGGTCGCGCGATGCGTTTCCTGATTGAAGGTTACTTGGGTGTGCGCTACGGAGAGGCTGCGAAAGAATTCGTGTTGCATCAAAGATGGCAATCGCTCGCGGCGGTGCTTGCTTTAGTTCTTATTTTCCTCGCAATTCGCCGCTTGCCTTTCGTCCGCAAGTTCAAATTTCATGCCGATTGAAGCGCGCGCACCCGACGCTCCAGTTCCCTCGCGATCTCCTCCGGATTCTTTGTCGTGTCGATACGAACGGGCGAGCCAATAACCACTTGAACGTGGCCGGGCTTCGCGACGATGCGCTCCTCCCGCTTCAAATCAAACAGACCGCCGATATACATAGGAACAACAGAGAGGTTCAGCTGTTTTGCCAGCAAACCGATCCCGGCGCGAAACGGAACCATTTCTCCGGTGTCTGTTGTCTGCCCTTCCGGAAAGACCAGAATGTTCCATTTGCGGTCAGCGAGATCGCCCGCGAAATAAAAACTCTGAAGAAAACCGGACCGTTGAGGTAATGGAAAGACGTTGAACAGACTGGTGACCAGCACATAACGGAGTCGCTCCATAAAGCGTGCGAATAGACTCAGGTCCTTGGCCGGACGGCGCATTCGGGCAAGTCTCTCCCCGCCCATTGCGATCGCCAGGCGGTTTCGGAAGCGCGCCGGCAACGCCGGAAGGATCCACGCAATGTCGAGATAAGTCACGTGATTGGAAATAATCAAAACCGGACCGGTGAGATTGCGGAGGTTTTCTCGGCCTTCCACACGGGGCGCTGCGAGGAGGTATGTGGCAGGCCAAGCCAGCATGTAATAAATGGAGAGGCGAAACAAATTGACGAACCAGCGTTGCGGCCACCGGGGATAGGCATGTTCGACTTTCGACGGAGCGCCCTCCACCAAGAGTTTCTGGAGCTGGTCCACAGTGCTGACGCTTTGAAACTGAGCGTCGCTCAGTTCGATTTGATACTGCTCTTCGAGCGCGCCCACCAGCTCGACGCGCTCGAGTGAGGATAAGCGCAAAACGGCTTCAAGCGAGGCGTCCGGTGAAACAGTCGGAACTGACCGATGAGTGATCCGCGAGATCAGCGCCCTCAGCCCATCGTTTCCGGCTGTCTCCTGCCCGTCAGTTGTTGCATTCTGGACGATTTGCCGAATCCGCGGAAGAACCGGCTTTTGCGTTGGGGTTCGCGGAAAATCAGGGTCTGACCATACATACCAGCTACGAATTTTCTGGTAGTCGGCCAAGGATCGATTGGCCCCGTCAACGAGTGATACGGGGCCGGCTGAACCGGTGTCCAGAAGCAGCACGGCACAGGGTTCCGCGTTGCCGTCGCGGTCGATGCCAAGCACGACACAGTCCCGCACACCGGGCTGCGCCCGCAGGGCTTTCTCCAGATCCTCGGGGTGCACATTCATGCCAGAGGCAGTAACAATGACGTTCTTGCTTCGCCCTTTGAAGTAAAGGTGGCCGCTCTCATCTTTTTGCGCCACGTCTCCGGTACGGAACCATCCGTCGCCTTCCACGAGCGTTTGTGTTTTACCGCTTTGCCGGATCGCCCGTGCTACACCTTCGCCCCGCACCAGGATTTCTCCGTTCTCCGCGACGCGCACCTCCATTCCAGGAAATACTTTGCCAATCGAGCCCTTTGTGGATGAGAAGGGGTGATTGAGGCTGATCAACGAAGTTGTCTCTGTCATCCCGTATCCTTGAATTACACCGTAGCCGAGGCGCGTCCAGAAGGTTTCAGTGCCTTCGGGAAGGGTCGCTCCTCCGGAGATGAAGGCCCAGAACTTCCAACCGAAGCGCCCGTGGATTCTCCGGAAACGCCACCATCGCCACAGGAAATGCTCCGAGCCGGCGTGAACAATCTCCTTTTGAAAGTCCTGGAGGTGTCCCTCGCGTTCTTCGTGTCGCTCGATCTCTCGCTGCAACGATTCCAGAAATCGCGGTACCGCGACCATCACTGAAACTCGTTCTTTTCGGATGGTGGCCGCTACATCGCTTGGCTTGAACGAATCCAGAAAAACGATTGTGGCCCCAAGCAATTGGGGGATGAACACGCCGAGCATTTGCCCAAAGACATGACTGAGCGGAAGAAGGTTGAGAAAACGCAGCGGGTGGAACAGCCGTTCATAATGGACGTACTTTCGAATTTCGGTTTCCAGTCGCTCGATATTTGCGAGCACGTTTCCGTGAGATATGACAACTCCACGCGGTTCGGCGGTGGTGCCCGAGGTGTAGATAATCTCCAGGGTATCTTGCCGCGTGAGTTGCGGAGATTTGTATGGCGAGGCATCGTGACGGGCGAGTGTCGCGGTCAGATCCTCCAATTCGATCGAGGGCGGGCCGGGATAATGGGATTTTCCACGTGAGTGGAATATGAGTTTCGAGCCCACGTCCCCGGCTACCCGGCAGGCAAACTCAGATGGCGAGGCGTGATCGATCGGCACGACCACCACGCCACGCAGCAGGCACCCAAGAAACGCCACGATCCACTCGGCCGAATTCTCGCCCCACAGTACCGCCGCATCGCCTTTGCCGATTCCACGCTGTTCGAGTTCGCGTGCCAAGCGGTTCGCATCGGCTGCGATTTCGCCGTACGACCATGTTTCCATGCGATAACCGCGACGCCGCCTTACGGCGATTTCACTACCACGCGCGGCATAATTTCGAACAAAACTTAGGAGTGACTCAGCTGGCATCGGCGACATCTATGTAAACGGCAGGAGATTGGTTGCACCGTTGTCGGCGCTCCCATGCTCTTATGATAGGTTTTGCTTGCGGTGAGATACACACAAAAAGTCGTCATCGTGGGTGCTGGGATCTCCGGTTTGGCTTGCGCCTTTCGCTTGAAGCAACTCGAGGTCCCTTTTCTCGTCCTGGAAGCTAGCGGGCGTCCGGGAGGAGTCATCCTGACGACCCGGCGAAACGGCTGCCTGTTTGAAGGTGGGCCTCAGTGCCCCCGCTTTCCGGCCAGCGTTTGGGAGCTGGTGCGGACACTGGACCTGGAGCGGGAATTCATACCCGGCGACCCAAAAGCAAAACGCTACATTCTTGAGGGTGGGCACCTGCATTCGGCGCCGTTCTCTCCCGGTGGATTGCTCACAACTAAATTGCTCCGCGCTTCCTCCAAGCTGCGGATTCTCGCTGAAGTGTTCGGGAACACCAGTCCTCCTCAGGAGGAGGAATCGCTGGCCGCGTTCGTGCAGCGCAAGTTCGGAACCGAGGTTCTCGAGAACCTGGTTGATCCGCTGATTTCTACGGTCTTTTTTGGCGATGCGTACAGAATGGGTATGCAAAGCGCTTTTCCAGCGTTAGTGGATTGGGAAAAAAATCACGGCAGCCTGGTACGTGGGGCGCTACGGGCAAGAGCCTCAAAACGTGCGAAGAACGAGAGTTTGAACCAGACTCCGTCGCGTTCCGCCAAGGCAGCGGGCTCGCTGAAAGTCACCGATTCCCTTCCCTCTCTCGGCTCCTTCCGTGATGGGATGGGAAGGCTGCCCGAAAGACTTGCCGAAAAACTTGTCGAGGAGGTCCGCTACGGAGTTGCTGTTGAGAGCGTAAAGCACGTCAGTGACGAAGACCGAGATTATATCGGTTGGCAAATCCGGACATCGGAAGGCGAGAATGTTGCCGCCGAACATCTGGTGCTTTGTGTGCCCGCTTACGAAGCGGCGCGGATCTTGTATCCGACTGCACCGGCGGTTGCCTCTTCGCTCGGGTCAATCGAATACGCGCCGGTCCACGGAATGAGCGCCGTGTATGACCGCCAACAGGTGAGAAATCCGCTGGATGGATTTGGTTTTATGGTGCCGCGTAAGGCGGGATTGCGAACGATCTGCACGTTTTGGAACTCCTCGCTATTTCCGCGGAGAGCGCAGACGGACAAAGTCTTGATCACCAGTTTCTCTCGGATCGAGGCAAGTGAGAGTTCGGGCGAGAACGATCAGCCTTTCGCGGCTGAGGTAGAAGCAGAAAACGCGATGGTCCTCGGAATCAAGGGTGAACCTACAGATCGAGAAGTGTGGACGAATTCACGAGCGTTGCCCCAATACAATGTGGGCCATTGGAGAACGGTGAACACCCTGAAGGAAGCCGCGTTCGCTGTCCGCAATCTGTATCTCGCTGGCAACTACATACGCGGCCGATCCATCGGAGACTGCGTCGAGCTGGCCGTTGACGTGGCTCGGAGCATACATAGCCAGCTGCAGGTCGGAAGCATCCAACGCACAAGTAATTGCGCTCCCGGAGTCACACTTTGATTCAGATTCTCGAATGGATTTTTTGCCTGCTCGCACTCTGCGTCGGTCTCGGCAGCGTCTATCGGCTGGTGGGTACGCGGCGAGACCTGAAAAAGTATCCACCTCCCGGGCGGATGGTCGATCTCGGCACGCATCGTTTGCATCTGTACGAAACTGGAAACGGTGGTCCAACGATCGTTTTGGAAGCTGGACTCATGTCGACTCTGTTGAGCTGGTCGGAGCTGCAGCGTGTCTTGGAAAAATCCTTTCGCGTGGTGAGCTATGACCGGGCGGGTCTCGGTTGGAGTGACCTGGGACCGATGCCCAGAACCGCAGCGCGAATTGTTGAGGAGCTCCACGTGGCCTTGGAAAGAGCCTCTATCGCCCCTCCGTATATATTAGTGGGACACTCCTTCGGCGGACTGACTATGCCTCTGTTTGCCGCGCGCTTTCCCAACGAGGTTCTTGGCATGGTATTGATCGATGCGGTGGCACCAGTCGAATGGGATCCTCCGACGGCCCAGGATGCCAGGAATTCTCGGATTGGAGCACAAGTGTGCCGGCGGGCGGCATTCCTGGCGCGACTTGGAGTAATCCGATTTGTAGCCGCTCTTCTGAATTCGCCTCTGAAGAAAGTTGCTGGACGGCTTGTGCGCGTTATCAGCAGCGGAACTCCCGCCAACGCAGGGACGGTCTCCAGCCCATGGTTCTTCGCCCTCCCTCCCGAGGAAAGAAAGATGGCGGCTGTTTTCTGGGTGCAGCCAAAATTCGCGATGACCATTGCGAGCCAGCTGGAGAATCTGCCTGTCAGCGCGCAACAGGTCGGCAAATTCGGTCAATTCAGTGACAAAAGGGTCGTGATTCTCACTGCAAACAGCGCCTCGGCACGGCGTCGCGACGCGCACTCCGCCATCACCCGCGCTTTGCCTTACGCGGAAAACATCCTCGTGTCGGAAAGCAACCACTGGATCATGCAGAACGATCCTGGCCTGGTAGTCCGAGCTATCGAAAGCGTTGTGGAACCGCGGGAGCAACCAATCAACAGCGGCGGAAGGTTGAATTCTCGACAAGAGACGTTAAGCTAACTCTTCGGCCAAGTGCCCGAAGTCCATAGCCATTCGGTGTTTATCCCAGAACTCCTTATTCGGCTGCCAGACCGGCTTGCGTGTGACAAATGCAGTAGCTGGAAGGTACTATAGGTGGATTCCGAACGAGTTCTGCGGTGCGGACTGGTTTCGCGACGGAAGGAATGTACCGCAAGGAAAGAGATGGCTCGCTCCCCTCTCTTCAGTAAACAAAGTGAATGTCCGGGTTCTCCATGGGGGAACTCCAACATCCCGGTGGCGCGTCTTGTGGCACAAACGTTCCAGCTTGTGCTATTGGTGATGCTCGGCGGTTGTCACTCGCAAGAGAAAAATCAGCAACCCACAATTGAATTCACAAAAATCCCGCCGGCAGCGCAGGGCGGGCGGGAAAGGACGGACACTATTTCAGGCCGCGTGAGCGGTGCGCGCCCTGGGCAAAGAATCGTGGTCTATGCCAGGAGCGGCCCCTGGTGGGTTCAGCCATGGCCGGACCAACCTTACATAACGGTTAAAGCTGACTCGACCTGGAGCACCATGACGCATCTGGGATGGGAATATGCGGCGGCCTTGGTGAACCCGGAATACCGAGCCGCGCCGACGCTCGATGTCGCGCCGAGTGCGGGCGGAGCGATCGCGGCGGTGTCGATCGCGAAAGGCGTGGGGTCGCTTTCAACGCAATACGATACCGTCCATTTCAGCGGATATGACTGGCTGGTACGGAAAATTTCGAGCGATCGCGGCGGCATGAACAACCTCTACGACGGAGACAACGCCTGGACGGATGCGGGTGGTGCACTGCACATGCGGATCAAGAAGAACGGCGACAAATGGTCTTGCACAGAAATGAAATTGACGCGCAGTCTGGGATACGGAACGTACGTAGTGACACTTCGCGACACATCCAATCTGGAACCCGCAGCAGTTCTCAGCTTGAACACTTTCGATGATTGGGGAGGAGACCAGCACTACCGTGAGATGGATGTGGAGGTCAGCCGCTGGGGCGACGCGGCGAACAAGACCAATGCGAGATATGCTGTTCAACCGTTTTACATGCCAGGGAATATGTTTGCCTTCGCAGAACCGCAGGGCACACTGACACACTTTTTTCGCTGGGAGCCCGGAAAGATTAGTTTCAAGACGCTACGCGGCTCAACAAGGAATACAGCCGCACCGGTGGTAGCGGAGCACATTTTCACATCGGGCGTTCCTTCCTCGGGTACTGAAACGTTTCAGTTAATTCTGTATGTAGTGGCCAGCGAGAAGAATCCCATGGAAAAAGGCGCCGAGGTCATCGTTGAGAAATTCGAATACCTCCCATAACCATCGCCGGAGAGGATGTCGGCTGGTTAGTGCCGCAGTCACTGGAACGGCGCTGGTGTGCATCGCGGCCCAAGCCTTAGGTGGTTGCCGTTCCCGGCAAAGCGGTAATCAACCCTCGATTCAATTCGACAAGATTCCACCGGCTGCTCAAGGTGGACGCGAAAGAACGGATTCCATCTCTGGCAAGGTGATCGGGGCCGGTCCTGGACAGAAAATTGTTATCTATGCCAAGAGCGGACCTTGGTGGGTGCAACCGTGGCCAGACCAACCGTACATTCCGATTCAGCCAGACTCTAGTTGGAGCACAGAGACTCACCTCGGCTACGAATATGCGGCGTTGTTAGTTGACCCCAGCTTCCACCCGCCGCCAACAATGGATCAGCGACCGACGCAAGGGGGTGGGGTCGCGTTGGTGAACATTGTCAAGGGCGTTGGCTCGTTGCCTCCCCATCCGACCGAACCTCTCCGATTCAGCGGGTACGATTGGAACATTCAAACAGTCTCGGCCATTCGGGGGGGGCTAAACAATCTGTACGATGCCGATAATGTGTGGACCGACGCCAACGGAGCAATGCACATGCGCATCATCAAGAAGCCCAAAGGGTGGACGTGCGCCCATGTCATTCTGGGGCGCAGCCTGGGATATGGGACTTACCGGGTAGTGGTGCGCGACACTTCCCACTTGGAACCCGCAGTAGTTCTCAGCATGCACACATTCGACGAGTCGGGCGGTGACCAGCATTACCGCGAGATGGATGTGGAGATGGGGCATTGGGGCGATCCAGCGAGCAAGAACAATGTTCAGTTTGGCGTTCAACCTTTCTACATTCCCGGAAATGTCGTGCAGTTTCAGGCACCGTCCGGACCGGTGACGCACACGTTGGTGTGGGAGCCCTCGCGAGCGACGTTCAAGACGGTTCGAGGCCCCTCGGCCAATGCGACGACAAAACCAGTCTATGAGCATATTTTCACGGCGGGAATTCCGACTCCGGGACAAGAGTTTCTGGAACTGATGCTGTATTTCGTTGCGAGCGATAACAGTCCACTGCAAAAAGGGGCAGAGGTGGTCATTGAGAAATTCGAGTATCTCCCCTGATACGCAGCGAAATTGCCTCTGCTGCATCGTGGCATTCTTTGCGCTGTTCTGCCTTGTAGCGCAATTGCGGGCGCTGAGTCCAACGCGGACGCTGGCTCAATATATGCGGGAGAGGTGGGGAATCGAGCGAGGTTTCCCCGGCGGAACCGTCCTGGCGTTAGCACAGACGCATGACGGATATTTGTGGATCGGGACAGACAAAGGTCTAAGCCGATTTGACGGCCTGACGTTCCGTAGCTTCCCACAGGCCAGCCCAACGGCAATGCCGATCGGTGCGGTTCGCGCGCTGAAGACAGATCGGGAAGGCAACCTGTGGATTCTGTTGCAGAACACGAAGGTTCTGCGGTACCGGGAGGGAAAGTTCGAGGCTGGACACGACGAGGCGGAAGTTGGGATTACGGCCATCAATATCCGAAGCGATGGCAGACCGATCTTCTTCTCTCTTGCCTATGGTTTGCTCACTTACAACGACGGAAAGTTCACCATCCTACAGCCGTCCAGCAAAGCCGCCGAGGACTCTACC
Source organism: Dongiaceae bacterium (assembly GCA_035499255.1). Lineage (GTDB taxonomy): Bacteria > Acidobacteriota > Terriglobia > Acidiferrales > UBA7541 > Acidiferrum. The sequence goes on along the minus strand of DATJZF010000065.1, from coordinate 42,276 downwards.
TCAGCAATCACGAGCGACAACGATACGCTATCGAGTCGATTGAGTTGGGCTACCGGAGTTGCAACGCATCGACTCGCCGAACCGGACGCAGCGGTAGTAACCATGGCGGAATCGGCGGACGGAAAGGTTTGGATGGGTACGCGCGAGAAAGGCCTGTTCTCCGTTGTGAGTGGCCGGATTTCCGTTGTTGCTCAAGGACCGCCGGTGTTGAAAATCACGAGCCTGCTGCCGATGGAAACCGGGAAATTGTGGATCGCGACCGAATCGGGTTTGGTGGTTTGGAACGGGAAGGAACTGACACAAAGCGAGGTTCCTGCCGCCCTCCGCCAAACTACGATTCTGTCGATGTACCGGGACAGCGATTCGAACGTTTGGCTGAGTACAGGTCATGGGCTCTTGCGATACAACGCCAATGGACTTGCCTCGTCTGAGGCAGTGGCAAGTGGAAGTGCGGCGCAGGTCACTGCACTGTTTGAGGATCGCGAAGGAAATCTCTGGACGGGAAGCCCCATCGGCATTGAACGCATTCGCGACGGAGCGTTTGTCACCTACTCGCCCAGAAGCCTGGAATCCGAAAGCAGTGGGCCGATTTACGTCGATCAAGGAGGGCGTGCCTGGTTTGCGCCGTTTGGGGGCGGGTTGCAATGGCTGGACGGTGACGCGACCGGAACAGTGAGGAATGATGGCTTGGATCAAGACGTCGTTTATTCCATCACCGGGAACGAACATGAACTGTGGGTTGGTAGGCAAAAGGGTGGTTTGACGCGCTTGCAGTATAAGAGTGGCGCGATAGTGACAAGGACGTTCGCAAAAAAGGATGGCCTATCCCAGGACGGCGTGTATGCGGTGCATCTGAGCCGCGATGGATCGCTTTGGGCGGCAACGATCAGTTCTGGACTGAGCCATTTTGTGAACGGACGCTTCGAAAACTACACGAAAGACAGTGGCATGGTCTCGGATACGGTTGTTTCCATCGCGGAAACTGCCGACGCGACCATGTGGTTTGCAACGCCGAACGGATTGAGCACGTTTTCGAACGGGCAATGGCACGTTTTTATGGAGCGCGACGGCCTGCCCTCCGATAACGTGCAATGCTTGTTCGCAGATTCGAAAGGCGTCGTGTGGATTGGTACAGCGAACGGACTCGCGTTTGCCCGGTCAGGGCATGTTGAGGCGCTGCGCGATGAACCGGTAGTGCTGAAAGAAGCAATCCTAGGAATTGCAGAGGGCCGAGACGGCCGGCTATGGATTGCCACGGCGAACCATGTGTTTGCGGCGCAGAGGGACAAATTGCTCAACCAGTCAGTGCTCGAGGAGGACGTGCGCACATTTGGGCTCGAGGATGGTTTACTCGGCACGGAAGGTGTGAAACGTGAGCGATCGGTATTCGCAGACAACTCGGGACGAATCTGGTTCTCAATGAATCGCGGGCTGTCTGTGGTCGACACAGCAAGGACTGTCGATAATTCCCGGCCCGCAGCCGTGCAACTGGAACAGATTTCCGTCGATGGCAACTTGAAGGAGATAAAGGCAGGAATCCGGGTACCGCCTGGATCTCATCGTGTTACCTTTGCCTACTCCGGATTAAGCTTGTCTGTTCCCGAACACGTGAGATTCAAGTACAAGCTGGAGAACTTCGACCAAAGCTGGAGCGAGCCGGTAACCACGCGGGAAGCCGTGTATACGAACTTGGATTCCGGCAAGTACCGCTTCCGCGTAATGGCGAGTAACAGCGAAGGGGTGTGGAATAGCGCGGAAAGCTCCGTGGGAATCGAGATCGCTCCCGTATTCTGGAGTACATGGTGGTTTCGTGTATGCGGCGTGTTGCTCGTCGGACTGATGGTCGCGACATATTTCCGGTTGCGCATCAGGCGAATGGAACAGCAGATGAATATTCGGTTCGACGAAAGGTTAGCGGAACGCACGCGCATCGCCAGGGAGCTTCATGATTCGCTCTTGCAAGGCTTTCAGGGTTTGATGTTCCGGCTGCAAGCTGCGCGTGACATGCTTCCTGAGCACCCTCAGGATGCCGCGCAGGCTCTGGATGTCGCACTCGATCGCGGTGACCAGGCAATCGCCGAAGGGCGCAGCACGGTGGAAGACTTGCGAGACGCGAGCTTGCGAGATAACGATATCGTGCAATCGTTGACCGCGATAGGAGAAGAACTCACTCGTTCCAGCAATGGGCAGGCGCCAGGAACGCTACGAGTGTTGGTCGAGGGGAAGCCGCGGGATCTCGATCCTGTTTTGCGAGACGAGATTTACCGGATAGGCCGCGAAGCTCTGCGCAATGCCTTCCAACATGCTCATGCACAGAGGATCGAAGCAGAGTTGACCTATGGCGAAGAGCAGTTCTCTTTGCGTGTTCGCGACGACGGAAACGGAATCGATCCCAACATATTTCACGAGGGTAAACGCGCCGGCCACTGGGGTTTGCCGGGAATGCATGAACGAGCCAGAGGATTCGGCGGACAGTTGCACGTATGGTCTGAAGCCGGAGCAGGCACGGAAATCGAGGTGACCGTGCCCTCGGCTACCGCATACGGTCCTTCGTTCGCGCGGTCAAAGTTGGGTTTTCTACGTAACCGCGGTGGGAGAATTCATGGCCGACAATCCTGAGCTAATTCGCATCCTTGCTGTCGATGACCATCCGCTTCTGCGCGAAGGCATAGCAGCGCTGGTTGCGAATCAGAAGGACATGAAACTGGTGGCGGAAGGCTCAAGCGGGAAGGAAGCCATTGAACTCTTCCGATCGCATATGCCTGATGTAACTCTGATGGATCTGCAGATGCCAGAGATGGGCGGCATCGACGCGATTATTGCGATTCGGAGTGAATTTCCCGACGCGCGAATCATCGTTTTGACCACCTATGCGGGCGACGCGCTGGCGCAACGTGCACTGAAGGCAGGTGCGAAGGCATACGTATTAAAGAACCATGTGCGCAAGGATCTGCTCGAAGCCATTCGTGCCGTTCACTCCGGAGTGAAGCGGATTCATCCTGTGGTGGCCGCGGAAATCGCTGCACATGCTGCGGACGATGCCCTGACGGCTCGCGAGGTCGAAGTCCTTTCGCTGATCGCTGAAGGAAAGGCGAACAAATTGATCGCCGATGCGCTCTCGATCAGCGAAGAAACGGTAAAAGGGCATGTGAAGAACATCCTATCGAAACTGGACGCGAGCGACCGAACCCATGCGGTCACGTTAGGCCTGAAGCGCGGAATTATCGAGCTGTAGGTTTATCCGCGCTGTGGGATTCAGGAAGGTTCGCCCCACCGGTCGGAGCGGGCTGTTGCCAGCCTCCTCCCAGAGACCGGTAAAGTTGTACCAGGCTCTGGTATTCGTTACCGCGAGCTTGCGCCAAGGTGAGTTCCGCAGAGTAGAGCGAACGCTGGCCATCCAGCACCTCAAGGTAACCTGTCGTTCCTCCCCGATATCGCATGTCGGACAATCGCACAGATTCGCGCAAGTCGGCGACGGTATCCTCCTGCCGCAGGCGCACCTCATGCAGTTTCTGGTAACCGATAAGGGCGTCTGATACTTCGCCGAACGCGCGCTGAATCGATTGACGATAAGCAAGCAGAAGCTGCTGGTATTGTGATTCGGATAGATGCAGGTTGCCGCGAAGAGCTCCACCCGTAAAGATCGGCTGCGTTGCTTGCAGCCCATAAGACCAAATTCCCAATTGCGTGCTCATGAGGCTCGAGAAAGCACTGCTGCGCCCAAACGCTCCGCCACCCGATCCAGTCAACGAGATTTGTGGGAAGAACTGCGCCTTTGCCACCCCGATCTCGGCGTTGGCGGCAACCAGATTCTGCTCAGCTTGCCGGACATCGGGCCGCCGCTCGATGAGTGAGGAAGGCAACCCCGGCGGTACTCCGGGCGGAAGCAGTTGCGCAACGAGTGGCCGGCCACGCGTCACGCCTTGGGGGTAGTTGCCCAGCAGAATGTTGATGGCATTTTCCTCCTGCGCAACCTGGCGTTCCAAGTCCGGGATTGTGGCGTTGGCGGTATCCAGGGTCTGCTGCGCCTGGAGCACGTCAAGTTTGGTCGCGACACCGTGATCCACACGCAATTGGGTGAGCTTCACGGAGTCCTGCTGGGTCTTTATGGTCTGGTAGGTGATCTGCAGCTGGAGGTCGAGTTCCAACATCGCGAAATAATCGCTAGCGACATCGCTCACGAGCGTAAGGATCACCGTCTGCCGGGCGTCTTCCGTGGCGAGCAGTTGTGCGCGCGCGGCTTCCGTGGCACGACGCAACTCGCCGAACAGGTCCAACTGGAAGGCGGCGTCAGCCGTCAGCGTTCCAAAATTGTAAAGAGTCTGAAAGTTGTACTCCTTGCCGCCTTGGAAGGCGGCGTTGCCCCCGACCTGCGGAAACAAACGCGAACGGGTGATGGCGACGCCTGCGCGAGCGGCATTGATGCGTTCCGTGGCGATCTGCAGATCGTAGTTCTGCTTGAGAGCCGTGCGGATTAGCTCTTGTAGCTGAGGATCTTGAAAAACCTCCCACCAGGGAAGGTCCGCGTACGAAGCGGCTTGCGCCTGCGCTTGTGGGTTAGCGCTCAGGTCACGAAAATTTGCGGGCGTTGCGACGGTAGGCCGATGGTAGTTGGGACCAACCATGCAGCCATAGAGCAGCAAACAACTGAGCGAAGCAGCCGAATACCGTGCGAGTTTCCCAAGTGCGCTTGATGTTGGACTGTTGTTTTGGCGGCTCATTTCAATCTCCCGGTGCAGGAGCTGGCGTGGTCGTCGGCAAAGTACCTGGCGTTGGCTCGGCTCCCGCGCCCGACCACTTTTCAACCAGATAGAAAATTCCAGGCACAAAGAAAATTCCTATAAGGCTAGCAGCCAACATGCCCCCAATGACCGTTGTGCCCATGATCTGGCGGGCGACAGCACCGGCGCCGGAGGCAGTCCACAGCGGCACGCAGCCGAGGACGAAGGCAAACGATGTCATCAAAATGGGACGAAGTCGCAGGCGTGCGCCCTCAAGCGCGGCATCTGCCAGCGGCTTCCCGTTTTCAAATTGATCTTTCGCAAATTCTACGATGAGGATGGCATTTTTGGCAGCCAACCCAATCAGCATCACCAAACCGATTTGCGAGTACACGTCGCTCTCGATCTGTACCAGGTACGGTGGATAAAAAACGCTGACCAAGAAACGGCGCAACCACAAGATCGCGAACGCACCGAAAATGGCCACAGGTGTGCTCAGCAGGACGCTGAACGGCAGCGACCAACTCTCGTACAATGCGGCGAGGATGAGAAAAACGAATAGGAGAGAGAGGGCGAAGATCGCGGCGGGCGGCACGCCCTGCCTCGCTTTCTGCTCTTGAAAAGACATGCCGGAATAATCGAAGCCCATCTCGCGCGGCATGGTTTGCCGGAACACATCCTCCAATGCGGCGGTGGCTTGATCTGCGCTATAACCAGGAGCCGCACTGCCATTGATCTGTGCGGAGCGGTATTCGTTGAAACGCAACGTGAATTCTGGGCCGATGATCGGTTTAACCGTCGTGAGCGTGGAAAGCGGAACGTTCTGGCCGTTCTTATTGCGCACATAAAACTGTCCAACATTCTCGGCCTTGGCGCGGTCCTGACCCTCGGCCTCGATGTACACCTGCCATTGCCGGCCGAACCGGTTGAAATAATTGATGAAATAGCCACCCATGAACGCCTGGATGGTCCGGTAAACGTCATTAAGATTGACGCCTTGTTTCAAGACTTTGTCGCGATCCACCTGGACGAACTGCTGAGGAACGTTTGGCAAGAACGTGGTGCTGAGACTGGCGATTTCCGGACGCTTACGGGCGGCGGCAAGAAAAGCATTCAAATTCTTGGCGAGAAATTGGACATCACCGCCCGATCGGTCCTCCAGCATGAAGGTAAACCCGCCTGCGGTCCCGACGCCGGGAATAGCCGGGGGAGAGAAACCGAAAGCGACGGCGCTTGGCACCCGGCTCAATTGCTGATTGAGGTGAGCTTTCAGAGTCTGGAACTGTTCGGCTTGTGAAGTGCGTTGATCCCAGGGCTTGAAGTTCACGAAAAAGGTTGCGCTATAAGTTGTGCGAACAAAGCTGAGTAAGCTAAACCCGACAAAGCAGGTGGAATCTTCTACTCCAGGCGTGGTCATGATGATCTTTTCGACCTGTTCAACCACGGCGCGAGTCCGCTCGAGTGATGCGCCGTTGGGCAATTGCACGTTCACATAGGCATAGCCTTGATCCTCGTCAGGCAGAAAGCTGGTCGGGACACGATTTGCAAAGAAAAACCCGGCCATGCCAAACACCAGCAGCAAAACGGCGATCACTGCGGCTTTCTTCAGGAGAACAGCACTCCAGCGCACATATCCGTCGGTAGCACGATCGAACGCCCGGTTAAAACGATCGAAAAATCTCCGCAACAGGCCTTTGCTCGGTTTCTTGGGTTTCAACAATAGAGCAGCAAGCGCCGGGCTGAGCGTCAGCGCATTGAAGGCGGAGAGCAACACGGAGATGGCAATGGTGATGGCGAATTGTTGGTAGAGCTTGCCGGTAATTCCGGGAATGAACGCTGTCGGCACGAACACAGCTGACAAAACCAGCGCAATGCCGACTACCGGGCCGGACAGTTCTTCCATCGCCTGCAGTGCGGCGTTTTTTGGCGTCATGCCCTCTTCAATGTGACGTTCAACGCCTTCGACGACCACGATGGCATCGTCTACCACCAAACCGATCGCAAGCACCAAGCCGAACAGCGATAGCGTGTTGATCGAAAATCCAAACAACGGAAACAGCACGAAGGTGCCAATCAGTGAGACAGGAACCGCAAGCAGCGGAATCAGCGTGGCACGAAAGCCTTGCAGGAAAATGTATACAACCAGAATGACGAGCGCGAGCGCGATCAGCAGCGTGACCACGATCTCCTTAATGCCTTCGGTCACTGCTCGCGTGGTATCCAGCGCGATTACGAAATCCAGGTCTGCGGGAAATCGCTCTTTCATCTGCGCCATTAACTTCTTCGCCGCAGCAGCCGCGTCTACCGCGTTCGATCCAGGAAGTTGGTAAAGTGCGATCACTGCGCTGGGCTTCCCGTTGAAGCGGCCTGCAACGCTATAATCCTGCGACCCCAATTCGATGCGTGCCACGTCTCGCACGCGAACCGTTCCGCCGTCCGAAGTCTCGCGGACGACAACCGCTCCGAACTCCTCAGGCGAAATAAGGCGGCTCTGCGCGAGCACGGCGTAGGTGAATTCGGTGCCTTTCGGCGCGGGCTCGCCTCCCACTTTTCCGGCAGGGTTGACTGTGTTTTGCGCCTGGATCGCACTGACAATGTCCGGCACGGTAACGCCGAGCTTGGCGAGCTGGTCGGGCTTCACCCACATGCGCATCGCGTATTGCCCGGCGCCAAACACCTGAACATTGCCGATTCCCGGCGAACGAAGTAGCGGATCCACGAGGTTGATATACGCATAATTGGCCAAGAACGTGGCGTCGTAGGTTCCGTGCGGGGAATAGACGTCAACGAGCATCAACGGAGCAGTAACGGCTTTACGTACAGTGACACCATAGTTGTTGACGTCGACTGGAAGCTGGGATGCGGCTTGCGTCTCGCGTGATTGCGCAAGAATGAAATCGTTGTTGGGATCTGTCTTGGCGTCAAAATCCACGACGAGGCTGGTGGTGGAATTGCCCGTAGCGTTCAGTGAGTACATGTAGTTCATGTTGTCCACGCCGTTCATCTGCTGTTCCAAAGGCGTGGCCACGGCTTGTTCGAGCGTCTGAGCGTCCGCACCGACATACGTGGCGAGGATCTGAATTTCGGGAGGGGCGATACTGGGAAACAAGGCGACCGGCAGTGTGAGGATGGTAAGTGAGCCAACTAGAACCATCACGATGGAGACGACCATCGCCACGATGGGTCGATTGATGAAGAACTTTGACATGGCTCAATTCCCTTTTTCGGCTACTAGAAAGGGTTTAGGGTTGACTTGTGCGCCTGCTCGGACTTTCTGTACCCCTTCCGCCACGACTTTGTCTCCGGGTTTGAGCCCATCCGTAATCACCCACTCGCTGGCAACGCGGTCACCAACGCCGACGGTGCGAATCGATATCTTGTTGTCGGCACCGACTACAGCCACCTGATAGTTGCCTTGCAATTCGGAAACAGCTCGCTGCGGAACAAGCAACGCGTCCTTTTGTGTGCGGATGATAGCGCGAACCTTGCCGTATCCCCCGGGCCGAAGAATGTTTGCTGGATTCGGAAAGAGTCCTGCGATGCGAATGGCGCCCGTGCCTTCGTTCACCTGGCGGTCCGCGAAGTAAAACGAGCCCTCCTGCGTGTAAGTCGAACCGTCGGCCAAAATCAGCTGCAAGCGAAGCGCTTTGTCGGCTTGTAGACGGCTTTCCTCGGTTGGAAACCGCTTGCGCCAAGCCAGATACTGCGGCTCACCGACGGTGAAATAAACCTTAATGGGGTTGACCGTAGACACGGAGGTCACGGGCCCGCTGGCAGGACTCACGAGCGCGCCGACTTGCAACAATGCTTGCCCCGCGATGCCATCGATCGGAGCGACGAGCCGCGTAAATTCAAGATTGATCTTTGCCGTTTCTACTGACGCTTCGTGCGTTTGAATTTGTGCCTTGGCCGTTTCTACGGTAGCAAGCGCCGCGAGATTGTTCTGAATGGCGTTGTCGAGGTCCTGTTGACTCGCCGCTTGCTCCTTAGCCAGTGGCGTGTAGCGGTTGACATCGAGCTGCGTACGGGTTTGAACCGCCTGGGCGTTAGCGAGCATGGCCCTGGCTTCGGCAAGTTGCCCTTCTGCTTGATCGAGCGCAGCCTGGAACGGCCGCGGGTCTATCTGGAAGAGGAGCTGACCCTTTTTTACGAACGCACCTTCCTGGTAGTCCTGATGCATCAGGTAGCCCGTGACTTCCGCTCGAACGTCGGCGTTCACCAAACCATCGAGCGTTCCGATCCACTCGCCGTAGATAGGCACGTCCCTTTGCCCAACCGTCACAACCTGAACTTCCGCAGGAGGAGTCGCGGGCGCTCCCGAAACTCCCTTCGGGCGTATTGCTCCGATGATCAGGCCAAGCACGAAAAGGCAAAACGCTCCGCCGATCCAATATTTGTACTTTCTCAGAATGTTCATAGTCCCCTCATTGTCGGTCCAACAAACAGGAACCAAAACCGTTGAGCGTTCAACGATGCCGGCGCCTGGAGCTATCGATACTCACCAGAGCCAATGCGCAAGGACGTGCCAGGAAAACCTAGGACTAACAGACTGAGAGAACTCTAGTGAACATCGAGCTGTTTTGATGCCGAAACTGCCAAACTCGACAAGTTTCCGGAAGGCCTGGGAATAGGGCGGGATCCCGGCCGAAACGTTATACACGCGGCGGCTGCAGAATGGAATCGGGTAAGCCGACTTTCTTCGGGGGCTTTGATTCCGCTGAATCAGCAGGGCTGATTTCACCCCGCCGCTTTGCCCGTGGCGCCCTTGAAGAAAGCCAACAGGTCGGCATTGATATCATTCGGGTTAGTCGTGCACATACCGTGCGGGTAGCCAGGATAAACCTTTAGTGTTGCATGCTTTAAGATCTTTGCAGAGCGTAGTCCCGCGGCTTTAATCGGCACGATCTGGTCGTCATCGCCATGCAAAACCAGGACTGGGACGTCAATCTTGCGGAGGTCTTCGGTGAAATCGGTTTCTGAGAAGGCCTTGATGCTGTCGTAGTGGGCCTTGATCCCGCCCATCATCCCCTGGAGCCACCAATGCTGGCGAACGCCTTCCGAAACTTTGGCGCCTGGTCGGTTATATCCATAGAACGGAAGAGTGATGTCGACGTAGAACTGCGCGCGGTTCTGCGCGAGTCCCTTTCGAAGTTCATCGAACACGGCGAGCGGGGTGCCCTCCGGATTCTGTTCCGTCTTGACCATAAGCGGAGGAACTGCGCTAATTAGCACAGCTTTGGCAACCCGCTTGGAGCCGTGACGTCCCAGATAACGCGCTACTTCACCGCCGCCAGTGGAGTGGCCAACGTGGATGGCATCGCGAAGATTGAGGTGTTCCGTCAACTCCGCAAGATCGTCCGCATAATGATCCATGTCGTTGCCTTCCCATGTCTGCGACGAACGGCCGTGTCCGCGACGATCGTGGGCGATCACGCGATATCCACGGTCCAGAAAGAACTGCATCTGCGTGTCCCAGTCGTCTGCACTCAGGGGCCACCCGTGGCTGAAGACAATCGGCTGTCCCTTCCCCCAATCCTTGTAATAAATGGTGGTTCCGTCCTTGGTCGTGATCGCTGGCATAATCATTCTCCTTAGCTGAGATTTCGTAGAGCTTTGTCGAATATGTCTTGATTGGGAACCTTTGCAAAGCTGTCCTCAATTCAAGCTGCGGGCTCCGTTTTTGCCTGTACGATTGCTCGCACCGCAGCAGATTTCCGCAACGCTGCCCGGGCATGGAAGAAGCGCCCTTTCGCTGCCGCGACTGATATATCCAGGATTTTTGCGGTTTCCTTAAGTGGACGTTCTTGCAACTGGGCGATCTCGACGACAGCGCGCATTCTCGGCCTTAGTTTGCCGATTGCCCGCCGCAGGATTCGTTTCCGTTCGTGCTCGATATAACTCTGCTCCGGATTGGGGGAACGGTCCGGAATCTGCATCTGCAAGGCCGGCTCGCCATTTCGACTTAGATCATCCGCAGACAATTTGCGGGCCGTGCGGTTCTTCCGGCGAATCATCAGGGCGGAGTTCATGACGATGCGGGTTATCCACGTAGAAAATGTGGAATTGCCCTGGAAGTTTCTGATGTGAACGAAAGCGTTCATCAACGAATCCTGCAGGGCGTCTTCCGCGTCTTCGCGGTTACCGGTGATGCGTAGTGCGGTATTGAGCAAGCGAGGCGCCAGGCCCTCGCAAAGCATGACAAATGCTTCTCGTTGACCGCACTTCGCCTCTTTCAACAACAGTGCTTCGGAAACGATCGAGTGGCCGGGTTTTGTGAGCTTCTCTGGAGCGAGAGAAACCATGGGACGCTTCTCCAATTTTTAGATTAGGCGGATATCAGGGTTTTCACCTGAGGGCAGAAACATGCCAAAACTGCCGGCAATGCGCATCCCGAAATGGAAGTGTTTTCGTCTCCCCAGGAAGGGGGAGAAAGCTGCCACCCGTCCTCGATTACGCGGGCGAATGGCTCATTTGTGGTGCGCGTGTGGATGGACCTTCGCGGAACTACGGTCTGGGAGCAGGAGGCGGAATCACAATCTCACGACGTCCGAACAACACTCCGTCCAGCGAAAATGCCCCCGGACCTAACAAAGCGATGGCTGTAGCGGTCGCGACAATCAGAAGCGTCAACGATGTCAATCCCGGAGAAGCAATCGGGGGCCCTGGGAACCAAGAAAACGCAGAGGCCAATACACACGCGCCAGCCAGCACACTAGCGAATGGGGTAAGAAAACCGACGACCAGGCCAGTACCGCTCAACAGCAGCAACAATCCGACCGCCCAGACCAAAGGCGTACGCTGAGCCAGGCCCACCAGTTCAAGTGTGCCAAAGGCAACGGCAATGCCCCCAAGCGCGGCTCGCATCAAGAGCAGCCCAATACCCGGCGCGCCACGAGGAAAAGTGGAAAATAATCGTTGCAGCGGGATCCTCCCGCCGCGCACACCACACACGGCACTGCCAGTATCCCGCCCTGTCAGATTCTCACAAGCCTCGATGGTGGGACGCCGTGCCGCCCCTTTTGGGTTATGTCTTCAAGCGGAACGCGATCCTTGCGCGGCGTGATATTTCTGAGTATCCGCCTCGGGCGCAGTCATCCAATCCACAGTTCACCGAGAGCAGCAGTTCGCGGCACTCGGCCCAATCGGGATTATCTAAGAGGTGGCAGATGTATCAGGCGGATCACACGCACCTTGGTGAGATCGAATTTCCTCCGGCAATGTTAGGGAGCGGAGAAACACTGACTGAGCCCACAAAACAGGCGCCCGCGGGCATTGCGCACAGCCGTGGTCAACTCGAGATACGTGTCTCTGGCGCTCAAGTTCTCGTCGCGCTTCTATCCGGCCTGGGATCGATTGGCGTGCTCGTTTGGGCAATCGTGAGACTCTGGCTCTTCGAGGGATGAGCCAGCCACCAGGGGATCATTCGATCGGATTCGTTCGCGACCGGAGTTCTGAAGAGACGAGAAGCAACCCTACTTTGAGGATAGCTTCAGCCAGTCTTTCGCCTGCTCCTGGTTTTGCTGTTCGAGTTTGCGCGCGGTCAGTGGGTCGTATTTCCTCTTTTGCTCTTCGGTGAGAATCGCACGAATTTGCTGGACTGTCTCATCCTGAATTACGCGGAATTCATCAATGCGTTGGCTTCCGGTCAGATGTGGATCATTTCGAAGTCTGAGCGTTTCACTGTGCCTTCGCTCTAGAATTGACTTCATCTGAACCTGTTGCGCGTCTGTGAGGTCCAGGGCTTTTGCCAGCCTTGTGACGCGATCATCCATTGTAGGCGGCTTGCGGGATTTGGGTGTGGAGTGGGATCCCTGTGCCTGTGCCGGAGTAGCCTGAGCGAACGCCGACGCGGCGGGCTGTAGGATACTGATAGCACAAACAAAGAGGGGAAGAAGCAAGCAACGGAAATGCGCGGCTAATGTCATGGAGTTGTCTCGTTTTCTCGAGGCGCACTTCGAAAACTATTTAGAAGACCTCGGCGTTTTCTTCATCGGTTTGAGGGTTTCATATGTCGATGGAAGAGCAAACAGGTCCGCTATCTGAGCGCCTTCCTTAATTTCTTGTAGCTGGGCGGTGAGATTGGCATTCTCCCATTTGATGACGAAGCGCAGACTGACATCGATCCAGACGATGGTTGGCGAGACCTCCTCGGAGGTGCTCTTGTTCAGGTACTTTACCGCATCACGTCCGGCCACAACCTCGTGACTGGCTTTCTCACAGACAATTTTTTCCGTCGACGCTTTTTGCCAGTCGGGGCAGGCATTCTCCACATCCTCCACCCGAAAATATTCGGCTGGCGGGTTCGTTAGAGGTTGGTACATCTCGTGATCCGGAAATAGCGCCAGGACTGATTTGTTTTCGCGGTCAACCAGCAGAACCGTGCCAGTCATTCCCCGCGTCTCGAGGCGCATCTTGTCTCCGCTCACAAAGATCTTCGATATTTGCTTCGGAGGAGACGTCTTCCTGTTGACGGAAGCGAGCGCTTTCGCCCCGTAGACTACATCCGCGGAAAAGTCTTGCGTCTTACAAAGAACTGGAGCGCATCCCAACAAAACCGCCACGGCAGCTTGGATGATTTTTGGATTCATTCTTGTCCTCTTCTAATCCCCTGAACAGCCGCTACTGAACGACAAGACCTTCCACATGAAACCCCCCAATCACGACGTTGACGTAGTCACCGGGCTTAACAAGCCTGCCGTTGTTGGAGAAAGCCATCCAATAGACCTTGCCCGCTTCCAGGGTGCCTGTTTGTCGCAGTTTGCCGACTTTTTCCAGCGAAGGAATCACCAGTTTGGCTCCGGCACGCGGACAAGTCATCGAAGGCTCATTTTTCTTCTCATTGAGGGTCTGCGCTTTGGTGACATCCACTACTCGATAGGTGAAACGGATCAGCTCGCCCGATTCCACCGTTCTAGCGCTGAGAGAATCTACTCCCCACTGAAGGGCGTAATACTGAGAGGCTGACTCTGGAAGATGAGTCTTGTAGCGAGAAGGAACTGTCTTCTTGGGAGCTGGAGCTGCTGGCTTGGCGCCCTCTTCAGACTGACTAGGCGGGGCGGGCTGTTGTGGGTCGCGAGCAGAGGCCGCTCCACCGAATGCCATCAAAGACGCCAGCGCCATGCTACGAACTGCGCAAAATCGCCGATAAGCCATCTGTTTCGCACCATCCTACCGTCAGGTAGTTGAAAAGTGATACGGCCCGCAAGGAACTCTCGCGAGCCGTATCTTGGGATTCGTGTTTCAGGAACCCGAGAGAGCAATCGTTTGCATCGTCGCGCCGGTGCTGTCGACTAGGGTGACGGTGCCAACGCGCAGGTTGTTGTTGGTTGGCCTGAACCTTACGGTGATCGAGCACGAGCCGTTTGACGCCACCGTTGCATTCGAGCAACTGTCTGCCTGAATCGTGAAGGTTTGGCCGGTCAGGTTGCTGACGGTGTTCGCCCCGAAGGTAAAGGAGCTTGCGCTTGTGTTGGTCACAGTCAGGACGGCATCGGTTTGGCTGCCCGTCGTTCTGCTACCGAAGTTAAGCGTCGGAATTCCCAAGATTGTGGCAAGTGTCACTCCAGAGGGCGCGTTCAGTGCGAATGAGAACTGGACGCCGTTGCCGGAGAGTGTGACTGGCGAACCGATCACAACTCCTCCCGTGCGGGTGAAAGTCATTTGGGCATTCACAGCGCCACCCGGAGCTGTCGGACGGAACTGAATGTTGATGGTGCAGGAGTTTCCGGCCGTCAGGCTGAAGGTTGCCGTGAGCGGACATGACCCACCGGTGAGTAAGGGCCGTACGAACTGTGCGGGAACCGTAAACGAGATACCCGTTGCAGTTGTCGTCTGCGTATTGCGAATGGTGATCGTCTGTGAACTGCTGGTTGTGCCGATGCGGACGTTTCCGAAAGCCAAGGATTTGGGAGTTACGCAGACGCCCGATGCCGCGGGCATTTCGATGGCGCCGATGTCCGGCGAGCAACCGAGAGGCCGGGCGGTACCATTGAAGTCGTCCAAGGGGGAATCAGAGCTGGCCGCATCGAGTGCCGAAGAACCGCTGCCCAGGTTGAAATTGGCCAGTGTTGTATGGCTGACGGGGTTCTCGAGTGAGAGCGGGCCCCAGTTGATGTTCACCCAGTTGTTGCTCTCGTCTACGGTCGCACCGGCAGTCAAGTTGAAGACCGGAGTGGGTACGTTGGTCTCATTCGTTCCAGGAGGCACATTGTACCAACCACTCGCGTCCGTATTTTCCGGTGGGATACGAGAGCCGTTGCAGTAGAGGCTGACCAGTGCCGGGCTGGCGCTCGTGTTGTTGGCGCCACCGTAACCGCTGATGTCCGAAAGAACGGAGAACGTCGGTGTCATCCGGTGACCGGAGTCGTGGCTGTTTGGCCCCCAATTATTGCTGCTCTGATTGGAGTCTGCGCGGAAGCCAATGTCCCAGTAGTGCTTCGGATCCGTGGGTGCGATACAGACTCCGGTGCTGGTCTGGTTCAGTTGCGGAACCAGTGTCACAGTAGCTTGTAGCTCGCCCGCCTTCGGATCGGCCACCACGATATTGAACGCACGGTTGTGCCAAATTACGTCATTGCGCAAAACCGGCTGAGAGACAACGCGACAGTCGCCGTTCGTGCGTCCACCCGTACCGGTGCCACCAGAACCATGGCCTGGGGGACAATTGATCGTCGCTGGCAACGACGCGAGGAATTCCGCGCTATGGCCGGCGCTCGAGACGCCTGCAGGTTGCGGTAGTGACAACGGCACGCAAAGGCCGCTGCCTCCACTTTGATTGATGAAGTCCGGCGGGCAGGGCGTCGGAGCGCTGGCTTGCGTCGCAAAGAATGCGCCGAACAGTGTTCCGGAGGATGCCGTCGAATCGTTGGATACGATCGTGTTATTGACCAGATTCACTGCGAGCGAATCCTGCAGCGAGACTCCGGCGCCATCCCAACCAGCAACATTGTTCGCGATGATGTTGTTTGTGACATCGACGGAGTACCAGTCGGTTTGGGTGTTCCGAGTTGGGAAGTAGGACACTTCCGCGCCGTTGACACCCTGGAATCGGATGCCGCCACCGGCTCCCGCTTCCGCAGCGTTGCCGAGGACCAAGTTGGCATTGATCAACAAGCCTGGACCGAGGCCATCGCCGACGCTGCCAAATGCATGGCCGCAATCGACGTCAGGTTCACCCGGGCAAATCGGATCCGTATCGGGAGCGCTCATGATCATGAGGCCACCGCCGTTGCTCGGCGTCGTCGGGTTGGTGCTCTGGTTGAACAGGACCACATTGTGCTGGATACCGCGAGTCGTGTCGGAAGTGTTATGCCAGACGAACCCCATCTGGGACATGCCCGCCCCGTCTCCAGTGCTCATGTTGCCGCACACCCAGTTGTAGTTGAATTTGTAGTAGTCGTCACCGGTACAGAAAGCCGCGCCTCCTGCTCCAGATGGAGTAGCCGAGAACAACTCATCACCTTCAGAAGCGTTGTTCGATATGTAGTTGTTGTGCACAGCTACGTTCACGTTGAAGCAGTATGGCAGCTGTGCGTTGGTTGAGAGACTAGCTTCTGTCCGGCAGGAGCCTGGATCCGGAACGGCGCCGCTGCCTGCGAGGTACGCGTCCGGATGCTCGCCCTGACCAACCGTGATGCCGCCCGCGAGTGTTCCCTGGTTGTTGTAGACGCGATTGTTCGCGACTTCCAGGTTGTGCGCCCAGCCATGGATGAAAATACCTCCGCCGCCCTGTGAGCTGTTGGTTACTGAAAGTCCATCGATGCTCGACGGATTGCACTGGAAGTTGCTGGGGAAAGGATTGGTCGGATTCGCATTACTAGGCCGGCACCGTGTGCTGGCATCACCCTTGGCAATCGAGAGTGGGTTGAAGTTCGCCGGCCCCAGCAGCATGGTCGTTCCGGTCGGGAACGTGTCTGCCGCGAACGGATTCGATCCGTTGGGGAAACGCACGCCCTTCGCGACAACGGTGATTCCCGCGCCTTCATATGCGCCGAGCAGTGTGGGTTCTTGTAACTGCTCAGCAAGGTTGCCGTTCAGCGTGGCATCCCACCCAACCGTGGCTTCCAGAGGCAGACGATCCACCTGTGGATTCGCCGTCGTCGGGTTGAAATAGTTCCATCCCGAGCCGCAGCTCTTGTTATATCCAGCCGGCACACCGTTGGGCGCCAGCCCGAACAAGCAGACCATACGGAGGCGCCAATCGTTCAATATGCCCGAGGGGTGGGCGTTGGCATCGATGATTGTCGACGCCGCACCGACTCCCTGGAGTCGAACCGGTTTCCACATCACCACCAGTTCGTGATGAACCGCTCCAGATTTCGTCGCGCCCGCCGTGGTGCAAGCCACGGTGGCCGAAGCTGTGTTGCAGGTTGGGTCAACAATGAGTAGGTCGCCTGGGGCCGCCGCGTCGATAGCGGCCTGGATTGAGTCGGACGCCGCAATGTGCTTCGGCGACTTTCCGCCAATGGTGACCGTGACCGAATCAATGGAGGTCTTGCCATTTCCAGCTTTGACGACCAGCTCACCGCACCGTGCGGGAGAGTTGTTGTTGGGTCCGCCGTATTGCTGTTGCTGCTGAATCGCGCAAGCCGGCACGTTCGACGGGACAGTCACGGTAATAGAGGTTGGACTCCAACCGGTGATCGTTGCCGGTTGGCCACCAATCGTCACGCTGGACACCGCAGTGCAAGCGCCTGCAATGGTGGTGCAACGATTTCCGAAGTTGTAGTGACGGGTAACGGTCTTTTGGTTGAACGGAACTGCTTTGGCCCGGGGCCCGGAGTAACCATAGTTATTCACATCCTGGTCTCCCAAGGCGGCAATTGTCAGGGTCCTGTTCGCGGCGCTGACCCAGGGGCCGACGCCATCGCCGTCGACTTCCTTGATCGCAGGCGTAAAATCCGGATACGCGCAATCGGGATGGTTATACCCCTCCGCGAATGCGGTAGTCGGAATCACTGGCGTATCCATATAAGAGGTCTGTCCCGGCATGAACGACCACTCGTAGCAGAATTGGCTGTAACTCGCCTGATACATCGGGTCTGCGGTTCCAGCGCTGCCCCGATCATTCATGCACATCACCATCATGTTCGGGATGTAGCCGCTCGGATCGGGCGGATTCACAGAGAACGTCGAGTAGACCAAGCCGTTGTAGATACCCCACTGGTCGGAATAGACGCGGGAAATCTCTGCGCCGGTCCAGTCACGAACACCCACGGGCAGGTTTGCTGGCGAGAACTTCTCACCGAAGTTCGGGGAGAACGGATCGAATTCGGACGTGAAGTCATCGCTGATGATGCCGGTGAAGTGCGCCGCGATGTGCGTGGAGGTGAAGACGTAGAACTTAGCCAAAGCGGACATCTGGTCTTCGACGATGACTTCCTTGCGGTCGCACAGACGTCGAGACGCTCCGGCGAACGGGGCGTGCTGTCCGGAATTGGGGAAAAGGCTCATGAAGTCAGGCACGATGCGCTCGGCGCCGACGCAGGGCCAGAAAGTTTCCACGCTTCCGGTGTCCCCCTCGTGCCGCGGGGTCACACCCAAATCAGTGCTAGGAATGTATGGATTGTTTGGGTTGTAGCTCGCCAAGATGGAAGCTTGGTCCGGCAGAATGAAAATATTCCCGAAGCCTGGGAACTGCTGAGTCACGGGCGCTTCATACGTATCGCCCAAGAGAATGTTCTTATCTTCTTCCTTCACCAGCTCATAGCCTGGCGGAAGAATCATCTCCACGACGTACTTGCCCGAGGGCAGCATGGGAGTTCCAGCGCGATATGGGTCGGTCAAATCGGGGTTCGGCACGCAGCTCGTGCAGTTCGTGCCGGTCGGTTTGCCGCTGACCGGATCGATACTGGTGACACTGGGGAACTGGTACATGCCATCGTAAGGAGCTGGCTGCAACTGGTTCCAGATGTGCATTCCATCGAAACACTTGAACTGAGAATGCTCTGGTAGGGGAGTGAAACCGGTGCCGTTTTGATACACGTCGAGGAATTGCGGTTGATCCATGATCGTGTACATAAACGCGGCGCCAATCGGACTCCCTTGGGGAGCCTGGCCCGGGCAGCTGATATTGGGGACCAAACCGGAATGGCTCGAATCGATGGACGGGCGGAAGCCTTGAGCCCAGTCGTCCCAACTGCTGGTCTCGGTATGATCAACGAGTTTGAGGCTCGGACTACCATCCGCAGCCTTGCCTTCCTGATACAGATTGATCTTCACGTGGGGAACCATCGGCTCCCACGTCAGCTGTAAAAGCAGCGCCGGATCGTCGAATGGACGAGTCGAGGCATATACGACGTGCCCGTGGATGCCGCCATTTTCCCCCGGAGCGTACGGCTTTTTGCCGAATTCCAGGAACTGGTTCTGTCCCATATAGCTTTGCCAGCCGTAGCTCTGAGCCCAAGGAGCATCAATTCGCCCGGTCGAACCACCCGTGCCGCCAAGGTTGGGAAGCGAAGCGATAGAGGATCCGTTGCAATCCGCGTTGTCGCAGTACACCGATCCTGGCAGACGCAAGTATGTGGGCAAGGAATAATCTTCTTTAGTCCTGGCCATATTCGCGGCAGTTACGGAATTGCCGCATTCGGGGAGACCGCCGCCACACGAGGATGAACCGTCAACTGGGCCGCCCGCGTCGTTGATGACGTGGATGCCGGTCGTTTTATAGCGCGTCGAATCCGTCTCCATCACATACCAGTTGAAGATCGGGAACACCTCGTTGAATCCGGCATAACCATCGAGGTCGGTGCTGTTCAGATTGGAGATACTTCCGTCGCGATACCGGACGTTCGTGGGCACAAGCGAAAGTCCGGGTTCACTCGGATCGGAAACACCGTTTGCGTCGATGTCGATGAACGTCCGGGTGTACAGATTGTTCTTCCATCCATGGACGGCTACTTCGCCCATGTCTGTAGTGGCGCCGGCGCTGTTGCCAGCGGTTGTTACTCGGACGGGCGTCGTGATTCCGTCGACGATCTGGTCGTTCCATTGATCAAAGATCGTGATTCTCCAGTCGCCCTCGGGAATGCCGTCGAGTACGAATGTGCCATCGTCGTTGTTGCACTTGGTGAAGGCGAAGTCCGCGCCATCCGGGCTGCCCAAACTGACGTAGCACTGCGTGTAACCATAAATATCGCGCGTGCCGGAGCTGTACAGACGTTCGTCAGACGGACGGCTCATGCGCGCGCCTGTGACTTTTCCGGTTACCTTGTGGAAGGTTTGTCCACTGAGAGAATTGCGCAGCGCAACTCCCGCGTCGTTAATCCACTGCGGATTCGCGAATCCCATCGACACGTGGTATCCGGCCGGACCGAACTCCTGAAAGTACGATGGTTCGCCAGCCTTCAGGAAGGCCTCCAAGTCCTTACCGCCGTCCAGCGTGTTGGTCTGGAGCCATTCCTCTCCGCGTGCAATTCGGTCCGCGCCTGGTGTGGCGACTACGCCGTAGCGCCCTGGCGGGAGGTTCGCTACAACTGCCTGCCCGGCGAGCGGCGAAAGCGTCTTTCCGTCCGATTCATACTTCGGGCAAACCGGAATCACTCCGGTAATACCGGTGGGGCTAATCGTCCCGTCAGCCGGCGGCGGATCCTGGTCACCGGTGTAAACGCCAGTTCGCGAACCCTTTGAGACCGGGCAGGCGTCATTACCGTTGTTGGGGTCTTTCGTGCCCGCCAGCGCATTCGACAGCGGCTGACCAAACTCGTCGTATGTCATCTGTCCCGCGGAATCGCCCGATTGACCCACGAGGTCCATGATGGTGATGTTGAATCCGCCGAGGCCTGGTTCGTTGGGAGAAAGCGTATCGATACCGCCGCTGGCGTCGTGCTCGCCGTTAAGCGGGTGATCGTCTTGGAAGACGAAAACCGAAACCTTGGCGGGCTGCAACGGCAAAGGTTGCACCGTGACGTTAACTACGGTCTGATGCGCAGCTATCTGCGCTCCGCCCATGGCGTGTCCCGGATCCACCGCATCCCCCGGTAAGACCGAGATGTAGTAGCGCTTGTTTGGGTCCAGCACCACTTGGCTCGGATCGGTCGGAGTTTTGGTGCCGGCGTCGGTCCGGCAAATGCCGTCGCCCAAATCGCACACTGCTGGTTGTCCCAGCAAGGTCTGGCCGTTTTCGCAGGAGATGGTGCCCGTGCAGCCCTGAGCTACCACCGGCATGTACGAGGTATGGAAATTTGTGCCGAAATTGAACGGCGCACCAGACGGTGTGACCGTTGGGCAACTTGCTGGAAGCGGATTTGTCTGACAGTTGGGATCTACGTAAAACGTACGGTCTTCTTCAATGATCCAGCGATAGTCCGTGATGGTCGCCTTGTCCAACCCCCCGGTAACCGTAACCTTCAGGTTGCTGGGTGCCGGAAAGCTCAAGTTGACGGCGACCGCGTTGCTGGCGGTCTTTTGCGAATTGATGGCGTTGTAGCAAAAGTAGTGATTCCCCGCCCCGGAGATGTTCGCGCTGAACGAACCGTCTTTACTCAACGTAACATCCGCCGGCGCCAACACCGCGCCAATACCCCCAGTGCACGAACCAACAGCCACCGCGGTGAGCGGATGACCATCCGGATCCGCGTCATTGGCGAGCACACCTGGCGAGGGAATTTGCAAGCGAACATTTGGATTGGTGGCCGATGGACTCAAAGCACTCGCGTACGAGTCGGCGACGGCGATCGGTGCGCCGCCGAGCGCCGTACACGAAGTACCGTGTTCGCACTGAGTGATGGTTGCAGACGCTGTCGTTGTACCGTTGAGCGCAAACGTGAACGTGCCGCCGCATTTCGTATTTGCGGAATCCTGTACGTACGTAAACGTGCCATCCGGATTCAGTGTAATCGAATCCGTTGAAGCGCCATCACCAAAGTGCAGCAACGTGTGGATCGTTGGATCGCCAACACCTTTTAGGATTGCACCGTTCGCTCCCGTTCCCGCGAGGACACCTTGTGAGGGATCCGATACGATCAGGTTCGTGCCAGCCACGCAGTAATAGCTGTGAGGAACCGGAGTAACCGCCGTGCTCGAAACGGGCGCCGCGGCTCCGGTGGGTCCGATGTAGGCGAGCATTCCGGCGTCACGAGCCGTAGCGTTTGCCGACAAACCGAGTGCGCGGTCATAAACTGGCAGGGCCGCGGTCCCGGCATTAATCATCACGTCGTAAGTCTTGCCTGCTGCCAGGAACACTTCGTTCTGCACTCTGGTAACGCCAGGCAGCGGGTTGCCATCTTCCGCGATGAGTCCAAAGCCAGGGAGAGAAGCGCCCGTGGTTGCGCCCACGATTGATGGAACGTGCATTCGCAAACCAGCGTTGACGAAGCGCACCAAAATATTTCCGCTTGTCACGCTCGGAGAAGGATGAAAGACCGATGCTGCCACGTTCGCCACGCTGAACGCGGTGCCATTAATCAAATAATAGCGCGGTGAGTAGTTGACGGCAGGCGGATAGCACGTATGGACGGCAGGATCACCGCACGCGCCAGTCTGAGCAGACCATACTGCTGTCTCACTGAACCCGACGGTGTTAGCTGCGGTGCTTACGGCGTTGTTCTGGACCGGATCGATTTCGCTGAGGAGCAGCGGAATCTCCGCGGCATAGGCAACACCGGGATAGGCTTCACTCGCATTGGCACATGCCGTTGCACCTGGAGCGCAGGTGACCACTACGATTCCGTACAGACCCATCGGGCCCTGGATCGAGGGATGTGTGCCGGATTCCAACAAATAGGTGCCCGGGCGCAAAGCGTTCCAAGTCAGACTGGTTGTCGCATTGGCGGCAACTTCCGTCGAGAACGACTGCACACGCGCCCCCTGCGGAGGAGGTGTGTTGGTAGTCGTGGTGTCCACCACCGGCCATGTGATGCCCTGTGCGCCGTGGGCAGGGCTCGGCGTTGTGGTCCTTTGCCCCGGGTCGCCCAGACCTCCACCCAACTGCCCGACGATTGTCAGCGAAGTGGGCGCGGTATTCCCATTTGCAAACGTAAGTTTGTTGTTCAAATTGATCTGGAGACTTTGTCCCGTGGGGACAGTGATCAGGACCGGCGACCAGTCCGTGCCCGGACGTAGCCGCGCGCAACTCGCCGACGAATTCGGATCCACCGCGCCGCAGCTGTAGCCCCACATTGGAACGACGTTGCCATCCGATGTGGTCGTCGTTGTTGGCGCCGCGGTCAAGTTGATCTGCTGTTGCCCCGATACGCTAGTTACTCCCAGGAGGAGACCTGCGGCTGCCAGGAACGCTGTCTTCACAATTTTCAGATAGTTCGATCGCATCGCTCTTCTCCTCGCTTACTTCTTTTCGTCAATCACAAATTCCCGGGAATCGACGAGCATCATCATCATCATTCCGCCCGGGAAGATATTGTTCGTAGTGATCTCGCGCTCGTTGTGCGAGTGCCACATGAACGCAAAGCCCGCTTCATCCGATGGTGAATTTCCAACCGTGCCCGATGGGGGCGTAGTTCCAGTCGAACCAACTGCGCGTATCGTCGCGTTAGCACCGAGATACGGACTGCCTCCATACCAGGTGCCGTTCGCGAAGATGTTGGGGTCTGGAAGTGTGGCCGGTCCGCCGTTGGGAACATCGCCGACCGGGGTTGCTTGCATCGGTTTGTTGTGATCCTGGCACCACTCGAAATAGTTAATTGCGGCGGGATTGCCCGTGTTATACCCGTTCTCGTCCGGGCTACAGGCAAGCTTGGCGTTCGGGTCCGATGAACTTGGGTTGTGCCCGTACGCGTCCCAGTTCAGGCCTTTGCCCGTCCAGTAGTAGATTCCGTCAAACGCCTGACCTGGTGTCGTGGTGGTGGTGAAAAGGAGCGGGCCGGCAAGATTGGTTTCCGGATTGAAGCTGCTGGTGATCAGATTGCCGTCGCGTCCAAGGATACGCACGTGATTGCCGTGCTCGTGGAATGGATGTTGCCACCTGCCCTGGCCAATGACGCGCAAGAGCACGAGCTCGCCGGGATGCATGTGCGGATTGCCGTTATATGGCTGGTGCGGGTATTGGGGCGTGTAACTTGCGTCCATCAAATCCGGCATTGAACGGCCATTCACCATGAAATAGGCGGGAACGTACGGTTCAGTAGCGACGTTCAGTGATTTCGCGCAGGTGACTGTCGTAGAAGGAATGCATGACTTGATCGCAGCCAACTGCTCTTCGGCCTCGCGATGGATACGTGGATCCATTTCCGAGAACTGGAACAGGTATTCGCGGTCGTAGCACGCGCCCACGTGGTTGTACGCTGCAGGGGCAAGCCGGTAGACGGTCTCATCGCGTGCGCTTTCCGCTTGATGGTTGGAACTGTGAACTCCGCCGGTGCACGCGCTGTTCACTGTGGTCGACAACGCCGGCAACACAACGATCGCGCCGTACAAGCCCATCTCGACCTGCAGGTCTCCCTGTGTCCCGCTGTAGTAGGCGTGAGTGCCCGCCGCCGTGTACGGAATTGTCAGAGTGTAAGTGACGGGATTGCCGGGCGCGGCTTCTTGTGTCAAGAGGCCGGGGGTCCCGCCCGACGTCGACACCAGAAAACCTGGAAACAATATCGAAGTGTTTCCTGCCGCAGCCGGAAGATTGTTCGTCAGTTGGATCTTCACCGTCGTGGTGCCGCTCGACGGTGCCTGAACAATCAGAGTAGGCCCGGGAATCTGCATCGTGCCATTGCAGGCCGTCCCCGGATCAAATGGCACGGCTTTGGCATCACCACCGGTGTCGCACGAATAGCCCCAAGAATAGACCATGGAGCCGTCTGGTTGCGTAATGAACGCCTGTCTCGCGGAAAGAACGAAACTGGTGCCGCTGACGCCCGGAGTGGTGGCATAGGCCGCCGACGACAACACTGCGAGAATCGGGATTGCCAGTGAGAACGCCCGCGAGATCAGAATCATTTTCTTCTGGATTGTCTTCATCATCGCCGTTCTCCTATTGAATCCGGACTTCCGTCATCAACCCGCCGAAGTTCTCCGCATCGTTCGACAGGTGATCAAGGTTGGTGGTGTAGAGATAAAAAACCTGGCCGGCTTTGTATTTCGAGGTATCGCTGACATCGAGAATTACGTCGAGCGACTCACCGCCGGCCAGCGTGATCGAGTTCGTGTTGTAGTAAAGATTGTTGCCGCCCTGGTCTCGCAGCAGCTTGGCGTTGAGCCCGATCACTTGCATAGGGATGCCGAGCGAGGCCAGCGTCTGGTATTCCGTGACATCGAGGCTCGCGATTCGCAATAGCGCCCGGCCACCGTGTGGAATGGTGATAATCGAGGACATCGGCTGCGAGAAGTGCATCGTGCCGTCTGTCGTTTGTGTCGCCAGCGGCCCGGGCGTTACCGTGTCGGGATAGCTGCGGCCGTTCAGAAGGAAAAACTTGTCCTTCATTTCCGTGAACCCTTCGGGATTGAAAGTCATGCCGACGAAATGGAAGTTCGGGTCGAAGCCGTGAATCTGGAGGGGATATTCGACGTCGTACCGGGTTGAACCGTCGCCATCGTTATAAGCGTACTTCTGACTGCCTAGATTGGCGGCAGTCGGGCCGGTTCCCTTCGCATAAGGCAGCGGATTGCTGCAAAGAATATCTCGGTTATCACAACGCGTCCGGAGATCGCCCTGCTGCGTCGAGAGGCCGGCGAAAAGATCGCCTAGCCAGCGGTTCTGGCGTGGCCGCACATAGATTTGCCCGACCATGCCCATTTGCAGGTGCTCAGGCGGGGTGATGTGGCAATGCCAGAAATACGTTCCCGCATCAGGTGCAAGGTAGTAGTAAGTGAAGCTGCCGCCGATATTAATCGCGACCGATGCGTCTGGCACGCCGTCATAAAATGCAGAAGCGTTCGGGTAACCGTGGAAGTGAACTGTGTGTTGTTCGAACAAGTCCGGACGCATGACTTGCCCGACATTCGTTAACGTTAGAAAGAACTCGTCGTCTTCATCCAACGCCATTAAAGGAGCGGGCATATTGCCGTTCATCACGCCTACGTCCATAATCGGTCGCGGGTCCACGTGGCCGTCGAGGCCATTCGCTGGAATCTTTGCTGCACAAGAAGGTTCGGCTTGGCAGTCAACGTCCGCCGCCAGTCCAACCGCGCCATTCCAGCTGAATCCGCCTGTCGCCAAAGGCGAGTTCGGAAAGGATCCTGGCCAGGAGTTGGCCAACAGCCCGTTAGCCGTCGCAGGGTCTCCAGGCATCAGCGTACCCGGGTAAAGAGTGTTGAAGTCCTTAGGGAAAACGGTGCCAGGCTGGCCGTTTGCGATGTTGGCCAGGCCCGACAACGGACCAAATGCAAACAGGTAGGTTTGCGTGCCGTCGCCCATGGTTGCGAAACCATCGCCACCAGAGATCTGCTGGCATTTGATTGCACCGTTTACTTGAGAGGGGGCGGTTCCATAACCTCTCAGTCCTATGTATGTCGGACCGCTGTAGCCCGGTTCGGAATTGTTCGCAGATGCATTCGGGTGCGTGACCGTGTGGTCCGGGCACTGCACCATGAACGACTGGGCTGCGGCGGGCAATGCTGCCGCGAAGAACAGAATGATCACAACCCCCGTTGTGCTTAGTATTCTGTTTGCCATGAGTCCTCCTCTTCCCTTGTCTCGCAAAATCGAATCGACGCATGCGCCGTGAAATCCCGGCGACACGTAGTAGCCTCAATCCGCTCGACCGCAGACACCCGTGCGCCGCAAACAAACGCCGGTTTCAGCGTTTTCGCTACGACCACGCTCCCGTCTACATCGAAGGGCGATTGCTATTCTTTACTGCCCACTTCAGTTGGGGACAGTTGTACTTCGAGCTCTTACCGAAACTTGCGCCGGAATGCTACATACACAACCCCGATAGACCCGGAGTGTCGTGAATCTCAATACAACGGCGCCGGATTCTGAGCAATCCTTGATTCTCCAGCCCTGCAAGTGTCCGGTTCACTGTGAAAGTGTTCATGGCGGTCATCTGCGCGAGGGCTTCCTGGTGGATGTGGATCTCGACGTGCCCGTCAACGCGCTCTCCCATCTGATCGGACAGACGCACCAACTCAGACGCGACGCGGCTTAGAGCCACATTCGTTGTAATCCGCCGAATCCGGCCCTCCAGTTCGACAATGCGCTGGCCCAAAATCGCGTTCACGTTTTTCTGCAGTATCGAATGCCGTTCGACGAGAGCTTCGAACGTTTCCATAGACCAGACCAGAATCTCGCAATCGCGTAGCGCGCGAGCCGCAGAGGAATGCGCTTCCCCACGCAGAATGCCGAGTTCGCCAACCAGCTCGCCAGGTGCGGCGATGCGCAAGACCACTTCTTCTCCACTGCGCGTCAGTTGGCTCACCGTTATGCAGCCTTCCACCAGCAGGAAGATTTCGTCGATGGGATCGTCAATACCGTAGATCACATCGCGGGCCACCACTCTTCTCATTCGCGCGCTCGAGAGAATCGCGTCTCGGAGAGAATCAGGAACGTTCGCGAGAAGGTCCGACCTCCCTATGAATTGGCCCTTTTCCATTTGACGAGTCATCAGGCGGCTCCGAGTAGATGCAAGAGAGCAAAATACGTGTCCTGCAATAGGTCGAGGGTAGCGGCGGCGTGCATGGCTGTAATTGCTGAAGAGCAAAGCAGTAGCGATAAAGGCCATGTTTCACAGCGAGTTTGCATCCACAACAAGATGCAAATAGTTTTTACATTGGTGAATTGCGATTCGCGTCTGACGTAGAATGCCTTCTGTGCGAACTGCTGCGAGGCTTGCTCGCGCTTCTTGCTCAGCGCGCTATAAGGCTTCCAACGCCTGGATCTTATAGCCGACGTTCGGAACAGTGAGGATCAGCTGCGGTTCACCGGGCTTGTCTTCCAGTTTTCGCCGGAGGCTGGCGATGTGGGTGTCCACAGTCCGGGTGAACGCTCCTGCGTCGTATCCCCAGATCGCGCGCAACAATTCACTGCGGAGCACGGTTGTGCCCTTGCGTTCCATTAAATAACAAAGCAACTCTAATTCTCGCCTGGTCAATTCCACAACTACACCGCTTTTCATTACTTCTCCACGCGCCACGTTCACTCGGATCGGTCCAATGGCGTAAACTCCCTGCCCGGTCCGTACGGGTACGCGTCTCAGCAGCGCTTGAATGCGCGCCACAAGCTCCGCCGCCTCGAACGGTTTCGTCATATAGTCATCGGCGCCGAGATTAAGACCGACAACTTTGTCCACAAGCTGATCCCGCACCGTCAACATCAGGATGGGAGTGGCCATTCCCTTTTGACGAATGTCCCGCAGGACGTCGAATCCGCCACGAATCGGCAACATCACATCTAAGACAATCAGATCAAAAGGCAGCCCAGTCGCCTTTCGCAGTGCTTCTTCTCCGTCAACCGCCGAATCAAGAATGTAGCCTTCCCCTTTGAGGCGCACCTCGAGTGCGGTACGCAGAGCCGCTTCGTCTTCGACCACCAGGATATGTTCGTTCATGATTTCACGTTCATCTCGGTTTCCGCCGCGTCCGCCGGAACTTCGCTCGGAGATTCCTCGACAGGCAAGATTAGGGTAAACGTGCTCCCCGTTCCTAGTTCGCTTTCGATCGTCAATTTGCCGCCCATCGCTTCGGCAATACTGGAAGCGACTGCCAGCCCCAGGCCGCTGCCATGAGCCTGGGATTCCACGGCTTGACGGGTCCTATAGAAGGGAGCAAAGATCCGTCGTTGCTCCTCGGCATTCATTCCCGGGCCATGGTCGCTCACGCTAATTCGAACCTCGCGGTTTTGGTCAGTCGCTTGACGAAGCGCAGCCCGCACTTCGATCTCGCCGCCCTTTTCGCCGTATTTGATAGCGTTGCTGATCAGATTCTGCAGGCATTGTGTCAACGCGAACGCATCTCCCCGCACTGAAGGAAGCTCAGCCGCAATTTCGTACCGCACTTTACACTTGCTCTGCTCCACCAGGATCGCGACGTTCTCCTGAAGTTGCTCAAGAATTGCCGGCACCTGCAACGAACGCATCGCAAAGCGCTGTGAACCGCTCCTGGTCGATGCGAAAAGCAGGTTTTGCTTCACGAGATCGATCAGCTGCCGGGCTTGCGTCGTAACGATAGACCCATGCGCAACCAAGTCTTCTTTCGTACGCAACAACCCGTCCTTGGCATTCTGGCCGCTGCAATAGATCGCTGCCAGAGGCGTCAATAGTTCATGAGAGGTTGAGGCCACAAACTCCATCTGCGCCTTTGCGAATTTTTTGGCTCGGTGGATTTCCACTAAAATCACGCCGATGTTCACGGCCAGGAGCAACAGGCTGGCCCCGCCGATAAACAGGTTACGCCGCCATAGCGTTTTCGCGATTCCTCCAATCGGCTGGCTGCGATGCTGCAACACCAGAACCCAAGGATCATCCAGGGTTCCGTGTTGAACCGTCCCATATTGCATGACCTTGAACCATCCTGCCGGCGAGAAATTGCGCCAGGTTTCTTCGCGCAAGTTCCTGCGGTTTTTCAGCGCCTGCCAGAACTCGCTTTTCATCATGTCCGGCTGCGAACTGAAGATGTCCATAATCGAATCGAAGTCCATCACATCTTCGACCCGTAGATTCGGGTCTGACGAATAAATCACCCGGGGATTACTGTCCGTGTCGATCACTGCGACGCGGTATTCCAGTCCATCCGGTCCTCCGAAATGGCGTCTCGCCAGTTCTGGCAAGATCCGTTTCTGGATGACATCCAGGTTCAACACCACCACGATCCAATCCACGCGTTCGCGGTCAACGGGCGTCTGCGAGTTGAATGGATCGGCGTGGTGCAGCACGGGATGCACCAGCGCCGGCACACGATCATCCAATTGCCACCCCAAGAGCGGATCGGTGCGCGAATCCTTTTCACGGATGGTGCCCGGCTCCCAGTATTCCCACGCGCGCAAGGCCACTTCTCGGCTTGCGGAGTTCTCTGCCAACCGAGTGAGCAGCATTTTCAAGTCCGCTGAAACTGGGACCGGGTCCAAAGTCTTTCCTCCAGGATCGAGGCGCAGCAGCTCCGGCTCACTGAAACCGCTGGTATTCCATTCGTAAATTTCTTTGGCCAGACCCATCTCGAAGAACGAACTTCCTTTGGACTGGTTGCCTTCCCTGTCCTCGCTCCAGTCTGCATATCGCTGCAGGTAATCATTCCATCCGTCATGCGCCCCGGAATCCGGTCCAACCTGTAGAGCGATGCAAATAGCCGACAATTCGTCATAGAAATCGCGGTGCCACTGCGTCATTAATGACTGCAGATTCCCGCCCATGTGTACTTCTGTGGCCGAACTTAATTCTTTCGTCCACTTAAATTGCAGCCCAGCGACCGTGACCCACAGCGCCGCCGTGGCCGCCACAACCAGCAGGAATGATCCCCGCGCTCGGATCGCGCGAATGCCGTCAGATGCTCTCATGTCACAACGGTGCTCGAGACTCGTCGTTTCGGTCTTAGCATACAATCATGGCATAGTCGAATCGCCTGCGATGACTCTTAGCGCTCGGCTGGACTAAGCAGTTATGGACGTTCGCCGAGCGCACCTGCTTAACGACGCAGAACGACGATACGCCGCGGCCACCGGAGACGCGTCGCCGACTGCCGGCGTGATCACCTCTACGGCCACCACCTCTCGTCAAGCGCAGCTCCGCCTAAAGTTACTTTGGTGACGGCGCCCGGCTTATCGCTATCTATAAGCTACGGTACGATCGTTAGTGTCCTTCTTCTGTCATTTGCTGCAAAGAGCTTGTTCTTGTGTTGTGACGGTGACACCGGGATACTCCGAAGACGAGCCGTTAAGTAAGTGCTGGCTGCTGGAGTCGTTTGTCATGCCGCGAAGATTGACGTCCAGGAAAGCTGCTATGTAGTCGCGAACTGCCATCATCGTCTTTTCTGGACCCATCGGGCCGGTGTGGATCGAGTCCTTGGTGAGCCAAATCCAATCACCTAAGGCGGTGTGTTCAGTTCCAGGGAGGTTCACGGCAAATCGCGAGCCTGCAAGGTTGTTCCACAAGCGGCACTCGGTCGGTTCCCAGCGTTCACGGCCAGCACCGAGGATGAGAACCGGTTTTCGAGTGCCGCTAGGCAATTCCGCTGGTACGAAGCCATCCATCAGTATGGCCGCCTTAAAGCGCGGATCGAATTCGCTAGCCGTCAGAGCAGTCAGCCCCCCCAGGGAGTGCCCCACAACAGCGATCTTGGCTAGGTCGAGCCTGCCGGTGAATGCACTGTCGCGAGCATTCCATCGCTCGATTTCGCTAACGACAAATTTCAAGTCGAGCAAGCGGGCGTAAACCGCGGTGGAAAGGGACTTGGCGTCAGCGGGCACTGGACCGCCGAGATGGCTGCCCAGCACGGATTTGGCGAGCCGTCCATCGCCCAATTCCACCGCAGTGGCTTCGTAGGTGTGAGCCACCGCAGCCACAACATAGCCGCGGCTTGCCAAATCTTCCATCAAGTAGGTGTAGTCCGTGAACGTCGCTGTCAGGCCGGGAGTGAAGAGAACAACTGGATGAGCACCGCCAGCAACAGGAGCATTCAAGCAACTGTTTGTTTTCACCGGGAAAGGCCGGACCCCGACCAGTTGGCCAAAATAATTCCAGATGGTCGGCGAAGTGTAAGGAGCTGGCGAGCAATCCTGCGCAGGCTGCAGCGACGCGGGATACCACAGCCGCACAGCCAGTTCGCGCTTAGTACCGTCGGCGAGATAGGGATCTTCTCGGGATGCATCGACGAGGTGAATCTCGCGAGTTCCAACAAGCTCGTGACCGGTGGGTGCTGGGACACTGGCCGAGGCCGCGCCTTCTAGCTCAGAAAGCGCAGACTGTTGGTTTGTTCTGACGAACTGATTTGCCTTGCCGGACAGAGTTATCTGCTGAGGAGAATCGGCGCTGCTGTCATCGAGTGAGACCGATGCGGTGTATGAATTGGCGGAAGGTGGAGTAAACGTTACGGTGAGAGAACAGGAGACGCCTGCAGCGACATTTTCGCCACAATTGTTGGTTTCATTAAATTGCGCGGCATTTGTTCCGGTGATCGATACGTTGTTAAGTTTCAGTGCTGCGGCGCCGGTGTCCGTCAAGGTAATAGACTGTGGTGGCGGTGGGCATTTATTAACGCCCCCATTAATTTTGCAGCTAAATGCGAGGCTCGCCGGAATAAGCTTCATGATGCCGTTAGTTAGCGTGACCGCGGCATTGGCGGATTTGGTGGTGTCTGCTGCAGAGACGGCATTGATGGTCAAAGTGGTGGTTGCTGGCAGTGTCGCCGGCGCTGTGTAAGTCGTCGCCGTGCCGCTTGTTGTTTTTGCTGGGCTGACAGTTCCGCACGCTGGTGAACAATTGCTGCCGTTCTGGGTCAGAGTCCAATTCACGCCGAGAGTCGTCGGGTCGTTGCTGATGGTGGCGACAAAATCCTGGGTAGCATTCACGGGGATGATACCGCTGGATGGCGACACAGGACTGACTGAAATCGCGGGAACGGTCGCGGTCGCTGAACCGATCTTCGTTGTATCGGTCGCGGAAACGGCTGAAACCGTCACGGTTAGATCATTCGGCGGAACCGTGCTGGGAGCCGTATAGGTCGTTGGTCCGCCGCTCGCGGTCGCCGCTGTCGAAAGGCTGCCACAGTCCGGAGAAGAGCAGGCAACTGTCCACGTCACACCTTTGCCGTTGGGGTCGTTGCCGACGGTCGCTGTGAACAGCTGCGTGTTCGTAGCTACGACTGTGGCCGACGTCGGCTCCGTATCCACAGTGATAGCTGGAACGGTAATTGTGGCTGAATTAACAGCCATGGGATTGGCCGCGGAAGTTGCAGTAAGAGTGACTGTCACGTCGCTAGTGGGCGAAGCGCCCGGCGCGGTGTAGGTGGTTGGAGCACCACTGGCGGTGGAAGTCGCAGAAAGACTTCCGCAGGGCGCAGCAGTGCAGGAAACCATCCAGGAAACACCACGATTTGTAGAATCCCCGGCCACCGATGCGGTGAAGTTCGAGCTGTCACCGAAGAGGACATTCGCGACGGCGGGGGTCACGGACACGGCGGCCGAAGGCACAGTGATGGCGGCCGAGGCCGATTTAGTAGTGTCGGAAACCGAAGACGCGGTCAAGGTCACTGACAAATTGCTCGAAGGAGGGCTCATCGGGGCCGTGTAAGTGGCGCTGGAGCCGTTAGCGGCGACAGATCCGCAGGACGACGCGGAACAGGAGACGCTCCAGGTAACAGAGCTGGTGCCCGGGTCGAAATTCACAGAGGCGACAAAGACCGTGGAGCCACTCACCTGC
Organism: Dongiaceae bacterium; assembly: GCA_035499255.1. Lineage (GTDB taxonomy): Bacteria > Acidobacteriota > Terriglobia > Acidiferrales > UBA7541 > Acidiferrum. The sequence continues at coordinate 9,323 of DATJZF010000065.1, read as the reverse complement.
ACGGTCGAGGTTGCAGGAGAAATCGAAACAGAGATCGCCTTAACGGTAATGGTGGCAGAGCCGGATTTCGTAGGATCGTTGGCGGCAGTTGCGGTAATTGTGACACTCAGATCGCTGGATGGCGAAGTGCTGGGTGCGGTATACGTCGTCGTCCGCCCAGTAGTAGGTGAAACACTGCCGCAGGCGGACGCGGAGCAGGAGACTCTCCAAGCGATTCCCGTTTTATCGTTGGTGACAACCGTCGTCAGGACTGCTGTGCCGGCGGTTAGAACGGAAGTCACGTTGGCGGACACTGAAATGCCAAGTGGTGTGCCTGAGCCGCTCGAGCAGCCCCAGTCGAGACACGCGACTATGCTTAAAGCAGCTAGCGCCATGCCGTTTTGAAGTCGACGCGCCACCTTCATGACAGCCCTCCCACCCCTGCTGTGTTCGTCAGGACTCATTCGTTAAAGGGAGCCTGAGGCCTGGATGAAGCAGGCTCCCTGCGGAAATTGTTCAGTCTTCCTGCGTATGCACTCGTTTGGCTTCTACGCTGATCACCACGGGGACAAACGCACCGCTGGGCAATTGGAGGGACTTCTGCACCATTCGAATTTCCCGCTCGTTGTCGTCGAAGACCACGGAGAGGACGGACGTACGCACAAGGCTGCCAGCCTCGAAAAACTGCAGAGTGAGCGAACCGGTGCAGTCCGAATTCAGTGCTAAAGTTCCCTGCAGTGTCTCCTCGGCGTAGTCTCCACCAACGCTCCGCGCTTCTGTCCCGGTTACATTTCCCTTCGCATCGACGGTAGCCAATCCCACCGCCGCCGCTGGGACCGCCCCGGTCGGCAAAATCAGCAAACCGGTCAAAGTGAATCCGTACTTGCCTGCTGCTCCTGCCTGTGAACATTGGCCAGCCTGCGTTACCGAACCGAACAGCAAAACAACAATGACGATCGCCACCACTGCCCCACCAACTCTTGCGTATTTCATCGTAATTTCTCCTGTGTGCATTCCAAGTCGTACCGCAAATTTCCTGCACCATCGACAAGCACTGCACTGCTGGATCGAAGCCGCATCCTGGCTGTTACCGGCGCACCACGCTAAGTTCACGCGCAAGAATGCCGCTGCAGAGAGTGGACAGCCTCAACCACCTCCCGCCGATTCGTTACCTTTAAACGCCGGATGATGCGATGAACGTTGTTCCTCACCGTGTATTCCGAAACCATCAAGTGGGTGGCAATCTCCTTGTTTGTGAAACCTCGCGCCAGTAACTGAGCGAGTTTTTGTTGCCGCAACGTAAGAGTGGAAACCGGGATCCCCGATCGCATCGGTATTTCAGACCGTTGCCGCGCGACATTCTCAAATAAACAGAGGCATAGCTTGGGGGGACAATGCGCTTCGCCTCGAACAAGGGCACGAATTGCAACGACGATTTCGGATGCGGAGGCGTCCTTCAGGAGGTAGCCGGTCACCCCGGCTCGGACAGCGGCCAGAAACTGATCAGGATCGCTGTCCATCCCGATTAGAAGGACCTTACAGTCCGGAAGATCACGCGAGGCGTTCTCACGGAAACTGCGCAATCGCTCAGGATCCCATGCATCCATGACCAGTACGTGACACAGCGAGTGGACGATCGGCGACTGCTGTTCGTCGTCCCTTCCGGCTCCGTCTACGGCGATATCCGGGAACCGGCGGAGTGTCCGAGTCAGCGCCTCACGGGAAATCCGGCTCTCTACTAGCAGCCAGACCTTAACCGCTGGCAGAACAGTAGATGTGGCTATTTTCGCGGCTTCGGAGCCGGTCATCACTGACGTAATCCCTCCATGGGACGGTAAACCGGCTTCGGACCGGGAGGCTCTCGACTCCTCCCCAGTTCTCGGCCTTTACATAAGAACGCGAAGAAACCGTCCGTCTGGGGTCAAACAAAGGTTTAGGAAATAGTTACGATTCCTTCGGTTAAAGGAGTAGAATCTCGGGCAATTCACGTGGGCCACATCGGCGTGCATCAGCGGAGGCCAAAGAAACCTTGCTGCAGCAATCGGAAGAAGTAACGCTCCTGCTAAGGCAGGTGTCGACTGGCAACCAGGAGGCGGTGTCCAAGCTAATTCCGCTGGTCTACCGGGAACTGCACCGCGTAGCCGAGAACCACCTGCGACTGGAGCGGCCGGATCATACATTGCAGCCGACGGCACTGGTGCACGAGGCATTCTTGAAGTTGGTCGCGCAAAAAGATGCCGACTGGCAGGGACGGGCGCATTTTTTTGCCGTCGCGTCGCAGTTGATGCGCAGGATCCTGGTGGACTATGCGCGAGGAAGACTGAGTGCCAAGCGTGGTGGGCGTCAGGTGAGATTGCCGCTGGACAAAGTGTTTGTCCTAGCTCCCGGGCATTGTGACGAATTGCTGGCATTGGACGAATCCTTGGAAAGGTTGGAAAAGCTCGACGCGCGGCAAAGCCGGGTGGTGGAGCTACGGTTCTTTGGTGGACTCACGGTGGAGGAAGCAGCGAAAGTCTTGGATGTTTCGCCTAAAACCGTGAAACGAGAGTGGAGTATGGCGAAGGCCTGGCTCTATGGGGAGATGAAATCACGCCATGGAGAGAACGCCGGAAAACTGGGGAAGAGTAAAGGCGCTGTTTGAGCAGGCTCTAGCGCAAGAGCCTGAAAGTCGCCGCACGTACCTGGAAGGGGTGTGCCCCGACGCCGAGCTTCGTCAAGAAGTAGCGAGACTGCTTGCTGACCACGAAGAAGCCGGAAACTTCCTCAGCGATCCAATTTTTGGAAAGGGCGTCCGCGGGAGAACACCCGCGCCTTTGCAGGTTTTTGCAGCCGGGGGAGTGGTTGCCGGAAGATTCAAGATTGTGCGTCTCCTCGGGCGCGGGGGGATGGGCGAGATTTATGAAGCGGAAGACTCGAAACTGCGGCGGCGACTCGCGCTGAAGTTCCTGCCTGAGGATTTGTCTCAAGACGATCAAGTAGTGGAACGCTTCCAGAGGGAGGCGCGGGCGGCTTCGGCTCTTGATCATCCCAATATCTGTACGGTTTATGAAGTTGGCGAGCACGAAGGTCGTCCGTTCATCGCCATGCAGTATCTCGAAGGTGAAACCCTGCAACAGCAAATTCGAGGAAAACCGTTAAAAATCCAATCCGTTTTGGAACTTGGGATTCAAATCGCCGACGCACTGGATGCGGCGCATGTCCGTGGAATCGTTCATCGCGATATCAAACCCGCAAATATTTTTGTGACCATGCGAGCGCAAGCGAAAATTCTCGATTTCGGGTTGGCGAAACGCGAATCGACACCGAAGCGTGTCGCAGAAGCTGTCGGCGCTTGGGGGGATCAGATCACGTCGATGTCGCAAGAATCGCTTACGAGCCCGGGATTCGCGTTGGGTACCGTCGCATACATGTCCCCGGAACAAGTGCGTGGCGAAGACCTGGATAGCCGCACAGATCTGTTTTCCTTTGGGGCGGTCCTGTATGAAATGGCAACGGGTAAACACGTCTTTTCCGGTCGGACTTCGGGCGTGATTTTCGATGGCATCCTGAATCGCGAACCAGTGTTGCCGCACGAGCTGAATGACGAAATTCTGCCGGAGCTGGAACAGATCATCCTGAAAGCGCTCGAGAAAGATCGCGAAGTGCGGTACCAGCACGCAGCGGACATCCGCGCGGACCTCAAGCGGCTGAAGCGTGACACGGAATCCGGGCGATCGGCAAAGATCTTGCCGCCAGCGCCGAAGCCGGCTCGGTTGTGGAGGGGGCTGGGCGTCCGTCGTTGGGCATGGGCAGCCGGATACGTCGTGATCTCAATGGTCGCATTCGCAGCGCTTGCTGAACTGAATGTCGGCGGCTTGCGCGATCGCCTGTTAAGCTCGTCTGCGGACAGTACACAAATACACTCGCTCGCGGTTCTGGCCTTTCAGAATTTCTCGGGCGATCCGGCACAAGACTATTTTGCCTTTGGGATGACCGAAGAGCTGACGGCAGAATTATCCCAAGTTGGCTCACTGCGAGTAGCTTCGCCTCTTTCGGTCGCGCGCTATCGAAAATCCGATAAGACTACGACAGAGATCGCCCGCGAGCTTAACGTCGACGGACTCGTGTCTGGATCTGTCCAAAGAGTCGGCGATCACGTTCGCCTCACAGCGCACCTTACTTCCGTGCGGGATGACAAGGACGTTTGGGCCCACAGTTACGACTGGAGGCTCAGCGATGCACTTCAGCTCGAGGGTCACGCTGCGACCGCCATTGCGGAGGAGATTCGAAGGAAAATAACGCCTGCCGAAAAAGCCACGACAGGTTCAGAGCAACCGGTCGACCCCAAATCGTTGGGAACCTACTGGGAAATGCAATATCACCTGGATCAGGCGTGGGACGCCGCATGGCGGAAGACGCGTGGCAAGCAGGAAAGCGATACCGAGTACATGAAAGGCTTTGACGCCTACAACCGATTGGCGCAGACCGATCCAAACTCTGTTCCCGCGCACCTGGCCTTCGCGAGACAAGTCGTTGCAGGCATGCCGCGCATTAGTTTTGCATCGAATGCGAAAGTGGCATTGGAAAAGGCCCTGGTGATCGATCCGTCAAATGCAGAAGCCCATCAGCTCATGGCTATGTATCTCACGCTCTACGAAGCCCAGTGGGCTGCTGCCGAAAAGCACTATCTGCAAGCAATAGAATTGCAGCCGAATTCCGCCGACTATCACGATTCCTATGGGATATACCTCGATCAGCTTGGGCGGTTTTCCGACGGCATGAAAGAGCATCAGAAGGCACAAACGCTTGATCCTCTCCAGGACTATCTAGGTGATTCGCCTCTGTTGCAGTGCATGGAACGTCTGAAAATCAAGCGCCAGTTCGAGCCTGGTGACTCGTACCACTACTGGCACCGCGGCAATGTTGAGTGGGAAGCCGGCGACTACCCCGCAGCGTTCAAGGACTGGACACGCGCGTTTCGTGACTTCAATTGGGACGACGAGGCCGATTCCATTGAGCGTACGGTCAAATCCGGCGGCCATGATGCCGGTGTCAAAGAAATGGCCAAGGTTCTTGATCGAATCGGTCAGGAACGATGGATCGCGCCGGACGTCATTCTCGATGCGCAATTTTACGCACAAGACAAAGAGAGAGTCCTGACCTGGTTGGAGAAGGCCTACAACAACCGCGACTCCGTAATCCTCGGACTGAAAAGTGACCAGCGTTGGAATATGTATCGCACAGAACCGAGATTTAAGGAGATTTACCGGCGCGTCGGATTACCGCAATAATTTTATTTGCGCTTTTGGATCAGTACGAAACAAATCTCCGGAGGCCCGAAGGAAGTTAGGACGCGCACGACCCTAATCGCTCGGTTTGAACCATGTCGCTCCGTGGCAAACTCGAACTACTCGCCCTGGTATTACTGAGCGTGTGCTCTTCCTCTGCGTCGCCACAGTCTCAAACCTTTGGACGAATCTCCGGAATCGTTCAGGACATTCAGGGGCGGTCTGTGCCGAAAGCCACGGTCGTTGCGGTCATTCCGGGCATTAGCGAGCCGCAGAAGGTCACGGCCGATGATTCCGGGAACTATCTGATCAGTGCTCTCTCTCCGGGGTACTATGACGTGATGTTCACGGCGCCGGGGTTTGCGACCAACCAATTCCACAACATCCATGTCGTGGCTGGAGACGTGGTTGCGATTAATACCACACTTCAGATCGCGCAAGGAAGCTCGCTAATTATTGTCAACGAAAGTCCGCCGCTAGTTCGCACCAGCGATGCGCAACTTACTACGACGATCGACCAGAGTTCGCTCTCGAGTATTCCGCTAGCCACTCGGAATTTCATGCAAGCACTCACGTTGTCGCCCGGTGTCTCTACGTTCCTCACGGACAACTCTGCCGTCGGCCGGAACTCACCCAATGCCTCCGTGAATGGCGCGCGTAATTCGCAGAACAGTTTCCAGCTCAATGGAACTGACGCGGGCAGCAATTTCGACCATGACGCATCGTTGGTCGCGGTGCCAGCGCCCGAGAGCATTCGTGAAGTTCAGATTCGAACGTCCCTCTACGATGCTTCTCTCGGCAGCGCGGCGGGGGGCCAAGTCCAGGTGGAGACGAAGTCCGGTACAAATCAAGCACACGGGAGTTTGTACGAATATTTCCGAAATGACGCTCTCAATGCCAACGACCCGAATCTCAAAGCCGTCGACGTACATCGCCCAGTGCTTCGCCAAAATATTTTCGGAGGCACGTTCGGTGGCGCGTTTCGCAAAGACAAGCTGTTCTATTTCATCTCCTACCAGGGCACGCGCGACACCAATGGCGCTACGGATCAGAGCATCTATCGCGACGTCTTGATTGCCCCCGGCCTTACCGATGACCGCTCCGAGTCTACACTTCTTTCGACTTTCCACCCCATTTTGCCTGACGGTACTCCAGCTTCAACCATAAACCCCGTGACATTGAACCTCCTGAATACGCGTCTGCCGGATGGCAAGTTCCTGGTTCCCACTCCGCAAACTGCCGATGGTAGAGTTTCCGGTACCGTAATCTCGACCTACCAGGAAGATCAATTCAATACCAATCTCGATTGGCATCTGGACGCAAGAAACTCCCTAAGTTTCAGATTGTTCTTCTCCAACTCGCCAGATTTCTATGCCCTGGGAGACAGCCTGCTGCCCGGGTTCGGCTCGTACGATCAGAACGGAAATCGCGTGCTGACCTTCCGGTCCGTACATTCATTCAGCGCGACTTCCGTCAACGAGCTGCATGTGGGGTACAACTTCATTCGCAATCACAACACAGCCCAAGAATCTCTTCTAGACTCAGACGTCGGGATCAGCCGGCCTACCTCCGATTTGTTTCCAGGGTTGCCGCGCATCGTTCTAGCACCCGACGCCGCTTCCATCGGTTCTCCGGGTCTTACAATTGACATCAAGGATCCTTCCGCTTCTGTAACTGACGTCCTGTCTTTTCAGCGCGGAGGGCATGGTCTTCGCCTTGGCGGAGATTTCCGGTATTACCGGACCTACGGCCGGGCCAACGCAAATGCCTACGGCGAAATCGATTTCGCCTCATTCAACGACTTTCTCACCGGCACAACGCTCCAATCATTTCTTTCCAGCGGTATACCCAACAGGAATTTCGTCACTACCGATTACAGCTTCTTCTTCCAGGATGATTGGAAACTTTCATCCAAACTTACGTTAAATCTAGGCCTCCGCTACGAACTCGACCTTCCTCCTTACGATTCGCGCGGTCGTCTCTCGACGTTTGATCCCTCGTTGTATGTGCCTCGAATGGAAGTCGATGCCAATCTCTATCCGATCGGACCTCCCGTGGGAGGCATCGTGCAGGCAGGCGACGCGATTCCAGCATACGACCTGCCAAATATTCCAAACGTCGGCAAACGGCTTCTCAAGAGCGTTGATCCCAACAATCTTGCTCCGCGTATCGGACTCGCCTGGTCGCCTCTTACTTCGAACCGGCTCGCCCTTCGTGGTGGGTACGGAGTCTTCTATTCGCGTCCTTCCATGTGGTATATCGCATACAATTTCGTCACTCCTCCCTTCTTCCTCTCTACGTCGTCTTCTGGAGCGCCATTTGACCATCCGTTCCCTGACGCACTCCCAGCAAGTGCCTTTCCTGCGCTTACGCCTGGACCGTTGCTGGCTGGCAACGAAATCGACCGCGATATGCGCACACCGTATGTCCAACAGTTCAACGCCAGCACGCAATGGGAACTGTCACCGGGTTGGGTCCTCGAAGCGGCCTACGTCGGCACCCGCGGAGTTAATCTCTTGCGCTATGTGGCGATCAATCAGGCTCCACTCGCCAGTTCAGGAAATCCCATCGTGAACGCGGTAACCGGCGAAACCATCACTATCAACACAAATGAAAACGCCGTTCTTCGCGCTCCCTTTCAAGGCGTCGCCACAGACCAGAATTCTTTCATCCTGACCCGCTCCGGCGGCCAATCGACTTTTCACTCGTTGCAAGCCAGCATCAGCAAACATGCGTCGCACGGATTTCAGTTTTTTGGCGCCTACACGTTTTCCAAGTCCGTGGATGATGGCTCAGGCCCCGGTGGTGGCGCGCTTCCAAGCGGCGCCTTCGATCGCGGGAGCGGCGGGGACTCCAGTAATATTATCGGCAATCAACTTAACCCACGCTCGAATCGCGGCCTCTCCGATTTTGATCGCAAGCATCGTTTCGTGCTTCACGGTCTCTGGGATGTTCCTGTGCCCCCTTCGGCGGTTCAGAGCCGCACAAAATCCGCCCTCCTTTCCGGCTGGCAGTTCTCTGGTGTGCTGATTGCTATGTCAGGTGTTCCCGTAGATATTTTCGACCCATTTGGCGGTTCGCTCTACGGTCTCGTTGGCGCCAGGCCTAGTTGGGTGGCGGGAGCAGGAAACAGTTCCGCCGGGACGAATATCCCTGCGGGTTATGCATTCAACCCTTACGTCTTTACGGAATCAATAGTGCAACCTAATCAACCTATACCTAGCGCTCACGATCCTCTTGTCCTCGCGGGAGACCAAGGTACCGATATCGGCAACGTCGGACGCAACATCCTGCGTGGTCCGCTCCAGGCAAATGTTGATATATCTGTGGCGAAGTCATTTTCATTGCGAGAATCCGCAAGGCTGGAATTGCGCGGAGATTTCTTCAACCTCTTCAATCACGCCAATCGCTGCAACCCGGTCAGCGATATCAGCGTGGCCGCCAGCTCCGGCGGTAACATGGACCCGAATACTGGACAGATTTTATCTGCGGGTGACTTTGGCCGAATTTTGAGTACCTGCTCAAGCCCGCGTATTTTGCAGCTATCCCTCAAGTTAAATTTCTGAGCAAAGCAAGCAGCGGAAACTCTATCGACCGCTCGTTTTGAGTCGGGTAGGGGACAAAATTCGGCACAATCAGGAGCAGCAATTTCGGCGGGTCGCTCTAACTGACTGATTGGAAAGTTTGGCTCCCCGGGCTAAATTCGAACTAGTAAGCCGCTTGGTTTACTTACTTATAATTCGCCGGAAGCTAAGCTAATACCGAGGGGAATGAGCACGTTTGACCAGCTCCGAGAAATCCATTTTCTCCTTCTTTATTTTCTTTTGATTCGCTTTTGTCTTGAGTTTCTGGAATTGATCCTACGTTTCTGCTACAGGACCAATTGAAGTACCATTGCCTCCGCAGATAGGCTGCATGCGCAACTGTGAGGAACTCTTGGGAGAGTTTTGCCCCTTCTCCTCCTAAAAGAGCCGCTCGCGCATTCATCGATGGACCCTCTACCTGACGATGATCAGCCAAATGGCCGCGCTGAAGATCAGAACGACAATGGCGAGAATGACTTTCTCGTAGCGCATT
>DATJZF010000064.1:0-2844 GCA_035499255.1 Dongiaceae bacterium | reverse complement strand
AGGTGTCCCGGCGACACGATCCCGCTGTCCGGAACAGAGTAGAAGAAGGTCTCACCCCAATCCCACGCCGCGTGGAATCCCACGGCGAACCACAGATTCCCCGTCCGCCGCAGAGTCAGGCAAAAGAAAAATCCAATTGCGATCACCGCGAGCAGTCCCCGCCAGTTTTCTCCTCCGTTTCTCAGGTGAATCAGCCCGAACGCACATGACAAAGCAATTGCGGCAGGCCAAAAGCCCATACCGCGCGCCAGAGTGAACTGCGAATATCCTCGCAGAAGAAATTCTTCGAACAATCCGACAAACAAGAACATCACCGCCCAGAATGCGGTGAACTTTGCCAGCCGCATTCCGTGCAGGACCACTCTGCCGAAGGCGAAACAATGTGCGCCTGAAAGCGCAAGCATCAGGAGGGAAATCGCCGCAAATCCCCACAACAATCCGACCCAAAACAGGCGCCCAAAAGCTCGCTTCAGCGGCAAACCAAAATCGCCCCACGCGCGGTGTTCGATTCGCGCCAATATCAAGGTGGGAATCAGCGCGGCCAGAAAATCGCCGATTTCCTCCAGCAACATCGACCACAAGCCACCCGCGCCAAAGTCGCTGGAATAGGCCAGTCTTGAGGTCAGATGTTGCAGCAGCAGGAAAATCACGACAAAAAACAAAAATCCCCAGCCCGGCCGGAGGCCATCCGCTCCGAGGAATAGTGTTCGCGCGTAAGAGGGAGCAGTCGCAGCTGAGAAGTCGGGAGGCGTGGAAGAGTGTTCAACCCGCTCTGTGCGCCCATTCACCTCGACATCATTCATTGCAGAACTTTCCCGTCACAGCCTCCGACATGGTAAAACACTCGGCTCGGGATTATGCGTCCATATTTCACACGCGAACGCTTCGGCCGCCCGCAATTCCTGGCCGGGGCGCTTCTAATGGTGTTCCTCGCTCAAGCGCTTTGGTTGGTACACGCAGAGCTGGGGTCTGCTCAGGGATTGGAGAGCCGGGAAGCAATTCGCATCGGCGAAGGCTGGAAACAACTGCACGGACGCGGCATCGCCGGCGCTCCGTTGACGGAACCCGCAGATGAATCGCTTCGGGACCCATTCCAAAACAATACCGGCGGCTTCGACGTCGAGCATTCGCCCTTGATTTATCTGGCTTCGTCCGCGCCGCTCCTGCTTTGGCCTCATGATCTGAATGCGAATACGGCTCAGTACTGGCAATGGCTTCCGCGCATTCCGTTTCTGGCGTGTGGGATGTTTCTTGGCGCTTCGTTGTGGTACGTCGCCCGCCGGCTTTGCGGAAACAATGGAGGCTTCATCGCCCTGACCTTCTACTGTTTCTCGCCGTCCCTGATTCAGGCAAGCGCGGCGTGGCACACAGAGCCCGAGATTGTCGCGGCCTGGGGTGCCTTCGGCACCATCTTCACCGCAATCGCCGTAGCGCATACGCTGTACGCTCCGCGCGAAGTGATTTTGTGGAACTGGCGACGAATCGTTTTACTCGGAGTCGCCCTTGCGATTGCAATCGGATCCCAGTTTTCGCTCATCGTCCTGATCCCGATGGCTCTCGCCTTCCTTCTCTATGTCGCCCCCGTGAGGCGGGGCGCGGGTACCGTAATCTGGCTCGCTGCCTGCATCGTTAGCTTCATTCTTTTTCTGGCGTTCTACTTCTTTCACACGCAAGCATTCACAGATAGCCTGCGACACGCGCTGTTCTGGGGAGAAACCTGGCGCGGCTTTACAGTGCTCGGCGTCTACAAGCAGGTCGCGGTGCAGATCGGACGGTCCTGCCCCGCCCTGATGCTCGCGTTGCCGGCAGCCATCGTGACCTATTCCGTGTGGCCCCGTACAAGATACTTCGGCAACACTGCGCCTCTGCTCGTTGGTGTCCTCTTTATCGCCTTGGGCATGGCGAATCCACATCTCGCGGGCGCAGGCTTTCTTCTAGCCGCAGTGCCATTTCTATTCATTTTTGTTTCGGGGGTATTAGCTGACCTGCTGGAAACTACCTATCGCCCAGTGGTTCTGGCATGTGTGATTGCCTTACTGATCACTTACGTGATTCGGACCCTGATGGCACTGGCACAGGTGCAGCGTGGCTGACTTCACCCTACGCTTGCACAGTTTTGCGCCGACCTTTTAACTCTTGCGCGAGAAACTCCAGATACGCCGGCATGCCTTCTCCCGTCTTTGCCGACAGACGGAAGATCTTCATACCGGGCCGCACCGATTCGATGCTCTTCCGCGCTGCTTCCCAGTCGAATTCCACTGCGGCCGCGAGTTCATTCTTCGTAATCACCGCCACGTCTGCGCTATTGAAGATCGTCGGATACTTCAACGGCTTGTCCTCGCCCTCCGTGACCGACATCAACACGAGACGCAAATCTTCTCCCAGGTCGTAAGAAGAGGGACAGACTAGATTCCCCACATTCTCGATAAAGAGAAAATCCATCTGCTGCAGATCCCAGCCGTCGAGCGCGTTCTGCACCATCGCAGCTTCCAGATGGCAAAGGGTCCCCGTTGTGATTTGCTTGACGGGCGCCTTGCTGCGCGCCAACCTCACAGCGTCATTTTCCGTGGCGAGATCGCCAACGAGCGCTGCCACTCGATATTGCGGCTGCAACAGGGTGAGGGTCTTTTCCAGGAACGTCGTCTTGCCGGAACCGGGGCTCGATACGAGGCTCACCACGAATACTCCAGCCCCACGAAACCTTTCGCGCAGAGCTCGGGCGATCACGTCATTCTGCTTCAGAACATTTCGTCGCACCTCGACCAGGCGGGGCTCGCTCATTCGTCAACCTCCAGCGCGAATACTTCCAGTTCCTTTCCTTTCAGGATGTTCATTGTCGGAGTG
>DATJZF010000063.1:0-2748 GCA_035499255.1 Dongiaceae bacterium | reverse complement strand
GAGGTTGATTCCACAGAACCCCTCACCGCCTTCAATATCGTGCTCGTAGGATCCCCCGAAGCCGGGGATCCGGGCTTCATCGGGATGGTCGAGCAAATGGTCGACCGCGTCCTGTCGCGCGGCACATGGCCGCGGCCGGTTACGCAAGGATCGGAAATCATCGCCCGCAAACCCGGCGCCGAAGAACAAAACTGAACTTAGGGTCTCAACCTCTTCATGACTGCCGCTGCAAAACATTCGGACCTTTCTGCCAACTGGCCTTCGAGCGAGTCCCAGGTCATCACCTTTTCGTCCAAGGAAGGCCCGCTCACGGGCGTGGTCAAGGAGATCCGATGGGGCCTGGTCTGGCGTGACTTCATTCTCGAGGACGGGCGTGTCATCCCCGAGCACAGGATTGTCGGGCACCCCAATCCGCCTGTGTGGCGAAAGCCTGAAGAGATTTCTCAATCCGAACGCGAAGAATGCGAACGGCGGCTGGTTTCCATGGCGGACGCCGGCCTCGATCCCCGCAATGACGAGCAGCCATTCCGCGCCGAACTGAATCAATACCTGGCTTACACTTATCTCCGGTACAAGCAGGCAAAGCCAAAACCAGACACGAGCGAGAACGCTGACGTAGCCTGAAGGGAGTCGATGCAGATGACCAGCCAGAATAAATCCGACGAAGATACTGCCTGGGATCTTCTCTCCGAAGCGGGCCTCATCGACATCCCTGACGATGCGTTTCCCAAGCGCGTTACCGAAGCGAAACGCGCCGTCATGGAGCGCCTCGACGAACTCATCGAACTTTCCAGTCACCCAAGGGAGTGCGACTCCGCCGCCTACTCTCTCGCCACGCTCAAGAAGCTCGAAATTACCCTGAAGCAAAAGTAGTTCTCGGAAGTGCGGGTGCCCCATTTCTCGCGCGCCGTGTGCGCGAGAACTGCGGCCTTTGACTCTGCGTAGCGCCGCCGTCTCGGCGGCTGTCCTGGCGGCGTCTCGCCGCCAGCCATGACCCCAAATCTCACTGTCATTCCGACGCGCAAGCGCAGCGAGCAAGGAGGAATCTGCTGTATCTGCGACCGCCTCTAGTTGCTCGAATGCTGCCCCGAGGCTCCCGCATACACCTTGATCCAGTGGCTGCGAAATCGCGGATTGACTTGCTTCCCATTCACATCCAGAAAAACCGTCTTTGATTCCTGATTCGGCATGTGGCAGTCAACGCAATCGTTGACAATGCCAGCGCCCAACTTCGCGTACTCCCCGCATTTCTCCGGCTTGTGGCATGTCAGGCACTTCTCCGAGAATTTCGCCAGGTTGCGTTCAGGCTGATGGACATCGTGACAAGTGGCACACGACATCTTCGAAGACGCCTGAAAGCATCGGCTCTTTTCCAGCAGCACAACCTGCGTGCCATGCACATCAGGGGCGGCGCCCGTATCGATCGGGCCCAAGTCCACGTAATTCGCCAAAGGCTGCCCCGGAACATACGAAAACGCCGGAGCAAGTTCGCGAACGCCCTGTCCCCCGTGGCACTGCGAGCATATTTCGAATTGCCGGTCCTGCGGTAATTTCGCCGGATTGACAATCGCAAGGTCCGATCCTGTAGCAGCATGCGAACTCATCCTCGCAACATGCTCGCGGCCCGAACCGTGACACCGTTCGCACGAGATGCCCAGCACAAAATTCGTCTTGTCGTAACGATGATTCGTCGGAATCGGTTCGAGCGCTTGGAAGTAGGTGGCGTGACACTCGAGGCAGCGCGGAATAATTCCTCGTTCGAAATTTGCCGTCCCGTCCTTATATCCCGGACCATTGATCCACTGCTTGAGTACCGTCGAATATCCCACCGGCAATTCAAACAGCTCATCTTCATCCCAAAACAAATAGCTCTGCCCTTTTCCGCCCGACCCGATCACCAGGTCGAGCCGCTCGGTGCGTGACCATGTGTCCGGAGGATTTCCAAACACCGCCGTCTCGAACAATCCTTTCACGTTGCTGTCCATGCGAAAAAACAGCTTCGGATTCGATGTCCGCAGAACATTCTCCCCATCCTCAAACGTTCCGACCACGGAATTCTTATTTGCGATCTGCGACGTCAAATAATGAGCCGTCTTGTGATACGCATCCGTCTTTTGCGCGTGACACGAACGGCAAGCCTCATCCCCGACAAAATCCGCGGTCGCAGTCCGAGTCTTCGCTGCGGTGGAATGAATGGCAAGTCTCGCTGCACTTTGGCGGGATGGAACTTGGGCTGGTTGAAAAGCCTGGGCCAGACAGATTAGCAATAGGAACCACATGACATCGAAATGCGTTCAACCCTGTAGCTGGAGAGGCGAACCCTTCGTACAAGTGAGGAAACTTCGTCGGCACCAGCATATCCCCGTTTCAGCGCGCAAATTGTCAACGAGTGTAAAAACTGTGTCGGATTTTCGTCGGAGCTTTAAACCGCCGAGCGGAGCCCTGATTCAGTAGCGCCGCCGTCTCGGCGGCTGTCCTGGCGGCGTCTCGCCGCCAGCCTCGTCATTATTCCAACCGCCAACCCCACTCCCACCCCTGTCATTCCGACAAGCGAGCGCAGCGAGCCAGGAGGAATCCGCTGTTCGTCCCAACCGCGTCCTCCCGCAGCCGTCCGATATAATGAAATCTCCAAGGAGTCCGAATGGCCATCAACAAGACTGACAAAATTTGGCACAACGGCAAGCTCATCAACTGGGACGACGCGACTCTCCACGTCATGTCGCACGTCGTCCATTACGGATCCTCCGT
>DATJZF010000062.1:0-135976 GCA_035499255.1 Dongiaceae bacterium | reverse complement strand
GGCGACGCATTCACCGGCTTTATTCCCGTCACCCCTGGCACGAGCTATGCGTTTTCCGTCTGGGGCAAATCGGCCACCGGAGCGAATCTCCCGATCGGTTTCGATCCATATAACTCAAGCCACGTGAAGGGCACCGAGACTTGGTTTTGGACGAGTCAGTGGACCGTGCCAAGCGTGTGGAGTCGGCAAACCGCAACGTTCACCCCTGCCTCAACCGTGGCGTATATAAAGTTAAAGAGTGAATGGTGGGGCGCTGGCCCTGGCACCGCGCCGGTCTATGCTGACAATCTGGCGCTTCGCTACTATCTGACTCCCGAACCGGTTTTGGCGCTCGGCGGTCCCGAAAACGTTCAATCCGGTCCGATCGTGTCGACTCTCAGCTTGAACCCGGCTTCGCTGGTTGGGGGCGGCACCTCGACAGCGACCGTCGCCTTAAACGGTGCTGCGCCTTCCACAGGTGCCTCCGTGACTCTCACCAGCGGTAACACTGCCGTCGCTACCGTCCCCTCCAGCGTCACAATCGCGGCTGGCGCAACCAGTGCCACGTTCCCTGTGAGCACGGTCTCCGTTGGATCCCCAACGCAAGTCACCTTGACAGCGACTTACAATGCCAGTGTTCAATCCACTTCACTCACTGTGAATCCAAACTCTGTCGCCACGCTTGCTTTGGACCCGACCTCGGTTATTGGCGGCACCAACGGGACCTCCACAGCCTCGCTCACACTGACGGGCCCGGCTCCCACCGGAGGGGCGGTTGTCGCGCTCTCCAGCAGCAATACGTCTGCGGCAACTGTGCCCTCGAATGTGACGATTCCCGCCGGAGGCAATTCGGCAAGTTTCATGATCACCACGCTGGCTGTCTCGACTCCTTCGCCGGTGACCATCTCAGCCGCTTACAACGGAACGCAGAAAGTGATTCTGACCGTCGACCCGCCGGCCGCGGCCCTAGCTTCGGTCGGCGTGAATCCAACCTCGGTCGTTGGCGGAAACAGTTCTACTGCGACCGTCACCATGACCAGTATCGCGCCAGCCGGAGGCGCTCTGGTGACCCTCACTAGCAACAACACGGCTGCGGCAACAGTGCCGGCGAGCGTCACCGTCGCAGCCGGTTCCAACTCCGCCACATTCCAGGTCAGCACCTCGCCCGTTTCTTCCACTACTCCGGTTCTCGTTTCCGGTACCTACAATTCGGCTACGCAGTCGGCGGCGTTAACCGTCAACCCGCTAGCCGTCTCCTCGGTGTCTCTCAATCCCGCCGCTCTTATCGGAGGAGCATCCAGCACAGCTACTGTGACACTCAACAGCGCGGCGCCGGTAGGCGGAACCCTGGTGTCTTTGTCCAGCGGCAACACTGCCGTGGCAACAGTCCCGGCAAGCGTCACTGTTCCCGCGGGAGCGACCACCGCGACCTTTGCGGTCAGCACTTCGCTGGTCGCGACTGCAACAGCGGTCTCGATCAATGCCACCTACAACACAACGCAGTCCTCGACCCTCACGGTAAACCCAATTGTGATTTCGGCGGTCTCGCTGAACCCCACTTCTCTTATCGGCAGTGCGACGGCTACAGGCACGGTTACGTTAAACAGCACCGCTCCGCCGAGTGGATTGGTCGTAAGCCTCACCAGCGGCAATCCTGCTATCGTCTTAGTCCCAACAAATGTCACCGTCCCTTCGGGATCGGTTAGCGCTAACTTTGCTATCAGCACGAATATCGTCAGTGCCGCCACTCCGGTCTCACTGACGGGCACGTATAACAGCAGCTCTCAGTCAGCGACGTTGACCGTGGCTCCGCTGGCGATTGCTTCTTTTGGCTTGAATCCGAGTTCTTTGATCGGCGGAGCGACTTCTCTAGGCACGGTCACGCTGAACGCGGTTGCTCCCGCCGGCGGGGCATTGGTGTCTCTGACCAGCAGCAACACCTCGGCAGCAGCGGTTCCCGCTAACGTCACCGTCCCAGCCGGCGCGGTAACGGCGTCGTTCACCATCAGCACCTCGATCGTCGCAACGGCTGCTCAGTCGACGATTACCTCGTCTTACAACGGCAGCAGCAATTCGCTAATCCTCAGTGTCAACGTGAATCCCTCAGGCCTTCCCTGGTGGGGTAGTGCTTGGGCTGCTCGGTCCAGGGTCACCGTGAAAAACGGTTCCACGAACGCCGTCCTTCCGGTTCACTACTCGGCACAGACTCAGTTGAATACCAGCAGCCTGATTGCGGCAGGCCAGATGCTTTCCAACTGCTCCGACCTCCGCGTCGTTTATTTCGACGGAACTGCCAATAATGAAATCGACCGCGTAATCGAAAATTGCGGTGCGACCACTACGACCGTCTGGTTTAGCTTGCAACGGCAGATCGCCGCCAGCGCGCTAGACGCGAGCTATTACCTCTACTACGGTAATGCTTCGGCCACGCCGGCTCCGGCCAATGGCATGAACGTCTTCCTCTTCTTCGAAGATTGGGAGAATGGCCCGGCTCACTGGATCAACGCGGGAGGGTTGGACCCTGCTAATGGCGGCACGATGGGCACTACGGCCGCTGCCACCGACGATGCCTTCTCGCCGACTCACAGTCAGAAATTCTCACAGAAGACCTACGGCGGCGACGCTTTCAGCGGTCTCATCCCTGTCACTCCAGGGACCCGGTATGCAGTTTCGGTTTGGGCAAAATCCGCCACAGGGGCTTACCTGCCGGTTGGTTTCGATCCCTACAATTCGACCAAAGTGAAGGGCACGGAAGTATGGTTGTGGACCAACGCCTGGACAATTCCTGCCGTATGGACCCAGCGAACTGGCACCTTTACGGCTGGCTCAACGGCCTCATTCATCAAGCTGAAAACCGAGTGGTGGGGTGAGGGGCCAGGGACAGCACCCGTCTATGTTGACAACCTGGTTCTTCGATACTCGCTCGCGACCGAGCCAACATTGACGTTAGGTAGCCAAGAGGGTAATCCGTCTCACTAGTGCGACGGTCCCTGCGGGTGGAGTGTGGGGTGCACACAATGCGAAAAACCTTGCACACTGCCTCATCGGCTCGATTTGACAAGTTCTTTACACTGGGCACCTTACGTCCCACGCAGGTCGGCATTCAGCGTGCATTGAAACTGCCCACCGCTTCGCTCCGTCTGGGTGTCTGCCTCTCCAGCAATCATCGGCGCGAAGGTGTTCCCTTAGCAATTGTTGGGGCTTCCGTCTCAGCTGCATCATCCTGCGGAAGGTCCGAGCTCTGGGTTATAGCGTTTGGCGAAAGGCCCGAATAACTGGGAGAGAGTCTGGATGCCGAAGGCAAAAGATCCCCTGTTTGACCCTTGGAGGCGCTACGGCGGCGAAGACCTGCGCCGTAGCTCACGGGTCAAGTGCACTCTGCCCTTGATGGTGTATGGGCAAAACCTGCAGGGCGAGAAGTTCGTCGAACGGACTCAGGTCATCGACCTAAATCTCCATGGCTGTGGATTCCTTTCCCGGCACAGTTGCCAGCCCGGTTCTTACGTTACCCTGCGATTCGGGGGCGAGCGGTACGAGGGCAAGGACAAAGTCGTCCGCGCTCAGGTGAAGCGCAGCGATTTTCAGGCTGATTCTCGCAAGCTGTCCCGTGTCGGCGTGGAGTTGGGTATTCCCGGAAACGTCTGGTCATATTCGCCGATTCCCCTGGATTGGCGCCGTCTCCTCACTCCAGCCCCGGTTCAGGAGTCTTCGCCCGTCCCAGTGGTCCCCGAAATGCCATCCTTCGACGTCCCGCCTGTTCCCTCCATTCCTCAGGTTCACGATAACGAGCCCGTCGAGATCCGCCTCGAGCTCGCCCCGGTAGTGCCGGAGGTCCCGGCGGCCGATCTTCTGCCCAAATCGGCCGCACAAGAACAGATCCAGAACGCGGTCGCGGCGGCTATCTCCGAGCAAATGGACTTGGCCCTCTCTCGCGCTCTTTCCACCTTGGAGTTGCAAACTCGCGCTTCCATGCGCCAGTTACGGGAAAGTACCACTCAGCGACAAGCGACGAACGCAAACCCCCGAAGTAAAGAGCTGGAGACACTCTTCAACGAGCGGCTGGCGGACATTCGCACCCACTGGGACCATCAACTCGACGGATATTTGCTTCGGATGGAGGAATCGGCTAAGCGCATGGAGCGTTTCGCAGCCGCCGCCGAAGAAAAACTCTCCGTTGCTCGCCAGATCATCGATAACGCATTACTCAGTTTCTCTCAGCAGCTCCAGGAACAAGTGAACTATGCTGTCTCCCGGGCGGGGCAGATCGTAGCGCAGAAGGCCGCGGTCTCGGTCGATCATCAGCTCGTGCGCCTCACGGAAGACGCCCATTTTGTTGCTCGGGAGATCAATTCCACTGTGGAAGCGGACGCCGCCGCCGCGCGCGTGGAAATGCGCAACGCATTGCACTCCATTCTGGAGGAACTTCGCGCACATTCCGGCGCGCACGCCAAGCTTCTCGCCGCCGACGCCAAACAGAGAGTCGCTTCCAGCTTTGCCGCATTGGATGCCGAGCATCAGGCACTGATCGACGCTCGGAGGCGCTCCCTTGACGAAGAGATTCTGCAGACTGGCGCAAAGGTGAGCAATGAATTTCGGCACAGCCTGAAAGCGTTTTTTTACTCCTGCCTCGTTGCCGCTGTGGGTGCCGTCGAAGAGCATTCCAAATCCACACTCGATGGCCTGGCGTTCGATCCGGAGTTGAAGCCACCGCTTCCGAAGCCTTGATTGACTTGCCGGCCCGCCAACCCTAATATCGTCCACGGCCAAAGGCGGCTACACCTCGCCTCGTTTCATTCGGAGGACGGCCGGTTTGCGACATCGTGTCTCCCTGATTCTGCGCTGTGTTGGCCTGCTGTTTTGCCTCTGCCTTCTTTTTCTCCCCACATCCTTCAATGCCGCTGAATCCGGTCAAATCGTCGTCGCCATCGGCGATGTCCACGGCAATTTCGATGGTTTCTGTGAGATTCTCAAGCGCGTTGGCCTGATCGACGACGCTCGGCATTGGGCCGGTGGGCAGACGCTTTTTGTTCAGACGGGAGACCTGGTAGACCGTGGCGCGAAGGAGCGCGATGTCCTCGACTTGATGATGCTTCTCGAATCGGAAGCGCCGCAGGTCGGCGGCCAGGTTGAGTTTCTTCTCGGCAATCACGAAGCGATGAATCTGATGGGTGACCTGCGTTACGTCACCTCCGACATCTTTGCCACTTTTGCCACCCCGGATTCCGAGGCTCTCCGTAAATCCTCTTACGCGGAATACGTGAATTGGCGAACGGAAAACGCGACACTTCTTACCCAGGCTCACGACCCGCAACTTTCCTTGTCAGAGCAGGAATGGTTCGAAAAACATCCCGTCGGATTCGTCGAGCAGCGCGCAGCCTTCAGTCGTAACGGGACGTATGGCCGGTGGATTCGCGAACATCACGCCGTAGAAAAATTTGGTTCCACTCTGTATCTTCATGGAGGCATCGCCCCCGAACAGTCCCGGAACAGCGTGCCACAGATCAATTCCCGGGTCCGTTCCGAAATTCGCCAGTGGGACGAGATGTTCCAATACCTCGTTGACCGGAGACTCGTCCTTCCGTTTTTTACGCTTCAAGAAACCTCGGCGGTTGTAAAGGCGGCTCTCGCTCCGGGCGCCAAACTGCGAAAGGTGTCCCCGCAGGAAGTGAAGCAAAAGCTCGCGCCGTTTCAGGAGCTGGGAAGCTGGCTCATCATCGCTGAGAATGGGCCTTTGTGGTTCCGGGGGTACGATGAGTGGCCGGATCAGGAGGGTGCCGCTCGCATTGACGCTATGCTGCATGCCTACAGTGCGTCGGAAGTCGTTGTCGGCCATACCGTCCAAAAAACCCTTAACATCCGTGCCCGTTTCGGGGGTAAGGTCTTTCTTATTGATACCGGCATGGTTGCCAGCGCTTCTCACGCGGGCAGGCCTTCCGCTCTCCAGATTCGCGACAACGCCAGGTTTTCGGCAATCTATCTCGATAGCGAATCGGTTCTCTTTGAGAAGGGAAGCGCCGCCGCCGCGAAAGCGCCTTAAGTTTCAATCGTCCCCATTCGGGTTAGCGTCCCAGGTGCAGCAGGGTCTCGGAGGTGTTCCAGGTCATGAAGAGGTGGGTCGCGCGCGCGCTAAGCATCGATGCCGATCTGGTCGACCGCGCGCTCCTTTTGTCCTTCTGTCTTTTTCTCATGATCAGCAGTCAGGTAATTGGCAAGGTCGCTCGGGACGCTCTTTTCCTTGCTCGCTTTCGTGCCGTTCAATTGCCCTACGCCGACATCGCTTCTGGAGTCCTGGTCGGCTTCGTAGTTACCGCTTACCTCCGGATCGGCCGGCGTGTTTCGCTGCGCAGCTTGCTCTTAGGCAGCCAGCTTTTCTTTGCAGCGAACTGCGCCCTTTTCTGGGTACTCGCCCATTTCTACCATCCGGGTTGGCTCTACCCGGTTTTTTACGTTTGGGTCGGCATGTTCGCCGTGCTGGCTCCTACCCAGGTATGGACCCTTGCGAACTATCTCCTGACGAGTCGCGAAGCGAAACGCGTGTTCGGAGTGATTGCCGCGGGGGGAATCACGGGCTGGATTTTTGCCGGGCTGGTTTCAAAATCGGCCGCCAGCGCCTTTGGTGTAGAGAGTCTGCTTTTCGCCATGACCGTTCTCCTGCTCGTCTCCGCTGGGCTGATCAGTGCCGCTTGGGGCGGCTCCAAGGTCCAACTAAGCGACTCTGATGAGTCCACCGAGGGAGTGGCCGGAGCCAGCCAGAAGGATATTTCCGGGAGTCTGCGACTGGTATTGTCTTCGCCGTACCTGCGCGCCGTTGCCGCGGTGATTTGTGTCTCTTCGTTTATCAGCACCTTTACCGGCTGGCAGTTCAAAGCTATCGCCAAAGAGGCGTTCGCCAGCAAGGATCTTCTTGCCAGCTTCTTCGGAGAGTTTTACTTCTACGCCGGACTGGCCGCCCTTTCCTTCCAACTCCTGCTCACTACCCGCCTGCTGCGGCGCTTCGGCATCGGTGTCATGTTGTTCCTCTTACCGATGATCGTGTTCGCTGGTTCCGCGGGACTGCTGGTGTTCGGCACGCTTACGGCCGTTTCTGTTCTGAAGGGAAGCGATCAAGTTCTCCGCTATTCCGTCGACCGCGCCACGGTTGAACTCCTTTATTTGCCCCTTTCCGCGCGGGTCAAAGTGCAGGCGAAGTGGTTCATCGACACGGTCATTTGGCGTCTCGGCGATGGCCTTTCAGGAATTGTCGTCCTGGTTTTCGCTACCTATCTCCATTGGGCTCCTCAGCGACTCAGCTGGATCTGTCTTGTGCTTACCGCAATGTGGCTCGTCGCCGTCACGGTCTCCGGAAAACAGTATCTGCTCGTTTTGCGTGATTCCATTTCCCAACACCACCTCGATGCGGCGCGGGCCACTGCTCAAACGCTCGACCGTTCCACCTCGGACCTGCTCGCCTCGAAACTCCGTGCTTCTGATGCGAAGGAAATCCTGTACGCTTTGAGTCTCTTCGAGATTGAACGTACACGCACCACTCATCCGGTCATACCGCTTTTGCTCCACCATCCTTCTGCGGAAGTGCGTCGCAGGGCCATTTGCTTGCTCTCCGATTCGGCCGACAGCTCCGTTGTTCCTCAGATGCGGGATTTGCTGACCGACGTTGACCCGGATGTCCGTACCGAAGCGTTGCTCTTTCTAGTGCACCATGCCCACGTGGATCCCTTAGTTCTCTTAACTGAACTCAAAGATGTGGAAGACTTCTCTGTGCAGTCCGCTGTCGCTGCTTATCTGGCGCGACCCGGAGATTCCCAAAATCTCGAAGCCGCACGAAGCATCTTCGAACAGTTGGTGGCGGAACCGGGGCCTTCCAATCAGCGAGGACGCGAGGAGGTTGCGAAGCTGCTCGGTCAGCTCCCGGACTCTTTCGATCCTTTGTTAGCCCGCCTCATTGCCGATCCTTCTCCCGCCGTCGCGCGCCTGGCGATTGCGTCTGCCGGCAGGCTTCAGAAGCTGTCGCTGGTGCCCGAGTTGGTTTCACTCTTGGCGACCCCGGACTTTACCAAGGACAGTGCTGAAGCGCTGGCTCAAGTCGGAGATGTCGCCGTCAGCTGTCTGAGTGACAGCATCGCCAACCCTCACCTGCCGATTGAAATTCGCAGGGAAATACCTCAAGTCCTCGCCACGATCGCATCACCGGAAGCCACGCAGGCCTTGCACGAGAATCTGCTCGAACCTGACGCGTCGCTGCGCTTTAAAATCATCAGCGCGCTTAACAAGCTTCAGCGCTCCCACCCGGACATGAAGATTGATCAGCAGTTGCTGGAAACCGTGTTAGCTGCCGAAATACTCGGCCACTACCGGTCCTACCAGATTTTGCAGGCGCTCGATTGGCAAGCTTCGTCCAAGGATCCCGTTCATTCCGCCCTCCACGAGTCTCTCCAGCAAGAACTCGAACGCATCTTCCGTCTGCTGGGTCTGCTATTTCCGCAGCTCGAGCTTCACTCCGTATACCTCGGCCTACAGTCGCAAAACAAAACAGTTCACGACAATGCGCTCGAATTCCTCGAGAATGTGCTGAAGCCCCGCTTACGCACGGTGCTGGTT
This sequence comes from Dongiaceae bacterium, assembly GCA_035499255.1. Classification (GTDB taxonomy): domain Bacteria; phylum Acidobacteriota; class Terriglobia; order Acidiferrales; family UBA7541; genus Acidiferrum. Next base: position 127,402 of record DATJZF010000062.1, on the reverse strand, counting down.
CCGCTGTTGGATGGAAAAGTTTCCGCGCAGGAGCGCGCCGAACTTGCCAATCGCCTGGTTCACGCAAAGATAGAAAGCCGCGAGCAGGCCGTGGCGGCGTTGGTCCTAAGCGACGACCCCTGGCTGAAATCCTGCGGCGCATACGCCATTGGTTCCCTCGGGCTTCGCACGCTCGAAAATGAACTGGACCGCTGCCTGGACCACCAGGACCCCTTGCTCCGCGAAACGGCTCGCGCCGCTAAACTTCGCCTGGTTGCCCAGCGCAAGGTCGCTGCTCGCGCTTCGGATTGATCTACCTCGGCAGTCGTAAGTCGATGCGAGTCGCCTGCAATACGCCCTTGTCATCTACGGTTCCGACGGCGATCACGAACGAGCCTTCCTTTATCTCTGCCATATCGGCGCCGGGCTTATTGCCCTTGGTCCACTGTGTCGAGCTGTTATACGCGATTTTGCGGGTTTCGGTTGCGTTCGGGGTCGCGCCACCGCGGATGTCTAGCGTCGACTGATCTTTCGAAATTCGAAGCACGGTGCCCTGCCATTTCGTTTCCTTTTGCGCAGCTTTTGTTTCCTGCCCTGCATTTGCCGACATCGGATGACTCGCCATCACAATTCCGGCGAAGACCAAACTCACCACCAACAAAGCGATTTTCATGGTTTCCCTCTCCCGTAAAGGATTAGTTTTAGGGCCGGCACGACCAAGGAAGGTGCTCCCAAGTTCGGAGAGCATAGTCCCGTGACCTGGGAGAGTAAAGATATTTCTTTCCCTGAAGTGGTCGTCAGGATATTTCCGAATCTCAGCGGCATCGGATTTCGCTTGCTGCAATACCCCTCCCGGAGTAGATTCTCTCGACTTATAAGCGTGAGGTTTCCCCATGGTTCTTCCTCAGAGCGCGATACGATGCCTTGCTTTTCTTGCATGCCTCTGCCTTCTACAGGCACACCCTCTTCATCCCCAGGAAAAACAGCTCTCCAAGGAAGACATGAAGCATTTCCTGTTGACCGCCGAAATCATCGCCAGTAAATCCTCCAGCAAAGGCGAGACTCATCCCACCAAGCTCACTCTCAGCAACGGCACTCTCACTCACGATGCGTCCTTCCAGGCCGTCGACATCCACAAGTCGGAGATGAAGCTCGCGAGCGGCGCTACGATCATCAACTTCGTGGATTCTTACAAGTTCAACATCGCCGCCTACAACCTTGCCGAGTTGCTCGGAATGGACGACATGATTCCCGTGTACGTCGAACGGCGCTGGCAGGGACACCTGGGCTCGCTTAGTTGGTGGCTGCCCGTGAAAATGGATGAACAGGACCGCGTCGCGAAGAAACTCGATCCTCCGGATCCCGAGGCCTGGAACCGCCAGATGTACAAAGTCCGCGTGTTCGACGAGCTAATCTACGATACCGATGCCAACCTCACCAATATTCTGATTGGCCCCGATTGGCAGCTCTGGCGCATTGACTTCACGCGTGCTTTTCGCAATGAAAAGAGCCTCCATGCTCCCAACGACCTCGTTATGTGCGATCGCCAGCTTCTGGAGCGCCTCAGGTCATTGAAAGGCGACGAGCTCGCCGCAAAAACCAAGGGATATTTATCGAAGGACGAAATTCAGGGCGTGATGGCTCGGCGCGACAAGATCGTCGAACGCTTCGATCAATTGACGAAGGAAAAGGGCGAAAAAGCAGTTCTGTACTGACGCTCTACTGTGCTCCCGCCGGCGCTGTTGCGGCGCTGGTTTCGGTATTTGGCTTGACAAGAATCGGCCACCGCGGAAACGCATAGTTGCCCGCCACGTCATCAATAATATTGACCTGGCAGGTGTAAAACCCGGGCTTCAAGCCCTCCAATGGAATCTCCATCTGGAAAATCACCGCTTTGCGGTCCGGCGCCGTAACTTCCTGGGCCACGATCGGTTTGGTCTCGTAAACCTTCAAGTCTCCTTGCAAAAATTCGATGCTCGTCAATACTCGTACCGTCGGATGTGGATTCTTCGTATCTGCGGACCCCTTCGTCGCGTCCGTCACCTTGGCTTTTGCCGCGTCGTACACTTCGTACTGCAAGTACAACTTCTGATCCTGTCGGAACACGTGCGTCACGCTCGGCACCAATTGCGTCTGTTCCGTAATCAGCGGCTGGAATCCCTTTGTTTTTTGAGAGGTGGGCACGCGCTGGCTGCTCAGCACCACGCTGCTCATCCGCAGTGGAGCTTTGCGCAAGTCCGGAATCCGCACGTCCGTTTCGAATGAGCCCATTCGTCCCGTTCGGTTTTCCCGCACGATGAACTTCAGATGAAAGTTTCCCGGAGGTAGCACGAACGCAGTGTTGTACTGCACGTTCTTTCGCCGCACTTGCTGCGCGCTGTCCACCGCTAATTTCACGGTGTCCCGTTGCCGCCCCATCGGGAATTTCCCGCTCTCCAGCACTACGCCGATTATGTCGATCGTGGCGCTGTCCTTATCCTTCTCCTGTACGAACGGGATTTGCGTCCCGGGAATCACCAGAGAAACCGCCAGATAATAGTGCGAATCGTCTTGCCGGAAGTACGCCGTGCCCGCATACACCGCAACATCGGTTTGCGGTAATTCCGCAGCCAGCTCGTCGTCGAGTTGCTGCTCGCGGTCCATTTGCTTCATGTGCTGGAAATCGCGGCCTGCGTAATATCCTGGCCGGTATTCCAACTTGATGTCTGGCCGGTTTACCTGCACCCTGATTCGCCGGAAGTGGCCGTCTTTGAGATGGTTCGTGCTCGTGTACCCCAGAACGTAGTACGCCGACGTATCTTTCTGCACCTGCTTGAACACCCCGCTGAAATCGTTCGTGTCCATGAAAGCCTTGCCGCCCGTATCATCCGCCAGCGTGTACAAGGTTTCCTGCGACGATGCATTGCCATTCAGATCGTTCAGCACGGATGCCCCGCTATAGGCTGACTGGCCGTGCAAACTCGCCGCCTGCGCCTGCCCACCTGGCGGAAATGCGCTCAGACCGCGTACATCCACCGGGTAGATCGAGACGTTTGCTTTCACCGCCGTCGCCGTTGCCGCTCGCAATGCAGACTGGTTATCCACTCCCGATTGACTGATCCCGTTACTGAAATAAATCAGGCTCTTCTTCTGCGGAATCTTTCCCATAGCCTGCATCACTGATTGCAGCGCCAGCAGCTTGCGGTCCGCGCTGAATGTGTTGTAATCGGTGTCGTCCGCCGTGTACGACCCGCCCGTCTCCGCCGCGCCTTCCGAACTGCCCGATGCTCCGTTCTCGAACCCCTGCCCCTCCGTCCCGTTGTACGACGATAATACCGACAGAATTTTCGCTTTGTCCGCCGTGAAGTCCAGGTCCAGCTTCATGTTCGTCGCCAGCGACACCAGTGCCACCATATCTGCCGGCTGCATGTTCGTTTGTACATACTTCTTGCCTGCTTCCACCGCTCGATCGATCTCTTCCGGCTGCATCGCCGAAAAATCGAAAAAGAGCAGCATCAGCCGCCGGTCGCGCGCCTGCACATCCGGTCCTTGCGACGACGGCCTCAGCAACGAGCCTGCAGCGGTGCCGGTTACCGTGTCCCCCGCCCCGCCAGCCGTTTGCAACTCGTCCACATTTTCGAAATCGAAGCTCGCAATCTGCTGCTTCTGGCCATCTTCATACAGCGTGAAGTCGCTCGGCTTCAGATCGCGGATCAGGTTTCCTTTTTTATCGCGCGCAATCACGTTCACCAACACAATTTCCGTCGTCACGCGCATGCGGAATCCCTGATCGCTTGGCTTTTGCGCCTGCGGTGGCGGTGGCGGTGCAGGCTGCTGCACCTGTGGGGTCTGTTGAGCGGACAAGCTGCTGCCGAGCAGCGACGCCAACATCATCGCCATCCCTCTGCACCGGATTGTTGTTCGCCCGCACATGAAATTCGGAACCGTTCTCAAAACCGGAATCGCGCCACCATAGTTAACCGCCGCATATTCGCCACACTGGTAATTTCCCCGAATTGCAGAGAATTCACCGTTGTATTCAATCCCGCAAAGTACGGCGTATTAAGAATATTTGAAGCTTGTACCCGCAGCTCCAGCGCTCTTGTCTCGCGAATGGTAATCGTCTTGTTTAACGCCATGTCAAACGTGAACTGCGCCGGCCCCAAAATGATGTTACGTCCCGCATCTCCGAACGTGGTCCCGCCGTTGGGGTTCACGCAATTAATTCCCGGCACACAAAATGCATCCGTGTTGAACCATTTCGCCGTCGTCGGATTGCCGATCTGAATCGATTCGCCAGGCACCGCGTTTGCCCGCAGCGACCCGCTCACCCCTCGCGTGATATCCACCGACGCCCCTAGCACGCGCGGCGTGTAGTACAGCCCCGAAGCGATCGTGAAGTCGCCGCTCCACTGCCATCCGCCGATGGCGTGCGACAAAAACCCCTTCTTGAAAAATCGCCGGTTCTCGCCAAACGGCAAGTCGTAAATCCAGTTCCCCGTGAACCGGTGCTTCTGGTCGAATGTCGAGAGCCCTCGCTCTGCTGGCAAATCAAAAGGATTCTGCGCCACTACCGTTCCGCCGCCGCCAATCGATGACGCATCATCAATCGACTTTGAGAACACATACTGCGCGCTGATTCCCAATCCTTTCGACATCCTCTTGCGCACGCGCACCGAAGCCGCATGCAAAATCGAATTGCCTTCCGACGATTCGAAAATGAATGGCGCCGACGCCGCCAGATTCGTGCACGTTCCTGTGTCCACGCAGCTCGGCACTAATGCGCGCTCCGTATCCAGGCGTGTACCCTTTGCTCCGTTATAGCCCACGTTCAACTGCACGTTGCCCGGCAATTGCCGCTGAATATCCAGATTCCAGATCTGTACGTAGCCCAGCCGATAGTTGGGGTCCAGCGCATAGTTATTGGTCACCGCGGTCTGCGAATTTCCAGGAAATCCATTTTCGAGTGTAAGGAAATCTCCGTAAGGACTCACGTTCGTCGCCGTTTCCGCGAACGGCGGCTGGAATGCGAAGTTGCGTATGAAGATTCCGTATTGCGCCAGGTTGTAATTGATTCCGTAGCCGGCCCGCACCACGGTCTTCCTCCCGGCTCTCCAGGCTATCCCGATTCGCGGCGCGAAATTGTTGCGGTCCGGCCGAACCAACGACGCCGGGAAAGCTCCGGAATAAGGGCCCGATTGTCCCGGCAGTACTCGCGTTCCCGCAATATTCGCCGGGCTGAACGTGGCATCGACGTTCGCGATCCGGCTTTCCAGTTCCGTAAACGGGCTGTTGTACTCGTAGCGCAAACCGGCATTGATCGAGAAATTCGCAAACGCCCGCCAGTCGTCTTGCACATACAAATCATACGAATTCGCGCGAAACTCGTAATCGGTTGTGCCCGATTGCAAGCTCGTCTGTTGCGGCAATCCCAGCAGATAATCCGCGAAGTCGTATCCGGTCCCCGGCACTGGCGTTGTACTGCCGGGCAAATATTCGCCCGTCGCGAATCCCGTGAATACGAAGCTGCCCTCCGCATTCCGCGCGGAGCGGAAGCCCTGGTCGATCCGCCGGTAATCTCCTCCGAATCGCACATTGTGTTTCCCGCGGTTCCACATCACGGTGTCAGTTATGGTGTAGGTCTGATCCAACTCGCGGCTCGGTACCGGTCCGCTGAATCCGGAAAAACTGTTGAAAGCAATTCCCGGCAAGCCCCAATCAAATGGGTCCGTGGAAATCCCGGTGATCCCCGCATCTCCCGCGACGTCCATCACGCCGGAATACAAGTTCGTCGTCGCAGCGCGATTGTGGTTGTACGTGAAGCCCAGAGTGTTCGTGGTCTTACCCTTCCCGTAAGTCCACCGAACACTTCCATTCCACCCCTGTGTGTTGCTGCTGCCGGCTAGCGACGGAAACGAATTCACTAGGTTCGTCCTGGCTCGCGACCAGTTGAACCCGATGTTTAAATTATTTCTCGGCCCTCGACGGCTTCCGCGCCCTCCTCCCGGCCCTCCTGCTCCCCCTGCCACCGGCCCGAATCCTGGCCCGCCGCTGCCGCTGAAGTTGTGAATTAACCGCAGACTCAGCGCGTCGGTGTCGCTATCGGCTGAAGTGATGTAGTGAAAATTTTGTGTTGTGCCTGGAAGATTCGGCAGCGGCATATAACTCAGGAGGGAAGTGGCCGCGCCGCTGAATCGGCCTGGGTCAATCACATTGTTTGCGAATGGTTGTCCCGTCGTCGGATCAAAAATGCTGATGGGACTACCCTGCGCGTCGGTCAGCCCCGTGAACATTCCATTTCTCTCCGGCTGTGTTGGCACGGTGCTATACGCGTCAAACGGAGTGCCTCCTCGCGATCCGTTCCAGCCCGTTGCAAAGAAGGTGCTCTTGCTCCAGTCAAACAGCCCCGGCACCTTCAATGGTCCTCCCACAAACGCGCCGAATCGCAAGGTGTTGTAACTCGCTTTTTCCGTTCCTTGGCCGTTTAATGAATATGGCTTGGCGTCCAGTCCCGAGTTATCGTCTTGCACGTACAGAAACCCGTGCGGCTGGTTGATGTTGAAGCCGCGCACCCCCAGCCTCCCGATCATCATCGGGCCGCCCCCTATTGCAACAGGACCGCCGCCAGGCCCTCCTGGGCCGCCTTGTCCTCCGGGGCCTCCCGGCATCCCCCCACTCAAGACTGCCCCAAACGCGCCCCCTTCTCTTTGTACGCGATCCCGGAATTCCTGCATACGCTGCTGCAGGTCGTCCTCATCACCCATTCCGAAATCTTGGCTGCGTCCCTGCGTTCCTGCCACGCTGACCGATTCGGTCGAAATATCCGCGCCCGCCCCGTTCATCGGCAAGCTCGCCATGTCAGTCGCGCTGCCCATGGTCCCCGCTGGATTTCCGCTCGCGCCTGAATCCGCCAGAGCGGAAAGCGTTCCTTGCACCGCCATGTTTTGGAATCCACGCATCGCGGCGCTGGCGGCATTCGCTCGATTCGCCTGCTCCTCTTGTTGCCTCGAAGCAAGCGTCATTTCTACTTCTGCTTTCGCCGCCGGATTCTCGGGGTTCACGGTCACTTCCTGCGTCTGCGCCGCAAATCCCATGAACTCCACTTTCACGACGTACCGGCCTCGCGGCAGCCCTTTTAGGACGTACGACCCATCGATTGCGGTCGCCACGCTGAATTTCTTGCCCGTCAGGGTGTTCGACGCGGTCACGGTGACGCCGGGCAGCGGTGTCTTCCCGCTTTTCACTGCGCCCGAAATTTGAAACGTGGTTTGCTGCGCGGCCGGGCTTGCCGCGATCGTTGGCGGTTGAGCCTGCTCCGGCGCTTCCTGTGCGCGCGTAAAGCACACTAATAGCACTGCGCTGATGAGCGCTAGGCAGATCAAAACCACCACTCCGCGCAGGAATCGATTCAACCGGTCTACTCCTGAGGCTTCTGTGGCGCGGTCTCCGGTACTGCGGGTTTATTCCCTCTGCCGCTCATCTGCTCTTGGAATTCCTGAAAGCGCTGCCACTGCTCGGGCCCCAGCACCATCAGGCCCTTTGGCACGAACGTGTCCTTCTGAACCGCACCGTGCGAAATGATGTGATCGCCCACCTGGATGTCCGCCATCGTGATGCTCTCGCGTCCCTTCCGCAAGGACGTCTCTTCGTTCAATTCCAGTGTCTGTGTTACGTTGTCCGTGCGCAGGACGGTCATCTTCGGTGGATCGATCGATTTCACCTGCCCCGCCACGTAATCCTTCCCCAGAGTCCCACTGCCAAACCCCATGCCGCCGCCTTGGCCGCGCTGCCCACCGGGACCGCTTCCCATCGTCCCACCCGTTCGCCCTCCGATCATGGTTGCGTTGATCGTATGATCCGCGCCTGGTTCGCCGCGGACCGCAACCATATCCCCAACCTTGAAATCGGAAAGCTTTGCGGGTTGCCGGTCCTTGCGAAATTCGGTCTGATCCGTGAACTTCACTTTCAGCGCCTGTCCATCTGGCCCGGTAACTTCCATGACTCCGCTTTGTATTGCGGTGATCTTTCCAAACACCGGCCTCGGTCCCGCTTGTTGCCCTCGACGTGAAGGCCCTTCGGCATCACCCGGTGCTGAGGGCTGCTCTTGCGCCATCGCACCGTAGGCCACCAAGCTGCCAAATGCCAACACTAAGAACGCTCGTTTCGAACAATTCACCTTTGCACCTCACTGCTGCGGGATTCGCACTTACTTAGACGCACGCGCGCGGCCTGGCGTATCGGCGGGTGCTGCACTCCCGAAGTCTCCCTAGAATTCCCGTCCCCGCCCCGGAAGGTTCCCGTCTGGTTGTTCAAACACGACGCCGACGGTCTGTGGCGCTCGGAAAGCTCCAAATTGTCATTCCGAACGGAGTCTGTGGAGTGAGGAATCTCTCCTGCCCTGGATTTTATTCGCTGCCCGTGTTCGCGCCTTCCGCCGCTTCGCCCACGCTGAAATACGTACAATCCGGATGGTGGAACACCAATGCGCTGACGCTCGCTTCCGGATCCATCATGAATCCTTCCGTCAGTTGCACGCCAATCTCTTCCGGCTTGAGCAACTTCCAGATTCCCGCCTGATCCTCCAGATCTGGGCACGCCGGATAGCCAAAGCTGTAGCGTTTCCCTCGGTATTTGGAAGTGAACCGCTGCGCCATGGTCATTTCCGCCGGATCGGGAAATCCCCAGTCTTCACGAATGCGCCGGTGCAGCCACTCCGCGCATGCTTCAGCCGTTTCGATCGCCAAAGCTTGCAGGCCATGCGATTTGAAGTAATATCCGTCCTGCTTAGCCTGTTCCGCTCTCTCCCGGACACCTTCGCCCGCGGTCACGACAAACACCGCCACGTGGTCCCGCTTCCCATCCGCCGCCGGCAAGACGTAGTCGCTCAGGCACAGTTGATCTCCGGCAGCCTGTCGCCTGAATTTCCACGTTTGGACTGGCTCTTTCGCGCCTAGCGCAAACAAATGCAAGGACTCTCCCGCGCTCTCCGCTTCGAAGAATTGCCACACCGCGCGCACCTTCATGAATTTATCGGCTTCGCTCTTCACGCTCTCCATCTCAGTAAAGAGTTCGACAGCCTTCGTCTCGCGCGCCGCCAGATCCTTCTCAAAGTTGCCGCGATAGCCCAAATGCCGTCCATACAGCATGAACGGATTGATGTAGCTCCACACCTCACGCAAATCCGGCACCAGCCGTACTTTCCGGTCGAGATAGCTAACGTTGGGAATGGGCAAGTCCGTGCGTACTTTTGGCGAACGGGTTACCTTTGGCTTTGCTTCGAGCTTTACGGTCGTTTTCACACTCACGCCGTTTCCCGATGCTACGTGCTCGCTCAACACCCGTTCCCGCGTTCCCGGGTCCATGATTTCGTTCATCAACCGCAGACCCGTCATCGCGTCCTTCGCGTAGCACACCGCGCCGCCGTAGCTTGGCGCGATTTTCTGTTCCGTGAACTTGGCGCTCAACGCTGCGCCTCCTACCAACAACGGCACCTCGATCCCCGCATCCTTCAAATCGCCGGCCGTCACCACCATTTGTTGCGCGCTCTTCACCAGCAAGCCCGAAAGCCCAATCGCGTCCGGACTATGCGACTGATACGCCTTGATCAAATCTTCCGGCGGCACTTTGATTCCCAGATTCACCACGTCGAATCCATTGTTCTTCAGAATGATCTCAACCAGGTTCTTCCCGATGTCGTGCACATCGCCCTTTACCGTCGCGAGCAACACTTTTCCGCGCTTTGCAGCGTCGGCCTTCTCCATGAACTGTTCCAGATGGCCCACGGCTGCCTTCATCGCTTCCGCCGACTGCAGCACTTCCGCCACAATCAGCTCATTCGCGTTGAACAGTCGCCCCACTTCAGCCATTCCGCCCATGAGAGGGCCATTGATAATTTCGAGTGGCGCTGTGCCTTCGCCGCGCTTCTTTTCCAAATCTTCAATCAGTCCGTCGCGCGTTCCCTCGATGATGTAATTTGCCAGCCGCTCATCCAGCGGCAAATCCTCTTTTTTGGTCTTTTCTTTCTTTCCCGCCACGCGGAAATGTTCCGTAATCGCCGCTATGTGAAACTGGTTCAGCGCCGCTTTTTGCACCTTCGACTGTTGCCGCCAGTCCGCCGGCAAATCGCGCAACAATTCCGCCTGCGGATGCCCACTCGGAACCTGCTTCAGTGGATGCTGGAAAAGCAGATTCTCCGCAAGTTTGCGTTCGTGTTCTGGAATCGACGCGAACCGCTCGATTTTCTCGGTATTCACGATGGCCAGATCCAGCCCGGCCTTCGTGCAGTAATACAGAAAAACCGAATTCACCACTTCGCGCGCGCCGGCGGGCAATCCAAACGACACGTTCGAAATTCCCAGGATCGTCCGCGAGTTCGGCAGCGCCTGTTTGATCAGCCGGATGCCCTCCATGGTTTCCACGGCGCCGCCAATGTAGTTCTCGTCGCCCGTCGCGCAGGGAAACACCAGCGGATCAAAAATGATGTCTTCCGGCTCCAGCCCGTACTTCTTCGTCAGCAATTCGTAAGAGCGTTTCGCAATCTCCAGCTTCCGCTCGCGCGTGAACGCTTGCGCTTGCACCGGGTCTTCGTCGATGCACCCGACCACAATGGCCGCGCCAAAATCGTGCGCAATCGGCACCACCCGCTCGAACTTTTCCTCGCCATCTTCCAGGTTGATCGAGTTGATGATCGCTTTGCCCTGGCAGTATGTCAGCGCCTGACCCAGAGCCGAAGCATCCGTTGTGTCGATCATCACTGGCACTTTGATCTTGCGAATCAGCTTTTCGTAGAACGGCGGAATATCCTTCTTCTCATCCCGCTCCGTGCTCTGCAGGCACACGTCTACAATCTGTGCGCCGCCCTTTACTTGCCGCCGTGCAATTTCCGTGGCCTCTTCCCACTTTTCTTCCGCGACCAGGTTCTTGAACAGCCGCGACCCGATCACGTTCGTCCGCTCGCCCACCAGCAGCGGCCGCGTTTGCTCATCCGCCTCAATCGCTTCAATCCCCGCATAGATCGCGCGATGCGATTCGCCCGGCCGCACACGCGGCTTCTTTCCTTCCACCATCTGAGCGATTGCCTGGATGTGCTTCTCCGTGGTTCCGCAACACCCTCCCACCAGGTTCAGCCAGCCGTGATTTACAAATTTCTCTAATTGCGCAGCGAGCGATGCCGGCGTCTCCAGATACTTGCCTTCTTCATCCGGCAAACCAGCGTTTGGATAGCAGGACACAAACTCGCTGGTCACCCCGCTGAGCGTCCGGATGTGGTCGGTCATAAACTCCGGACCCGTCGCGCAATTCATCCCAAACGCCAGCGGATGCGCATGCTTCAGCGAAGCCCACATGGCCTCCACGTTCTGCCCGGCCAACATCGAGCCCATGGGCTCAATCGTCACCGAAATGATGAAGGGAACTGTTGCGCCAATCTCTTGCGACAGCTTCTGAATGGCCAGTACCGCCGCCTTGATGTTCCGCGTGTCCTGACTGGTCTCGATCATCAACAGGTCCACGCCGCCTTCGACCAATCCTTTTGCCTGGACGTAGTAGGACTCGCGCAATCCTTCGAACGTGACCCCGCCGGTTACGGTGATCGCCTTCGTTGTCGGTCCCATCGAGCCCGCCACGAACCGCGGTCTGCCCGGCTTCGAAAACTCGTCGGCGGCTTGCCGCGCCAGTTCCGCTGCGCGCTTGCTCAATTCGTGGGCGTCCTGCTGCAGTCCATATTCACCGAGCACCAGTGGCGTCGACCCAAACGTGTCGGTCTCCACAATGTCCGCGCCGGCCTCGAAGTACTTCCGGTGAATGTCGAGCACCACATCCGGTCGCGTGCGCACCAGGTTTTCATTGCAGCCTTCCAATGCCGGCCCGCCGAAGTCCTCCGCGGACAAATGCCGTTGTTGCAGCATCGTGCCCATCGCGCCATCGAGTACTAGAATCCTCTCGCTCAACAGTTCGCGCAGCGCTTTCTCGGATTGTTTCAGGTCTCTCATTCTGCCGCTCTACCGCACCCTCTTATGTGCGCTCTCTCCCCGGGCGTCCAACCATTTTACGGCCTTTCTGGCTCAAAACCCGCTTCTTCCCCGCGCTCCTTCCTCGCTTGCGCTCGCGCTTCGGGCGTAAAACCCAGTTCCAAGCCTCTGAAAACACGCCGTATCCGTCAGTAACGACTCGTGAACATCCGTGCCCAAGGTCCTTGCCCCTTCGCGCTGGTTTCTTTACCCTCAAGTACAGTGGCTACGAAACGTATGTCTTCCAAACTTACAGTCTGCCTGCTCTCGCCTCATCCGCTGGTACTTAGCGAGTTCGAACGCCTGCTCTCCAAGGCGTCCCAGTTTAAGGTCATTCCCAAGCAGTTGGAGTCGACTCTCGCTCCCGATCTCCGCAGCCTGGAGCCCCCCCGGGCCCAGGTCTATGTGATTGATGCGCACGCCGCCCGCCAGGCTACCGGGGCGTTGCTGACCAATATTCTTGAGCGTTACGCTGACGCTCGCCTGATCGTCGTTGGCGATTCCGTGAATGAAGCCACCAGCTTTTCGCTGCTCCGTCTTGGCGTGAAGGGCATCCTCAGCTACGCCGAAGCTCGCGACCAGCTTGCCCGGGCCCTCCCCCTGGTCTCCCAGGGCGGCTTCTGGGTCCCCCGTTCCGTTCTCTCGGGTTTCGTCGATTCCATCCTGTCCAATCAAGGGCGTCGCCTGAAGACCGATGCGGTCACGAACCTGAGCCGCCGCGAGCAGGAAGTGCTCGATTCGTTGCTCGAGAATCTCTCGAACAAAGAGATCGCCAGCAAACTCAACATTGCCGAGCGTACCGTTAAGTTTCACGTCTCGAACCTGCTGAACAAATTCGGTGTGCGCCGTCGCGCCGACTTGATCCTGCTAACGTTCCAGCGCCGCCTCGCCTCTCAAGGTTAAATTTCTCCGATCTTCGATGGTAGGGTTCAGCACTGCTAAACCCATGTCCCCACGATTCATGAGTTCTGCCACTGATTTTGTAAGGTACGCCTTCTGAGGCGTACCGCTGCATTTCCTGAGTGGCGCCACAGCCATTCTCGTTTGTGGTCTTAGCCCACGTTTCGAAACCCGTCATTCCGAGCGCAGCGAGGAATCCCTCTTTCTTGCCTTCGCTGCGTCGTTCCCTCTGCCTGTGATTTAATAGAAACGGCTGTGCATCGTATGACCACCTTCTACATCGAACAATTCGGTTGCCGCGCTACGCAAGCCGACGGCGCCGCCATCGAGCGCCAATTGCTCGACCAGGGATGCACCACAGCCGCCGCACCGCACAACGCCGATGTAGTTGTCCTCAACACCTGCACGGTCACTGCTGCTGCCGACGCGCAAGCTCGCGATGCCATCCGCAAAATCCACACAGCTAATCCCGCGACTCGCATCATCGTCACCGGGTGCTACGCACAGCGTGCGCCCGAGGAAATCGCCGCGCTTCCCGGCGTCTCGTTTGTGGTAGGCAACTCGCATAAGCCGCGAATCCCTTCGCTGCTCCACTCGATCGCTCCCGCTTTTCCGCGGCGCGAGGATCCTATCCCCTACCACTCGGCCTCCATTGTGACTGGCGATATTTTCGCAGCAACGGAAGTTCTCGTCGCCCCGATCCTTGGCGGGGAAGGGAACCACACCCGCCCAACGCTGAAGATTCAGGATGGCTGCAACTCGCGCTGCGCTTTCTGCGTGATTCCATTTGTTCGCGGGAAATCCCGCAGTCTGCCTGTTAGCACGGTTCTGTCGGAGGTTCACCGCCTCGCCGAATCCGGCTACCGTGAAATCGTTCTCAGCGGCATCAACCTCGGCACGTACGGCCGCGACCTCGCACCCCGCGCCGAATTCATAGACCTGCTGCGCCAGGTCCTTGATGAAACTCCGGTCGAAAGGCTCCGTATCAGTTCGATCGAGCCGCTTGACGTCACACAAGACTTGATCGATCTTTTCTCGGCGAGCGAACGTTTGGCGCCGCATTTCCACATGCCGCTGCAATCCGCTTCGGATCGAATTCTCGCGGCCATGCATCGCTGGTATCGTGCCGAACACTACGCGCGACGAATCGAGCTCATTCGTGAAGTTTTGCCTCACGCCGCCATTGGCGCGGACGTTCTCACCGGTTTCCCGGGCGAGACGGAAGACGACCACGCGGCGACGCTTCGCTTCATTGAACAGCAGCCGTTCACCTATCTTCACGTCTTTTCGTATTCTTCGCGCCCCGGCACCAAAGCCGCAGCACTCGTCAATCATGTCCCGGGGCATATCATCAAGCGCCGCGCCCGCGAACTCCGCGCCTCGGCTGAACGAAAATCCGCCCAATTCCGCCAGTCGCAGGTCGGCCGGACGCTGCAGGTGCTCACGCTGCATCGCAACGCCAACGATGCTCAGGGCTATACTCCTGCTCTCTCCGGGAACTATCTTTCGGTTATGATTCCTGCAGTGGTGCCACACAATCAGTGGCTCACGGTCCGCGTTGCGCAAGCTGACGGCAAACACTTGATCGGTCTGCCGCAGGCGGTCGCGGAAATGGCCGCCCTCGACACTTAGCTCATGCACATTCTCGGCATCTCCACCCTCGGCCGCAGCACCTCGGTAGCGCTCATCGACGAACACTCCATTCTTTTCGCCATTGAAGAAGAAAAATTGAGCCGCCAGGAAAGTTCGGACGTTCCCCGTCTCGCACTGGAACGCTGCCTTCACGAGAGCCACTTGCGGGTTACGGATCTGCGCGGCATTGCGCTCGCGGAGCGAAATCCCTCCAAGAAGCGCTCGCGCAGCAGCAGGTCCGCCGCCCAGCAGCAGCTCCAGGACCTTCTCCGTGCTGGTCCACGACCATCGCATTTCGAACATCACTTGTGTCACGCCGCGAGTGCTTATTACACCTCCGGCTTCGATCGCGCTCTCATTCTCTCGCTCGATGGCAGCGCCAACGCGCAATCCGGCTTAATTGCCCTCGGCGATGGCGACGAAATCCGCCAGCTGCACACTTTGAAATTTCCCGATTCTTTCGGCTGGTTCTACACGCGTGTCACAGAACTGGCTGGCCTCCGCCCGCACAAGGATGAGCACAAGATTCAGTGGCTCAGCAAAGATGGTGAGCCGGAATTCCTGCCGGCATTCCGCAAGCTCTTCACTTGGAAATCGAATGGCCTGCCTTCCTTGAATCGCCGCTACTTTGCGTCCGGCCCCGATCACCGCGGCGTTTTTGCTCCGCAGTTCTATCGCGAGTTGGGCCTTTCTGCTCGCGAACCGGCGGCCAATCCTGTGGTGCGTGCCAACCTCGCCCGCAGCGCGCAGGATTATCTGGAAGAGGTCGTGCTCCAACTCGCCGCGAATTTCCAGGAACAGACCAATACGCACGCGCTTTGCCTTGCCGGCGGTATCTTTCTGAACGTTTTCCTGGTTCACGCATTGGAGAGTCGCGGCGGTTTCCCGCATGTCTGCGTACAGCCTGTCTCCGGCAATGCGGGCACCGCGCTCGGCGCGGCCTATCTGATGCGCAAAAAGCTCAACGGCTATTCTGGACGCTCGCCGCTCTCCAGCCTTGCGCTCGGCATGCAGGCTAGCTCGCAGGAAATCAAAGCCGTCCTCGACAACTGCAAAATCACCTACCGCTATTTATCCGGTGAAGATCAAACCGTCGACGAAACCGTCCAGGTCCTTCATCGCGACAAGATTGTCGCCTGGTGCCAGGGCCGCTCCGAGTTCGGCCATCGTGCGTTAGGCAATCGCAGCCTGCTCGCCTCGCCCTTTTCCGAATACGTCGTAGAAAACGTCAATCAGTTTATCAAGCACCGCGAAGGCTTCCATCCCTTCGCTCTTTCTGTTCCCGCGGAACGCGCCGCCGAGTACTTCGACGCGTCGCCCAATTGCCGCTTCATGGCCTCCATCGCCACCTTAAAAACTCCGGTGGCCGGCCTCGAGCGCTTCGCTTTTCATGGCGATAGCGTCCGCGTTCACACGGTGGAGAAGGATTCCAATCCACTCTTTTGGAAGCTACTTCACAAGTTCGGCGAATCTGCCCCAGCGCCGATTCTCGTCAACACTTCATTTAATTTATTTGGTGAGCCACTCGTCACCGACCCGCGGGGTGCCGTCCGCAGTTTCTATTGCGCCGGCATAGATGCCCTGGCCCTCGGCCCTTTCTTGCTAGTCAAATAGAAAAAATCTGTCATCCACAGCGAAGTGAGGGATCTCCAGCGTCTTGTCTCGCTCAGAACCGCTTTCTTAGACGTGGTTTGCGCCGCCAGCTGTTTGTGCCCGCGAATACTCACTTGAGTGCCCCCTGTCATTTCCGAACGGAGTCTGCGGAGTGAGGAATCTCTCTTGGTTTGCGCAGCTCGATCAGCGACCTAGTTCTCGAAAATCACCTGCGCGAATGCCTGCTCCGCCGTATGCGTGATGCTCATCGAAATGTGCTTTACCCCGAGCCGGTCTGCGATCTTTCGCGCTTCCCCATGTAATTGCAAGATTGGTCGGCCTCCGCGTTGCCGCACCACTTCCACATCCACCCAGCGCACGCCGCGGCTCCAGCCCGTGCCCAGCGCTTTCATCGCCGCTTCTTTCGCAGCAAACCGCCCCGCATACCGCTCGTATTTGTTCTTGAACTGCTCGCAATACGCGGCTTCGGCCTCCGTGTAGACGCGTCGCACAAATCGCTCTCCTTGCGATTCGAATACCTCGCGAATCCTTTTCACTTCCGCCACATCAATCCCCATGCCAACGATCATCGTCCACCCGAACCGAAGCTCAACGTCCCGCAGCCTGCCGGTTTTTTCCGTTCCACGCCGTTGCCATTATACTGATTCGATGCCGAGTTCCCGAAAATCGTCCCCGAAGCGCGCACTCCGTCGAGATTCCCCGCGGCGCAGCGCGAAGCCAGGCAAAGTCACACCTCCCTGGGTACTCCGCAAGTCTCGAGGACTTCAGATCCTTCAACTCGCTCCGTTTTCGAAACTTCGCTGGCTGGTGCACGGTTTTAGCACGCGCATCGGCGGCGCCAGTTCCCTCGACGGCGAAAAGGTCCTGAATCTTGGCTTCATGGAATGGGATACACCGGAAAACGTAAATGCCAATCGCCACAAATTTCAGTCGGCCCTCGGCGCGAACAAGCTAACGCTGGTTCCGCTCAAGCAAATCCATTCCGCGTTGCTTCGTCCCTTCGCCAATCCTCCCGCACAGCCATGCAAGGGCGACGCCTCCGCCACTAACATCCCCGGGCTTTTTCTCGCCATCCAGACAGCCGACTGCGTCCCGATTCTTCTCGTCGATCCCCGCAAACGCGCGGTCGCCGCAATCCACGCTGGTTGGAAAGGCACGCTGGCTCGCATCACCCAGAAAGCCGTTGGCCGTATGCACTACGAATACGGCAGCAAGCCCTCCGAGCTTCTGGCTGCCATTGGTCCCTCCGTCGGCCCTTGCTGCTATGAAGTCGCCGCCGACTTCGTTTCAAAGTTCACCACGCAGTTCGCCGATGCCGCCGACTATTTCGATGAGCCACGTTCCGGCGAAGAGCCCAATCCGCTCCAGTGGCTCAACATGATGCCTCCAGGCCACCAGCCGCCGCCCAGAGGCGTACACCTCGACCTGCGCAAAGCCAATCGTTCGCAACTCCTTGCAGCAGGCCTGCGCCCTCGGAACATCTTTGTCAGCGACCTTTGTACCGCCTGCCGCCCCGACCTTTTCTTCAGCTACCGCAAAGAGGGTGCCCTCTCCGGCCGGCAAATGGCGGTCGTCGGCATGCGTCGCAAGTGACCTTCCGGTGTCTTTCTAGGGTTCAGGCCTCGCTGGACCCCATGTCCGCGCGATTCCAAATCTCGCACGAATCCTCTATGCCATCGCCCTTAGCGGCGATTCATTCACTTCTTTCAACGCCAACTGCCCGCATGCCGCCATCACGTCGCGGCCCCGCGAGTAACGCACGAACGCCGGCACGCCACGATCCGTCAAAATCTTCCGAAACTCTTCTAACCGCTCGCCGCCAGCCTCTGCAAACGGTAACTCCCCGGGATTCCACGGAATCAAATTGACCTTCACTCGCTTCAACGGCGCCAGCAGCTTCACTACTCGCCGCGCGTCCTCCGCCGAATCGTTCAGCCCGCCTAACATCACATACTCAAACGTCAAATGTTCCCAATTCCTCAACGGATATTTGCGGCACGCGCCAATCAACTCCTTCAACGGATATTTCTTGTTAATCGGCATCAGCTTGTCCCGCTGTTCATCATTCGAAGCGTTTAACGAAATCGCCAGCTTGGGCCGCACCTTTTCTTGTGCCATCCGTTCGATCCCCGGCACAATTCCGCTGGTGGATAAGGTCACGTGTTTCGGCGACAGCCCCACACCCTTCGCATCCAGCAGAATCCGCAGCGCGGCAAACACATTCTCAAAATTCAGCAGCGGCTCCCCCTGCCCCATCAGCACCACATTTGTGCGCGCCGCCAATCCGCCGCTCTCAGGCTCAGGCTCGCCCCCAACGCTCGATTGACCCTCGGTCTCCATCTCAATCAGCGGCACCAACACCTGCGCCACAATCTCCCCCGGTGTCAAATTCCGAATTAGCCCAAGCTGTGCCGTCAGGCAAAACTGGCAATCCACCGCGCATCCCGCCTGTGTGGAAATACAGATCGTCTGCCGCCCTTCGCTCGGCATAAACACGGCTTCCACCGCCGCCGCTTTCATTCGCGACTCTTCAGAGGACGCGCTCAACCCAAACAAATAGCGCACGGACCGATCAGCGGATCGATACCTGTGCCGCACCTCCGGCAGAGTTAGAGTCGCCTCGTTTGCCAGCTTTGCGCGAAAGGCCGCCGGCAAATTGCTCATGTCCCCGACGTTCAGCCGTCGTTCGGCATACAAGGCATGATAGATCTGCCCGCCTCGGTATCCGGGCTCCCCGAGCGCCTGGCAGTACACTCTGAGGTCCTCAACGCTTTTTCCCAACAATTCCACCGTTCTGGATCTCCTGTCTCTATTGTCTCATCCTCGCCGTGTTTGGCGACGCGTCCCCCAAAAAGTCCTCACCAAGACTAGCTATCAATAAGCCGCTTAAAGAGAGCCACTTAGCCTGCCTTTCCGCCTCCCGCTTTCTCCCACTCGCCACGCCTTCTCGCCTGTGCCACAATAACTCATGGTCACAAACGCGCGCGATATTCATCGTCACGTTTTACCCAATGGCTTGGTCGTCATCACCGAGACCATGCAGCACGTCCGCTCCGTCTCCGTTGGCATCTGGGTCCGCAATGGCTCCCGCCGAGAGGTTTCTGCCGAAAACGGCCTCGCTCATTTCCTGGAACATATGGTCTTTAAGGGGACGGAACGCCGCACCGCGGAGGACATTGCCCGCGAGATGGACTCCGTCGGCGGCATGCTCGACGCCTTCACTTCCAAGGAACAAATTTGCTTTAACGCCAAGGTACTCGACGAACATCTCCCGATTGCCTTCGACGTTCTTGCCGATCTCGTCCTTCGCCCGAAGCTCAACTCCGACGATGTCAAAAAAGAGCGCCAGGTCGTCCTGGAAGAGATCAAGATGGATCTCGACAACCCGGAGTACCTGCTGCACGACATCTTCACTCGCGGTTTCTGGCCGAATCATTCCCTGGGCCGCCCCATTCTTGGCACGCCTGACACGGTGCGCAAGTTCGATCGCGAGCGCCTTAGCAAACGTTTTCAAGACTGGTTCGCCTCGGACCACCTGCTGGTCACCGCCGCAGGAAACATTACTCACGAGCAGGTGTTGCAACTGGTTGAGAAGCAGTTCGGGCACCTGCCCGCGACCAAGCCTGTGAACGAGGACGCCGCTCCCACTACCGGCGCGCCGATTCACCTCGAAGCCAAGAAAGATCTGGAGCAAGTTCACATCTGCGTTGGTGTTCCTTCTTTTCCTATCGCGCACGAGCGCCGCTTCGGCATCGCCGTCCTCAACAATCTTCTCGGCGGTGGCATGTCTTCACGCCTCTTCCAGAACATTCGCGAAAAGAACGGGCTGGCCTACGCCGTCTTCAGCGAACTCACGCCCTATTCCGATGCCGGTATGTTCAGTGTCTATGCAGGCACCGCGAAAGAAACGGTCGGCCAGGTTCTCGATATGACTATTGCCGAGTTCCGCGCCATGAAGGAATCGCCGGTCAGCGAAGAAGAACTGCGCCGCGCCAAGAATCACCTGAAGGGTTCGTTGATGCTGTCTCTCGAGTCCACCAGTTCCCGCATGTCGAATCTGGCGCGGCAGGAACTCTATTTCCACCGCTTCTCGTCACTCGACGAAATCCTCGCATCCATCGAAAACGTCACTCGCGAGGAAGTCCAGTCGCTTGCCCAGGAATTTTTTCAACCCAATCAGATTGCGCTCGCCGTGCTTGGCCCCATTAACGGATTTACTGTCACCCGCGACCGCTTGGCGTGCTAGATTCTAGCTGGCCGTGGTCTAGCCATACCACTCTGCTTCATCCATCAATCTGAACCACTCACGGTGTTCGTCTTCCAACGTTTGTTCGCACTGCGCTAACAGCTCCAGCTTTCTTTCCGGTGCCATTTCCGGCGCCAGGCTCTTCGATATCCTGTCCAGCGTGTGGTATACCGCGCCAAATCGCACGGAGTTCCTGGAAAACTCATTCGCCGAGCGGTACGTTCGAATCGCTGCGCCAAACACCGGCAGTAACGCCGACATTATGATGAGCCCCGCTCCCAAAAAGGGCTCGGAGACAATTTTCCCTAGTGGTTCTCGGATTGCTTCGATATTGCTTATCAGCAGATGCGAGGCGGCACAAAACACGCTGGCGATGAAGAGTATTAGTGGCGGATACTTCGTCAACCAATCCCTGGCGAGCGCTTTATTTGCGCTGCGCATGAAATAGTTGATCTGTTTTTCGAGCCGTTTTCCTTTGTAATATTCCTCGATCTGCGCAAATTCTTTCCCGCTTTTCAGCGTGGCCTTTCCTTCCAGCTTGCTGCGGACATCCCGCTGGGGACCATCGTTTCGCCATCGCAACAGATCCGACTCATCGATCGCACAGATCCTCCTGACCTCTTCTTTGATCTCCTCTGCCCATGCCATGGATCTGGTGTCGACACCGGTTCGGGCCAGCTTCAGGATCGTCGTATATTTTAGAAAACGCAGTTGCTCCGCCTTGTGTCGTTGCAGCAGCCAGTGTTTCTGAATCGATTGCAACAGCCCCCAAGAGACAGAAACGAAGGCCGCGATCGCTGCCAGGGTCTCCACGTAAGGCATCGCCTGGGCCTTCGATTCCAGGCTCAGGCCGGGCAACGGCAGCTGCAAAATCGCCAGCGCCACTGCCAGGGTTCCCGTAAAGATCGCCACGTTGGTAATCCGCCGGTGCCATGTCTGCGTACGCCGCGCCTTCCAGTTGTATCCCCAGTACGGTCGGCTTACTTCTTTCGTCAATACCTGCAGCGCCGATGCAAGCATGCCGTGGCCTTCCATCTCCTTTGGCTCATCGTACATATCATCGGCCTTGTCGACATGTAGGTCCTGCTCCGCGAAGGCGTCCTCGCAGCCCGGCTCCACCTTTACTGGTTTTTCCATCGTGCTCATGATTTCCGCTCGATCGTGTATCCCAGTGCCAGAATTACCTTGATCACTTCGCTCACCACTTCCCGGTCGTAGCTCTTCTCCGTTTCGGACAGTGCGTCATAGCTGACTAGATCCGGGTGTTTTTTCGCCTGGTCATTTCGTTCCGGCCCATACGTCCAGCCATCCCGCAGACGCTTCCGTGCCCACACTTCATGAGTATTCCGCGCCAGCCTCTCCACCAATTGCAGCATCGACGCGCTCAATTGCACTCTTGAAGTATCGATTGGCTCGGGGACATAGCTCTTCTCAGGCACGGCGCGCTCTTTTCTCTTCCGTGGACTCCGGAGGACGCTCGAAGTGTGCGCAGATTTTAGTCTCCCTCCGTCGTTTCCAGCAAGAGTGACCGCTCTCACGCTGAGCGACGTTACGCCGCTTTCCTCAGCCCGCGTTTCTTCCGCATTGACGCTGCCTTATCCCTCTGCCATTATTTGAAAAGTTTTGGTTTGCAAGTCTTTCCGGGGGGTTTTTCCATCGGCTTGCGCGTTTCCATTCTGGCGTCCGGCAGCTCGGGCAATCTTACGCTGCTTGAAACTCAGAGCACTCGCATCCTCGTCGACGCCGGCCTCGGTAAACGCGAAACGATAGCCCGCCTCGCCGCAACCGGCTGCGAACTCGATCACCTCGACGCCGTCCTTATCACTCACGAGCACGCCGACCACTGCAACGGTCTCCCGCAGGTGTTGGGCCTCTGGAAATCCCCGCCGCTCTATGTCACGGAACCGACCCTGGACGCGCTCCGCCGCAATCTCCCCGAGACCTTCAACAAGCGCCTCAAAGGCGTCGAATCGATCCAGGCCGGCCAACACTTTTCCATCGGCGATATCGATGTCCATGCATTCGCTATTCCGCACGATGCCGCCGATCCTATCGGCTTCACTTTTCGCTCCAACGGCACAAAGGTCGCCATTTGCACCGATCTCGGCTATCTCCCGGAAATGGTTAAGGTCCATCTCCGCGAGACCGACTGCATGATTCTCGAGTCCAATCACGATTTGGACATGCTCAAGGTCGGCCCGTATCCATGGGTCGTCAAGCAGCGCGTGCTTTCCCGTACCGGTCATCTTTCCAATCACGCGGTCAGCGAATTCCTCTCTGACCCGGACGGCTTCGACTCCCGCGCTCGCTATCTTGTCCTTGCGCACATCTCGCAGGAAAACAACAATCCCGACCTCGCGCACCTCTCCGCCAAGGAAGCTCTCGACCGTCGCCCCGCCGAAGCCGCGTTTACGGGCGAGCTTCTCGTCGCCTCACAAGTCGTCCCGCTCAAGCCCATCGAATTGTAGATGTTTGGCCGTCCACACGATCCAATCCGCGTTGACACTCCCACTTTTTTCCTCTACCGTTAGGAGACCTTGGTAGAGGTGCGGCGGCCATAAGTAACCGGGCGCGTTTTTCCGATCAGCATCGGGCGCGGGCGAAAGGGGTCGGGCCATAGCCAATCAGCGAAGTCGCTGATTGCCGCCGAAATGGCAGTGCTGGCTGACAGCTCTGCAATTGGGGTTCGGGCTAAATCCTGGACACTGTCACCCATCTTGCGGGTGGAGCGCTATCGAGAGGCAGACAACTGCGTAAAACCGCAGCCCTCCTTTCGTAGTGTTTCCCCATCTCGGCCAAGCGGATGATCATGGACCTTTTTGCTCTGACTCGCGCTCTCGTCGATCTCGATTCCACCACCGGAAACGAGGAGCCGGTCGTCGATTTTCTTCACGCTCAACTTTCGTCGCTCGCCTGTCGCCACAATGGCCGCGTCGAACGGCAAACCGCTGCACCGGGCCGCGACAATCTCTTTCTGGCTTTTGGTGACCCCATCGTCACGCTCTCCACTCACATGGACACGGTCCCTCCATACTTTTCCTCCAGCGAAGACGAAGCGCACATCCACGGCCGCGGTAGTTGCGACGCCAAGGGCATTATTGCGTCGATGGTCTGCTCCGCCGATTCGCTGTTGGCGACCGGTACCCGTAATTTCGCTCTCCTGTTTGTCGTTGGCGAAGAGCGCGACAGCGCCGGCGCCATTGCCGCCGCGAACACTCCTCGTGGTTCTCGTTTCCTGATCAATGGCGAACCGACGGAAAATCAGCTGGCCCTCGGCTCCAAAGGCGTTCTCCGCTATGAACTGGTCGCGCGCGGCAAGCTGGCGCACTCCGCCTATCCCGAACTCGGCCACTCCGCGATCCACTCCCTCCTCGACGCGCTTTCCGACATTCGGGCCATTCCACTTCCGTGCGACCCGGTTCTCGGTAAATCCACACTAAACGTGGGCACGATCCACGGCGGACGCGCCCCGAATGTGGTCGCCGATGAAGCCCGCGCCGAAATTATGTTCCGTCTGGTAAGCGATCCCGGAGAACTTCGGCTCGCCGTGGTTAAAGCCGCCGGAGCTCATAAGGTCGAAGCTCGAGAAGTTCTCTTCAATCCTGCTGTGCGCCTTAATATCCTTGCTGATTTCCCCACCACGGTCGTCGCCTTTGCCACGGACATTCCCGCGTTCAACGGTGCTTGGGGCCAGCCCTATCTGATCGGTCCAGGTAGCATTCACGTTGCGCACACAGCCGAAGAGCGTATCCCCAAAAAGGAATTGACCGACGCCGTGAGCATCTACTCGCGTATGGTCCGCCAACTGCTTCTCACGGGCGAGGCTCGCGTATGACGACTCCTGTGGCCATCGTCGGTCTCGGAAAGATGGGGCGCCTCGTCGCGCAACTCGCACCCGAATACGGCTTTGACCCTCGCGCCACGTTCTCCAGTTCCAGCATCGAGACTCTATCTGCACAAGCGCTTCGGGGCGCCACACTCGCCATCGAGTTCAGCACCCCCGCCGCTGCTCCGGCTAATATCCGCAAGCTCGCTGCGCTTGGCGTGAATACCGTCTGCGGCACCACCGGCTGGTACGACCATCTTCCCGAGATTCGCTCGGATGTTGCTCGCGCTGGGACCGCCCTGCTTTACGCCGCCAATTTCTCCATTGGGATGAATCTCTTTTTTCAAATTGTGGCGCGTGCTGCCTCATTATTCGCGGATTACCCTGACTACGAAGCGTGGGGCTGGGAAATCCACCACTCGGCAAAAAAAGACGCGCCGTCCGGCACACTTAAACAACTCGAGGTGGAAATGCGCGCGGGAGGGTTCAACGGGCCCGTACCGCTGAGCGCCAGTCGCGCGGGAACTCATGTCGGCACCCATGAAATCGGCTTCGATTCGCCTTCCGACACCGTCACGCTGCGGCACTCCGCCAAAAATCGCGAAGGTTACGCGCGAGGCGCTCTGGTCGCCGCCCGTTGGCTGCAGGGCAAGAAAGGCGTCTTCGAATTTCGTGAAGCTATTGCGGACCTGGAAAGCAGTAAAGCTGCCGCAGGTTCCCTGCATTACCATCAGTAAAGGAGTATTTATGTTTACCGGAACTGGCACAGCACTCGTCACTCCGTTTCGTTTGGACGGAGCCATTTGTGAACGCACTTTGCGCGCATTGGTCAAGCGCCAGATCGATGCCGGCATCGACTTCCTCGTCCCTTGCGGCACCACCGGCGAAAGCCCCACGCTTACCGACGAAGAGCATATGCGGGTCGTGGAAATCACCGTCGATGTGGCCAAAGGAAGAGTTCCCGTTCTCGCCGGAGCTGGTGGCTACAACACCGCCGAAGTCATTTCCCGGGCACGCGGTCTCAGCGCGCTTGGCGTCAGCGGCATTCTCTCCGTCACTCCTTACTACAACAAGCCCACGCAGGAAGGCCTTTACCAACACTACAAAGCTATTGCCGACGCCGTCGATCTTCCGATCATTCTCTACAGTGTACAGGGCCGCACCGGGGTGAATATTGAACCCGCGACGGTTCATCGCCTCGCGCAGATTTCCAACATCATCGGCATTAAGGAAGCTTCCGGCAACGTCGCGCAAATGGCCGCCATCCTGAACTGCGTTCCAGAGAGATTCCTGGTTCTATCCGGCGACGATGCTGTCACGCTTCCGCTGGTTGCCCTCGGTGGCCACGGTGTCATTTCCGTCGTCTCGAACGAAATTCCCGCGGAAATGACCCGACTCACCCGCCTGGCCCTCGCCGGCGATTTCGAGGATGCCCGCCAGATTCACCGCCGCTTCCATCCGCTCATGGAAGTGAACTTCGTCGAATCCAATCCCATCCCGGTGAAATGCGCAATGGCCGAAATGGGCTTGCTCGAACCGCGTTGGCGTTTGCCTCTGGTTCCACCGAAGCCGGAGAACCGCGCGCGCATTTGCGCCGTGCTGGAATCGCTGCGCCTCGTCGAAAGAGCTCATGCTGCCATCTCAAATTGAAACCCTCTTCGACTCTCTCCCTGCTACTTACCTGCAGGAACACTTCGAGCTCTTCAAGTCCTTCAAAGCTGCCCTGAACCGCGGCGAAGTGCGCGCCGCCGAGCCCGACGCCGGCTCTCCCACAGGCTGGCGCGTTAACAGTTGGGTGAAGAAGGGAATTCTCCTCGGCTTTCGCATGGGGGCAATCGTCGATATGTCCATCGACGCGCATCGACAGCCTTTCTTCGACAAATCCACCTACCCTGTGCGTAGCATGTCCGCGCACGACGGCGTCCGCATCGTTCCCGGTGGCTCCAGCATCCGTGATGGTTCGTTCGTCGCTCGCGGCGTGATCTGCATGCCGCCGATGTTCGTCAACGTCGGCGCATACGTGGACGAAAACACGCTGATCGATTCTCACGCGCTCGTGGGTTCTTGCGCTCAGATTGGCAAGAACTGCCATCTCTCCGCCGCGGCGCAAATTGGCGGTGTCCTTGAACCGGTGGGAGCGCTTCCTGTGATTATTGAAGATGACGTTCTAGTTGGAGGCAACGCCGGAGTCTACGAAGGCACCATCGTGAAGCGCCGCGCTGTCCTCGGCACCGGCACGATTTTGAACCGTTCCCTCCCCGTTTACGATTTGGTCCGCGATCAGGTCTACGCCGCCAAAGACGATCAGCCGCTCATCATCCCCGAAGACGCCGTAGTCGTTCCAGGTTCCCGCGCTGTAACCACCGCAGCAGGCCAAAAGTGGGGCCTCTCGCTTCAAGCGGCCGTGATCGTCAAATACCGCGACGCCAAAACCGGTTCCCGCATCCAGCTCGAAGATCTCCTCCGCTGACCCGTTAGCGCAGGCTTTACAGGAAAACTCGAAAACCGTCATTCCAAACGAAGTCCGGCGAGTGAGGAATCCCTCTGTTTTTCTTGGTAGAGCTGGAGTACGTCCCTGCGACCTCTACTTGTTCGTTGAAAATTGCCATCCCGGGCGAAGCGAGGGGTCTGTTTTTTCTATTGCGCCAGAACCTTCTCAAAAAACGCCAGCGCCCGCGGATCCTCGCTCTGGCCCAGCCAGAACATCGCCTGCTTCCGCACTTCCGGATTCCGGTTGGTCTGCGCCACTTCAATCAGCTTCGGCACTCCCTCATCCTTCGGCAATTGGCTCAACGCAAACACCGCCTTCTTCTTCACTTCCGTATCCGGGTCGTCCTGAATCGCGCCATCAATGGCGCTCACTGCTTTCTTACCCGCCTTCTGCCCTAACCAGAACAAAGCTTGCCCCCGAACGTGCGCACTTCTGTCGTCATGCGCCATTCGAATCATCTCGTTCACCGCATCCGGTTCCTTGCTCACAGAAAGCGCGAACGTCACCTGCTCGCGAACATTCGTGCTCGGATCGCTGCGCGCCATCCGCTGCAATGCATGAAAACCGTCTGCACCACGGGCTTCTCCCAGCCAGAACGCCGTCTCGCGTCGCAACCACTCCGGCCGGCTCGACTCCACAAACGACTCCAAAGCACTTTCCGCGGAAGCGTCCTGATGCATTGCCAACGCGCTCAATGCGCTTTTTCCCAGCGACTCATTTTCCCGGTCCG
The DNA here is from genome assembly GCA_035499255.1 of Dongiaceae bacterium. Classification (GTDB taxonomy): domain Bacteria; phylum Acidobacteriota; class Terriglobia; order Acidiferrales; family UBA7541; genus Acidiferrum. Next base: position 99,997 of record DATJZF010000062.1, on the reverse strand, counting down.
TTTTCTCCGCGGTTACGTACCCTTCCAACAGCGCCACGCTATCGCTGGCCTTCACATTCTCCAGCCACAACACGTCGCGTCCTCCCGCGTCGACAACACAACCAGCGGAAAATGAGCGAATCTTCCCGATCTTTTCGTGTTCCACGCGAAACAGAATCGCAATCTGTCGCGACCCCTCCAGATGCACCGTTGCTTTGTCGGCCCTCTCTCCGTCGTTGATGCTGAACCCGTGCTTGCCATTCTCCAAACGGCATGTCCCGCACCTTCCATCATTCCAATCCCCGCAGCAGATGGTTCGGTCGCCTTCTACCTCCGCGGCCGAATACCCCAGCCATCGCCCGGTAGTAGCCTCACTCGCCCATCGTCGCACTTCGTCGGCCAGCGCTCCCCGAACCTCACGCTTTTCGACATGCGCATTTTGGAATTGCGGGATGTCGCAGCCCGTCCTCGCGTTCTGTGCGGCTTGCGGCACTCCCGCCGCATTCGCGAATTGCCCCTCTCCTCGCATCTGCAGCACCAACCCGAGCAATCCCGACACGACAAACGTCACGCCCATCAATTTTTCAATACGCGCCGCATCCATTCTCATCGCCGCCTCACTTCTGCAGGATCTCCATCATGTAATCCGTAGAGGTCTTGTCCCCGATGAGCGACAGCTTCTCCACCGCCTTCTTCCGCAGTCCCGGATCCTTCTCGCTCTTTGCAATGGCTACCAGCGCCGAGGAATTTCCCTCCAGGAAGTACGCGTTCAACACTTCTTCCTTCAGGCTGCGATCCGTCTCCTTGTTGTAAATCGTCTGCAGCGCACCCGAAGCGTCCTTGCCGCCCACAAGCCCCAGGTTTTTGATTGCCGCGCGCCGCAATTCGGGGTCTTTCTCGCTCATCGCCGCTTCCACCAGCCGCTTCGAATCGCCAGCCACGAAAAATGCCTGTAGAATCTCGCGCCGCACGTCCGGGGAACTGTTCGCGTTGTACAGTTGTTCCAGTTCGCTTTCGCCGCCCACCAGGCCGAGCTGCTTGATGGCTTCGCGCTTCAAGTCGTCATTTTTCTCGCTCTTGGCCGCCTCGAACAAGGCCTGCTTGTTCCCTGAAACCATGTAGCTCTTCAGCACCTGACGCTTGATGCTTTCGTCTGTCGTCGTGCTATAGACATGAGCCAGGGTACTCGCCGACCGCTCTCCCCCGAAAATTCCCAAATATTCCACCGCCTTCCGTTGCAGCTCCGGGTTCGATTTTCCGGCCGCAACTCTGCCGAGAATTTCCGAAGCTTCCGGCGTTCCACTCTGCGCCAGCACAAAGAGGGCCTTCGACTTCACTGCCGGCGATGATGGCCCGTTCAGCACCTTCTCAATCAACGGTACCCCCTTGGCAGGATCGCTGTTCATCAGTCCTTGTAGCGCCAATAGCTTCAACTCCTCATCGCCCACGCTGTCCGGATTCGTTTTTGTTCCGCTGTTCTGCCGTATTTCCAGTGCCAGCACGTCAGCGTCTTTTGTCCATCTGCTCTGTGGGTAAGATTTCTTCAGATCGCCGATTGTCGAGAGCGCCGCGTCCCGTTTTCCTTGCTTGTTCTCCGCGTACGCCAGCCAATAGAGTCCCGCATCCGTCTGCGAACTCTTCATCTGCACGAGTTCTTGAAATTTCTTTGCTGCCTGCGCGTACTGGCCTTCGTCCAGCGCCTCACGGCCTTCGTCATACAGCTCCTGCACACGATCCTGACGGTCCGCTTCGGCATCCTTCTTTGCTTGCTCTCGGTCACGTGCGTCTTGCTCCGCTTCGAGTCGCGCCTCATCGGCTGCTACGAGACGATTCCCGTCTGCCGGAGCCTGCATCTCGCCCATCCGTGTCGCCGCCTCAGCGCTCCCTCCGAGCCCCGGCAACAGCAACAACCCCGCTGCGATTCCCATCCGTGCTCCCAGCTTCATCCACTTCTCCGTCTGCCCGTTCATGCCTTATTCCTTTCCTTCGTCTCTGAATTTTCCTGAGCCGGCGAGCGCCTTTGCGTCTTTTCCCGCTCTCGCAAGTCCTGGTTGACCACCCGGACCTTAAACAAGATTCCTTTCGCCTCGATCCGTTTCTGCAGCGACTCGAACTGCTGCGGCGTCACTTCATCCGGCGAATTGGCGATGTCCATCAACGTTCGTTCCAGTTCGTCGAGCGTGCTCGCGATCGCCTGGTCGCCTTCCTTTAAAGCCGTCTGCCGGTACAGTCGGTTCTCTTCCACCAACGCTTCGGCACGCTTCTGCTCCGCCGTGATATTGATCAACTTGTCGCTCTTCTTCGGCTCGGCATTCGCGAGTTCCACCAGCACCATTTCCGATTTGCCGAGATGCTCTCCCACTGCCACGACCAGGACGCGCTCGCGCACTTTCTCGGTGGCCGCCACATCTGTTCCACCTCCTGCGGGCGCTTTGCGTCCCGCGCGGATTCCGAGGAAGTACGCCGCCAGGACCATCGCTGCCATCGCTCCAATAACGACCAGGCGACGCGGTTCAAAGAGTCCCTGCCACCACCGCGCCCGCTTCTCAGCGAGTTGTGGCTCCAATCGCTGCCACACCCGTCGTTCGTAATCGGCCGCCGGCTCAGGCACCGGCATCGCATCCAGCGCGGCGAACACCGCTTCAATCCTTTGCAATTCTTCCCGGCACTCCACGCACTCTTCCAAATGCGTCGTCACCGCCGCCCGGCCTTCTGCCTCTCCATCGCGATACGCAATCAACTCTTCTTCCTTCAAATGCTTTTTCTCGCTCATGATTCGCTTCCCATCGCCCGCGCCGCGCCCATCCCCCCGGCATACGGCTCCAGTGCCTTCCGCAATTTCGCCACCGCGCGGAACACTGTGTTCTTTGTCGCGTTCGTGTTCGACTTCAGCACTGCCGCGATTTCCTCAATCGCACATCCATCCCAGTGCCGCATCACAATCGCTGTACGTTCCGCCGGCGACAACGCCTCCAAAGCCGCCTTCATCTTCTCTGCCAGTTGCGCGCTCGCGGCCAGCCGTTCGGGTGACGGCGCCGGGTCCTTCGCCATCGCCATCGGGTCGATCTCTAGCCCATCTTCCTGCGGCGCCCTTGCCACCTGCCTGCGCGATTGCTCCGCCTGCCGGGCCCGCATCCGGTCAATCGTGTAATTCGCCGCGATCCGATACACCCACGTTCCAAAATTCGATTGCCCTTCAAACTGCTTCAGCTTCTGATACCCTCGCAAAAAGGCCTCCTGCACCACTTCCTCGGCATCATGGCTGTTTCCCGTCATCCGGTATGCCATGCGAAACACGTTCCGGCTGTGCCGCTCTACGAGGACACGATAAGCATCCCGCTCGCCTCGCAGCGTCCGTTCGACCGCCTCGGCGTCGCTGGTCTCAACCCCAGCCGTCTCGATGCCCTCTCGCATTCCCATCGTTAGACAGGTTTTCCCCTTTGCGGTTAGGTGCGCCTAGGCCTTCCTCGTGCTCTACCCCGATCCTCCTGCTCCGCCGCTAACTTACCACCCTCGAGTGGTTTCCGAACCGTAGGGGCACGATACATCGTGCCCGGCCGTTGCAGTGTAGTGCGACCGCCTCCTGTGAGCCTTGCGGCTTTTGTTTTTGTAGGGACCGCCTTCTGAGGCGGTCCGCAGACGCCCCGATCTTGGCAGGGCGAATTCCGACTCTGCCAGCCCTTAATCCGGCATTCTGAGCACAGCGAGAACCTCTTCTCCATGCCACGTTTTTAGTGCGATGAATCTCTCTTCGGCTTCAACATGCGATAATGTTGCGTAACGGAAGAGGAGCACCACCGTGATTCCACGCTATACCCGCAACGAAATGGGCCGCGTCTGGAGCGACGCTAACCGCTATCAGAAGTGGCTCGACGTTGAACTTGCCGCTGCTGACACGCTCGCCGAAGCTGGCCAGGTTCCTCGCGAAGCGGCTGCAATCCTGCGCTCCCGCGCCAAAGTCGACGTCAATCGCATCAACGAGCTTGAAGCTAAGGTCAAGCATGACGTCATCGCCTTCACCATGGCCGTCGGCGAATCCATCGGCGATCCCAACGCCGCGCGCTGGCTTCACTACGGCATGACTTCCAACGACGTCGTCGATACCGCGCAGGCCCTGCTCCTCCGCGACGCTTCCCAGATCATCGAACGTGACCTCGTGATCTTCGGCGAAGTCCTCGATCTTCGCGCCCATGAATTCCAGCACACACCGCAGATCGGCCGCACGCACGGCATTCACGCGGAGCCCATCACCTTCGGCCTGAAAATCGCCAATTGGTTCTCGGAAAATCAACGCAACATCAACCGCTTCAAACAGGCGGCTGGCGAAGTGGCCTTCGGCAAGATTTCCGGCGCCGTCGGTAATGCCGCGCATCTCGGCACCGACATCGAAGAGAAAATCTGCCAGCGGCTGAATCTCGCTGTCACCCGCGTTGCCTCGCAAGTCATCTCCCGCGACCGCCATGCGCACTATCTCAGCGCGCTGGCTCTCATAGCAGCCACCCTTGAAAAAATCGCGCTCGAAATCCGTCATCTCCAACGTACCGAAGTTCGTGAAGTCGAAGAGTATTTCAGTGGCGAACAGCGCGGCAGCTCCGCTATGCCTCACAAGCGCAATCCCGTCACCTGCGAACAAATCTGCGGCCTCGCCCGCCTGGTTCGCAGCAACATGGTCGCGGCCTATGAAAACGTTGCCCTTTGGCACGAGCGCGATATCTCGCACTCCTCCGTTGAGCGCGTGATTCTCCCCGACTCCACGATCCTGATCGACTACATGCTCAACAAAATGACTGCCATCGTCAGCCAGATGCGTGTCTTCCCCGAACGCATGCTGCGCAATCTCAATTCCACCCAAGGCCTGGTCTTCTCCGGCCAGCTTTTGCAGGATCTGGTGGAAAAAGGAATGCCCCGCGACGAAGCCTACAAAGCCGTCCAGGAAAACGCCATGGCCGCTTGGGAGTCCGATTCCAGCTTCCGCGATCGCGTGGCGCAGGACCCTCGAATCACGAAGCATCTCAATGCGAAGGAACTGGAGAATGTCTTCGACCTGAACCGCCAACTCCGCAGCGTCGATCAAATCTTCGCCCGCGTCTTCGGCGCTCATCCGGCGGGCGAACGCGGCGCCGCTGCTTCGTAGCGAGTCATTCTGTACAGTGCTTCAGATGCCCCATCCTTTCCGCGCAATTTGCGGAAAGGGTGGGCTCTTACGATCGACGTCGAGACTTCTCTTCACTCTTCAAACAAAAACGCCGCGAGAACTATCCTCGCGGCGGCGTTAACTCCAAGCTCTTGGCTGTTAACTGTCGGCTATCGGCTACTCAACTCTCTGCACGTACCTCGCCTCCGACGTATCCACTCGAATCTTATCCCCTTCATTCACAAACGGCGGCACGTTCACCACCAATCCCGTCTCCAGCGTCGCCGGCTTCATCACCGCGCTCGCCGTAGCCTTTTGCAGTGTAGGCTCCGTCTGGACCACCTTCATGTCCATCGTATCCGGCAAATCTACGCCGATCGGCTTCTCTTCGAAAAACTCGATCTTCACCACGGTGTTCGGGATCAGGTAGTACACCGTTTCGCCGAGCTCCTCGCGAGTCATCTGCATTTGCTCGTAGGTCTCGGTATTCATGAAGTGAAATTCGTCGCCTTCGCTGTACAGGTACTCGAACTCGATCTCGTCCAGGATTGCCCGGTCCACGAACTCTTCCGCGCGGAACCGGTAATCGATGATCGAGCCCGTCCGCAGATTCTTCATCCGCGTCTGCATCGACCCGCGCTTGTTTCCCGGGGTGCGATGCTCCGTGCTGAATACGGAATACAGATCGCCCTCGTGCTGGATCACCATCCCGGGGCGCAACAATGTCGCTTTCACGCTGCTCATAAGTTCACGTGGCCATACACCTCGGCCGTCCACTCCCCATAAAGAATAAAATGCGTTTCGGAAATTCCAGACGACAGCCCACTGGAGCGACGCGTGGAATGACCTGCCTTTGAGGACCGCCGCCAGGCTGTCGCTCGCAGGCACGAGGCACGCAGGGAAACCGCACTCCCAGCGCGGATTTTCAGTATACCCCAGCCCCCCGCGCCAAGGTCAATCTGCCTTGGGGATAGGAGATAGGAGAGAACGAAACTGCCCTATTTTGCACAATTTTGGTGCAATAAGGATGGCGTCGCGAAGGCTGTTATCTTAGCCACTCATGATTCCAGGCTTGCCTCCACAAATCGATGTGTCCGTGATAGTCCCGATTTGTTTTGCGACTGCCGGTTGCGTGCCCTCGACTGGTCCAGAGATGAGTTCTCCCGTTAGTGTGTCGACTACGCGGGCAGGGCAAAACGTCAGACTTGACGATGCTGATTCCCGTGACATCCTGAATAGAAGTGGCTTGTTAAGATTCGTCGGAAATCGGAATTCCTTGCCGCTAATGTTCAATAGACTTCCTCTGACCGAGTCGGTGAATTGGATGCTGAAATCAACAACATTTGAACGCGCAACGCGACTCACCGGTCGGTGCGGAACAGCCAACGTCCCGAAATCGAATTCGACTATTTCCCCTGGCTGAATCACGACTCCCGCAAACTTGGTTCTTGAAACGGGTTCGAAACCGGCAATGGACCAATCACCGGTCGGCCAGCAAAGCGTCACTGCTGGAACAGCGCGTATCCTCTTTTGGGCGACAGCGGCCACGCAGGCTCAAGACGCCCGTTATAAATATGCCCACGGTGAAGATTTTTCAAAATACAAGACCTACAAATGGGTAGAAGTGAAGGGTTCGGAGCATGCAAGTGAATTGACGCAAAACGCTATCGTGACAGCGATTGACAACGAACTGACCGCGAAGGGGTTGAAAAAGACAACCGGGAATGTAGCAGATCTGTATATCGGAATACAGGCAGCGGTCGGAACTCAAAGACAATTTGCAATGTTCGACGCTAATTGGAGCTATGGGCCCGGATGGGGAGCCAGCGGGCATGAAAACGGCAAGACGCAAACGACGACCTCGGACTCGACAAAGATGATTTACGTGGGACAGTTGGCGTTGGATATGTATGACTCCGGGCAAAAAAAGTTGGTGTGGAGAGGAATCATTAATAAGGTGCTCGATCCCAGAGCCACGCAGGAACAGCGACTCGCGAACGTCGATAAGGCCGTAAAGAAACTCCTGAAGAACTATCCACCTCCACCCAGTACGAAGTGACCTGAGGTTTGAACATCGGTACTAGGTCTCGTCTGTCCGCGAGTCGGAGCTGCTTTCACAATCTTGAACTTGACTCTGTCAAATCGAGCGAGCATAGTCTTCACGTTTTCTAGGGCAGTCATCGGGGTTTTCACGTTAACTAGCCTGCATCGCCCTCACGTTCTTTAGCGTAGAAACTCGGATCAGGTGAGCCTTGCGATTCGCTCCGGGCGAACACACAAGTTGGTGCCTGCGTTGCCCTGCTCAGTTCGTTTGGGGGGGTTGCTATGAAACTGGCCAGCACAGGGACAGGGACGAAACTCGGGCTCATGCCGGTGATCGGAATCGTCTGCATAATTTCCGGAGCGACTTTGTTTGCCCAAGTGCAAACGACTCAGACAACGGCAGCGGGCACTGCCAAGGTGGAAGTTAATGTCGAACGCGGCGAAGTCGTCACGGTCGAAGGTAACGACCTCATCGTAAAGATGGAAGACGGCACGATCCGTCATTTCCCGAATATTCCTGACCGCGCGAAGATCACGGTCGACGGAAAACAACTAAGCATTCATGACCTGAAACCGGGCATGAAGCTTGAAAGAACGATCACCACGACAACCACCCCGATGACGGTTACAACAGTGCAGACGGTCACCGGAAAGGTTTGGCAGGTGACACCACCACTCTCGGTGATTCTAACCATGGAGAATAATGAAAACAAAGTTTTCAAGATTCCCAATGGTCAGAAGTTCGAAGTGGATGGGCAGATGGTCGACGCTTTTGGCCTGAAGAAAGGAATGAGAGTCACAGCCACTAAAATCACCGAGGTGCCGGAAACCGTCGTCACTCAACAGAAATCTGTAACCGGGACCATCCCGATTCCCCCCGAGACAGCCATTCTGATTGCGGAGGAAATCTCGACCGCTGCACCCCCATCAGCTGCCGCCACTCCTGCTCAAGCACCAACACCTGAGGTCCCAAACACCGGAACTAACACGTGGTTGATTCTCGTTGTCATATTGGTTCTTCTGATGTCGTGGTGGGTTGCAAGGTACATTCGGACGAAATCTCGTCGAGCGTAAATTAAGGGGAAGAGGGCCTAGCCCGATTTGGAGGAGCCGCCCGAGTCTGCAACGTCTTTGGAGGGAGAATTCCATGAAATTCAAGACAGTCGCGTCGATGTTAGTCATAGTCTTACTATCAGCCATCGTCGTTGCTGCTGACGACGATGACGAGAAAAAACGAGAAAAAACCCGCAAGATGGCAGCCGAGGCTCTGCAGGATCTGTACAAGCTAGAACCCACGTCTCAAGCCACCATTCAGAAAGCAGCAGGATATGCAGTGTTCGACAACATGGGTGTAAACGTTCTGCTCTTGAGCACTGCACGCGGCACGGGACTTGCTGTTAACAACAAGACCAAACAAGAAACGTTCATGAAGATGGTTTCGGCGGGAGGTGGGTTGGGCATGGGAGTCAAGGACTACGACGTTGTCTTCGTCTTCCAAAGCGAGAAGGCGCTGACACAATTTTTGGACTCGGGCTGGTCTGGTTCTGGACAAGCTGACGCTGCTGCCAAAGCTGGCGAGAAGGGTGGAGCTCATTCGGGAGCCGCCGAAGTGGCACCGGATGTATGGGTCTACCAGATTACCAAGAACGGGCTGGCTCTCCAGTTGACCCTGCAGGGCACTAAGTACTACAAGGACAACGACCTCAACAAGGCAAAGAAATCATAGGGGTTTGTGCGAAGCGGACTTAGTCGCTATCCACAAATGCGGAGGTTGCCATATGAACATGACTGCTAAAACTCGTCATACGGGTTCAGTTGCAATTGTTGACATCAGGGGCAGGATCGTTCTTGGTGAAGAATGCGCATCACTTGGCAAATTGATGAGCGATTTGCTGGGCAAAGGGCATAACAAAATTTTGTTGAATCTAGCCGATGTCCATCGGGTCGACACCGCTGGTTTAGCTCATATCATGAGCGGATTAACTAGCGCTCGGAAACACAAAGGGGATCTGAAACTGCTCAATCCGGCAAAAGACCTGCAGAGCGTGCTGGAGATTACGCGGATGCTTTCTGTCTTGGACATTTGTTACGACGAGGCGGCGGCGATCGAGTCATTCGCCCAATCTGCTGGCGGCACGCATTAGCGTTGCAAACGAACGCAGGTAACAAGCGTGGGGCCCGAAGGCTGTCAAGCTATGAGGAAACCGAATCTTATCATTTTGCTCGCGTGGACCGCTCATGTGGTTTCTTGGTTCCTTCCGGTACTGAGGGCGGCGAACTGGCATGAGCAGGTGCGGGGCTGGTTGGCGATTCGTCTCGCCGCATGTGGTGTTTGGCCATGCCAAGGTATTCAATTCGAAGCGGTACACCACGCGGTGCTGGCAACTATCAGCGTGCTAACCACCATAGTTTTCATATTGTGTTCACCATTGGTGGTGACATATGGATCCGCGAAGGGAGTCCGATTCGCCGCATGGGCAGCGACAGCGGCCTTCGTTTTCAATACACACTGGATCATCATTTTTGGATCCGAAAGATCTCAACTCACAACCGGGTACTTTCTCTGGTGGTTGTCGTTTTTGCTTTTGGCGATAGGCTTGTTTACCTTCCACGACAGGCGTAGTTGGTCGCACTCAGACAGGTTTGTGCAAGTAGCTGGAAGATGAGAGACCATGCGCGTGCAACAGGAGTAGTATTAAGTCGTGCAGTTCGCACCGTGGAGTTAGCCGTATCAACCGTCACCCAGTGAGGCCCAGCACCGCGTTCTCACTTTTCCTCTAACCCGCGTTGTCTTACGATCTCCCGGCCAAGACATCCTCATGTTCATGGCTATGGACGGGGCGTGTACTCAGAGGCACGTCTCTGTTCCTTAGTTTCTTCGTTAACTTCCAGCGCACGAGGAGCTGACAGTTCTGCGTAAGTTGGGCCTACGCTAGGTGCGCGTCATTGCTTCTGAGCAGGAAATTTCACCGTCTCGACTTGAGTATTGGAATCGTAATGGCTGAAAAACGCTGCGTTGGCGCCAACGTATTGTGGCTGTACGTCAGCAGGAATAACCCATTCCTTCAGGGGAGGCGCACTCGTATTCGTCTGCCCAAAGATGTTTCTGGGTTGCTCATAGAGCACAGTCGTGCGCTTGAATCGTGCTTCGCAACTACTTAGTTTCTGTGTGAGCTGGGAAATCTGTAGAATTTGGCTCTGCGAAATGGCGAGCTTCTGGTTCAAGTTGCTAATGTGAACCCCCAGCAAGAGCCCTGTAATGAGGCAGCCCGCCAAAAAAATAAGGAATGTCTTCATGTCGGCATCCTCCTCGAAACCCTACATCGAGACTAAAACAGACCCAGTCGCGCGTGGGCCCCTACACGAACGAGTACGAAGGATACTAAGAGTAACGTTGTTGTCTAAGCAAAGCTGGCTGATACAGGAGGTATGAAGCGAACTGTTCAAGTAAATGTGAAGATGACGCAAGATGATTTTGAGCTTCTGAAGCGCGCCGCCGACAAGCGATGGCCCGACGCCGTGATGACTAATTCCGGTGTGGTGCTCGCGCTCGCAAAAATCGCCGCTCGCGAAACAATCGCGAAAAAGAAAATCTGACTACCGGGAATAAGCCGGGTTTCGCAGGTTCACTCACAATTGCACCAAAATTGTGCAAAAGAGGGCAGTTTTAGTCTCTCCTATCTCCTATCTCCTATCCCGTCAATCTGCCTTGAACCTTTGCATTCGCTTACCCTTCGAACAGATCTGCTTCTCGCCACCTTCACTTGACCAGGAAATGTACGAGCCTCCCGCGCCCATAGGGTGCGCCATCTTCGACAGCGATGTAGCCTCCTGCCCAAGTAAAATCGGCCTCTCGCAATTGCAGCGCTTCCATCGGTTTGCCATCCAGGAGATCCGTTTGCACCAAGCCGATATCTTCCGGATTACTGCCGGCAAGGGTACATGGCATCGCCCCGCCGTTCCCGTCCGCGTCGAAATAAACCAGCAATCCTGCGTTCGACACAAGCACCCCTCCCCCCGCTGTGGAGTGATCCAGTTTTACCTCGCCTTTAGGGGGATGCCGCACCCAATTTACTTCTCCCTTTTCCGTATCCATTCGCAACAATTGCGGTCCGTTGACCGCATACAGAAAATTGCCCTCACCCAGAACCATGTTCGAATCGAAAAAGGAATTGAGCCCCTTGGTCCAATACGGCATGGGCAAAGTGAAATCTCGTTGCCCTAACTCGCTGATCCGGCTCAGTCGGGCTTCGCTCCGGATCTGGCCACCACTATTGTCCGGCGACAAATACGTCCAAGCCGCCAGCACTCCTCCGAATCCGTCTGGAATCGACTCCCCGGCAAATATACGCGGCTGCGCAATCATTCCGCCCTCGCCATCGGCGTGGATGTGTTGAAAAGTTTTCCATTCGTTCTCACCTTCCGGCGTTACACGCAGGAGCGCCAATGTTTCGTCGAACGTATAGTTTTTGTTCTTGCAGTTTTCGATCAGCAGGGATTCCACGTGCGTGCCCACCTGGAGGTACATGTTACCGTCGGTTGACGTAAACACAGATCCTGAAACCGAGGGCCGAACGCTCTTCAGGATATTCCGCTGAGGGTCCGCGCACCGGTACCCGTCGATCGTGCTCGATGAAACCGGAAACGGAATCTTGAAACGCACGATCCCGGTGCCCGCGTTCAGAACGAGCAGCGCCGATGACGGCGGTTTTGCCAATGTCTCCACGATGCCAATGTCTCCGCTCCAATTCACCGTCCAGTGATTCGTCAGCCGTCCCTCCGAACGATAACGCCACACTTCGTCGCCCGCGGCACTCAGGTCCACAAGAGCGTCGCGGAAGCGGCCTCTCTCGAGAAAAACCATCCCCCCTGCATCGTCTCCCGAAGCTCCAAGAAAGATGCTTTTTCCGTCGGCGGGCAATCCGTAAGAGCTGGGGTCCGTCGCGTTATTCAGTGCAAACCCGCTTTTCTCGCCGATGATGAACATCGAGTGATCGCTGATCAGGGCGTCGTTCTGTAATACCTGACCTGGTGCAGGCACCGTATTCTTCAGTGTCATCGGGCTCGCACTCGAAAGAAGTTGTGTTCTCCACAGCTGCTGACCCGACTCTGTCAGCGCCCGCACGACTGCTTTCTCCGACTTGCTCCACTCCACGGAGTAAAACGTCGGCGCCGCTTGCGACGGGACCGCCTGTACCACCATCAATGTCTCGTAACCTGGCAGTGGCTCCACTGTCCATCTAACCGTGCCAACCGGCAGCTTCTCTCCCGCTACGATAGTTACCGCCGCCGTCGCAAACTGATCGTTTCCTCGTGCTGTGAGCACTGCGCGGCCTGCCTGCTTTCCGATGATGGTCACCTCTCCATCCACTTCTTTCAGTTCGGCGATCTGCGGGCGAATCGACCACTCCACGGCCTTCAGCGCCCGGCCGTCTTGATCCACGGCTGTACATGTCGATGCTTCGTTAACAAGCAGGGTGACGGAGCTGGGTGTTACCTGAAGAGTGGGCCGATCTGCGGCCTTCGTCCCGGCATATGCGATCCGCGTTCCAAACCAGCAGACCAACATCAGCATCGCCGCGCTCAGTTTCACCGCAAGACAGCAGGCACGCCCCGCGCTGTTGTGGCGGCACAGTCGGAACATTGTGAGCCTCGCTTTATTCCTATTCCAGCCTCACAAGTTCGTCGTGGAGTTGCCAGATTACGAAGGTACAGGTATGTGCAAGACGTTACTGCTATCAATAACTAATGGTCCAGCTTCCTTACACCTTCATTCCGGCACCGGTCCCGCCACTGCTTTGATGTTCTCCTTCACTTTCGGTCGTTTGGCTTGCTCGTGCGACAACCGGTCTTTCCAGCTGAGAAACCACTCTTCGAAATACTTTCTTGAAAGGAAGGCCACAATAACGGAAATCGCCGCGGCGAAGGCGAAACGAAGCATCAGTGCTCCGATGCCGATTTGAAGGAGCGCTCCTTCAGGCCGGCGCGCAATCCAATCGACAAGCATGAATCCTAGTAGGTGGACCAGGTACAACCCGTAGCTGATGTACCCCAGAAATTTCAGAGACGGAATGCGTACCAGGCTTCGCCACGGGCCGGTGCCAACCAGCAGAAAAACCGCCAATAGCCCCGTGAAAGCAAAGTGAAAAGGTATCACCTGCAGAGCCGCGCCTTGTGCCGTGTGTCGGTCTAGAATTCCGAAGGGAATTCCCGCCAACAATGCCGCAACTGAAAGTGCGATCAATCCCACAGAATAGCGCCACAGCGTAGCGCGATTGAGCTGGTACTCTCGCAGCACCAGTGCCAGCAATGCTCCACAAGCCAACCCGTCCAGACAGTTCCACGTGTAATCGTTACATTTGAACGTTACAAATCCGTGCAGCCGCTCCAGAACGTAGAAGCTGATGAGTCTCGAAATCGGTGTAACGGCAATCACGAACACGCAGATCCAAATCAGAAATTTATTTCGGATGTGGCGCACCGCGGCAGGGAATAAAAAATAGAAGTGCTCCTCCACCGCGAGTGACCATAACACCGGATAAGCGAGCGGGATTCCCCAAAGCGGCGTCAGATTGGAAAGATAAAATAAACTCAGAATCGCAAACGAAGCAGGCACTAGTCTGGAGATCGCCAAAAATCCAAGAACGACCAGATAAATCGGAAGGATTCTCAGCGCTCGCCGTACATAGAAAGTTCTGTAATACGACTCCCTGTTTCTCGATCCAACCAGAATTCCGGTGATCAGAAAGCCCGACAACACAAAGAAGAGGTCCACTCCCAGTCGTCCAAGCCACATAGCGCTCAAAATTAGGCGAATGGTCATGGAATAGTGCGATAGGTCGATTTGCCAGTACAAACCGTGATACAGCACCACAGCAAGAATGGCGATTCCCCGAATCGTGTCGAGTTCGGGCATCTCGCGTCTCAACAGCGGCTCGGTCTGATTAGAGGTGTTTTCTCTTGCCTCTGCCGTGTGTTCTGGAACAGGCGTATTCGAGCTCCGGTGGTTCAACTTCAACCGCGTGCCCTGCGTCTTTGAAGCGCCTCAAAGAATATACCGCGTCGGGCAAGCGTACAAATCCGGACCGTCATCCATTCGTTGGGTATCCTCCTTCGTTTCCTACGGATTTTACTGTAGTCCTTACGGTGGGCCTTTCGGCTAGTTTGGACTGCAGCCTGCTTGCTGCGTCCCATGTCTCCTGTTCCAGACAAAGTCAAATCGATCGTCACTGATCCTCAAAGCCTCATCTCTTCAATCGAGGAAGCGCGCAAGGTCGAAGAGCGGGTCGCCATCCCCGCCAAAATCGTCTACGAAGCGATTCGTCTCGAGGGCGAAGACGAACTCGAGCGCCCAGTCGCCGCACTCGCCTGGTCGGGTCTCGCCGCCGGTCTTTCCATGGGTTTTTCGCTTCTTGCGGAAGCGGTGCTCCATGCCTATCTCCCGGCTTCGCATTGGAGCCCGCTGCTCTCGCGCTTCGGCTATTGCACCGGCTTCCTGATCGTCGTGCTCGGGCGGCAACAACTTTTTACGGAAAACACGCTGACCGTCGTGCTCCCGTTCCTAGTTCACAAAGACCTTGCCACGCTCCGGAAAGTGTTCCGTCTCTGGTCTACCGTGCTTTCCGCCAACATCTTTGGCACTTTTCTTTTCGCTCTCGCTGTAGCCCGCATTCCTTTCCTCGACCCGGCTGTTCAGCTGAGCATGCTCGAGGTCTCACAGCCACACGTTGGTCTTGGATTCGCTGCCACTTTCCTTCGTGCGATTTTTTCTGGCTGGTTGATCGCTCTCATGGTGTGGATGTTGCCGGATGCTGCCACCTCCCGCGTCTTTGTCATCGTGGCTCTCACTTACCTGATCGCGATTGCAGACCTGACACACATCGTCGCCGGCTCCGCCAATGTCTTCTTCCTGGTCGTAGTCGGAAAGCTCCCGTTCCTCAGCTATTTCACAAGCTTCTTCTTCCCCACTCTGCTCGGAAACGTGCTCGGCGGAGTCTCTCTCGTATCCGCCCTTGCCCACGGCCAAGTCGCAGCCGGCAAGAAGTAACCGTTTGGGGCCCGTGTTCGTTTTGCGAACCTAAGTCTTGGGTTGGTTCTCTGCTACTTCGCTGTTGCTCCACCCGCCTGCGTTCCCACTCCCATCTCCGGTCGCGACAACCCCGTCCAATGAAAACTAAGTGTGCTGTCCCACTCCCGCTGCATCGCCACATTCAATGCGTCATATGCTTTCGACACGTCCGCAATCTGGTCCGCTGCAGGCTGCTCCGGCAGCTCATAACGCAATCTCGAGCTCAATGCGTACAGTGCATTCGACTTTCGGTGGTGCCAGCTCGCTTTTCCTTCCAGCTTCAGATTCACCGCGACATACGCAATCAACGGCGTCAATATGGCAATTCCACCCACCAACCTGGATGATTGCGTCGTGAAAAATCCCAGCCCCGCCGCCGTGGCGCTGCACAATACCGACAAAACCATCAATGCCATCGATGTTCGGTGATTCCAGCGCGCCCGTCTCCGTGTCTTGATCGCATGACCCTCCAGAATCGCGGCCAGCGTCTCCCGCCTTCTTTCCAATTCCTGTGACAACGTCATCTCCGCACTCCTTGCCAATTCGTACGGAGACTCGATTCTACCTCATTGGCGAACAAAAAGCGAATATTGGGCTACCCAACCACGATGCAGGTTCTCTCTGCTCACGGTTGGGTCGCCCAACGCGATTTCGGATTGCCCGGCTTCTAAAACACTGGTTTGCCAGTAAGTGGATCCAGGAACAACGGCAGATTCAAGCCGAAGTTGTTAAAGTTGAACAGCCCATCCAGCGTTCCCGCGATTGCATCCGCTGAACCATTGCCGATCCGGGACAAGCCCCAGTTATCTTCGATAAAGCGAATCACCGAAGACTGGTCTGTCACCTGGTGGTCGACATAGTTGAAGCGCGCATACGGCGATACCACCAACAACGGAAGGCGCGGTCCATAGCCGCAGCGGCCATTCTGGATGTCGCCGGAGGCATCCACCGGCTTCGGGGTTCCGCAGCTTCCCGGCGCCAGCAGCTGGTCCTCTGCGACATTGGACTGATTCACGATCGGTCCCATCACGTGGTCATACCACCCATCCGAATCGTCATACAAAATAATGACGGCCGTGCTCGCCCACTCCGGCGATTTTTCAAGCTTGTTGATCAATTGCACCAGAAAGTTCTGTTCATCCAGTGGATTCGAGTAGCCGGCGTGGCCGTCTTCGATGGCCCTCGCTTTTACGAAACTGACCGCGGGCAGGTTGTGCGCGGCGAGCGCATCGTAGAAATCGCTCAGGTCATAGTTATGGTTCGCGGCATCGCCCTGGTGCCCGATCAACGCCACCGAAGTTCGCGGCGTGTGATTTGGATTTGAAGTCGATTGCCAGTACTGGAAAAACGCGTGATGCGGAATGTAGTCGGTAGTCGACAGTCCTGTGATACCCGTCGAAACATGCGTGCAATCGGCGAACCCTCCCATGAACGATCCCCAGGTGATACCCGCCGTATTCAGCAGATCGCCGATATTCTGGCCGGACATGGAAATCTGCGTCCTGGTCGCGCTGGAACATTTGTCATACGCCGGATCAGCATCCCCGACCACCGCTCCCATGGTCCCCGCGTTGGCGATGAAGCCACTTCCTGACAGGCCGTTCGTGATGGTTCCCTCGAACGTCGTGCCCGCCACAAGGTTGAGCAATCCCGGCGTCGAAGGCCCGAAGCTAGTGCCATAGGAGTTGTCGCTCATCGCGAAGTGCTGGGCGTAGTTCCAAAGCGCTGTGACGGTATTCCCGTCGTAATAACCCAACGTGCTGTTCGGGCCGAGGTTGGCGTCATTGCAACTATGCGTCAGGAACCGGTCCATCAGGCCACCGTGGAAAGCGAACTGTTCGTCTCCATAGCCATGGTCTTGATCACACGTGTTTGGATTGCTGCGGTCAATCCGGAATGGGTTTGCGCCGTTTGGATTGTTGGTGAGTAACCCTGCACTGGCCAGGTTATTCACCCGTGGCGTGCCTGATAAAGCTCCGAAGAAATACCGGCTTCCGTCTTTATTGGGAACCGCGTTCGGATAGGTGCCAAAATAATGATCGAACGAGATGTTTTCTTGGAAGACAACCACCACATGCTTGATGGGCGTGGCGGTGCTACCGTGACTGTTGGCGAGGACCGTGCTGCTCGGTACCATCGTCATCAACCCAGCTGCGAGTAGGGCGAGTACCTTTCTGAAGCCAAACTGCATAGTTTCCTCCCTCGAAATTTATGAATGGAGGTTCTCCAGTGTTCGGCTGGGGGAACTCTGCGAACCTCTCGGGATTCACGCGGGCTTGAAGGTTTAACGGTCGATCGTTACGACGGGATGAATCGGCCGCGAAAAAGAGCTCACAATCTGTGAATTCGCAGGAAACTTTTTTCAATGTAGGTGGTAACACTACAGGGAATTTTGTATCAGTCGAACTGAGCTGCGCATCTCTACATCCATATAATCGATCAACTTTCGATGAATCACATGATGGCTGCACAAATCACCGAATACGGTGGCCCGGACGTCGTCCGGTTTGCCAACTTGCCGCTTCCCGAGCCTGATCACGGACGGTTACGGGTTCGTGTGCACGCTGCGGGCGTTGGACCTTGGGACGCACTCATTCGGGCCGGTCGAAGCGGTGTTCCGCAAACACTCCCGCTGGTCCTCGGTTCAGACATTGCTGGCACTGTGGACGCCATCGGTCCCGATGTTTCGGGTTTCGCAGCCGGTGACGAGGTTTATGGTCTTACGAACCCGCGCTTCACGGGAGGCTACGCCGAATATTCCGTCGTAGAAGCGTCGAGTCTTGCGTTTAAGCCCGCTAGTCTCACCTTTGTAGAGGCCGCTTCCGTCCCAGTCATCGCCGTGACCGCCTGGCAGATGCTGTTCGATTATGCGAACGCAGTCGCTGGACAACGAGTCTTAATCCATGGCGCAGCGGGCAACGTTGGCGCATATGCCGTTCAAATGGCTCATCAAGCAGGCCTCGAAGTTATCGCTACTGCCTCCGCCGGCGATTTCGAATATGTCCGTAAACTCGGCGCAGACACCCAGATCGATTACCGGCGACAACGTTTCCAGGATGCGGTGCGTGGAGCAGACATCGTCATCGACACCGTTGGCGGTGATACGCGGATCGGATCATTGGACGTGCTGAAACCCGGAGGAATCTTGGTTTCGGTGGTGTTTCCGCCGATGCCTGGGGAATTTGCCGCCAAAGCCGGAGTCCGCTCTGTTTTCTTCTTCGTTGACGTTACGACGAAGCGCCTGAATGCCCTCACGCAACTCTTTGACGACAAAAAGTTGATCCCGCAAGTTGGCGCCGTGCTACCGCTCGCCCAGGCAAAAACAGCGCATGAGATGTTGTCAGGAGCTCCTCACCCGCGTGGCAAGATTATGCTGAAAGTCGCGGCTTAACACGGATCTCGATTTAACCACCCGAAGGTCTCGCGTACGCGTGAGCGACCCGGCGGCGAACAGATTGGTCTTACGGTTTCGCCACAGCACTTCGTTGCTTGGCCGCTTCACCCATAATCTTCTCGATCTCATCCGGGTCGCGCGGCAGTTTCCGGCTCAACAATTCGTAGCCTCCGTCCGTAATCAACACGTCGTCTTCGATCCGCACTCCCAGATTCTCCTCGGGAATATAAATACCAGGCTCGACGGTGACCACCATTCCCGGCACCAGTGGTCTGCAGGTCTCTCCGGGATCGTGCACGTTCAGGCCGATGTTGTGTCCCAACCCGTGAACAAAATACTGTCCCAATGATTTCCCATGCTGATCCTTTCCGTGGGAATCGATGTAGTCATAGGCAATCTTGTACACGCTCTTGTTTCCCTTGCGGCACATGTCCATTCCCGGCTTTAGTGCTTTCAGCGCTGCTTCCTGTGAACCCAGAACAACTTCATAAATCTCCCGTTGTCTCGGCGTGAATTTCCCGTTCGCCGGCAACGTGCGCGTAATGTCCGCCGCATAACCCGAATATTGGGCGCCTACGTCCAGCACCACGATGTCGCCATCCTCGATCTTCCTGCTCAGCTTGTCGTAGTGCAGCGCCGTCGAATTTGGTCCTGCTCCAACGATCGGCGCGTAGGCTTCCGCCTCCGATCCGCCCATCGCATGGGTCTCAACCATTTTCGCTGCCACTTGATATTCCCACGCGCCCGGCCGCATCACCTTCATCGCTTCGACTTGCGCATCATCCGAAAGATCGATGGCCTGTCGAAGCAAACTGATTTCGGTCGGCGATTTCACCATCCGGAGGTCGGAGAGGCTGCCGCGAACATCCTTCACCGCCGCCTCCGGGGCGGCCTGTTTCAGCCACTCCGTCGTTTCCCGCTCGTGCGGGTAGCCGCCCAATTCCTTCTGGTAGGGAAGTATGGTGTAGAAGTTCGGATAAACTCGCGCCAATCGCTCCACCGCTGCGCGCAGCTCCGGCGTGGGTTTGATCAGCGCAAATCCTGTCCGCGACTCAATCCCCGGGTCGCCGGGGGCCATTCGCACCCCATTCCACTTCTCTTTCCTCGGATCCTTCGGCGGCAGGAAAAAAATCTCGCGCGGCCCTTGCCAGTCGTCCTTTTTCGCTTTGCTGCCTTCGGGAGGAAGTAAAATTAACGCCGCATCTTCCTCGTTGTGGCCGGTTAAATAATAGAAATTCTCTTCCTGGGCAAAAATGTAGCTCTCCGACTCCTCTTCTCTCCCCGTATAGCCCAGCAGCACGATAGGGCCATCGATGTTGGAGGCGAGCTTGGCCCGCCGTTCCGCGTAGGCTGAATTCGGCTCTCGCTGCCGCCGCTGTTGTGCCAATAACTGGCCTGGAGCGACCGTCAAAAGCGTCAACACGACTGCACTGATTGATAACCAACACTTCCCGTCTACACCAACACGACCAGTCCGACCCAGATCACTCATTCATCCACCTCAGCTTGCTACGTTGCCCTGAACCGAATCCCAGATTGTAACGTAAGCGCAATACACCGAGCCACTCGCTAACCTCCACGCTGTACGATGGGCCAGCCCCAATTAACTCGCAGTTAAGATTAACCAGCTGACTATGCTTAGCAGAACGACACCAATCGCGAAATATACCTTCCAACGGCCCGCCCGGCAGTAGCATGGAGCAAAGGTCGGCCCGAACTCATGGAGGGTTGAATGGATCGGGAACGCCGCCGCTCTCCCAGGCACATTTTTATCGCAAGCGCGGAGCTCTATGAAGAGAAGTCGGACGTACGCGTGGCTTCGCGCGTCAGTGAACTCAGCCTCCACGGCTGCTATCTCGATATGATGAATCCCTTTCCGCCGGGCACCATCATCTTGCTGAAAATCATCTCGGGAGATCTCACCTTCCAATCCAAAGCCCGAGTCATCTATTCCACCTCAAATGTCGGTGCAGGAGTTTCTTTCATCGATGTGGAGCCAAAATACGAGTACATGCTCACCCGTTGGATGGAACAATCCGCCAACACCTAGCAGGAAATTGCCTGTCCTGCTCCTCTAGCAATCGCCAGGCCTTGTTATTGCTTGTACCGCTCTTTATAAAACTCGATCTGCTGCTGCAACTCTTCCTTAGTTAGTCCGGCTGTCCATTTGTGATAGTCGGATTTCATCACCTCTGCCGTCACTCCTGGCATCAACTGTTCCGCCTCGGGAATAAATTCCGTGTAGAAGGTTTTCGCCACTTCAAAGAACCCGTGCCACTGCGTGTAATCCGGCCCCATCATCGCTGTGCCCATCCGCGCGCGCCGTCCCTGGTGATGCCACATTTCGTAATAAGTCCATTCGATCTTTTCGTCGAAGGGAGTTGGTGTCAGCTTCTTCGCGGCATACAACTTATCCATCACGGATTTTGCGGGTTTCGCGAATTTCTCGTTATACAAATCGATCGTTCCCTCATATTGCTTGTAGAAGTTGTCTACCCACCCTGACGCGTGGCAATTCGAACAAACATCCATCATGTTCAGCCGTCGCTTTTCCCAGTTCTCCAGCTTGATGGAAATCGCCGGCCGCAACGTGTAGCTGATGCGATCTCCAACGTCGTGTGTCACGTGCTGGTTGCTCGTGGCGGACATGTGACAGGTCGCACAGGTCGGCGCCGCCGAATAATCCTTACCCACTACCCACGCCTTCGAGTCGAGATTCATCTTCGTCATGTTCGCGCGATATTGGATGCCGTGCTTTGACTCGTTGTAGATTTCGATCTGCGGGTGATCCGGCCCTAAATGGCACTTACCGCAATTCTCCGGCATCCGTGCCGTGGCGGAACTGAAGGTGTGCCGCCCGTGACATGCTGCGCAAGTCCCCTTGCTCCCATCTGGATTCACTCGCCCGATCCCGCTGTTTGGCCATGTCGCCGCATCGAACTTGCCGTCTCCCAGGTATTTCACTTCGCTTCCATGACACTGCCGGCAGCCGTTGTTCGCCGCCGGTCCGCCTTCCACGATCTCTCCCAGCATGTTGTCCAGCGATCCGATGAACTTGGCCGCCGCGGCGTGATAACTTTTCTCGAATTGCTTCACTTCCTCCCCATGGCAGCGGCCGCAATAATTGGGTGTAACAATCACCGCAATCTTGTGGCTATAGTGGTCGAACGTCGCTGGATCACCTTCCATCGCCTTGTGACACGAATAGCAATCCACGCCATTCTTCGCGTGGGCACTGGATTGCCATTGCTCCACAATTCCGCGTGTCGAATCCCTGTGGCATTCCAGGCAGGCCTTGCCTTCTTCTGAGACTTGCCCAGCATTCGCAAATAGGGCTGAGGCGAGCATAAGCACAGCCATGCAGGCAAAGCGGATGTTCATAGAACCTCCAAGGGGGAAGGACCTGTGTGAGGTGGATTTTATACCTGCGAACTTAAAAGGGAAGAGACAAAAGTCACAGTTGGAATATTCAGGACGCTTACTTCATCGGCTAAAATCCAGGGGCGCCCGTCGATGCCGGCCTCATTTCCGGAGCATTCACGTCAAACCGCAGTCGGGCGAACCAAGATTGGCTCAGCGACATGAAACCCGTATATAGATAGCCCCATACAAACAGCAGCAAAAACGGCACGGTCGCGTAGTTCTCATTGCGAATCGTATACAACACCGCCAGCGCGAAATAGAGTCCCAGGGCCAACTCAAAATACGGCATCCATCCCGACTTGTTCTTGTACTTCTTTGCTGCAAACGTCCCGGACTTGCCCTCGATCTTGAATTTAGGCGTTCGCGCGAATTCCGACTTCTTGCCCACGATCGCTTCGATAACCGCTTGCGCATTCCTCACACTTAGCCCGATGCCGGTCGCCATCACAAAAGGCATATACAAGAACGTAGTCAGCCACGTTTTGGGCCGAAGCTCTTTCTGCGCCGCCAGGTAAAAACTCGAAATGGAACACGTCGACGCCAGGAATAGCGGCAGATCGATTACGATCATCTGAAACCAGCCCTGGTAGAACCGCACGATCATCGCCGGCAGCAACATCGTTGACAACAACACCATCAACGGGTACGAAATGTTCGCCGTCAGATGGAAAAACGCCTCGGACTTCACGTGCAATGGCGCATCCGAGCGAAACACCTTCGGCAGGATCTTCTTCGCCGTCTGCATCAGGCCCTTGGCCCAGCGCGCCTGCTGCGCCTTGAACCCGTTCATATCCACCGGCAATTCCGAGGCGCACTCAATTTCCGGCAGGTACAAGAATCTCCATCCCTTTAGTTGTGCCCGATACGAAAGGTCCGTATCTTCGGTGAGCGTGTCGTGTTCCCATCCTCCAGCGGCATCGATCGCTGCCCGCCGCCACACTCCTCCGGTTCCGTTGAAATTAAAGAACGTGCCGCGGCGCGAGCGTCCCCCATGCTCGATCACGAAATGACCGTCCAGCAGAATCGTTTCCACCCGGGTCAGCAGCGAGTAATCGCTGTTCAGGTACGTCCACCGCGCCTGCACCATCCCGATGTTCTTCGCGCTCTCCCCATTCAAAAAGTAGGGAATCGTCCGCCGCAAAAAGTCTGACGGCGGAATGAAATCGGCATCAAAAATCGCTACAAATTCGCCCCGTGCGGTGTTTAATCCGTTTTCCAGCGCTCCGGCCTTGAATCCTTCGCGATTCGTGCGATGGATATAGGTAATCGGCAAACCTTTCGCAGCGTGACGTTCCACGCAGTTCCGCGCCACTTCCCGCGTTTCGTCCGTCGAATCGTCCAGCACCTGGATATCCAGCAGCTCCTTCGGATAATCGAACTGCGACACTGCGTCGACTAGCCGCTCGATCACATACCGCTCGTTGAAGATCGGAAGCTGTATGGTAACCTTTGGCCAGTTGGCGACCGGCTGCGGCGGCCCAGGCACATTTTTGCGATACGCATAGTAGTCGTACAGCAGGACGTACCGGTGCAGCCCGTACATCGCCAGGATGAACAGCACGATAAAATACGGAATCATCATCGCCAGATCGAACGCATTGGCGTGATAGACGCCGCTGAAGGTCCGGTCGGTGATCTTATGCCAGTAATGTCGAAGCGGACTTTGCTGGGCGGCGATTAGAAATGGAGCAAGAGTCGTCAATTACCAAGTCTCTCCGAATGGCTTCCACTAGAAAGCAAAATCGAGTGTTCTGGTTCACGCTGGTTCTGGCAGGCCCTGCCCTGGAACTCATCTTCCTGCGCATGCATCACTTGTATTACTTGAAGAACCACGCGGTCAACTTCATCGAACTCGCGCTCGCGGCTGGCCTCGTCTATTTCTTCGCCCTGTACGGTTTCACCCGCACGCAATCCACTCGTGCCGCTACCATTTTACTGATTTTTCTGGCGATTGCATTCCGCGCCCCTCTTTGGACCACGGAGCCCACGCTCTCCGATGATCTGTATCGGTACCGATGGGAGGGAAACGTCCAGGCTCATGGCTGGAATCCGTACGCTGTAGCACCGAACGACCCTCGCCTCCTCCCGCTCCGGGATCGGCACTGGGAAGTGATACCCGGTCGCGAAATTCCCGCTATCTATCCCCCGGTTTCGGAGCTGCTGTTTCGCGCCGGCTGGAAGATCTTCCCGAGCCCGGTCGCATTCAAAATTCCCTTCGAATTCGCTGATGTGCTCGTCATCCTCTTGTTAACTTGGATTTTTCGCAAAGACCCCCAGCGTAACTTCCGGCTCGCCATTTATGCCTGGAATCCGCTCGTCATCGTAGAGTTTGCCGGCAGCAGCCACAACGATGTCCTCGCGGTCCTCGGTATTGTGTGCGCCCTCGCGATGGTCAGGAAATGGCCTACACTTTCCATCGTTCCGGCGGCGATTGCCACCATGGCCAAGGTCTTTCCCGCCGTCTTGCTGCCGGTGTGGTTTCGCCGCCTGGGTTGGCCGCAGAACAAGTCCGCTTGGTGGGCGGTCGGGCTTGCCGTGCTCGTTCTTGCGGCGGTCCTAGCGCCTTATTGGAGCGGCCTGTACATGTTCCGCGCCAACCTCACTTACTATGAAGCAACTTGGAAAAACTACCACGCCAGCCTCTACACCATCATTGACTGGCTGACCGGTGGCCACACGAAAATCCCCGCACTAACAGGCATCTTTGCTTCGTGGGGTTTAGCGTTATACCTGGCTTGGAAGCGTGCCGAGCCGGCCCGCGCCGCTTATCTACTTATTGCCACGATCTTGATCTTCGGCCCCAACGGTTATTCCTGGTATTTCACCTGGATTGTTCCGCTTCTCTGCTTTTTTCCAAATCCTGCGTGGCTGATGCTGACGGTTCTGCAGTTTCTCTCCTACAACGTCTTGATTGGCTACGGCATTCTGGGTGTCTTCCACTTCGATCCTTTCTTTCAGTGGCTGGTCTACGCTCCCTTTTATTGCTTGTTGATTGCACATTGGCTCTTCTGGCGCCGGCATTCAAAGCTCTCCAATCCGATTCGCACGTTCGTTGTTGTGTCTGGTACATAATGACCGCTTCCATCATGCCCGAATCGGCGCGACTCTCATCTTCATCTCCAGGTTCTCTCGCGGAGCTTGCAAGGGAATTCTTGCGTCTTGGCTTTGTCGCGTTTGGCGGTCCCGCCGCGCACATCGCCATGATGGAAGAGCGTTTCGTTCGTCGCCTCAATTGGTTGTCGCGCGAGAAATTTCTCGATTTGCTCGGCGCCGTCAACCTTCTCCCCGGCCCCAGTTCCACGGAACTCGCTATCTACCTGGGCGAGATTCGAGGCGGTACCCTTGGCTTGCTGGTCTCCGGCGCTTGCTTCATTCTTCCCGCTGCCATTCTTGTGGTTGTGCTGGCCTGGGCCTATCAAACCTACGGCGCAGTCCCTCAAATGGCCGGACTCCTCATCGGCATCAAGCCTGTTGTCGTCGCACTCATCGCCCAGGCGGTGTGGAACCTTGCCAGAACCGCGCTCAAGAGTATCGCCCTCGGCGTACTCGCCATGGCTGTCGTAGTGCTAGCCGCGTTTGGCCTGCCGGTTCTCGCTCTGCTGACTGGCGCAGGTATCCTGTGGGTACTGATTCATGAAAGGAAGCGCCTTACCAACTCAACCCGCAATACCGCTGCATCCCTGGGCGTGCTCGCTTCTGCTCCCATCACGGTAGGGATGCTCCCTCTGTTCTTGTACTTCTTGAAAATTGGCGCAGTTCTTTTCGGCAGCGGCTACGTGCTGCTTGCCGTGCTTCGCGCGGATCTCGTGCTTCGCTTGCATTGGCTAACAGACGCGCAACTGCTCGACGCCATCGCCGTCAGCCAGGCCACGCCCGGGCCATTTTTCACCGTCTCGACATTCATTGGCTACCTGCTGGGCGGCTGGAGGGGTGCCGCCCTCGCGACCGTCGGAATGTTCTTGCCGGCCTTTGTCTACGTAGCCGCAACGGCCCGCTATCTGCCTCAATTGCGCAATTCACCCATCGCCGGGGCCTTTCTCGACGGCGTGAACGCCGCTGCGGTGGCGCTAATGGCCTTCGTCGGCTTTCAGTTCACGCGCGCAGCCCTAACCAATTTGCCTTTGATTCTGATCGCGGTCTTTACCGCAGTCCTGGTGTTTCGCTACAAAGTCAATTCCACCTGGCTCGTCCTGGGTGGCGCCGCCTTGGGTATCTTGCTTCACACCCTTGGCAAGATCTGACGACTCGGTCTAGGCGACCAGCACAATTTTCCCGTGCGCTCCCGGCGCCAGCACGTCCTGGTGCGCTTGCGGCGCGTCCTTCAACGGCAATTCCTTCCCGATGATTGGCCGCAGCGTACCGTTCTCCAATCCCGCCGCGATTGCCGCGTGAATTTCTTTCGTCTCGCTTTCCGTGGCCGCCCATAACGTGAACCCGCGCACCGACGCTCGTCGCGCCATCAGTTCCCGCGGATTGATCGTAATTTCGCCGCGATTCCCGATCACAATCGTTCGACCTTCGATCGCCATTAGCTTCATATCCGTCGCCAGGTTCACGTTGGCCAGCACTTCCAAAATCACGTCCACTCCCCTCCCGCCTGTCGCTTTCAGGATTTCCTCGGCATAACCTGCCTTCGTATGGTCGAAGACGTAATGCGCTCCTTCCTTCTTCGCCAATTCAAGGCCACGCGCGCTTCCGGCCGTACCCATTACCGTCATGCCCAATGCTCGCGCAATCTGCAACGCCGCCGTTCCCACACCGCCACTCGCGCCATGCATCAGCAGAGTTTCTCCCGCACGAGCTTTCGCATGATGAAACAACGCTGTGTACGCCGTCCCGTACGGCACCCACAATCCCGCTCCCTGCGCGAACGAAATCTTCTCAGGCAGTGGGTAAAGCTGCGACTCATCCGCCAACGCATACTCGGCGTAAGCTCCCGTCAGCGTCTTCGCGGTGTAAACGCGCTCTCCGCCTCTGAATTTCTTGACTCCCTCTCCAACCGCCTCCACCGTCCCCGCAGCATCCGACCCCGGCGTGTACGGCAGTGGCGGCTTGATCGCATAAGTTCCATTCCGCATGTACGTGTCGTAGGGGTTCACTCCAGCTGCGTGAACACGCACCAGGATTTGCCCCGGTCCGGGTTTCGGTGTGGGAATGTCGTGGATCTCCAGAACCTCAGGCCCGCCGAACTTGTGAACTTGTATCGCCTTCATGAGCATTGCCTCCAGCTTGAGGTCTACCACACAAGGGCCCTAGAAATGATCGTCGTGTAGCACGTGCGCAGCGTTCTCATTCATCACTCCGCTGGTTGCGGCCCACGCCGTGGTTTCCCAATTGTCGCGTCCTTTTTTGTCAGGAATCCACAATGGCAACGAATGGTTCAGATGTCGTGCCAATGCAGCCGCGTATGGTTCATACATCCCGCGCAACTCGGTGAGCTTCTGGGTTCCTTCGGGGGTCGTCAGAAATACCATGCCGTGCTTGGCAAGCTTTGTGCCCAACTTCTCGAACGTTTCGGGCGTCAACCGGCTTTCCGGTAGTGGGCGCGGCGGCGCGCCAAAAACCTGGCAGAGATCGACAACCGCGTGCCGCGCGATGGCAAACGTCAATTCTGCCTGTTTCGAACGTGCATCCTGTACTCCGGCAATCACCAAAGCGCAAGTATCCAGGATCGCCGTTAGAGCCGCGATCCACGACTGGTTGTCATGCTGCGAACGGAAATACGCCAACACCGGATAAGACAAGTGAGATTCTAGCAGTTGCGCGCACCACCGCTCCCATTCTCCCAGCAACTGCTTCAATGCTGCTTCTCCTCCATCATAGGCGTGCCGCCGAAGCAGTTCTCCCGCCGTCGGCGGCGTTCCCGCCCGCGCGTCCAGCAGCGCTATGTTCGTCTCCCGGTTGCCGAAGGCGCCATAAATAAACGGCAGATAGCCGATCACCGCGGCCAGAAATCCAAAACCGAATCCCGCCTCGGCGACGACCAGAAACCGCGCCAGCCCAGACTTCGGAATTACATCTCCCAGTCCCAGGGTAAAAAACGTCGTTCCACTCAAATACAAATCGGTGTAGAAACTCGGGGTCATTCCGGAAACATTCACCGCCGATCCCGCGCCGTATTGCATCATTCCGAACGAAATCACCAGCCCCACCGCCCACACCCCAATCAGAAAGAGAAGGGAAATCGGCCCAAAAAATCCGAAAAATGCCTCCCGCGCCTTCTTGGACGGGATCAATCGAGCATAGATCTTCCACGTTTTCCAGGTGAACAGATAGTAGATGTTCGTCAGCCGGAACCGCCGCGTCACTCGCCTGGGCAAGATGATCGCCTCGAAGGCGTCCCAAAGGACCACGAGGAAAATAGCGACACCGCAAATAAACACACCCGAAGCGGGGATCATGCGCAGCATTGTACTCGCTTCAAGAACTTTGTGGAGTTTACGCCGACTTCGACGTCACCAGCTGTGAGCTTACGCTGATTTCCGCTTTGTATAGCTTGGAAACCGGGCAACCCGTTTCCGCCGCCTTCACTGCCGCGTCGAACTTCGCTTTATCCGCGTTCGGCACGTGCGCCACCAGGTCCAGATGGCTCTTGGTAATCGCGAATCCATCGGCCAACTTCTCCAGCGTGACCGTGCAGGTGGTCTCCAGCTTGGTCGCGGTCAGTCCCGCGTTGCC
Source organism: Dongiaceae bacterium (assembly GCA_035499255.1). Lineage (GTDB taxonomy): Bacteria > Acidobacteriota > Terriglobia > Acidiferrales > UBA7541 > Acidiferrum. Next base: position 71,278 of record DATJZF010000062.1, on the reverse strand, counting down.
GAGCTGTGCGGATAGCGCCATCGTGAAGCAGCCCGCGTGCGCTGCGGCGATCAGTTCTTCCGGATTCGTGCCCACGCCATTCTCAAATCGGGTGCTGAACGAATACTGCGTATCCTTCAGCGTTCCACTGTCCGTCGAAATCGCTCCCTTGCCGGACTTCAGGTCGCCTTGCCAAACTGCCGATGCTTTGCGCTGCATATCTTGTCTCCTTTGAACGTCGCTCACAAGCCGTGTGGATTGGATTCGAGGCTGGCCGGGGGCGGGTTATAAGTTTGCGACGCCCAGATTCTACCACTTGTGGAACACGAAAAAAGCGCCGGCCGCGATGCAGCCGAATCCCACGCCGTAGTTCCATTTAATGGGCTCTCCGAGATACGTAATCGAGAAAACGGAGAACACCGTCAGCGTAATCACTTCCTGAATCGTCTTCAATTGCGCCCCATTGAATTCATACGAGCCCATGCGGTTCGCCGGCACCTGGAAGCAATATTCGAAAAATGCGATACCCCAGCTCGCGATCACGACCTTCCACAGCGGCACATTCCTGTATTTCAGGTGCCCATACCATGCAAACGTCATAAAGATGTTCGAAATTGTCAGTAGAACAATGGTCCACACGTGGCTTATTCCTGGGCGAGCGAGTTTTAGACGGGCTCCGGGCGGTTCACCTTACATCAGATGGTCTACTCAGGCAAAGCTGCGTTAGGCATGCCGTTTATGTCGAAAGCGAGACCAGGCCCGGTGGCGTGGCCGGCACAATCGGGGGCATTTTGCTGCGATCCACAGGATTGTAGAGGGTATCGCGTTCCACAGGTACCCGGCCCGCTGCACGGATTAACCTTTCCAGCTCTCCCCGCGGCGTGAACTCCGCCGTTGTCGCGCCGGCATCGTGATAAATCTTCTCCTCGACGACTGTTCCATCCATGTCGTTCGCGCCAAATCGCAGCGCAATTTGCGCGATGCTGGTCGTCAGCATGATCCAGTACGCCTTGATGTGGCCGAAATTGTCCAACATCAAGCGCGACACGGCAATGTTCCGCAGATCATCGTAGCCCGTCGGCTTCGGAATATGGGCCAGCGGTGTGTTTTCCGGATGGAACGCGAGTGGAATGAATGCTACGAATCCATGCGTCTCGTCTTGCGCCTCGCGCAACAGCACCAGGTGATCCACGCGCTCCTCGGCGGTTTCCACGTGGCCGTACAGCATCGTCGCGTTCGAACGCAACCCAATCCGGTGCGCCTTCTTCGCCATGCTCAGCCACATCCGCCCGCTGACCTTGTGGTCGCAAATAATTCGCCGCACCCGGGGATGAAAAATCTCCGCGCCGCCGCCCGGGCAGGAATCCACGCCCGCTTCTTTCATCTTCACCAGCACTTGATCCACGGTCAGCTTCGCGATGCGCGCGAAGTAATGCACTTCCACCATCGTGAACGCCTTCAGATGCACCTGCGGGTGGCGCTGCTTGATTCCGCGGATCAATTCCAGAAAATATTCAAACGGCAGATCCGGATGCAAGCCGCCTACGATGTGAATTTCCGTTGCGCCCTCGCGAATCCCCTTCGCCGCACGCTCGTACATCTGTTCCAGAGAGTACGTGTAAGCCCCTGGCGCTCCGGGATCGCGGCCAAACGCGCAAAGCTTGCAATGTGCTACGCACACGTTTGTGGGATTAATGTGCCGGTTGACGTTGTAATACGTGACGTTTCCGTGCCGCTTCTCGCGCACGTAGTTCGCCAGCCATCCCACCGCCAGCAGGTCCGGTGTTTTGTACAGCGCCACGCCGTCGTCAAACGACAGCCGCTCGCCCGCCAGCACCTTGTCGGCAATCGGCCGCAAACGTGTATCGGTAAGTTTCAGTTCTGCCACTTTGTTCTTCTTCGTTTCTTTCTAGAATTTCAATCGCTTCAAACTCGCCAAACCGCCGCCGCCGCGCCCCAGAACAACAGGAACAACATACTAATATAGCCGTTCACCGCAAAAAACGCAGCGTTGAGCTTGCTTAGATCATTGGCCTTCACGAGGGAATGTTCATAACCAAGCAGTGCAGCCACCACCGCAATTCCCGCCCATGCCGGCCAGGGTAACCCAAAACTCAGCGCCAGCCAGCTCAGCAAAATTACAACCCCAATATGCATGATCCGTGCGATTCGCAACGCCTTGGCAATGCCGAAGCGCTTCGGCACGGAAAACAGTCCAGCCTCCCGGTCAAACTCCACGTCCTGGCACGCATATAGCACGTCGAATCCGCCCACCCACAGCGTCACCGCTCCGCACAGGATCAACATGTGCCAGTCGAAGTGCCCCGTCACCGCAATCCATGCCGCCTCCGGAGAAATTCCCAACGCAAATCCCAAAAACAGGTGCGACCACGACGTGAACCGTTTGGTGTACGAGTAGAAGAACAAGATCCCCAGCGCCACCGGTGCCAGTTCCAGTGACAACAAATTCAATTCCCACGCGGCCAGCAAAAATGCCGCCACCGCAACTACCGTGAAAACCCACGCGAATGAAACCGACAATTCTCCGGTCGCCAACGCGCGCATCTTCGTCCGTGGATTCCGGCTGTCGTATCGTAAATCCACAATGCGGTTGATGGTCATCGATGCCGACCTCGCCGCCACCATGGCCGCCACAATCCACACGAACTGGCGCAGCGACGGCCAGGCGTGAAACGTAGCGCGAGCCGCCAGTAACGCCCCCGTCAGCGCAAACGGCAGCGCAAAAACCGAGTGCTCGAACTTGATCATTTCCAGCACGGTGCGAACCCGGCCCGCCATCTCTACTGCTCCGCCTTTCGTCCGCTCGCGCTTCCGCTCCACCGGTACATTTTCTCTTGCGGCAATCCTGCCTGCGCCAGCACCCGGCATGTATACTGGGTCACGAGTTCGTCGATTGATTTCGGTTTGAAATAAAATGCCGGCACCACCGGCATGATTACCGCGCCAGCCTGCTGCGCCCGCAGCATGTTTTCCAAGTGAATCCGGTTAAACGGCGTGTCACGCACGCATAACACCAGTTTCCGCTCTTCCTTCAACATCACATCTGCCGCCCGGGCCACCAGGTCGTCGCTCATCGCCGTAGCGATCGACGCAAGACATCCCATGGTGCAGGGAATCACGATCATGGCATCCACTGGATAGCTGCCCGAGGCAATCGCCGCGCCCACGTCCTTATTCGAAACCGTCTCGATTTTCTTTGAACTGCGGCCTAGGATTCGTCCCGGCAGCTTTTTCAAATCGCCCGAAGTGATCGCCAATTCCTCCGCAAACAGCCGCTGCCCGGTTTCCGTCACTACCAGGTATACTCGCGCGACCCGCGCGTCGTCTTCTAACAAGGCCAGCGTTTTTTGCGCAAAAATGGCTCCGCTGGCCCCGGTCACACCAATTGTGATGATTCGCCCTTGAGGATTTGCCATAGTATTTTCGCGGAGAGTTTCAGTCTCCCAGCCGCTGCCCGGCAAGTCAAGCATAGGCGCATCACGCCTGCAGTGTTAGTATTTTTCTGGTCAATCCTGATGAACTCCGAAGAAATTTTGAAACTTCTGAAATCCGTGGGCGAAGGTCACCTGACTCCCGAAACCGGCGTCGAGCGTCTGAAGCACATGCCGTTCGAGGACATCGGCATCGCCAAGGTTGATCATCACCGCGCACTTCGCCAGGGTTACGCCGAGGTGATTTTCGGCAAAGGGAAGGCGCCCGCTCACGTGGCGGACATCGTACGCGCCATGTTGCGCCATAAAGACTCGCACCACAACATTCTGATCACTCGCGCGGACATGAAAATATTTTCAGCCGTAAAGCGCGCCAGCCGTGCCGCGAAATTCCATTCCGTCTCCGGTGCCATCACCATCGAGCGGGACACCACAATTCGCGGGAAGGGAACGATCCTTATCGTTTCCGCCGGCACCAGCGATATCCCCGTCGCGGAAGAAGCCCTGCTCACTGCCCGCATGATGGGCAATCGCGCCAACCATCTTTACGACGTCGGGGTAGCTGGAATTCACCGGTTGCTCGAGCATCGTAGCGATCTCACGGACGCTCGCGTAATCATCTGCATCGCAGGCATGGAAGGCGCGCTCCCCAGCGTCGTTGGCGGTCTCGTCTCCGCACCCGTTATCGCCGTTCCCACCAGCGTCGGCTACGGCGCCAGCTTCGGCGGAGTCGCCGCGCTTCTCGGCATGCTCAACTCCTGCGCCTCCAACGTTACCGTCGTCAACATCGACAACGGTTTCGGCGCCGCCTGCGTCGCCTCCTGCATCAACCGTTTGTAGTTTCTGCTCGCCTAAGCAATAAAAGAGCGCTGTCATCCTGAGCGAAGCGAAGGATCTCAACGTCAGATACTCTCAGGCCTCGACCGAACACGATTTTCCACCAGCACCTTCATCACGCCCGCTCGCTGTGCATATTGAATCGCTGTCGCCGCGTCCTTCAGCTCGAATCGTGTAGAAATGAGCGGCGTCGGATCGACCTTCCCGGACTTCAGCAACCCGATCGCCTTCGCAAACGGCCCGCATCGCGAGCCCACCACGGTAACCTCTTTCACGACGATCGGCCAAGTCTCCACCGGCGCGGCGCCATGAAACGTCGATTTCAGCACCAGTGTTCCCCGCGGTTCCGTCATCTGTTGCGCCAGCATCAATCCCGTAGGCGACCCGGTTGCTTCTACCACCAGCCGATAGTTCTCCTTTACCCGCTTCAGATCCCGCGCATCGCCGAACACTCTCTTCGTCGAAATTCCCGCGCGTTGCGCCGCCTTCATCTTCTCGCCGTGCTTCCCATACAACGTCACATCCGTTCCCGCCGCACGTAGCACCATTGCAATCAGTTGTGCCAGCTTCCCATCGCCCAACACCGCCGCGCTTGGAAATCTTCCGATGGGAATTTGGTCCAGAATCTCGCACGCAGCAGCCAATGGCTCGGTAAAAACCGCCTTCTCATCGCTCACCCTTGCCGGAACAACATGCAGATTCTCCAGTGGCAGCGTCAAATATTCTGCGAACGCGCCGTCATGCGCCACAATCCCCAGCACCGTGCGCCTCGCGCAGTGTGTCTTTAGTCCGCGCCGGCAGAAGTCGCACACCGGCTTGTAACCATACGCCGCGCAAGCAACATTAATTTCGCCCGCCACGCGCCGCCCGATCCAGTTTCGCTTCGTCACTGCAGAAACGCCGGCCACCTCAGCCACGTCTCCCACGAATTCGTGGCCCGGCACGCCGCGAAACTGGTGATACCCGCGCAGAATCTCCACATCCGTATTGCAGATCCCCGCCATGCGCACTCGAATCAACGCCCATCCCGGTCTCACCTTTGGGATCGGTCGCTGTGCACGCTTCAGTTGTCCCTTTTTTACTTGAAAGGCCAACATTATAAGCAGAGTATGTACAGCTTCAACTCATCGCTGCAACCAGCGACTCGCCCAGCGCCGTCTCTTGTTCCGGGAACACGGTCCGCAAATCAATCAGCAGCCGGTCGTCTTCGATTCGCGCAATCACCGGAATGCGGCCGGGCGATGTGCGCAGCCGCTCTTCCAGCTGTGTCGCAGAGAATCGCTCGCTCGTAATCCGCAAAAGCTTCGTCGGTAGCGATTGCGATGGCGTCGAGCCCCCGCCCACCAGAGAATTCCCGTCAACGATCTCCACCTGCGATTGCTTCGCGCCCAGCTTTGCCGCCAGTGTTCGCGCGAACTGCTCCGTACGCTTCCCGACTTCCTCCGCCGTCATTCGAATCATCCGCTGCGAAGGAATTTCCTCCCACGCCGCTCGCAGGTACGCCCGCAGCGTCACTTCCATCGCCGCAATCGTCAGCTTGTCCACGCGCAAAGCGCGAAACAGCGGATGCCGCCGCACCCTCCCGACCAATTCTTTTTTCCCCGCGATAATTCCTGCTTGCGGCCCTCCAAGCAACTTGTCTCCGCTGAACAGCACCAGCGAAAACCCAGCCTCCACGCTTTCTCGCACGGTCGGCTCGTGGATCCCGGCCTCGCCCAGCCCCACAAGGCAGCCCGAACCCAAATCCTCAATCACCGGCAAACAGCGCCGCTCTCCCAGCGCAATCAACTCGCTTACTTCCGGCTTTTCCGTGAATCCGCTGACCGTGAAATTCGACGGATGTACCCGCAATAGCACCCGTGTTTTCTCTCCAATCGCATTCTCGTAATCCGCTATCCGCGTCCGGTTCGTTGTACCTACTTCCCGAAGAACCGCTCCGCTCTGTTCCATGATTTCTGGAATCCGGAACCCGTCGCCTATCTCGATCAATTCGCCTCGCGACACGATCACTTCGCCGCCTCGCGCCAACGCTGCCAGCGACACCAGCACTGCCGCCGCGCAGTTGTTCACCACAATCGCTGCTTCCGCGCCTGTCAGCCGCGTGATCAGCCTTGCCAGGTGCACGTCGCGTTTGCCCCGCGCACCTGCCGGCACCTCGTACTCCAGATTCGAATATCCGGCTACCGTTTTCCGGAATTCCTCGATCACCGCTTCAGTCAACGGCGCGCGCCCCAGGTTCGTGTGCAGGATCACTCCCGACGCATTGACTACCGGGCGCAGCGAAGGCGCGAGCTCTTCGCGCACCGCCACCACAATGCGCTCGGCCATCCGCATAGGTTCCAGCACGCCCTCATCTGCAATTGTTCCGGCTACAATGTCCCGCCGCGTCTGTGCCAACACTTCGCGTATGATTTCCACCAAATACCGTCGATCGACGTTCTCACTCAATGCGTTGACGCTTGGTCCGAGCAGCAGTTCATCTACCGAGGGCAGTCTCCGGAGCAGGGAAGTTTGATCTGACGAAGGCCCGCGTCTTACTGGAGTAGACATGGCGTCATTTCATCATAGCCTCCGAGTCCCCGCAATTCCGTACCTGTCCTCTCGTTCAGCCACCCGCCGCTCGTGTCCCTTCCGCCGCTTCTCACTTCTTCTCCGTTGACGCCCGCTTCTGCCCCTCCTAGGATGTGGGTTCGAGGGCTACTCAGCTATGGCCACTATCGACGAGGAACTGGCTCAGCTCGAACGCGACATTCGCCAGCTCAAGATCGAATACGACATGTTCTTCGGCGGCGGCCGCAAACGCCCTCCCACCGAGATCGAGTGGCGCATCGAACTGATCGTCAAACGCTATGCCGAGCGCGGCGGCGACCTGAAATTCGGCCAGCGCTTCCGCTTCAACAATCTTTCCCAGACTTACGCCAAGTATAAGGACGTCTTCCGCAAGCGCATGGCCCAGCGCGAGGAAGGCACCGTCCAGCGCCATTTCGGAGCCGCCGCCAAAGCCATTGAAGCGGAACGCTCTCGCGCGCAGGCCGAAGCCCCGCAGAAGGGAACTCCCTCGGCTGAAAGCGCGCCAACACCTGCTGCCGTGGCTGCGGCGTCCGCGGAAGCTCGCTCCTTCCGTGTCGCATTCTCCGAGCCGGAAAATGAATCGCAGAAGGTCGATCAGCTCTTCGAGGCTTTTCGCCAGGCCAAGCAGCAGGCCGGTGAAGAGACCGCCAAGCTCACCCGCGCCGGCTTCAACGAATTCGTCCGCAAAAAGACCAAGGACCTGCAATCCAAGAAGAATTGCCGCGACGTCGAGTACGTCGTCGAAACCGTCGACGGCCAGGTCAAACTCAAAGCCCTCGTCAAATCCTGATTCTTCTCATCGAATTTTTCCCACAGCGCCGCATTTCTCCAAATCGCCCGCTCCGCATACACTAGTAGGTTCCAACTCCCTTGGAGGACTGCATGGCTGTAGAGCGGGCGCTGCTCAGCGTGTTTGACAAGACCGGTATCGTGGACTTCGCCGCGAAACTCGTGGCTCTCAAAATCGAAATCCTCTCCACCGGCGGCACCTCGAAATTGCTCCGCGAACAAGGCATCGCCGTCAAAGACGTCTCCGAATTCACTAACTGGCCCGAGATGCTCGGCGGCCGCGTCAAAACCCTCCACCCCAAAGTTCACGGCGGTCTCCTCTATCGCCGCGATAATCCAGACGACCTGAAGCAAGCCAAAGAGCATGGAATCGCCCCCATCGATCTCGTCGTCGTCAACCTCTATCCCTTCGAACAGACCGCTGCCAAAGTCTATCTTCCTGCCGAGGAACTCATCGAAAACATCGACATCGGCGGACCGACTATGCTGCGTTCCGCCGCCAAGAATTTCGAAAGCGTCACCGTTGTCACCGATCCCGCCGACTACTCCCGCGTCGCCGCCGAACTCGAAGCCAACCGCGAAACTTCTCCTGAGCTTCGCCTCGAACTCGCCCGCAAAGTCTTCGCCGTCACCTCTCGCTACGACGGACTCATCGCTATGAATCTCGAGCGCCTCAGCCAGATCGGCGACAAGCTCGAAGTCCAAGCCAAACCCATCTTGCCAGAGCGCTACCATCTCGCCCTGCGCCGCAAGCAGGAACTTCGTTATGGTGAGAATCCTCATCAGTCCGCCGCTCTCTACATTCCCGCAGGCAAGCCTATCGAGGGTCTCGCCGCCGCAAAGCAGCTTCAGGGCAAGGAACTTTCTTACAACAATTATGTCGACCTCGAAGCCGCCCGCAGCCTGGTCGCAGAATTCGAACGCCCCGCTGCCGTCATCATCAAGCACAACAATCCCTGCGGCGCCGCGGAACAGCCCTCGCTCGAGGAGGCCTATACAAAAGCCTTTGCCTCTGACCCCTTGTCCGCGTTTGGCGGTGTGCTCGCCTTCAACTACATCGTGGACGGCGCAACTGCGGAAGCCGTCTCCAAATTATTTGTCGAATGTATCGTCGCGCCCGGCTTCGCCGATCGCGCCCAGGAAATTTTCGCTGCGAAAAAGAACCTCCGCCTGCTCCAGCTGCCGCAGGGCGGCTTCGAACACGACAAGAGCCTGCAACTGAAGCGCATCTCTGGTGGCGTTCTAATTCAGCAGCCGGATCTCGGTTCGCTCTCCACCCGCGAACTCCGCGTGGTCACCAAGCGGGCTCCGAGCCCCGCGGAACTCGCCGATCTTCACTTTGCCTGGAAGGTCTGCAAGCACGTCAAGTCCAACGCCATCGTGTTTGCCAAAGAAGGCGCCACCCTTGGCGTCGGTGCCGGTCAGATGAGCCGCGTCGATTCCGTCAAAATCGCGGTCGCCAAAGCGCAACAGTCCTTGCACGGAAGTGTCGTCGCTTCCGACGCTTTCTTCCCGTTTCCCGATGGCGTCGAAGAAGCCGCCAGGGCCGGCGCCACCGCCGTCATTCAGCCCGGCGGCTCCGTCAAAGACCCCGAGGTCATCGCCACCGCCGATCGTCTCGGTATGGCCATGGTCTTCACGGACATGCGCCACTTCCTACACTGAGATCGTTTGGTTTTCCGACCCGATAGTTTGGCCGGGCGAAGGCTCAAACCAGTGCCGAGTCCGATTGCACACCGAGCAGACCGAAAGCATCACCGGCACTTCGATCAATACGCCCACCACGGTAGCGAGGGCTGCGCCTGATCCCGCCCCGAACAGCGCGATTGATGTTGCTACCGCCAGTTCAAAAAAGTTACTCGCGCCAATTAGTGCGCCGGGCGCAGCAATCCGATAGTCCACACGCAATAAGCGCATCAAGCCGTAGGCGAGTGCTGCGTTAAAATAAACTTGCAATAAGATGGGCACCGCGATCAACAGAACGTGGAACGATTTGCCGGTGAGATTGTCGGACTGGAACGCGAAAATCAGCACCAATGTTGCAAGCAGAGCAATGACGGTTACTGGCGCGAGTTTTGGAAGCAACTCATCTATGAACCACTGTCTCCCTTGTCGTCGAATCAAAACAGCCCTAAGTGCTGCGCCAACACATAGCGGAATCACGATGAAAGCCGCCACAGAGTAGAACAACACTCGGAACGGCACGGAAAGGGAAGCGGCGCCACTTACCAGGAAGCGGATAATCGGCGCGAACAGTACCAGCATGATCAGGTCATTCAACGACACCTGAACCAGCGTGTATGCCGGGTCGCCATCCGTAAGATAACTCCAGACAAAAACCATCGCCGTACACGGCGCCGCAGCAAGGATAATTGTTCCGGCCATATATTGGCTCGCATCCGCGAATGAGAGCCAGTGAGCAAATACGTGCCGCAAAAAAATCCACGAGATGAACGCCATGGAGAACGGCTTCACCATCCAGTTCACGAACAGCGTAACTAGCAGGCCTTTCGGATTTTTCCCAACTTGCCGGATCGCCAGGAAATCGATCTTCATCATCATCGGCACGATCATCAGCCAGATCAGAACTGCAATCGGCAGATTGATCTGGCTTCCTGTCCCAAATTCCAGTTCCCGCACCTTCTCAATTAGCGCAGGGAGTGCTTTCCCGAGCAAGACACCTGCAATCATGCACAGTGCAACCCACAGCGTCAGATAGCTCTCGAAGATATTCAGCCGTTTCTTGATGAAGACGGAGGCGTCTTTTCGACTGGATTTGGGGCTAGTCACTGTTCCGTCCGATTTCTGTGACGCGCTTCGTGATCGCTAAAGCGTCCAAGCTCAATAGCGGCAGATTTAGAAAAATCCCGATCCTGCGATCCAGTGTCACGAACGCATCGCGGAACGCGCGTTCAATTTGTTCCTCCGAGCCCTTTACAGCAGCGGGGTCGGGCACTCCCCAATGGGCTGTGATTGGCTGCCCCGGCCAAATGGGACACACTTCGTTCGCCGCGTTGTCGCATACCGTGAAGACGAAGTCCAGCTTCGGGGCGCCCGCCTGCGCAAATTCATCCCAGCTTTTGCTTCGTAAGCTACTGGTGGGGAATCCCGCGCTCTCGAGCAACCGGATCGCATACGGATTCACGCGGCCCGTTGGCCGGCTTCCCGCGCTGTACCCTCGAAAGTTCGGCTTGCCCTTCTGATTGAGAATCGCCTCCGCCAGGATCGACCGAGCCGAGTTCCCTGTACACAAAAACAACACGTTAAAACGAGAATTCATTTCTCGACCTCAGCTGCAGCAAGCCGGCCCGCAGCACGCCCGTGCCTGCGGTTTTTTCGCGCGGATAAACGCGCTCATGAACTTGTCTTTGATTTGTGGTGCAATGGCGTCGGCATCCAGTCCTGCCGCTGTCAAAAACTCTCGGGCCTCTTCCACTTGGTACACACGCGTAGGCTCCACCTCGATACTTTCGAATCCCGCTGCCCGGAGTTTCTCGCGATACTCCGCCTCCTGCATTGCACCTGCGATGCACCCCACCCACAACTCCATGCTCTTCCGTACCGCCGCAGGCACTTCTCCCCTAATCACCACGTCTGACACCGCCAGCCGCCCTGTTGGCTTCAATACGCGAAACGCTTCCCGCAGCACGCGATCCTTGTCGCCAGACAGATTAATTACGCAATTCGAGATAATCACGTCCACGGAATTGTCCGGCAGTGGTATCTCTTCAATGGTTCCCTTCAAAAATTCCACATTCTCCACGCCGGCCTTCCTTTGATTCTCCCGGGCCAGCGCCAGCATTTCGTCCGTCATATCCAATCCGAACGCCTTTCCTGTTGGGCCCACGCGTTTCGCGGACAGCAGCACATCAATCCCGCCCCCGGACCCAAGATCCAGCACTGTCTCGCCAGTTCGCAATTGCGCCAGCGCGGTCGGGTTTCCGCATCCCAGCGAAGCTGCCACCGCGTCCTTTGGCAGGCCTGCTTTCTCCGAATCGTTATACAGCCCGCGGGTGATCGGGTCGCAGCCGCTCAACTGTGACGCGCCTCCGCAGCATGCTGTACCGCCTTCGCCCACGCGCTTCGCCGCCGCTCCATACTTCTCCTTCACCGCCTCTTGAATATTCTGCTCGCTCATTGTCTTTCCCTTTCACTTCGCAATCTGCACGATCGCTTCGGCCGGCACCACGCGATTGCGTGTACAGCACTCTTCGTACAAAAATCCCAGGACTTCCTGCAGTGCCGCCGTATTCGCCTTGTACCAAAGGAACGTTCCTGCCCGCCGCACTTCCACTAATCCAACCTGGCGCAATTTTTCCAGGTGGTGAGATAGCGTCGAGCCCGGGATTTCCAATTCCTCCTGGATCTCGCCAGCCACCATTCCCGTGGGATGGGCCGACAGCAGCAAACGGACGATTTGCAACCGTGGCTCCGCCCCAAGTGCTGCGAAGCGGTCGGCGGATCGCGAAACCAGTAGAGGGTCGGCTTTGCTCATAATTCGATTATTGCAGAAATATGGAAACATGCAACTCTTTTTCGAAACCTCCCTCCCCCCGCCACGCATCCCACTCTCTGGGACCGCTTTTCCTGCGAAATTCTTCCTTTTTCGCTTTTGACCGTCCCTTCTGTTGCATGGGATACTTCCCAATCGCGGCTTTTATGACCCTAAAACGCTTTCTTCTAGCTTTGCTCCTCGCCTCTATAGCGACAGTCCCCTCGGTCGGCCAGCTCCCCTCTACGGAAACGCCTGTTCCCTCCAAAGAACGTTCTGCTCGCGCTGACGCCTACTACAACTTCACGATTGGGCATTTCTACGAACTCCAATACGAACAAACCAGCCAGCCGGAATACGCCTCGCGTGCCATCGAAGCCTATAAACGCGCTTATGCCATCGATCCCAAATCCCCCACGATCGGCGAACGTCTCGCCGAGATGTACTGGAAAGCACAACGGGTCCGGGAAGCGGTCTCGGAAGCCAACGAAGTCCTGAAGCGCGATCCCAACGACCTGCCCACCCACCGTCTCCTCGGCCGCATTTACCTCCGTAGCCTCGGGGACATCAACGGCGCGGGCGTCCAGCAGGAGACCGTAGCCAAAGCCATAGCGGAATACTCGGAGGTCCACCGCCTTGATCCCTCCGACCAGGAAGCCTCGCTCTGGCTTGCACGTCTGTATCGCATTCACAACGAGCCGGAAAGAGCCGAACAGGTTCTGAACGCGATGCTCAAGGATGATCCCGGCAACGAAGCTGCCGTAGAGCAGCTTACGCAGCTCTTGCTCGATGAAAACAAGGCCGACGAAGCTGTGAAGTTGCTCGAAGGCATGATCGAGCGCTCTTCCTCTCCAACCTTGCTCGATCTTCTCGGCGACGCCTACACGCAGACCCACGATTACGCCAAAGCCGAAGCGGCTTACCGCAAAGCCGTAGACCTCGATCCGACTGAACTCAGCCACCTCCGTGGCCTGGGCCAGACGCTGCTCTCCGAAGAAAAATATGAGGAAGCGCTGGGCGTTTATCAGAAATTGATCGATTTGATGCCCGACGATTCGGACAACTACCTCCGCATCGCCCAGGTCTACCGCGAGCTGCATCAACTCGACAAAGCCGAAGAAAATCTTCTAAAAGCCCGGCAATACAATCCCGGCAGCCTCGAGATTCTCTATAACGAGGCCATGATTTACGAATCGCAGGGCCGTTATGACGAAGCGATTCGCGTTCTGACCGACGCCGTCACCGGAGTGAAGTCGCAATCGAACGTTCTCCCTTCTCGCCGTCGCTCGCTAGCGATTCTTTACCAGCAACTCGGCATGCTCTACCGCGACGTCCAGAATTTCCAGGCCGCCATCTACACCTTCCAGGAACTCGCCCATCTTGGAGAGGAAGAAGATCGGCGCTCACGTCCCCTGATCATGGACACCTACCGCCTGGCAAAAGACATGCCCAAGGCCCTCGCCGCCGGCAAAGAAGCGATAGCCAAGTATCCCAACGATGCCTCGATTCGCTCCACGTATGCTCTCCTTCTTGGGGAAAATCAGCAGACTGACGAAGCCGTGAAGATCCTGACCGCCGATCTCAAGGGCAACGCCGCCGATCGTGAAACTTATCTGAATCTCTCGCAGGTTTACGAGCGCGGGCGCCGCTATGCAGACGCCGAACAGGCCGCGCGCAAGGCGGAGTCCTACTCCTCCGATCCGCACGACAACGAAGTGGCTTGGCTGCTCCTCGGCGCCGTCTACGAGCGCCAGAAACAGTTCGACAAGGCGGAAGACGAGTTCAAGAAAGCTCTCGACGTCAATCCGCGCAACGCGCAAGTCCTGAACTACTACGGCTACATGCTCGCCGACCGGGGCATTCGCCTAGACGAAGCCCACGGACTCATTCAACGCGCCGTTTTGCTCGAGCCGCACAATGGCGCGTATCTCGACAGTCTTGGCTGGGTTTATTTCAAGCAGAACAAGCTGGAGGACGCGGAGACCACTCTGCGCAAAGCCGTTGAGCGCGAGCCTCACGATCCCACCATTCGCTCACACCTCGGTGACGTCTACGCCAAACAGGGTCATAACGATCAAGCGGCCACCGAATGGGAGAAATCCTTGTCCGAATGGCGCCGCTCCTTGCCCGCAGACCTTGAAAGCGATAAAGTCGCCGAAGTGGAGAAGAAGCTCAGTCAGGTCAAGCACCGCGTCGCCCAGAAAGTTCCGGCCGCGGAAGACAAGCCTTAATCCTTTTCGATGCGTGAAATCCGAATCCCAGCTTTCGCCAAAGTAAACCTGCGTCTCGATGTTCTCGGCAAACGTCCCGACGGTTACCACGAACTTCGCACCATTTTTCAGACCATCTCGCTGCACGACACCTTGCGCTTTCGCGGCAGCCGAAATCCAGGCATTCAACTGAGCATCCTCGGCAACGAGCTGCTCTCCCGCGAAGCGCTGGACAAGAATCTCGTCTATCGCGCCGTAGATTCCTTGCGTAGCGAACTTAAAATCAAAAGCGGCGTGGAAATCCAGCTCGCCAAGAGAATTCCCGCTGGGCGAGGCATGGGCGGTGGCTCCAGCGACGCCGCTGCCGCGCTCCTTGGCTATCTTCAATTCGCCCGTAAAAAGCTGGCTTCCGAGCGTCTTTTACAGATTGCCTCTGCCCTTGGCGCGGATGTGCCATTTTTCCTTTTTGGGGGGCGCGCCCTCGGCATCGGCAAAGGCGATGAAATTTATCCGTTGCCTGACATTCCCAAGCACTCGCTCGTCGTCGTTTCGCCCAAAGACATTCACGTTCCCACTCCGGATGCCTACCGTTGGCTGCACGCCCCGGATCTCGCTTCGTTGACAAAATCCGAAGCTGCCCGTAAACTATTTCAGTTCTGTGCTCTATGCTGGAGTGCGCAGGGAGCGGCCCTTTCGAACGATTTCGAACCGGCGGTTTTCCGGCAGCACCCCCGACTTGCTCGTATCCGTCGGGTGTTACTCCAGGGAGGGGCGTCAGAAGCCTTGCTGGCTGGTAGCGGTTCGGCGGTGTTTGGTATTTTCCCGAGCCCAGCAAAGGCGCGCCGAGCCGTTGTCGGGTTTCCGCACGACCAGACCTTTGTCTGCGAATCGATTTCGCGGCCCAGGTATGCGCGAGTCATGAATATCGCGTCGGTGGTTGTCTGACCTTCCAACGTCTCTCCGCAAGAGTTTCAGCTTACATCGCTCATTTCTTTGTGTGTGCAATGGGTCGTCAGTCAAGAACTTCTGGCTGCCGGCTACTAACTGAACTGCGAGTGCTTTGTGAACGACGAGCGTTTCAAAATTTTTAGCGGGACCGCCAACCCAACCCTGGCCCAGGCGATCTGCAAGCATCTCAATGTGCCTCTCGGTCAGGCTTTGCTTGGTCGCTTTAGCGACGGCGAAATCTATTTCCAGATTCTCGAAAATGTTCGCGGCGCCGATGTATTTGTCGTCCAGCCCTGCTCTTACCCTGTCGACAACCATCTTCTCGAACTGCTTCTCATGATCGACGCCTTCAAGCGCGCCTCCGCATGGCGCATCACCGCCGTTCTTCCCTATTACTGCTACGCCCGCCAGGATCGCAAAGACAAGCCTCGCGTTCCCATATCCGCGAAGCTCGTCGCCGACCTGCTCGAAACCGCCGGTGCCAGCCGCGCGCTCACTCTCGACCTTCACGCCCCGCAGATTCAGGGCTACTTCGACGTGCCGGTCGACCATCTTTACGGTTCGCCGGTGCTCGTCGACTACTTCCGGCATAAGAAGCTGCCAAATCTTACTGTCGTCTCGCCCGACGCCGGCGGTGTCGAACGCGCCCGTGCATTTGCAAAGAAACTGGATGCGCCGCTCGCCATCGTCGATAAGCGCCGCGTCGATCTCGATGTCACCGAAGTCATGAACCTCATCGGCGACGTTAAAGGACGCACCACCTTGATTGTCGACGACATAATCGATACCGCCGGCACGCTCGTCAAAACCGCCGACGCCCTCGTTCGCGAAGGCGCTACCGCTGTCTATGCGGCTTGCACGCACGCGATTCTCTCCGGCCCTGCTGTCGAACGCATCGAGAATTCGAAAATCACCGAAGTCGTGGCCACCGATTCGGTTCCGGTGCCCGACGCTGCCAAGGCCTTGAAGAAGCTCATTATTTTGAGTGTGGCGAGTCTGCTTGCGCGTGGAATTCGTTCCATTCACGAAGAGACTTCGATTAGCGAACTGTTTATTTGAATTTGTCCGGCGGTCGTGAACGCCGCGGGAATTTTCAGGAAGGGAAAGAAGCTATGGCTCAGATCGTGGTTCAAGGAGCGCCTCGCTCTCAACGAGGCAAAAACGAGGCGCGCCGTTTGCGCGTAACCGGAAGTGTTCCGGCGGTTCTTTACGGCGGCAAGGGTGAAGCCCTCACTCTTTCCGTGAATGCCAAGCAGGTCACCGCGATTCTGCGGTCCGAGACCGGCCACAACACGCTGTTCCAGGTCGACCTCGGCGGCAAGCAGGAACCCGCCATCGTCAAGGATTGGCAAGTCGATCCCGTCACCGGCCGTTTGATTCATGTCGATCTCCTTCGCATCGCCATGGACGTCCGCATGAAGGTCAAGGTCCCGGTGCACACCTTCGGCGATCCTGCCGGTGTGAAAGTTCAGGGTGGCGTCTACGAAGTTGTGGCCCGCGAGGTCGAAGTCGAATGCTTGCCCGCCGACATTCCGACCGAGTTCAAGGTCGATGTCAGCGGCTTGATGCTCAACCAGAGCCTCCGTGCTGGCGAACTGCCGGTCGACAAGGCCAAGATCAAGCTGATCACCGATGCTCAGGCCGTGCTTGCGCACGTTGTCGCGCTGCGCGTCGAAGAAGAGAAGCCGGCCGAAGCCGCTGCTCCGGGTGCTGCTCCAGCCGAACCCGAAGTCATCAAGAAGGGCAAGAAGGAAGTCGAAGGCGAGGAAGGCGCCGAACCGGCCGCGGAGAAGCAAGACAAGCCGGAAAAGAAGAAGTAACTCTTCTTCCCGCGCCTGCTCAACTTTATGCGGCTCATCGTTGGCCTTGGCAATCCGGGCCCGGAATATCAGTGGACGCCGCATAACCTGGGCTTTCTCGCGGTGGATGAAATTGCGAATCGCAACTCCATCCGCGTCGAGCGTCCCGAAGATCAGGCGCTCGTGGGCTTAGGCAAAGTGGCCGGGCAAGACATGATTCTTGCCAAGCCGCAAACGTACATGAACCTCAGCGGCAATTCTGTTCGCCGCTTGATGGCCAGGTACGAAGTTGAACCTGGCGAGTTGTTGGTCATGTTCGACGAACGCGATCTGCCCTGGGGCATGATTCGCATCGGCGAGCGCGGCAGTCCCGGCACGCACAATGGTGCAAAGTCCGTGACCGCCGCCGTAGGAACGCCGGAATTTCCGCGGCTCCGCCTGGGTTGTGGGCCGGATCATCCGGTGGGCGATTTGGCCGACTATGTTTTGCGGCCGATGAAAAAGGCCCAGCTCGAGGTCGCCGCCGAAATGGTGGGTATGGCAGGCGACGCGGTTGAGTTGATTTTGCAGCAGGGAGTTGCGGCGGCGATGAACAAGTTCAACCGTCGCGTCCCTCCGCAGGAGTAGCGAATTTGTAGTGGCGGCTTTACGCCGCCATCTCGGGTTTGCGGCGAACCGTGGCGTAGGCTTTAGCTTGTGCCGCAGTAGGCCGGCGGTTTTGTGGGGTCCGCCTTCTGAGGCGGACCGATCCGGCGTTGTAGTTGTAGCGGTGGGTCTTTAGACCCGCACGAGCGACGGCGCAAAAGCACCGTCATTTCGAGCGAAGCGAGAAATCTCTCTTCGATCGATGGTGCGGCAACAAGTTTTCCCGGGCCTCGCGCCCGGAACAGGAAGAAACGAGGTCATCATGGAAGAGCGTTTGTACGATTTGGTTTTCATCGTTCGTCCGGCCACGCCGGAAGAGGAAATCAAGAAGGTTCTCTCCTCGCTTGAGCACGCTTGTGCCGAAAAGGGCGCGAAGATTGAGAAGACCGAGCACTGGGGTACCCGCAAGCTCGCGTACAAGGTTATGAAGCATCGCGAAGGGATCTATCTCTACCAGCAGGTGCGCACCACGCATGGCGAACTCGTTCACGAGCTCGAGCGCCGTCTCGGCGTGCTGGACGCGGTCATCAAGTATCAGACCGTTCGTCTCGACGAAGACTTGAAGCGCCAGAAGAAGCTCTCGCACAAGCGCGAGGTGCGCGCCGCTCGCCGTCCGCGCCGCACTGCTCCCGCGCCCCAGCCGCCCGCTGTCGCCGAGCAAAGCGCCGAGTAGTCTGTTTTGTAGGGACCGCTTTCTGAAGCGGTCCGCGCTTGGGGTTCCTGAAGGCCCGAGCTTGATCTGGGCTTCAGCTCCTGTGGAAATGGTTCTAGTTTTATCGCTCCGCTGCGAACAGCGTGGGCGACATCGGAAAGGTAGGAAGGCATGTCAGAGGAACAGAAACAACCGCAGGCTCCAGCCGCCGCTCCAGCTCCCTCCGCGAGCGAAGGGGGCGGACAGGGCAGCCCGCGTCGTGAAGGCGAAGGTGCGCCTCAAGGCCAGAGCGGCCCTCGCCGCGAAGGTGGCCACGGTGGGCCGCGCCGTGAAGGTGGCCCGGGCGGTGGCCGCCGCGAGGGTGGTCCCGGCGGGCCAGGCGGTCCGGGTGGCCGTCCCCGCGGAAAGCGCCAATATTTCCGCAAAAAGAAAGTCTGCAAGTTCTGCGTCGAGAAGATGGACTTCATCGACTACAAGCGCGCCGACATCCTGGCGCAGTTCGTTCAGGAGCGCGGCAAGATTCTTCCTCGCCGCATGACCGGCGTCTGTTCGCGTCATCAGCGCTGGCTCGGCGTCGCGATCAAACGCGCGCGCAACATCGCCCTGCTGCCCTTTGCCGGCAGCGCCGCTGGTGCGCAAGCGCCCCGCGCCGTCGAAGCGCCGAAGCCGCAGGCATAGGCCGCTCTTTAGACCGGCGCGTAGCATAGGCTTTAGCCTGTCTGGGACAAAGGTCTTGTAGCGGCGGTTTTACGCCGCCATCTTGGGTTGTCGGGTCCGCCTTCTGAGGCGGACCGCTCTTGGGTTTGTAGCGGCGGGCCTTTAGGCCCGTTCGAATAACGGTCAACAAAGACCGTCATTCCGAGCGAAGCGAGGAAGCTCTCTTCTCTTTCGCCCGGCAAGCATCTCGAAAGGATTTAGGAGATCGTCATGCAGATCATTCTTCAGGAAGACGTCGAAAAACTCGGTAACCGCGGCGACGTGGTCACTGTCAAGCCCGGGTACGCCCGCAATTTTCTTTTGCCGAATAAGCTCGCGGTTGAAGCGACGCCCGGCAACATGAAAGCCCTCGAGCGCATTCGCGGGGCGTTGGCCAAGAAAACCGCCACCGAGCTGGACGCTGCTAAGAAGCAAGCGGAGCTGCTTGGTCTCGTGGCGCTGAAGTTCTCCCGCAAAACCGGCGAGAACGACCAGATGTTCGGTTCCGTCACCACGGGCGACATCGCTGATGGCCTCAAAAAAGAAGGCTTCGAGATCGACAAGCGCCAGATCCAGATCCCCGAGCCGCTCAAGACGCTTGGCGACTTTCCCGTCACCGTCAAAGTCTTCCGCGACGTCACCGCCCAGATTCAGGTTCACATCTCCAAAGAATCGTAAGTCGGCTTGGTAGCGCCGGCTTCCAGCCGGCATTCTTCCTGCTCTGGTTTTGTAGGGGCGGCTTTATGCCGCCCCCTTTTGGAGTGCGGCGACTTGTCGCCGCTTTTTCCTTCCTGGAGTGCGGGAACTCTGCTCGCGCCATCATTTCTTCTCGGCTTCGAATCCCTCCGCCACCGCTTCCACTTCTTCCCGCGTCCACCGGCGATCCGACAAATTCGTCACCAGCGCTACCACCACATGCGTTTCTGGATAAACGATCAACTGCGACGTCCCGCCCACCGATCCACCCGAGTGCTCATAAATCACCTTCCCCGACTTCGATTTCGCGACGCCCCACCCAATTCCGTATCCTGTCTCCTCGCCGCTCGCAGTTTTTTGAGAAGTGAACATCGTATTCAACGACTCCGCCTTCAAAAAGCCCGGCTGCAGAAGCGCCGACCCGAACCGCACCAGATCCTCCGCCGTGGACAGAAATCCTCCGCCCGCCCACTTGTAGCTGTTGTCCACATATGGCGCGTTCTCCACCGGCCCGTCTTTGGGAATCTCGTAGAAGCGCGACCTTTGCTCCACAATCTGTGTGTTCTGATCCGCCATCGTGTGCACCAACCCGAGAGGTCCGAACACTTGCCCCTGCATATACGGCAGAAAACTCTCGCCCGCTGCCGACTCCATCACCGCGCTCAACAAATTGAACCCGTAACTCGAATAATTGAACTTCGTTCCTGGTGGCGCCACCAGCGGATCATCTTCAAAAATCCTCAATCCATCCCGCACGTTCGCGTAATGCTTCTGAATAGTGAACTCGTCATCCTTGTAATGCCGAATCCCACCCAGGTGCCCCGCGACCATCCGCACCGTAATCGTCGCGCCCTTATCCGGAAACGACGGCACATACTTCTGCACCGGCGCATCGAGATCCACCTTCCCCGCCTCCACTAGCCTCATCAAACCAACGGCAGTCAGTGGCTTCGAGATGCTTCCGATGCGGAACTTCGTCGTAGGCCACACAGGCACGCGCTCTTCCAGGTCCGCGTAGCCAAATCCTTCTGAGTACACCAGCTTGCCATCGATCGCCACTGCCAGCGCCAGCCCCGGATCCCCCTTCGCGATCCATTCCTTCCCCTGCTTGTCCGCATTCTCCCGCCCGGCTGTATAAGGCTGGCCTCCCTCGACGCCGGTTTTGTAGGGACCGCCTTCCGAGGCGGTCCGCTCTCTATGGCCCTGCAGGAGGGCCTGAGGACCGGCCGTTTGCGCCATCGCGAGCGCTGCACCTGCCATCGACACAACCGCCAGACAAGCGATGCCTCGCGCCGACCGGCCAAAACTATCTTTAATTCTCATCGGTTCACTCCTGAAAGGGTGCCCATCCTTCGCGTCTTTTTGCGAAGGGTGGGTCTTCTCTCCGGTTTTGTCTTTCACGTTGTGCGTCGTCGCCAAAACTCTCGAGATATCCGCAGCATCTTGTCACATTTTCTATCCGAACAACTTTTTCACTTTTTTCCATCGCGATTCACAGCGATTCACACCAACCCCGATTGACGCGCGTTCACATTCCATCGACAATCGCTTCACGCACACCAGCACCGGACAGCCCCACAACGAGGCATGACTGTTGCCCTTGTCATAAACCCGGCAAAGTGCTATTTATAGGCAGGTATAGCGAATAGAAAGCGAAGTATTTCCTCGCTCGAATTGCGCATGTTATGGCTACGGATTCTACTCTCGAACGTCCCCTCCCGAGTAACCTCGACGCCGAACGTTCCATCCTTGGCGCCATTCTGCTCGACAACAGCGCGCTGAACACCGCCATCGAGGCTCTCAAGGCCGACGACTTCTTCCTCCCGCAGCACCGCCAGGTGTTCAATCAGATGATTGCGCTCGGAGAAGCGCAGCACGCCATCGATCTCGTCACGCTCACCGAGGAACTCCACCGTCGCGGCGAACTCGAATCCTCCGGCGGCGCCCCTTATCTCGCCTCGCTCGCCGACGGTGTTCCCCGCGTCAGCAACATCGAGCACTACGCCCGCATCGTCAAGGAAAAGGCGATGCTGCGCAATCTGATTCACGCCACACACAATATTCAGCAACGCGCCTTCGACGCCGAAGAAGGCGCGGACATGATCCTCGATGGCGCCGAGTCCAGCATCTTCGCTCTCGCCGAGGATCGCGTCAAAGCCGGTCTCGTCCCCATCAAGGAAATCGTCCAGCAAAGTTTTGACCGCTTGGAAAAAATCTTCCGCGAAGGGAAGAGCATTACCGGTATTTCCAGCGGCTACAGCGAATTGGATAAGCTGCTGTCCGGCTTTCAGCCCTCGGAGCTCATCATCCTTGCCGCGCGTCCTTCGCAAGGCAAAACGGCGCTGGCGCTGAACTTCGCGGAGAATATTGCTATTCGCGGCGGCCAGCCGGTCGCAATCTTCAGCCTGGAAATGTCCAAGGAGTCCTTGCTGCAACGCCTGGTCGCTTCCGTCGCACAGGTCGACGCCCACAAATTTCGCAGCGGCCACCTCAATCGTGAAGACTGGCGCCGCATGACCGACGCGCTCAGCACCATTTCCAGCGCGCCGCTCTGGGTCGACGACGCTGGCGGCACAACCGTTCTCGAAATCGGCGCCAAGGCGCGCCGCCTCAAACGCGACAAAGGTCTCGAGCTGCTAGTCGTCGACTATCTCCAGCTCATTTCCGGTCGCGGCCGGTTCAATTCCCGCCAGGAAGAAGTCGCCAGCATTTCCCGCGGCCTTAAAGGCCTGGCCAAGGAACTGAAAATTCCTGTGGTCGTCCTTAGCCAGCTCACACGCGCTCCTGAACGAGACGAACGCGGTCCCCAGCTTTCCGATCTTCGCGAATCTGGCGCCATCGAGCAGGATGCCGACGTGGTCATGTTCATCTACCGCCCCAACTTCTTTAAGCTCGACATGACCCCCGAAGAGCGCGACATGGCCGAAATCCAAATCGCCAAGCAGCGCAACGGCCCCACTGACAAAGTGAAATTCGTCTTCCGTAGCCGCCTCACCCGCTTCGAGGAAGCCGCCCCCGACGCCTTCAGCCAGTTCTCCGGCGCTGACGAAATGTAGCTAGGGTAGAATCCTTGGCGTGCATTTGGGATTCCAACGCAAACCTCAGCTGCTTTTCCTTCTAGTTGCCCTGTGTTTCTTTCTACCAGGCTGCAGCCCGCAAGGGCGCGTGCTTGAATCTTGGGAAACTAACAATCCGTCGTTCCAGATTCGAGTCGTTGCGCACGTAGAGAGATTCAGTGGAGTTGTTGGCGGCGCATATTGCGTTTTCTCTGCGAAAGGTCGAGGAGCGAATCAATGGCACGAGTTCATGACTTTTCGCCATGACGATCCAGTACCGATTCCGCGAGAGAACACACGTTTTGTCGCGCAGAACATTGCGTACACGTTCATGGGATGGATGTATGCGGTGACTGTTGACGGGGCCCGCACGTGGAGTATATGGGACGCGAAATTCGATTTGCCAAAGTGGCGATGCTGTAACTATGGGTTAATAGGCGATGTTCAGCTTCAGACTGACGGCACAGGACAGATGACGTTGAATCCCATTCAAGGTCGATCGCGCGAGCTCCCAAAGCTGTGCACAACCGATTGTGGCCGGCATTGGACGGATTCCTGTGGCCAACACTGAAAAAATGCGTGCTAGTTAAATGCGAACCACCACTTTTCCGCGTACATGAAGCTGTTCCACATAGCGAATCGCCTCGGGAACCTCCTGCAATCCGTAACAGCGGTCGATCACCGGTTTCACCTTCTCCGCTTTTAACAACTCTCCCAAGGTTTCCAGGTCCTTCTGGTTTGCCCTTGCGAAGATCGACAAAAATTTCCGCGAGCCCAACATCGAAGCCGCCGATCCCACTAACCCATCCTTCATCGCGCCCATCATCCATCGCCCGCCGCCATCCACTCGCCCCGCGCGGACATATCGCCCTTCCTTGCTCATGCAGCGCGTGTACTCCCCCGGCGAATGGTTCGACACGCAATCCAGAATCACGTCCCACCGCTCGCCGCTCTTCGTTAAATCCTCGCGCGTATAATCAAAAACGCGGTCAGCGCCGATCGATCGCACCATCTCGACGTTCTTCGTGCTGCACACGCCCGTCACTTCGGCACCAAACGATTTCGCAATCTGCACTCCGAATGTCCCCACGCCGCCCGCAGCGCCATTGATCATCACTTTCTGTCCCGCGCGAATCTGTCCCTTGTCACGCAAACTCTGCAAAGCCGTTAGCGCAGCAATCGGCACCGCCGCCGCTTCCTCAAAACTGACGTTCTCCGGCTTCCGCGCCAATTTCGATTCAGCCGCGCAAGCGAATTCCGCAAACGCTCCGCGGCACGTCCCGAACACTGCGTCGCCCACCTTCAGTTCTTCCACGGTGCTTCCGACGACTTCCACTTCGCCCGCTACGTCCACGCCGAATCGGATATCCTTCGGCTTGCGTAGTCCGGCAATGATCCGCACCAGGTACGGCAGCCCACGCATGAAATGCCAGTCCAGCGGATTTACTCCAGCCGCGCGCACCCGGATCAGCACCTCACTGTCCGCGGGCTTCGGCTTCTCCATTTCCTCCAGTTTCAGAACCTCCGGCGGACCGTATTCGCGATAAACGATTGCCCTCATGGTTTTCTCCATTCAGCCGTTCCGATCCTGGCTCGCAACCGCTAACCTCACTACGCACGGCGTACCCAGCATGTGACCCTCCACAGAGTCAGGTTATACACACAGCGCGTCTCCGATTCCACACCGACATGGGACTCCTGCCTGTGTATGGGCGTGGCATCGCTGGGCCCAGTCTGTAATCAATTCAAGTTGAACGAATTATGGCCTTGATGATCTATCGGCTCGGATGCAGGCGAAGGTCATGCACGTGCTCTCCTGTTGTCATTCACGCGCCGTCGCGTCCCGCCTTTTTGGCCGCTCCGCGTGGATGCCGTAAACTAGAATTCGTCTCTTGCAGGGATTTTCAGGGGGTCGGAGCTTCAGCTCCGACATTACAGTGCTGAGCGTTAATGATGGGCTTCAGCACCTGAAGAAATGGTTGGTCCAGCCTGCCGTCCTTCGCCGAGAGGCGTTCGAAATGCTCAGGAATTATTCATGACTCGCTCCCAAAAAAATCCTGCTGACTTCATTGGCCGTCCCGTCTGGGCGGAAATCAGTCTCTCTGCTCTTCGCGGCAACCTCAATGCAATTCGCGCCTACGTCAACCCGCCCTCCGACCAGCGCAAAACCCCGCGCAAAGTCCTCTCCATCGTCAAAGGCAACGCCTACGGCCACGGTAGTCCCGAAGTGGCTAAGGCTCTCGAAGGTTTCGGCTCCGATTGGTTTGGCGTCGCTTCCGCCGGAGAGGGAATTGAGCTCCGCAAGGGCGGTGTGCGCAAGCCCATCCTCGTCCTCGGTGGCTTCTGGCCCGGCGAAGAGAAGAATCTCATCGCCCACAATCTCACGCCCGCGATTCACCGCTGCGAACACCTCGCGCTCTTCGACAAGGCTGCCTCTGCCGCGCGCAAGAAAAATGTCCCGATTCATCTGAAGATCGACACCGGCATGAACCGTCTCGGCGTCGCCCCGACCGACATGGACTGCTTCGCGAATCAGCTCGCCAGGTGCAAGCGCCTCGCGCTCAATGGCACCTTTACGCACCTCGCTTCTTCGGAAGTTTTCACCGCCTCCCCTACCGGCCGCGAAACCGGCCAGCAACTCGAAAAGTTTTTTGCCGCCATCGATCGCCTGCGCAAACTCGGCATCGACGCCGGCATCCAGCACACCGCCAACAGCGCCGCCATCGCTTCGCGTCCCGAAGCTTGGGCCGACATGGTTCGTCCCGGCGCCGTTCTCTACGGCTATCATCCCGGTTTTGATCCCATCGAGCTGCGCACCAAATACGAAGCCGCCTTGCCTCTCCGTCCCGTGATGAGCTTGCGCGGCCGCCTCTTGATGGTTCGCTCCGTTCCGGAAGGTTCGGGTGTCGGCTACAACGCTAGTTGGGTCGCCAAGCGCCCGTCGCGTGTCGCCGTCCTCGCCGCCGGTTATGCTGACGGTATCCACCGCTCCCTCGGCAATCGTGGCTGCGTCTACATTCGCGGTCACCGCGCTCCCATCGTCGGCATCGTCTCCATGGACGTCTCCATGCTCGATGTCACCGATGTGCCCGATGCTGCCATCGGCGATATCGCCACCATTTACGGCACCGATGGCGAGCGCACCTATCCCGCCAACGTCATCGCCCGCAGCATCGGCACCGTCACTTCCGACCTTATTTCCGGCGTCAGCCGCCGCGTCCCCCGCTTCCACATTCCTTAGCCCTGTAGCATAGGCTTTAGCCTGTGGAATCGTGCCCAAACGCGGCTCACCGAATCTTGAGGGGGCCCCATCTTTTGTACCGTTTTTGTGCAAAGGGTGGGTCCTCTCTTCGTTTCTGCTTTTCGTTCCTTCGCAGCTTACCCCGTACCTCGCCGTACACCCCCCGCCCTTCGCTTCCACCCTCCCCTTGAGGTACACTCTTCCTTCTGCAACCCGGTCCTAAGCCGCCCTGGTTCACCGCTTTCGCCGGACTGCTCTCAATCCAATGAGTCAAATCACTGCCATTCTTCCCGCGGCAGGTCTCGGCACGCGCATGGGCCATGAGACCCCGAAGCAGTTTCTCGAACTCGACGGCGTTCCCATCGTTATCCTCAGTCTTCGCCGCATCGCCGCTTGCCCGCTCATCTCTTCGATCATCGTGGCCACGCGCGGCGACGAAGTGGAGAAACTGGAAGCGCGTATCCGCTCCGAGAAATTCCATCAGCCGGTCCAAGTCGTGAAGGGCGGCGATTCGCGCCAGGCTTCCGTGGGATTGGCCCTCAAACATGTCCCGGAGGCGACGCAACTCGTCGTCGTCCACGATGCCGTCCGTCCCTTCGTCACCGTTGAACAGATTACCCGGGTCATCGAGGAAGCTCGCCGTCGCAAAGCGGCGATCCTCGGGATTCCCGCTATGGACACGGTCAAGGAAGTGAAGCGCAGCAGCCTTCCCGAAGACGTCGCTCTCATCAGCGCCACCATCCCGCGCGAACGCGTTGTTCTCGCCCAAACCCCCCAGGTCTTCGAAACCACGCTCCTCCGCGAAGCCTTCGCCGATGCTGCCGTCGATGGCGTCAGCGCCTCCGACGAAGCCGGTCTCGTCGAGCGTCTCGGCACGGAGGTCTACGTCGTCCTCGGTTCCGAACGCAATATCAAGATCACCAAGCCTGCCGACATGGAACTCGCCCGCTTCTACCTGCACTCCGAGCAAAAGAAGTCATGAGCGTTCGCTGCGGCATCGGCTACGACCTTCACCGCCTTGCCGATGGTCGCAAGCTCATCATCGGCGGCATAGACGTGCCCTTCGACAAGGGGCCGGTTGGCCATTCGGATGGTGATGTGGTCGCCCACGCCCTCTGCGACGCTCTCCTTGGCGCCGCGGGACTCGGCGACATCGGCAAGCATTTCCCCGACACCGATCCCAAGTGGAAGGGCGCCAACAGCCTGCTCTTTCTGGAGCACGCGCGCCAACTCCTCGATCAACACGGACTGCGAGTCGAGTACGTCGATGTCGTTGTGATTCTCGAGCGCCCCAAGCTCGGCCCACACTTTCCCAAAATGCGCGAAGCCCTCGCGAAGTCTCTCAGCGTTCCGCCCGAAAAAATCCACCTCAAAGCCAAGACCAACGAAGGCGTAGACGCTGTTGGCCGTGGCGAAGCCATCGCCTGCCACGTCGTCGCCACCTTGTCCTCTTGACGTAGGGGCACGATAAATCGTGCCCGTGTACGGCCGCCTTCTGCTTGCTCCTTTCGTCTGCCCGCGCCTCGCGCCCACGCTAAACTACTCCCATGCCCCAGGATGACCACATCGCCGAACACGGCACCCACGTCAATCCTTTCACCCGCGAGGATGTCCTCTCCATCCTTCGTGAACGTGCCTGGCTCATCGCCGATCCATCCCCCGAACACCTCGCTTTCGCCGAACGCGCCGCCGCGCTCCTCGGTCATTTCGCCCTCGACCGCACCGGCCTCCACGACCTTCTCCACCTCGTCTTCACCTACGACGCTGCGCATTCGCTCCAGACTTCCGAATCTCACGCTGTGCTCACCCGCTACGCTGCCCGCGACGTCATCCGCGAGCTCGCCCTGTTCCTCCTCGACCCCGCGCCCTTTACCTCCGACCGCTTCAAGGAAGCCGTCACGTTGCTCAAAGAAAGGCTCGACATCCGTGGCCGCGATCTATTCCACCCCATTCGCCTCGTTCTCGCAGGGCGAGCCGGCGAAGGCGAACTCGACCGCGTCATCCTCCTCGTCGATGAAGCCGCCCCTCTCCCCTTCGCTGCCCCCATCAAATCCATCCGCGCCCGCATCCTCGAATTCTGCTCTCTCCTCGACTAAAGCATTTTGTACGGACCGCCATCCGAGGCGGTCCGCCAACGATGCCGAGCCAATCCACCAAGTGCTTGAGGGTGCCCCATCCTTTCGCGAAGTGTGCGAAAGGGTGGGCTCTGACGATCCAACGCCATTGACGCTCTTTCCCTGGTTCCGGATCAAGACTCATCGTCGTACAAAACTTTTGTCATCCTGAGGAGCGCTTTGTGCGACGAAGGATCTCAACCGATCCGTCCTCTTCAATCAAAACCGCTCGCCTCCCTCCGAAAACTGTCAACTGTCGGCTGAAAACTGTAGACTGCTTTCCATGGACCGTTTCACCGGCATCCACGCCGTCCGCGAAGCCCTCGAAGCCGGCAACACCTTCGACCGCATCGTCATCGCCAAAGGCCGGCAGGACTCCCGCATCGAAGAAATCGTGCAGCTCGCGCGCCAGCGCAGCATCCCCATCCGCTTCGAAGACCGCGCTCAGCTCGATCGCCTTGCCAACTCCCGCGATCATCAAGGCGTCATCGCTGTCGCCTCCGCCCGCGCTCCCGCCACACTCGAAGACATTCTCGCCGCCGCCAACGCCTCCAATGGCCAGCGTGGTCTCGTCATCCTTCTCGACGGCGTCGAAGACCCCCACAACCTCGGCGCCATCATTCGCACCGCGCTCGCCGCCGGAGCACACGGCATCGTCATCCCCGAACGCCGCGCCGTCGGACTCACCGACACGGTCGCTCGCGCCTCCGCCGGAGCTCTCGCGCATCTCCCCATCGCAAAGGTCACCAATCTCGCCCGTACCATGGAAGAATTGAAGGAGGCCGGCTACTGGCTCGTTGGCCTCGACGAAGATGCCGACAAGACCTACACCGAGGTCGATTACTCTTCGCCCACCGGCATTGTCATGGGTGGCGAAGGCAACGGCCTCCACGAACTTACCCGCAAGCGCTGCGATTTCGTCGTCTCCCTTCCCACCACCGGCCCCGTCAAATCCCTCAACGTCTCCGTAGCCACCGGCGTGGTCCTCTTCGAAGCGCTCCGCCAGCGTCTCCTTCATCGTTAACGGATTGTGCATGTGTGATGCGGCTCACTCGCTCAACTGAGCCCAGCGAACTAGCATGTGCGGTATGAGCAAAACGCGCGTACATCCAAAAGCCAGTGGCGAAGTGCTCCGAAATGCAAAAGAGACCGCGAAGATCGAGAAGATCTGGCACGTCCTCGGACAAGCCAAGTTGCGTAAACCGCCGAGGAAATATGAATACGTGGAGGAACTCGCCTATCTCCAACTCGAACTCATCAAACTGCAGGAATGGGTTCGCATGAAAGGGCTGCGCGTCTGTGTGCTCTTTGAGGGCCGCGATGCGGCCGGGAAGGGCGGTGTTATCAAGCGCATCACCCAAAGCCTCAATCCTCGCGTATGCCGTGTCGTCGCGCTCGGTACACCCACCGAAAAGGAGCGCGGCCAATGGTACTTCCAGCGCTATGTCGCAGAGTTGCCCTCTCGCGGCGAAATCGTTCTGTTTGACCGCAGCTGGTACAACCGCGCCGGCGTCGAGCGCGTCATGGGATTCTGCACCGAAGAAGAATATCGCGACTTCCTACGCTCCTGTCCCGTCTTCGAGAAGATGCTGATTCGCTCCGGGATCATTCTCGTTAAATATTGGTTCTCGGTGAACGATGAGGAGCAGGAGAAACGTTTTCAGGAACGCATGAGCAACCCGATCAAGCGTTGGAAGCTCAGCCCTATGGACCTGCAATCGCGAAGGCACTGGGTGGATTACTCGCGGGCCAAGGACGAAATGTTCGAACACACCGACACGAAGAAGTCGCCCTGGTACGTCGTGAACGCCGACAACAAGAAGCGGGCGCGCCTGAATTGCATCGCGCATCTGTTGCGACAGGTCCCGTACCACGATATGACGCCCGTCGAATTCGATTTGCCTCCCCGGCAATCAAACCAGTACAAACGGCCGAAAATGTCCACGCAGCGCTTTGTCCCCGAGATTTATTAGCGAATTTTGCCTGTTCGTCACCAAGTTGCCTGAACCAGAAAAGCGGATAGGCGCGAAGTTACCTTCGCGCCCGCCGGAAATCAATCTGCTGGGTTATTCGTCAAAATGACGGAACTGCTGCGGCACGAACTTCGAACTGCCCAGATCCGAATCGCCCACCGCGAACACAAAAAACTGGTTCGGGTTCGGAATCTGGACGTTGTTCGCGTCCGGAACGGTCTGCAGGAAGTCGTTGTCATTCGCCACCCATAACGTGTGTACGGTTTTTCCGTTGTACTTCACGTCAGGGCCGAACGCCACGCCTTCGATCTTCGCGGGAATTTCACCCGCGGCAATTCCCACTGCGCTCAACGACCCCACGATGTCCAGGAACGGCGTTTTGGCCACGGCATTCGTCGTGGCGGTTGCCCCGTCCATGTCACTGATGTCCGTCGCGCCATCCAGATCGATTTTGAAGAGCTCCTTTACCACCGCGTCGTCCCCGTTTCCGCGGCCGTCGCCGTCGCGCTCATCGACCAGAAATTCGTGATTGTTAATGGCGCAGATCTCGCTCACTCCTGATCCGGACGTAAGCTTGTACCCGTACTGGTGCGTCACCTGCCCCGACGCAATATCAATGGTCACGATCCGAAGAACCTTCTTTCCTCCCGAGGACGCATCTTGAATCAGGGCATTCTGCATGATTCCCACTAGTGTCTTGCCGTCAGGCGTAATCGCCAGTCCTTCCATTCCCTTGTTTGCCACGCGTCCCGACGCGTTCCCGCTGATCTCGTTGGCTCCGATCGGCGAAAGGTTCGTCACGTAAAAGGAATCGGGCAACTGGAACGAGCGAACGCGCAGCCCGGTCAGCCGGCTGAACTGGTACACGTACGGGCCATACTCGTCCGAAATGAATACCCACTGCCCATCGTTTGATACCCGGATCCCCTCAGTATCGAAGCGCGCGTTATTCGGATTCCCGGAGTTTTGCGTGGCGTCAAAATTGTCCGAGCGGCCCGTGAAAAAGTGAAAAAAGAGATAATTGATCGGTGGCACGCCCGAGCCTACGCCCAGTCCGCTTCCGGTGCCATAGGTCAGCGGCGTCAAGCTCCACAACAGCGTTGTCGCGCGCAACGTCGGCTTTAGCGTGAACGGCAATCCGGCACCGCTGTGATTCTGATTGAGATCCATCGTAACCGTGTGGAACCGGTTGACGTAGCTCGCCGTGCTGTCGATGGCGTCGTCAAACTCCACGGCATTCGGTCCGCGATCGGGCAATGCGAGGAAAGTGTTTCCCGACGCATAGGCAATCCCCGACCCAAACCCGCCGAGCAAGTTTGCTTTCACTCCATTCTCTAATGAATAGTTAAGCCCCGATAGATCGGCCCACTCTCCAGCGCGAGACTGGTCGAGTGTGCCGATGGCTAGCACCGGCAATGTCTGCGCTGAGGTGCAGCACGCTGCGAAAATGCAGAACACGAATACAAGCAAGCTGGTACGAATGTAATTCTGTTTCAAAGTAGGGCCCCCCTTGGTTTTTACTGCGGCTGTTATTGGAAGGGGGCAGCTTGCGTCGCGAATGAATGCCTGTTGAATTTCCTGTGAACGGTCAAAGATTTGACATTTCTGCGTCAGTCTTCCAACCGAATGGCCTAAATGCTCGTCTTCCAATCCGCGGGAGGATAAGCGATTCGCCAAAACCCCGGCGTGGCCTGCGTGAATTCCACCGCGACTTTCGGTGGTCCGATCGGCGCCTTCTTTACCGACACCACCCGGCATTCCAGGTGTTCTCCACTATTGCGGTTCTGCATTTGCAGTCTCTGCCGGGGCGCGACCAGGTCGGTCAACGCGATCAGTGCGCCGTGCGCGCTGACCACCAGCGTCTGCGTGGTCTCGTAAAATTGGGGACCCTGTCCGGGCCCGCGGTACACCACCACCGGCACATTCAATTCGATTCGCTGGCTCCGCCGCGCCTTCGCCCACCGCTGGATCGGCGCCGCTTTCGGTGCGTTCATACTCCATATCATAGCCCTTGCAACTCTGCCTGCGCCGTCCCCAAGGCCGGGTACGTCGATCTGGCCACTCGTACAGGCACAGACTCAACCCGTAGGAACTCGCACCACACGTTGATCCTCTGCCGACATCAGCGCCACCGCGTGCTTGAAATTACTCAGACACCCTTGCCCCACGGCACGGCTCGAATAGTAATCGTTGTATCGGAACCCGTTCTCTCCCCGCCACATCGGAAATCCCCCGCATGCCTTCAGCCAGCCCTCGAACACTGGCGTGATCTCCAGATACGTGTCCGCAACAAACCCGTCCGCATCTTCCCAATTGTCTGCAAAATACACTCTTCTCACCGCGTGTGCAGGGTCCTTGCGCGCAATCGCTGGCAACCCCGCGTAAAAAATCGCGTCACTTACAACGTCATGACAGGCCCGGTGGTCCTTGTGCCAGCTTCCTTTCCAGTGCGTCACGATGGTCGACGGCTTGCACGCGCGAATTGCGTCACAGACCGCGAACTTCGCTTCTTCGTTGACGGGGATCTCCCCATCCGGGTAAGTGAGAAACAGTGCCTTCGCTCCAATCAGCGCCGCGCCTTTCTCCGCCGCTTGCCGTTGCAATTCTCCGTACTGCTGCGCCGGAATCGTGGCTGATCCGCGCTCTCCCAGCGACAAACTCAGCAGCCAGCCCTTGCCTCCGCCATGCGTAGCTGCGGCCACCGGCGCTCCCATTGCAAAAAACGCGTCTCCCGGATGCGCCGCAATCGCCATGACGCTCGTAAATTCTCGCTGCTGCCCTCCTGGCGACGCTCCTTCCACATGCCCCGGCACCTGCCCGGCCTCCAGCAGTTCGGCTCCGCTGCTCAACGCCACCGCACCACCACCCGCCATCGCAAAAAAATCTCTCCGTGTTGAAGGCATCGGCTATTCCTACTTGTCGTATCGCATCAACGAAAACACATCCAGGCCCTGCAGTTTGTTTCGCCCGTTCAAGAAACTCAGTTCTACCGCAAACGCCGCGCCTTCCACCGTCGCGCCCAACATTCGCAGCAACTCCACCGCGGCTGCCGCTGTTCCTCCTGTCGCCAGTAGGTCGTCGCAGAGCAAAACGCGCTGTCCCTTCTGCACCGCGTCTTCGTGAACTTCCATCGTATCCGTTCCATATTCCAGCGCGTACGAGACCCGCGCCGTCTTGGCTGGCAGCTTCTTCGGCTTGCGAATCGGCACAAACCCCGCGCCCAGTCGGTAGGCTAACGCCGGCGCAAAGATGAATCCCCGCGCCTCGATCCCTGCCACAACATCGATTTTGTGGTTCACGTAGTGCGCGCAGAAGCGGTCAATCAGCTCGTGGAATCCTTTCTTGTCTTTCAATAGCGTGGTCAAGTCGTAAAACAGAATCCCCGGCTTCGGATAGTCCGGCACTTCGCGAATCAGCTTCTTCAGATCGTCCATTCGCCCTCACTCAATCGTTATTTCAATCACAAAATTTCCCAGGTATTTCGCTTCCACTGCGTCGGGCTCTTCCGTCACTGCATCCACGCGCGACATCATCGGCCCGCGCTCCAGCCCCACCCGTAACTGCTTCAACTCTTCCGGTGAGCCCATCGCGAATACTTCCACTCGCCCATCTCGCCGGTTGCGTACATAGCCCGAAACGCCGATTCTGGCCGCGGCATGCTCGACATAGTTCCGGAATCCCACTCCTTGCACACGCCCAGAAACGTTGTACCGCCGAGCCACCAAATCTTTCGTCACGATGCTTTCAGTTTACCAAAGCCTGGGAGCGCCACCTCCGCCCCATCCCGCGTCTTTCGCGGGATGAACTCCCTCCGTGCTGGCCCGTCATGGCGTCAGCGTTCATGCCGCCAACCTCTTTCCGCCGCAAAGAAAGCACGTCATTCCGAACGGAGTCTGCGGACTGAGGAATCTCTCTTTTCTTTGGTTCTTGCGAAGAGAGATTCCTCGCTTCGCTCGGAATGACGTGACGACGGAGGGATCGCTTTCTGAGGCGGTCCGCTCACCGTGTACTGTCGGAATAGGTCGGCCTCAGAAGGACGACCCTACAACGCCCCCAACCTTCACCGGTACACCAAACACCCCCGCGCCTCCAACTCCCCGAGCCACTCCGGCCACTCCAGCGTCTCTACCCCATCTCAAGTCGAGCTTTTCCAACCGCGGCATCGCTGCCAATTCCGCCGGCAGCTTCCGCAACGGATTCCCCCGCAGATGGATTTGCCGCAACTCGGCAAGCTCTCCAATCGATCCGGGCAGGGAACTCAATCGGCTGTTTCGGCAGTGCAATTCCCGCAATCGCGCCAGGCGACTCAACGAATCCGGCAACCGTTCGATCCGATTGCCCGAGACTTGCAGCTCCACCAATCCGGCCATGCCGCACACGCATTCCGGTATTTGCTCAAATCGATTTTCACCAATGTTCAAGTAACGCAGCCCCGTCAGCCTCGAAAGCGATGCGGGCAACTCGCTCAGTCGGTTGTCATGCAGATAAAGGAAATCCGTCAGTCCGGCAAGCTCCCCCAGCGACTCCGGGACGCTCTCCAACTCGTTATGTCCCAGATCGAGCATGCGCAGCTTCTTGAGTTGACCAATTCTCCCTGAAATCTCTCGCAAGCCGTTGTCGGCAAGAACCAGTGTCTCCGCGTCTTCTCGTTCCCACACCCAATCGGGTGCGTTCCCCAGTTGCTTCTTCCACAGATTGATGTGCTCGCTGGCCGGACCTTCCATGCGTACGATTCTAACGAAACCGCTCCTCTTCGGGTGCGGCGGATTCCACACTCGCCGCGCTGCGGATGTACAATGAGTCGCATCTAACAAAATATGGCCAGTCCTAATTTCAGCCTTCGTTACGGCATCGCCCGTTTTATTCCTGTCACGCTCATGATCGTACTGTTTGCGGCCCCGCGCACGGTTGTCGCCCAGGAAAATCCCGCCGGCCCGCTCACCCCTCCCCCCGAGCATGAAGTCAAGCGCGTCACCGGAGTCCTCAAAGCGGAGGCCCCCCCCTCCCTCCCTCCGGCGCAAATCATTCAAGGCTTCGCCAAAAAAGAAGATGTCTACCTCAACGCGCGCCCGCAATATTCCTACCGCAAAACCATTCGCATCCAGGAATTCGGTCCAGACGGGCGTCCCAGTGGGGAGTTCATTGCCACCTACGATGCCGCCCGTTCCAGCGATGGCAAGCTCTACGAAAAAGCCACCGAAGCCCCCGCCACGTCTTTGCAGTACCTGCAATTCGAACCCGAAGACGCGCAATTCCTCACGCGCATTCCTGCGTTTCCCGTCAGCGAGTCCAATCTCTCCAAGTACAATCTCACCTACCTCAACACCGAGCAGATCGATGAAGTCGATTGCTATATCTTTCAGGTCACACCGAAAACTCTCGACCGCCAGCACGCGCTTTTCGACGGCGTCATCTGGGTCGACCAAAAGTATCTGGAAGTGGTGAAAACCTACGGCAAGTGGGTTACCGACCTGGGCCCTCTGAAGCCGCCAACTCTGCCTTTCGATATGTTCGAAACCTATCGCGAAAATGTCGACGGCAAATATTGGTTTCCCAACTACTCCCGCGCCGAAGGCATTTACAAAATGAAAGACCGCGACATCTCCATCCGCGTCACCATCAAGTGGTCCAACTTCAAACCTTTCCCCCCGTTGCCCGCAGGCACCGCCGCGCCTTCCGCCACAACGCCGCCAACTAAGCCCTAACCGAGACTCGACGCTGCTCCGACTCGTCTTTGTAGGGTTCAGCATTGCTGGACCCCATGTCCGCACAATCCCCAAAGTGCAGCGAATTGTCATTCTTCGCCTATCCGAAGAGGATAGGCGAAGAGTCTCAGCGTAAAACCTGCGCAATCAACTATCCGAACGCATCCACCGATTCCCAACTACTGACTGCTGTCTACCGCCATCCCCCGCAACAACCCCGGCAACTCCTCCAGCCTCTCCAACAAATACTCCGGCTTTGCCGCACGCAACCGCTTCTCCGTCGGAAACGGCCCCAACACCGCCACCGCCGTCATCCCCACTGCCCGTGCCATCTCCAAATCCTCGGGCGTATCTCCCACGTATACGCACTGCTCCGCGGGCAGCTTCATCTGCTCGAGCGCCATCAGCAACGGTGCCGGATGCGGCTTTTTCTCGGCTGTATCCCCGCCGCAAACCCGCGAACAGAACAATCGCGTCAGCGCAAATTTCCGCAGTTGTTTCATTACCCGTTGCCGGTCCCCGCTAGTCACCAGCCCCAACCTGTGCCGCTGTCCCAATGCACGCAGCACCTGGCGCGTTCCCGGCATCAGCTTCGATGGATGCTTCACATAATGCGCCCGCCACAGGCGATCGGCTTCGTCCCACTTGTCTTCGGCAATTCCCGCCGCGCGGTACACCACATACCAGTCCGGCGAATAGTGCGCGTCCAGTTCCGCCATGCCCCACGTGAGCCCCAGCTCCCGAAACATCGCCAGGTACGCTTGCGAGTCCGCATGATACGAATCAATCAGCGTGCCGTCCCAATCGAACAGCACACCCTTCAGACCATTCGTCGCGCGCATGCCAGCCAGCTTAGCATTTTATGTAGCTTGGGCTTTAGCGTGTGCCTCGTTGTCTGTTATTTCCGGCGCGCCGCCACTACGGAACACCGTAATTCTGAGCGACCGAGGGCCTCTTCTCCATCGCACATTTTCGTGCGAGGAATCTCCCGTGCGAATCGAAGCATTCGGTTTCAGTCGAGCCCATCTCGCATTCATTTCATCCCCGACTCTGATATCCTCACTTCACTTCCATAAGGGCGCCCAGCTCCAGGCAACCCACGAAATGAACACATTTTTCAGAACGGAGGAGCCTCTTGATATCCGCCGAAGAAGGACTGCGTAGACTAGTTCAGGGCAATAAGCGATTTGTAGCTGGCAAGGCCCGCTTCCCCACGGTTTGCAAGGAAACTCTGGCTGCGCTCGCCAAGGGGCAGCATCCTTACGCCACCATTCTTGGCTGTGCCGACTCGCGAGTTCCTCCCGAACTGATTTTCGACGCGAATTTCGGGGAGCTTTTCATCATTCGTGTGGCCGGGAACGTGATTTCACCCGAGGTCATGGGCAGTATCCAGTACGCCGGTTCGCATCTGCACACCCCTCTCTTCATCGTTCTTGGTCATGAAGGGTGCGGCGCCGTGAAAGCTGCGCTGGAAACCAGGTCGAAGGGTACCAAACAGAAATCTCGCATTCAGGTCCTGGTCGATAACATCGTTCCCGGCCTTTCGGAACTGGATCCGCACTTCTCCGGTCAGGATCAATTGACACAAGCTGTCGAAGCGAATGTCCGCTGGTCCATGAAGCAAGTGTTGGAAACTCCGGAAGGGCAACACGCCGCGCGCGAAGGCAAAAAGAAGTTGGTAGGCGCCGTCTTTGAGTTCCACACCGGCCGCGTCCGTTTTCTGCTGTGAAAAGGATTGGCCAAAAATCGGAAGTCGGAATCAATCAAGAATTTCCAATACCGGAGGGCCACATTGAAGAAATATCAGGAAATCGCAACAGTCGTTTTAGCTGTCGCGTGTCTGTCTCTCGCCTGGGGCCTTTTCGCCCAGGTGCACGATCAGGGTGCGCCGCAACCCACCGTCCCGCTTCACGGGATGTCCCCGCAGGACCTGCAAATGCTTCGCCAAGACATCCGCAAGCAGAAGCAGAAACTGATCGCCGAAAATCTCCCCATGACCGAATCCGAAGCCGTAAAGTTCTGGGCCGTCTACCAGAAATATTCCACCGAACTCAAAGAGGTCAATGACGAGAAGTTCGCGATGCTCCACAATTACTCGTCGAATTGGCAGTCGATGTCCAACGACGACGCCATGATCTTCATGCGCCGTTGGCTGGAAGTGGATGAAAAGGTTGTCCAGTTGCGCTCCAAGTATCTGCCCGCCGTGCGCGACGCCCTGCCCGGCAAGAAAGCCGCCACCTTCTTTCAGCTCGACGAGCGCATCAGCATGATGATCGACCTCGAATTCGCCTCCCAGTTGCCGCTCCTACACGGCGCTCACGGCACCGCACAGTCCGCACCCTAGGGCGGTGGCGCACCCTTAAATAAGGGAGTGAGATGTGGGTGCCGGGTGCCCCATCCTTTCGCGTTTTCGGCGAAAGGGTGGGGCCGCTCTTACCCCTTTGTAGGGACCGCCGGGTGCCGCGCCCTCCGGTTTTAAGGTGATCACGATCCGGAAATCCATAGGTCGCTTGATCAGAATGCGAAAACGTCACAAGCAACGATCTCCATGCCAAATGGTGCGCACGAACAACGAGGCCAACACACGCGTTGCAAAGCAATCTCGCACGCCTTCGCATCCGTGTGCCGACTCTTCCTACTTGACACCGGCCTCCGCCTCATAGATGCGGCCTTTCTTTAGCAACAGCTCCAAATTGAAATTGGCTAATCGCCTAACTAGGAAAGGTCCGTCTCAGTCCACCACCGGGAACCATCCCGGTATCTGATCATCGCGATCGAACGCGAAATCATCGAAGCTCGCCGCGATTCCGTACCACCCCGGCATGTTTGCCGGTTCCGACCGCCGCACGTGCGCCTTCGACGACACGACCACATTCCCGTACCCCAGCGGCCGGCTCACCAGCACGATATCCAGTTCAATTCCGGTTCCTGCCGCCAATGCCTTTGGGCACAGAAAGTACACGCCCGACGAACTAATGTCCCGCGTCACCAGCGTGATTGGATACTCTTCCAGCACGCCTTCCACGCTGCGCAGCTTCAGCGGCAGCTTCAGCGACGCCCGCGGCCGTTCGCGTAGCTCCGTATAGACGCCCACCGCATGCGTCGGCACTCTCACAAATCGGTTTGGCTGTGGATCTCTTAGCAGCGGCATCACGCGTAACGCGGGTGTCCGCGGCGCGACCGGCGGTTCCGGGACCATCGACGGCTTAGCTGCGGCTGCCGTCGCCGCTTCCGTTTGCGGCAACAAATTTTCCCAAGCTACTGCGCGGTTCGTAGCACTCATCTCGCCCTCAGAGAGAGATGACACAACCACAATTTGGCCCAGTGGTTCGACTGCTTTTATGTTGCGGATTGACCCCGAAAGTGCCGGGGGCCCAAGATGCCACTATCCTTTGCACGTGTCAATCTGTGGAAAACGGCGGAAGTGTCTTATCCCTTACCAAGTACGTATAGTACCCCTTTCATTCCGCCGCTGTCGTCCGTGTCGCTAACCGCCTGATTGGCTCCCGCTCGTCGAAATCGGATAGAACTCTCGCGCTCCTGCCCGCTAGTCTGGCATTCCATTATGGTTCTCGACCCCACTTCGCCCACGGCTATCCTATTCCCTTGAGGTGTTTCGGATGAGCTCTCAACCTGTTCGCTCCCGGTTGCAGGCCCTCTCGGTCTCCTCCTCCGCCCCCTCCTCCCATCGCACTCTGGTCCTCGTTTCTTTCGCCGCTGTCTATGTTCTTTGGGGCTCCACCTACTTCGCCATCCGCATCGCCGTCGAGTCCATCCCGCCATTCCTGATGGCTGGCCTGCGCCACCTGGTCGTTGGCCTGATCTTCTATCCGATAATCAGGCGAACCACCCGGGAAAAGCCCACGTTCGCACAGTGGCGCACTGCTTTTATCGTTGGCTGCTTGCTACTTGCTCTGGGTAACGGCACGGTCTCCTGGGCCGAAAAGACTGTCCCTTCCGGCATTGCTGCCCTCCTGGTAGCTACGGTCTCGCTCTGGATGGTGCTCATCGACTGGCTCCGCCCCGGCGGCGTCCGCCCCGTCCCTCGCGTCATCGCGGGCTTCCTCCTCGGCTTTGCCGGCATGATTCTACTTGTCGGCCCCAAACATCTCGGCAACTCCGAACGCATAAGCCCTATCGGCGCTCTCGCTCTGATCGGCGCGTCCCTTGCCTGGGCCTCCGGTTCGATCTTTTCGCGCCACCACCCCCTGCCCCGCTCCCCCCTCCTCGCCATGTCCATGGAAGCCCTCTGCGGCGGCGCCGCCCTCTGCGTCTTTGCTTTGCTCACCCGCGAAACCCGCGACTTTCATTTCGCCGACGTGACCTCTCGGTCCTGGCTTAGCTTGGCGTATCTCATTGTGTTTGGCTCGGCCTTGGGCTTCAGCGCCTACGTCTACATCCTTAAGCACAGCACCGCCGCGCATGTGGCTACCTATGCGTTCGTGAATCCCGTGGTGGCGCTCTTCCTTGGCTGGTTCTTTGCCGCGGAACCGCTTTCGCTTCGCATCCTGCTCGCCAGTGCCGTCATCCTCGGTGCCGTAGTCCTCGTCATTACCGCGCCTCACAAAACCGCGCAGGAAGCCCAGGAAGCGATTCCCGCTCCCGGTGAGTCGTAATCTCTTGCCTCGGCGCCGCATCGAATTTGCCTGACGAAATCGGATAGATACCCTTTTCCGCCCGCGCTAAGCTATGCCCATGAACACCCAACAACAAATCGCGCCGGCCCCCGCCATCCCGCCGCAGATCGCGGATCGCTATTGGCAGGCCACGCTGCACCGCGACACCCAGGCCGACGGCTCTTTTGTTTTCGCCGTGCGCTCCACAAACATCTACTGCCGTCCGTCCTGCCCCGCTCGCCGGCCCCTCCGCCGTAACACGCTCTTTTTTCGCACGCCGCAGGATGCCGAACGGCAAGGTTTTCGAGCTTGTCACCGCTGCCGCCCGAAGCAGCAGGATTCCGCCGCAATGCTGGTGCGCCAGGCAGCCGCCCTGCTCGCCGCCTCCCCGGATGAATCCACACGCCTCAGCGAATTGTCGGCGAAACTCAACGCCTCGCCCGCACAACTTCGCCGCGCTTTTCATCGCGTCACGGGCTTATCTCCCAAGGACTTCGAGCAGGCCTTCCGTCTGCGGCATCTGAAAAAAATGCTTCGCGAAGGCGCCAGCATCACCGACGCGCTTTACGCTTGCGGCTATGGCTCGTCCAGCCGCCTCTATGAGAAAACCAATTTGCACTTGGGCATGACTCCAGCTTCTTATCGCAAAGGGGGAGAAGGTATGAAAATTGGATTTGCCGTAGGCAACACGACCCTGGGAAAAGTTCTCGTCGCATCCACTGAGCGCGGCGTCTCCGCGGTCTATCTCGGTGAGCACGAAAAAACACTTGTCGACGAACTGCGCCAGGAATATCCCAAGGCTGAACTG
This sequence comes from Dongiaceae bacterium, assembly GCA_035499255.1. Lineage (GTDB taxonomy): Bacteria > Acidobacteriota > Terriglobia > Acidiferrales > UBA7541 > Acidiferrum. Next base: position 29,999 of record DATJZF010000062.1, on the reverse strand, counting down.
GTCCGCGCGGCAAACGACCACGAGAACTGGCTCAACGAAATTTTGCACCGCGTCGAAGGTAGCGCGCCGAGTATGGACTTACCTCTCGATGTCCAAGCGACTGCCTTTCAGCGCAGGGTCTGGAACGAACTCCAGAAAATTCCGCTTGGCGCCACGAAAACCTACACGCAAATTGCCCGCGCTCTCGGTAAACCCAAGTCGGTTCGCGCTGTCGCTCGCGCTTGTGCTACCAATCCGGTTTCGATTGTCGTGCCTTGCCATCGCGTGATTCGTACCGATGGAACGTTGGCGGGCTATCGGTGGGGACTTCAGCGCAAACAGAAACTTCTCGAACGTGAAGCCGCTACGCGCGCGTGAACCGCTCTACTCCCGCGGCTTCTCGATCTTCGTGCCCTTCGGCCAGTCCGGCTTGAATTTGCCGTCCCCCAGCTTCAGGTTTTTCATCACCTTCGTATAATGCGAGATGAAGTAGTCGCCCGAACCGGCTTCGAAAAACTTTTGCTGGACCGGCAGCCACGACGATTCGTCCACCCACATTTCAATCTTGCTGATTTGCTTCCGGACGTCGTCGGAGTTCGGCACCAGTTCCAGCACCGCGGCCTTGTGCCCGTCCAGGTCTTCTTCGCCGTTCATCGTGATTGCGTAATTCTTGCGCAACGCGTCCGTCCGCGTGCCGAATCCCAGTGCCAGATACTGATCCGCCATCGCCCGGTTTTTGCCGATGTTGTATTCCACCACGCTATTGATTTTCGGCGTGTAGATGTACAGATTATCTCCATTCCGCAGGATCGTCCGCGGATCGGGCGACTGAAAATCGATCCGCATCTTCGAGTCCTTGCGCACGTAAATCTCGCCGGACTCTGTTGACGTATCTTTCACCACCGCCGTGAACTTGATGTGCTCGATCGCCGCGGTCAGGCTCTTAAAATCCTGCGCCGATCGATCCATCATTGACAGCACAAATTCCAGGTTGTTCTTGCCGCCGGCCTGGTTCGGGTACGACGCCCAGGGCATGAACGCAGCGAACGACAGTGACATCAGCGCTAAACAAAGGGAACGGGATAGTCTCAAGCGCGATCCTCTGGACAGATAATCAGCATTTTCGCATCTCAGAAATCCTAGCACACCCCGGCTTTCGTTTCTGTTTCTTGCCCTATTGGCACGCCGCTTCGTCCACGAACTGCTGTGACGTTACCATCGACGCCATCGAGCGTCCGCAGGTGAGCAGTCTCTGATCCAGCGGATCGTTGGCCAGTGAATCCGGCGCAATGTAGTTCATGCTCTTGGTCATCTGCATGTATTTATCAGACAGCGCGCCCATGTTGTTGAACTCATTTTGCAGATACGGAAACGCCTTGTGGTCCATGTCGGTTGTCGCGGCAACTTCTGCCAGGCGCAAACTTTGCTGCGCGTTGCGCCGGAATGCATCCAGCCATTCCGCCGACAAGGGATACCCCCTCTCAATCGCATTGCGCAAGGCCGCATGCCATTCCCGTACCTGCGCCATGGCCTCAACCCCTGATCTTACGAATTCTTTCGAGAATCCAGTCGGGGTCGTAGTTGCTGCTGTTTGTGTTGGTGCGGAAGTCGGTGCGGTGCTGCTTCCTGGCAGCGACAGCACAATCTGATTTCCCGCGAATCGAATCGATCCTCCCGTCACCCGCGCCAATCCATCCACCTCGACATAATTCTTTCCTTGCACTTGAATCACTTTCGCTTGACCCCGCTGGCCGTCGATCGCCAGCGAACTCGTCTGTTGTGCCAGAACGACCAATCCTGGCAACAAAATCAGCACCGCCACTCGCAAGCACTTCCATTTCAGGCTTTGACGCATTCTGACTCTCCTTGGCTCACGGCCCCGCCGGCCGGACCGCCAGTACAGCAACTCTGCCTTCGGCTTGGGAACGAGCACTGTCTTCCGCACGGCATAATATCAAACCGTTGGTGCCATGTAGCTCAAGAGAATTTGCCGGGAATCTCCCGAGAATCCCGTATTTTTCGGCAACTCCTTCCCGTTAATGCTTTTTCCGCACAACAAAGCAGGGTGCAGCTCGGAAACAGGACGTGAATTTTGACCTGCAATCTGCGAGGGCGGCCCGCCACTTTCCCTCAAGTGCTTGCTGGCTGATCCGGAACCAACCATTGCCAAAAGGAGAATTCGCCGTGCCGAAATTCAAACTCGCCGTATCCCTCATCTGTGCTGTACTGGCTCTGCTCGCCCTTTCTGCCCGCTCTCAAGAACCCAAACCGCCATTTCCCGCCCAATACGCTGCCACTGCCGTTGGCGAAAGTGGCACCATCGCCGGCAAGACCTTTGGGATGAATATCTATATCGACGGCGTCACCTCCAACGGCGAAGTCGATGAACTGATCGGAATCTTGAAACAGAAAGGACAGGACGGCTTGGTCAGCAAGTTCGCCGACACCAAAGACCTCGGACGCGTGTCGCCTACCGGCGGTGTCGGCACGGGAATGCGTTTCCTGCGCATTCGTCCCACAATTGACGGAGGCCAGCACATCGTCCTTGCTACCGACCGGCCTATTTCCTTTCCGGAACTTTATGCCGGCACCCGCTCGCGCGACTATCCCATCGGCATCGTGGTCCTCGACGTGGACAAGGACGGAAAGGGAAGCGGCTCCTTTGCGCCGCTCTGCAAGGTGAGATTCAACAAGAATGGCGAACTCGAAATCGAGAACTTCAGCCAGAAGCCTTTCCGTCTCGCCAACGTCTACCGCGAAAAATAGACCTTAGGCGCTCTCTAGTCGCCGGCTGCCAATCAAGAAGATGCTGTCATCCCGAACGCTGTCTTGCTCGCCAGCGGCGAGCAAGCGTCAAGGATCTCAACTGATACAACCTCACGGACCTTCTTTTTCTATTTGGCTGCGCTCTCGTTCCGCACCACTTCGCCGCCCTTCATCACGAAGCTGACGGACTCCAGCACCTTCACATCGGCCAGCGGGTCGCCCTTCACCGCAATCACATCGGCATAATGTCCGGTTTCCATCGTTCCCACCTTGTCTTTCCACCCAATGAGATCGGCGGCATTGATGGTCGCCGCCTGAATCGCGTCCAGCGGCTTCATCCCAAATTCCACCATCTTGGCGAACTGCTTCGCGTTGTCTCCGTGCGGGTACACCCCGGAATCCGTTCCATACGCAATCTTCGCACCGGACTGGAAGGCATGCCGGAAATTCTCGCGTTGCTGCCGCCCGATTTTCTTCTCTTTTTCAATCGATTCCGGCAGCATTCCCGCCTTCTCGCCCTCCTGCAGGATGTAATCGTCGTTGTAAATATCAAACACCAGGTACGTCCCGTGCTGCTTGGCGAGCGCGATCCCTTCATCGTCGATCAAGCTCGAGTGCTCGATCGAATCAATTCCTGCGTGAATCGCATCCTTGATCGACTGCGTTCCGTGCGCGTGCGCCGCCACTTTCCGCCCCAATTTGTGCGCCTCTTCGGCGATGGCGGTCAATTCCTCGAGCGTATATTGCGGAGTACCCGGCAAATCGCCCTTGCTCAACACTCCTCCCGACGCGCACACCTTGATCACGTCCGCTCCATATTTCACCACCTCGCGCACCTTCGCTCGCACCGCCCACGGCCCGTCGGCGACACCGCCCTCTTTGTAATGAAACTCGTAAGGCAACAGATTATTGTCGCAGTGCCCTCCGGTGATGCCGAGCGGCGGTCCGGACACGATCATGCGCGGTCCAGGAATTCCCCCTTCATCGATCCCGTCGCGCAGCGCCACGTCCGTAAAATTACTCGCGCCCACATTACGCACGGTGGTAAATCCGGCGCGCACCGTTCGTGACGCGTTCTTTGCGCCGATAATCGCCTCGCGCGGCACGGATACCCCGAGCCCCTTGTAACCGTTGTTCTCCGGATCCCCCGTAAGGTGCGTGTGTACGTCGATGAGTCCCGGCAGGCAGGTCATACCCGAAAGATCGATAGGCTTCATGCCGCTGGGCAGCGCTGGCGCTGAGCCTACCGCCTGAATCACTCCCTGCTCGTCGAAAACAATAGTCTGGTCTGACAGTAATTGGCCCGTCTTTACATCGAGAAGCTTCCCGCATCGGATGGCTCCGGGAGCTGCTTGCAGACTGCTGGATGCGGCAAAACACAGGAAACAGACACACAGAAAATTGCGCATGGAATCCCTCAGGCTGAAATGAATGGTCACAGCATACTAGAAACGCAGTTCCGCACAAACACAGGCATCGCTTGGGCTGCGATGAATAAGCGGAGTGAGCTTTGCTTTAAGGAGTTCGGGAGGGCGATTACCGCCGGACTTCCACTTGGTACGCGATTACGTTTCCTTTTTCGTCCCGAATCGCTTCGATCGTTCGAATCGAAAATCCGCCATCGCGCAAATCGGGGCTGGCCTTCTGCAGCGCATTGTGGAGGTCATTCGATAACGCAGGGGTTCGTTCCGGTGGCGCCAGCACGCTCGCGTTCACCCGGTAAGTTTCCGTGCCGTCCAGTCCCACGCCGACCCGCTCCACTTGCGTCGCATTCGCCGGCAGCCCCACTTGGGGCTGGTCATGAAACCACCGCGTGGGCGTCGCCAGCACGAACAATACGATCAGAATCACCGCCACGTCGTATTGCCACGTGCCCCGCTCATACGACCAGAAAAACGTCCGCGACACGATTTGCCCGATGCTCGCCATCTCAATCCGCCGGAATGCCGTCTACAATGATGCCGTCCCGCATGTGCACCACCCGATCGAAATACGCCGTGGCCTCCGGGTTGTGCGTGATCATTACCACCGTTTGGCCTAGGTCCTTGTTCAGCCGCCGCAACATCTCCAGCACGATCTCGGAATTCTTGGTGTCGAGATTTCCCGTCGGCTCGTCCGCCAGCAGGATCTTGGGCTCGTTGATGATCGCCCGCGCAATCGCCACGCGCTGTTGCTCACCGCCAGACATCTCCGATGGACGATGGTGCAGCCGCCCTTCCAGTCCGAGCATCTTCGTCACAACTTCAAAGCGGTGCGGATCGAAGCCGTCGCCGTGAATATATTGTGCGATGGCGATATTCCCCTTGGCGGAAAGCGCCGGCAACAGATTGAATCGTTGGAACACGAATCCGATTTTGTGCCGCCGCAGTTTCGTCCGGTCCGCGTCCGTCATCGTCGAAAGATCGTTGCCGTCCACATACACCTTGCCGCGCGACGCCTGTGCCAGGCCGCCAATCACATAAAGTAACGACGATTTCCCACAGCCCGACGGCCCCATGACCGCCACCGACTCCCCCGGCAGCACGTCAAAATTCACCCCGCGCAGCGCCGGAACCTCCACTTTGCCTGCGTGGTACAACTTCCATAAATTCTCGGTTTTGAGTATCGGCTCCAAAGTCTTTAGCTCGGGCTCCGCGCCGGGCGTGCTTTGCGTCTGTATTCTAACCGTGATTGACATGCCTGACTAGTTTCCTGCCTCTCTCTGTTAGTCGTAGGAAAGCGCCTGCACCGCATCCTTGCGGCTGGCCAGCCATGCTGGATATGCTGCTCCAGCTAAGGCTCCCACTAGCGCGATCAGTCCTGCTCGCACGATCCAGCTTGGCGTAATCAGAATCGATAACGTCGGGAAAACCTTCAGAAAACCGCTGCGAAACAGATAACTGAACCCCACACCCGCGGCGATTCCCATCACACACAGCAGCGCCGTTTCCGACAGCAGTGCGCGCACGATCAGCAGCTTGCTTGCGCCCAGTGACTTCAGCACTCCAATGTCCCGCGTGCGCTCCAGCACGGTTGTGTACAGCGTCAGGAAGATCACTAGCAGCCCGATCGACACCGCCAGCGCAATCATCGAATTGATGAACGTCTGTAGTGCCGGTATGTTCGTCGACGTCATCAGCGTCATGAATTCCTTTACCCGGTGAATCTCGTATCTCGGAAGCAGATCTTTCACTTCCTGCATCACATCGTCGGTGTGGTCCTCCCGGCTGCACTTTACGAGAAACAGCGTCGCTTTATCGCGCGCGCCTACCAGGTCTTGCAGAGTCGTGATCGGCACAAAAATGCGTCCCGCCTTGCCGTGTTCCACAATCGCAACCACTTTCCATTTGTGGCTCAGCAGTTCATAGCTGTCCCCGACCTTGAGGTGCTTCGCCTTTGCCTGCCAATCGTCGATCACCACATCGTCCGGCCCCTGCAGGTCGCGGCCCTGCAGAAATACAAAACCCCCGGAAACCGCCCGGAATTCACCCGGATCAATTCCCCAGATGGTTTCTACTCCCCCGCCCGACATGCTGAACTGCAGTAGTGCTGGCGCGACCGATTGCACGTATCTCAGTTCTCTAAGTCGGTCGCCGATTTTCGCCGGCATGGGCGACCCGCTCATCGAAAGCCACATCTGCGAGCCCGGCGGCTGCACCATGATGTCCGCGCCAATCCCCTCGATTCTCTTTGCCGTTTCTTGCAACATTCCGGAGGTCAATCCCACGATCACGATCACCAACATCACTTCAAACCCGATAGCTAGCACTCCAATCGCTGTCCGCACCGGCCGGTGAAACAGATTCCGGTAAACAAACTGGCCCATCATGGCTTCTTCTCCTCCGACGCGTCGCCCAGATGAACCACTTCTGCTCCCGCAGGCGGCTGTAACTCAAAACGGTCCGCCGTCAACGTTTCATTGACCACTACCTTCGTCACGGTCATGTCTAGCCGGTACTCGTCTCTCGGCCGGTCGATGCGAATTGACATCGGATATTCAACTAGTCCCGCCACCGGGCTCTGCAGCGGTTGCCAGTTCCCGTAACGCACGTCCGAGAGCAGCGCGCCTTTCGGGCCATACGATTCCAGTCTCACGATGTGCAAGTCCGCCCGGTCGAACCACACCTTCCGCAAAATCTCCTTCTGATAGCCCCCTCGCAACACCGTCAGCACATAATAGCGGCCGGAATCCTCATTGAATTCCTCCGGCAACGTCTCCTCTTCTTTCCGCACTTCCGGCCATAGCACCGCTTCTATTAGATGCTGCGGGCGTAGATTCTCGATTGGCTTGGAACTCGGCCGGTTCAGCGATACGGGTCCTACCAGAAAGCGATTCTTCGATGGAATCGCCACCTCGAAATCTCGTCCGTCGCTCGCCATGTCAAACACCGTCTTGCCGATCACCGGCACTTGCCCGATCATTCGGATGTTGTAAGGCCGCGACGCCAGCAGAAACGCCTTCACTTCGTGGTATTCGTTGATGACTCCGCTATACTCAGACCCTGTCGAGGGTTTCAACTCCACCGTCGCATCCACCGACTGCAGATTTCGCGCCACGGCATTGTAGCGGTCCAGCAGTTGTTCCGGCGTCGCCTCCAACGCCACCGGCCGCGACGTCACCGGCACTGTTGTTGTCTTGGTGACGCCGCCCTTTCCACCGCATCCGCCAGCCAACGCGGACAGTGTCAGCAAAATCATGCATTTTTGGGCAAATTTCATCGAAATATCGAGTGTTCCCGCCCTCGAAAAGCAATTGTTCAACCACTGGAGCGCGCTCAACGGCGCGAAGGAAACCCCACGTCCAACAAACATGAAACACTTGCAATGGACGCGGCGCTACCCGCGCGAATCTACAGGCAGTCCCTCTGGCACTATGTCTTTATCTTAGCGTACTTCCCGTGCTTATTGCGGTCGCGCGATATAAACGGCAAACGCTTGTAGCGAAGGCCGCACCCGCCGGATGATCTCGCTGGGCCACAACGATTCGCTCAGCACTGTCACCCATCCGTCGCTTAGCTCGCAGATCGCACAGAAGGTGTAGCGTCCATACGCGTTCTGGTAACCGTCCAACCCGCTGCGCGAAAGCTCATTTTCCAGGGCCGCATCCTCCTGACGCGCAGCTTCTCCCGCACGCAATCCAAACGTCTCCCCTTCGAACCGACCCAGCACCTGTTGCAGGTCATCCTTCGAAGGCTGCAAAATCACCAGACATCGTCCCGCCGATTCCCGGAACGCAATCTCGTGGGTCTTGCAAAACTCCCGTACACGGTCAAGATGGCTGAAAAAATCCAGTACGAAATATTCGTTTGCGGTTATGGCCAGAGTTGCCGCCGTCCAGATCTCGATCGCTTCCGGCCCCCGCAACGGCTCCCGGCTCTCGGTTTCGATTAATTCCAGGCCGACCGCCTTCGTTGCCGCGCCCAGGTCCATCGCCTGGACATCCAGCGAGTACGGCGGCAGTTCGGGTACGCTGTCCTCGGCGTGCATTTGCTATTCCTCCGAGGTTTCAATGTCGCCGAATTTGTCACGGAATTCCGGCGATGCTTTTCGCACTTCCAGCCAATCGAAAAACGCATCCGGCGTCTCCAGCCAGATGCGAAACCATTCCGCGATTTCCCGCTTCTCCGCTCGTTTCTTCTCTTCCACCTTACGGTTGTGCGAAATCATTTCCGCGCGGCGCTTTCCCAGTCTCGCGATCTCCATCACCCGCTCCACTGCCGCAGGCTCGCCATGCGCCCGGAAGCGCCGTAGTAATTCATCCAGTCGCGTCAGGCTGACCTCCGCGTCGCCTAGCGTCCGGAAATGCAAAATATCTTCGAATTCTTCCTCGAACTGTTCTTCCGCGTCTTCGCGTTCGGAAATCTGCACCTTCCAGCCCGTCGATTTCAACACATCTGCGATGTAGTCGTTGCTGCTCTTTCCTTCTTCGCCATGATCCGCAATCAACTTGCGCCTCAGTTGATCGATTTCCGCCGAGCTCCACCGCTGTATGCCTAACTCTCGCGCGGCTTCCAGGATTTTTGCCTTTTTGGTTTGCAACGCGTCTGTCATCGTTTGCCTTTGTGGGCCGAAGCGCTGCCCCGTGCAGCAATCGGTGCGGGGGACGGCGGCGGATCGGCGGGCTGCCCGTTCAGCAGTCGATGATATTTGGCCACATTTTGGTTGTGTTCCGCCAGTGTCGCCGCAAAGAAATGCCCGCCCTGTGTGTTCGCCACAAAATACAGGTAGTCCGTCTGCGCCGGGTGCAGCGCTGCCCGCAGCGAACTCTCCCCCGGGTTTCCAATTGGCCCCGGCGGATATCCCGTGTGTACGTATGTGTTGTAGGGAGAATCGACACGCAGGTCCGCGAACGTGAGCGGCGGATTGTATTTGTTCTGCTGCTTCAGCGCGTACACCACCGTCGGATCGCACTGCAGCAGCATCCCTTTGAGCTGCCGGTTCGTGTACACCCCCGCCACCAGCGGCCGTTCCTCCGGCTTTGGCGTTTCCGATTCCACCAGCGAAGCCAGTGTCACCGCGCGAAATACCGGGCTCGGGGGCAACCCCACGCCTTCATTCAGCAGGTTCGGCGCAATGTGCTGCATCTCTTCTCGAAAATTTCTGACCATCATCGCGGTCAGATCCCTGGCTTTCATGTTATGCGGAAGGTTGTAGGTCGCCGGAAACAGGAATCCCTCAAGTGTGGGCGCTCCCGGCGCGATGTCCTGAATCTGTGAAGCGTCGCGGGCCGCTTCCAGAAATTCCGAACCCTTCATGTACTTCGCTGCTTCCAGATTCGCCGCGATATCGAAAATCGTGTCTCCCTCATGCACCGTAAACGGCTGCTGAAAAATCTCGCCGTGTGCCAGTTTCCAGAACACGTCCTTGCCGCTCATGGCGTGGTCGAAGAAATATTCCCCCGCCACCAGCGTTCGCCGCGGATGCCTGCGCGCATAAATCTCAAATGCCACCGCGCTGCGGATGATCCCATTCTGTTCAAGAATGTGAGACACACCGCGCCGCGACGCTCCATGCGGGATCTCCACGAACATGCCTTGTGCGGGAATCGTTCCGTAGGGCTTTTCCACTGCGTACCACAGATAGGCCGCCGCGCCGGCACCGGCAAGAAGCAGGATCAAAAGTAGTGAAAGCACAAAGCGCAAACTATTTCTCCCCGGCTGAGTCCGTTTGAGTCAGATATTCCCGCAAAATCACCATCGCAGCAATCGCATCCACGGTGTATTTGCCTTCGGAGATACCGCCCACCCGTTTCCGGCCTTTTGGCGTTTCTTTGTGCGTGATGCGTCGCCCGAATTCCTGCTCCAGAAGTTGCTCCGCTTGCCAACTCGTCAGTCGCTCGTCTACCAACTCCACGGCCACTCCGATTTGCTTGCGTAGACGTTTCGCAAAGCGCGTCGCTTCTTCCGCCATCTCTCCGCGCGAGCCATCCAGCTTCAGTGGTAAGCCCACGATGATTTGCTTCACGTCATGATCGCGCACAAACTCGCGCAATCGCCGCATGTCCTCGTTCCGGTTGATCCGCTCGAGCGTGTCATGCGGTTCGGCGATGCGCGCATGCGCGTCGGCCAAAGCCATTCCAATTTTCTTACGCCCATAATCGAGGCTCAGGATTCGGGCGGTCGCGGCGGGTTGCGTCACCTACTCAGTATATCGTTTGTCGAGCCACTGTCTGAATCGAGGCCGCCAACACCTAAGCGACCATTACGGACCCGTGATCCCTTCAACCCCAACAACCATGTGTCGTAGAATCAATTGGTTAGCTGGGTTGGGTCGCCTCTCCCGTTTACATCTTTTTACAATCGTTTGCCCACGCTTGACACTTCCCCTTTCCGGGGTCTTTATAGTTTTGCCGTCACCCTGAGGGTGGGGCTCACACAAAGAGGTCAAGAATGTCCAAGAAGTGGCGTCTGACAGATCGCACTCGCACCTTGCTCCTGATGGAGCTCGCGATCACCTTGCCCGCGCTGGCCCTCATGGGTTTCAGTATTTGGAACCTCAAGCATATTCAGCGCGACAAAGCCATCGAAGCAGCCATCGCGCGCGACCTTCAGTACGTTCTCAAAGGCGTCGAGCATAAAGCCTGGGACAAATCCGTCGCCCTGATTACCCCGGTGCAAAAGGAATTTCCTAGTCCCGACGATCCCGAAAAAGCCAAAGCCAAGCTCGGCGAACTCCTGAAGGCTCATCCTGAGTTTTCCTACGCCATTTTGTACGACAAGAAAACCAATCACTTCATCAGTCGCGAGCAGCCCGGCCGCGAAAACGAGGCGGCTTTCTGCGCGCTCGCTGACGAAGCCATTCACAGCACGTCGCAGTGGCTCCCCATGGAAGCCGGTACATTGGCCGAGCAGGCGCGCATGATGGAAGAAAAAGATGATCCCGGAATCGGTTTCTTCGGCGACTGGTCTAACCGCGATGGTGCAAAAACGTTTTCCGCTCTCGCGTTTTTCGTGCCAAGCAACACTCCCCCTGATCGCGTGACCTTGGGTGTTCTTGGCTTCGATCCCGACTATCTACACGATCATTTCTTTCCTCGAATTATCAAAGACACTCTCAGCAACACCAAGAATTCCAATAACCCTCCGGCTATCATCCTTCGCTCCGCTCACGACTACACCCCCTGGGTGGCTTCCGAGAATTGGAACGGAGGCAAGCCCGAGGTTGATCGTGCTTTCATGGACGCATTTCGTGGAGTCACCGCTTCCATCAAATATCCGAGCATGACCGTTGCCGACATGGGCACCAAGTTTCTGCACTACAACTACACCGTGCTCGCCGCTCTCTCCATTTTGATGCTCGGTGGCATCTTTCTCACTTACCGCAACATCTCCCGTGAGATGAAACTCGCCAAGCTGAAGTCCGACTTCGTCGCCAACGTCTCCCACGAATTGCGCACCCCTCTCGCGCTCATTCGTCTCTATGCCGAAACGCTCGAACTTGGCCGCCTGACTTCCAAAGAGAAGTATCACGAATATTTCCGCATCATTCGCGAAGAGAGCGAGCGCCTGACTGCTCTCATCAACAATATTCTCGATTTCTCTCGCATCGAAGCGGGCCGCAAGGAATACGAGTTCAAGGAGACCAATCTGGCCGAACTCGTTCGCACTACGCTCGATTCCTATCGCTTCCAGATCGAACAGAATGGGTTTGCCTTCGAGGAAAAAATCTCCAGTGATGTCCCCCCGGTCGCTGTCGATCGCGAAGCCATCGCCCGCTCGCTCCTCAATCTTGTCAACAACGCCCTCAAGTACTCCAAGGACCAGAAGTACATCGGTGTCAGCCTCTACCGCACCAATGGCTCCGTCAATCTGGAAGTGCAGGATCGAGGCATTGGCATCGCTCCCGCCGAACAGGAAAAAATCTTCGAGAAGTTCTACCGTTGTGGCGACCCGCTCGTCCACAACATCAAGGGTTCCGGTCTTGGTTTGTCGCTGGTGCGCCACATTGCCCGGGCGCATGGCGGCGATGTGAAAGTGGAAAGCGTTCCCGAAAAGGGCAGCAGATTCATCATCGCGTTGCCGATCGATCCAGCCCTGCGGCTTGCGGGCAGCCCGGCAACCACGTGAGCGAGGCTTTATGACAAGCGCAACTGCACGGCGGAAAGGCGAGGGAGTGGTCATGGCTACGACGAAGATTCTCATTGTGGAAGATGAACCGAATATGGTGTCGGGCTTGCGCGACAATTTCGAATACGAAGGTTTCCGCGTGGCCACCGCTATGGACGGCGTCGAGGGCCTTGAGAAGGCCCTGCAGGATTCTCCAGACCTCGTCATCCTCGACGTCATGATGCCTAAAATGAGTGGCCTCGACGTTTGCCGCCAGCTCAAATCCAAGCGGCCGTCGATTCCCATCATCATGCTCACCGCCCGCGGCCAGGAAGTTGACAAGGTCGTGGGACTGGAGCTTGGCGCCGACGACTATGTCACCAAGCCCTTCTCGATTCGCGAGTTGCTCGCCCGCGTAAAAGCGGTCCTGCGCCGCTCGCAAACTGTTCCCAAAGAGCAGGAACGCTACACCTTCGGCGACGTCGAAGTGAATCTCCGCAGCTATCAGGTCCTCCGCAATGGTCAGGCCATTGAGTTTTCCAACAAGGAGTTCGAACTGCTCAAGCATTTCCTTTGTCACTCCGGCGAGACCCTCAGCCGCGACCGGTTGCTTGACGAGGTCTGGGGCTATGAAAACTTCCCCACCACCCGCACCGTCGACGCACACATCGTTCGCCTCCGCCAGAAACTTGAACCCGTTCCCGACCAGCCAAGATTCTTTCTCACCGTCCATGGCGTCGGCTACAAATTCGTAGGATAGAAAAATGATGGCCCTGACCGAACACCGCGTCCCCGCTATCTCCCACGTTGGATTGCCACAGCCCACTGTGCAGCCCTCGCTGCTTTCCCTCCGCGAGGAACTCGATCGCGAACGCCGCGAATACGCAAAGCTTCAGCAGGCGGTCTTTGAAGCGGCGCAAATCCAGCGCGTTCTTTGCGCGCCCCGCGAACTCATCTCCGGTGACTATGAAATTGCCGGGGAAATCTTTCCGGTGCGTCACCTCTCCGGTGACTTTTTTAAAGTGATGGAACTCGACGGGCTGTTGGCCATCGCCGTGGGCGACATTGCAGGGAAAGGGCTCACCGCGGGCATTTGGCTCACCCATCTCCTCAGCCTGGTCCAACGTGCCGGCCGCACTTTCTCGGATCCCGCTCGGGCCGTCGCGGACGTGAATCGCCAACTGTGCAAGGAGCAAAGCGAGCCGCCGCTGACCGCGCTGTTTTTCGCGATGCTCAACCCGTGCACCGGCGAGCTTTACTACACCAATGCTGGCCTTCCCGCTCCTTTGCTCCTGCGCGCCAGTCGCGCCGGCGTCGAACGCCTCGACATCGGTGGGCCTATGCTCGGCGCCATCGAGAATCCCGCGTTTGATTCCGGGTATCTCGTCATGAACCCGGGGGATATGCTCGTCGCATATTCCGACGGCGTCACGGAATGCCGCAATCCCGAGGATGAAGAGTTTGAAATGGATCGGCTATGCGCCGCTGCGCTTGCCGCTCACGGCAGAAGCGCGAATCCCGCACTCTTCTCCATGCTGGGCACCGTTCTCGATTTTGCCGCCTCAAATACGCCCGGTGACGACTTGACGCTTCTCGTCGTTCGTCGCCGCATTGAGCCTTCTCCGGAAGCGCTCGGCCAACACAAAAAAGATTACTCCGAGCCTCTACCAAAGGCGGCCACGGTTCCACGGCTGAAAAAAATCAGCCCGCGAGGCCGTAGCTCCAAGTAGCCGACGAAAGTCATCGGTCCGCGGCACGCGGTGCGGATCAATCGCAAATGGTGTGCTCATTCACGGGAGGAAGTGCACGATGGCAACCAGAGCATCATTTCTGAATCAGGGATTGGGTCTCTACCCCAGGTTTGTCAGGCCTTCGGAAGGCTCCTCTGACTCTCTCGCGGTCATCTACGCGGCGCATTACCGCCACGTATTCCAGGTCTGCCGCCGCTTCTTCCGGCATCGCGAGGACGCCGAAGACGCCGCCGCCGAAGTTTTCCTCAAACTCCCGAACGTTCTCGGCCAGCGCAATGAATCGCTTCCGTTTCGCCCCTGGGTTTCCCAGGTCGCCGGCCGTCATTGCATCGACAAGCTGCGCAAACGCAAGCGCGAACGCACCACCACTCTCGCCACCGAAGACGGCCTGCAAGCCGTGCCCGATCACGCGACGCCTTCGCCTCTCTCTGTCATGCTGCGCCGCGAAAAGCAGGAAAGGGTCCGCGAGCAGCTCAACCGCTTGCCCGATTGCTACCGCGTTCCGCTGATTCTCCGTTATTACAAGCGCATGAGCTATGCAGACATCGCTCACGTCCTCGACCGCCAGATCCCTACGATCAAGACGCTCCTTTACCGCGCCAAAAACAAGCTCCGCCGCAATCTCCGCGCCCTCGAGTAAACCTGATGGGTCGCGCAGCACCCACGCCCCATGTCCGCACGATCCATGTGAGCGATGGAGGCGCGTCAGAGGTTAGCCCAACCCGCAAGGGCTGGGATCAGGAATCACCAAGAGCGAAGCGCTGTAGGCGCGGCACATCTTCCAATAACTACGGCTTTCTCCCCCGTTCCCCCGACTGAAACGCTCCCCACATCCCAGTCGACTGCAACTCCTTATCCAGCCCAGTCTCTTTCATCAACGCTTCGATTTCTGCCCGCGTCTGCCGCTTCCCGATTGGCTCCGTGCGATCCGCAATCCCCCACGCCGTCACCGCCATCAACACCGTATTCAACTTCAGCTCGCGAATATCTACCTTGTCGAACGTGTCTGACGCTGCATGATAATTTTGCATGTAGTTCGCCACTTCCTGATTCGCCACCAGCGTCGGAACACCCTCAAGCAAAAAATCCAGGTGATCTGTCCCCGTCTGTGCGTCCAGGGTCTGATGATCCACGCCCCATCCACTGAACGGCTTCAGCATGTCATTCACCGGCGCCTCGATATCATGTCGACCGCCAAGCGAATAACCCGTCACACGCCCCACGCCGGTATCAATAACCACCACACCGCGATATTTATCCATTTCCTCGCGATGCTCCCGCACATAAGCCCACGAACCAAGCAATCCTTCTTCTTCCCCAGAGAACAAGATGAACCGAATCGTCCGTCGCGGCAGCAGGCCCGTCCCCTTAATTGCTCGCGCTGCTTCAATCACCAGCGCCGCGTTGCATCCATTGTCCAACGCACCGGTTCCCAGATCCCATGAATCCAGGTGCGCGCCCAGCACCACCACCTCATCCGGCTTTTCGTACCCGCGAATTTCGCCTACCACGTTGAACTGCTCTACCGGTCCCGTAATCTTGTTCGGCATCGTCAGCCGCACGCGCACTTTGCCTGGATTCGCCAGTACCGCCCGCTCCAGTCGTAACCCGTCTTCGCGCGCCACTACAGCTTGCGGCAGTTCTTCCAATCGCCCATCCGGTGAATTTGTGTGCCGGTACAACAGCTTCCGTTCGCGCTCGCCAACCCACAGAATCGCAGCAGCTCCCGCCGTCACGGCCCGCTGGATGATCGGTGGTGGCAGGTCGTATTCCCGATTCAAATCCGCCCACGTGTAGCTCACATCTGTGTGCACCAGCAAAATCCCACCCTTAACCGCTGATCCGGCGTGCGCAAAGTCTTCTTCCGAGCCTTCGCCAATGAACACCAAAGGCGCTTCCATCCCACCCTCTGGCGTTGCCGGCGACAGGCCTAACGAAACCAGCGAGACGGGGAATTTCTCTGGACCAGCTAGCTCTAGCCGGGTAGCCCCTTCACTCCATCCATGTGGCATCATGTACTTTTCCGTGTGTACGTCGATTCCCGCCGCTCGGAATGCAGCCACACCCCACTCCACCGCCTGCGCCATCTGTGATGACCCCGAGACACGCCCGCCCACCACGTCCGTCAGCCTTCGCAGATTCTCCTCCAGCGGTGAATCACCCATCACGATCGGCATGATCTTTGCCGCCGCCTGTGCGCAGGACGACGCATCCGTCGCCGAACATCCCGCCGCTCCTTGCGGTCCTTGTCCCGCGCCCAGCGGGCCCGTCTGCGGCGGCGGTAATTGCGCACTAGCCGCCGCACCACTCAAGCAGACCACCACTGCCACGAACCACCAGTTGCGCCTCATCTTCATCGGGAATTGTCCTCAGGAATTGAATTCGCGCCCAGATTATAGCGTAAGCCTGCGCCCACTTACTTTCATCACCAGTTCACCGCCCCGCCTCCAGCACCGCATCCGCCACTCGCGCCGCTTGCGCCATTTCCGCCACGTCGTGAACCCGCACAATGTGCGCTCCATTCAGGATGGAAACCACCACCGTTGCCGCCGTTCCCCAGATCCTCTGCTCGACAGGCGGTGTTTTCCGTTTCCCGGAAACCAGCACCTTCCCGATGAATCCTTTTCGCGACGTGCCCACCAGCAACGGATAGCCCAGCTTCGTCAGCTCGGGTAGCTTCGCCAGCAACTCATAGTTTTGCGCAAACGACTTCCCGAAGCCGATCCCCGGATCAATGATGATTCGCGACTTCCTCACCCCTGCTTGCCGAGCCGCCGCAATAGATTTGCGTAGTCCTGCCATCACATCCCGCAGAAGGTTCTTCGCGAACGGCAGCTTCTGCATGGTCTCCGGTGTGCCCCGCATATGCATCAACACTAATCCCGCACCGTGCCGTGCCGTCACTTCCGCCAACCGCGCATCGTGCTGCAGTCCAGACACGTCATTCACGATTTCCGCGCCCGCTCCCAACGCAATTTCTGCCACCGCCGCTTTCCGCGTGTCGACCGAAATCGGAATCTTCAGCTTCGCGCGCAACGCCTCCAGGACCGGCAACAGTCTGGCCAACTCTTCCGCTGCGGAAATTCCCGTTGAGCCCGGCCTCGTCGATTCCGCGCCAATATCCAGAATGTCCGCCCCTGCCCTCTGCATTGACAGCGCCGCCCTTACCGCATCTGTCACCCTCGAATACTTCCCGCCATCCGAAAAGCTGTCCGGCGTCACGTTGAGCACACCCATAATCAACGTGCGCGGTCCCAGCACCAACTCGCGCCTTCGCAATTTCAGCCTGAAGCTTTTTCGTCGGATCATTCAGTTAGGAAGTGTGGCCTGGCATTCCTCATCCCCGCTACGTACACCACCCATCGTCATCCTGAGCGGAGCGAAGGATCTCAACCGCTCCAAAACGAGGTCTATCCCGTGCAGCACCAAACCTTCAACGCAAACTCAATCCAAATCAATATCCCGCATCGGCTTCCCCGCCGGCGCATCTTTGGCCTTCTTCATCGCTTCTTCGAACTTCTTCGCCAGAATGTCTTCCTTGTGCGTCTCCTGGAAAAACGAGTCCGCGAATTTGTCTTCGCGTTGCTTCTTCTGTTCTTCCAGAATGTTCGAAGCCTTTGTCAGGTCCACATTGGGCCCGGGCTTCACCGGCGCCGTGTGCGAAAGCACCGTCCCCAAGATCGGATCGATCACCAGCTTCGCCTGGCAGCACGGGCACGCCACATTTAGATTTTCGCCGTCTTTCAATCCCATAAAGCCTCGCTCACCCCACTTTATCAGAAACCGGCCTTCCCACCAGATTCGCTTCCATGGGTTGGTTATTTGGATGGATACGGTGATTCCCGTAGAGCAGCTTGCGCAGGATCGGTGTCCCCCGCGCGTACCAGCTCCCCCACGACAAAGGCGTATCGCCGTTCATATCCTTCGCGTCGATCTTCGCGCCTGCGTCCACTAACAACTGGATCGCTTCTTCATCTCCGAATGCCGCTGCTCGGTGCAACGGCGTCTCCCCCTTCGTCCGGCAATCGCGCATGAAGCCGCCGGTCTCCTGATTCGGCTTCGTCGCAACATTCGGATTCGCCCCAAATGCCAGCAGTACCTTCATTACGAGGTTGCGCCGCAAGCGGTCCGTCGTGCACAGCGTCGCGTGCAGCGGCGTTTCCCCTGTCTCGCCATCCGGTCGGTTCACGTCCGCGCCCCGCTCGATCAGGAACTGGCACAGCCGCCAGTGCCCGTGAAAGCACGCTCCAGCCAGTCCCAGATTTTCCCCCAGCGACGTGATCGACGCGCCCTTCTCCAACAAATACTTCATCGCGCTCACGTCTCCGTAGTACGCGCACCACTGCAGCAGCGAAACTCCCTGCGCATCCCTGGCATCTGCCCGATTCCCCGCTGACAGATACTCGAACACCAGGTCCGTTCGCCCTTCGACAATCTGCTCCAGCATTCCCACGCTTCACCTGCCGTAGCGCCGCGCCTTCAGGCCGGCAGTCTTCCGCCAAGGACGCGTACTCTAGCACGTTGCGGCATGCCAAGTGCAACCGCCGCAATAATCCGCGCGCCTCCCCAGCCTCGAGGTTTTCTCGTTGTCGGCCGCAGTCGCGCCGTAGGCGCGTCAGAAGTTTGCCCAGCTCGCCAGGCTGGGACCATTCCGATCGCCTGTTGAGCGCCGGAGGCGCGGCACATCGAGCCACGCATCTCCGCCGCAAAAGAAAAGACCAGGCGACGAGCCGCCTGGTCCTGACCTAAAACCTATCACTTACGGCTTATGACTTCTTCACGCCTTAGCGGGCGAATCTCCTCGTGTGAACCCTGGCGCCGGCCGCAATTCCGGCCGCACCACCTTCGGGTCTGTGCCAGGTGCTGGAGGGGCCTGTGGAGGAGGCGGCGTCCGCGGCTTTTCCGGCAGCGTCTTGCCCTCCATCAGCATCTTTACTTCGTTCGCGTCCAGTACTTCGCGTACCAGCAGCGCCTGCGCAATCCGGTCCAGCGTGTCGCGGTTTGTCTCCAGAAGATTGTGCGCCTTCTCGTAAGCCTCGCTCACGATCCGCTTCACTTCCTTGTCAATCTGCAATGCCGTATCTTCACTGAAGTCTCGATGCTGCGCGATCTCGCGTCCCAGGAAGATCGCTTCTTCTTTCTTCCCGAACGCCAGCGGCCCGAGTTGGCTCATGCCCCACTCGCAGACCATGTTTCGCGCAATGTCTGTGGCGCGCTCGATATCATTTCCCGCGCCCGTCGTAATGTGTCCCAGGAAAATCTCTTCCGCGGTGCGCCCGCCCATCAGCACGGCCAGCATGCCTTCCAGATAGTCCTTCGTGTACGTGTGCTTGTCCATTTCCGGCAACTGCATCGTCAAGCCCAGCGCCATGCCGCGCGGAA
Source organism: Dongiaceae bacterium (assembly GCA_035499255.1). GTDB lineage: Bacteria > Acidobacteriota > Terriglobia > Acidiferrales > UBA7541 > Acidiferrum. Next base: position 10,597 of record DATJZF010000062.1, on the reverse strand, counting down.
TAATCGTCACCTTGTGCACGGGGTCCGCGCCCGGCGTCATCGCCGCTACCAGCGCGTGCCCGGCCTCGTGGTACGCCGTGTTCTTCTTCTCCTCGTCGGAGAGGATCATCGACTTGCGTTCCACGCCCATCAGAACCTTGTCCTTGGCCATCTCAAAATCCGCCATAGCCACAAACTTCCGGTTCTGCCGCGCCGCCCACAACGCCGCCTCGTTCACCAGGTTTGCCAGATCCGCGCCAGAAAAGCCCGGAGTGCCCCGCGCAATGATCGACAGTTCCACATCATCCGACAAAGGAACCTTGCGCGTGTGCACTCGCAGAATCTCTTCGCGTCCCTTCACGTCTGGCCGCGCCACAACCACGCGCCGGTCGAAACGTCCAGGCCGCAACAACGCCGGGTCGAGAACGTCAGGCCTGTTCGTTGCTGCAATTAAAATCACACCTTCGTTCGACTCGAACCCGTCCATCTCCACCAGCAGCGCGTTCAACGTCTGCTCGCGCTCGTCGTGTCCGCCGCCCAAGCCCGCTCCGCGGTGCCGCCCGACAGCGTCAATTTCGTCAATAAAGATGATGCAAGGCGCGTTCTTCTTGCCTTGCTCAAACAGGTCGCGCACTCGGCTCGCGCCCACGCCCACAAACATTTCCACGAAATCCGATCCGGAAATGGAGAAAAACGGAACATTCGCCTCGCCCGCGATCGCCCGTGCCAGCAAGGTCTTGCCCGTTCCTGGAGGGCCAACCAACAGCACGCCTTTTGGAATGCGCCCGCCCAGCTTCTGGAACTTCTGCGGATCTTTCAGGAATTCGATGATTTCCTGCAACTCTTCCTTGGCTTCGTCGCTACCCGCCACATCCTTGAAGGTCGCCTTTTTTTGCTGCGCCGAGAGCAGCCGCGCCCGCGACTTGCCGAAGCTCAGCGCCTTGTTCCCGCCCGCTTGCATTTGCCGCATCAGGAAAAACACAAACCCGGCCAGCAGCAACAATGGGAGCGCATTCAACAGAATCAGAACCCAATCCCCGCTCCGCACTTCCTTCACGCTGATCATCACCGCTTTTTCTCGCAGCAGTTTCGTCAGTTCCGGCGCATTCTCTTTCGGAATAATCAGCCGGAACTTCTGGTTCGCCGGCTTCAGATACTCTCCCTGCAGCTCGTAGCTGTTCGGAGACAGGTACATCGTGACTTCCTTCACGTCTCCCTGTTCCACGCTCACCATGAAGTCGCTGTAGCTGGGCGTCGACTCGCGCGCCGTCGCTCCATTGGTGGACACCAGTTTCCAGAGCATCACGCCCAGGAAAACGATGGAAATCCAGAAAAGAATCGTTTTTGCCGTAGAACTGGAATTCACAGTAACCTCTCAAACCAACCTTACAACACTACCAAATCCCCGCCCAAACTGCTCAGCGCCGTTTCTTGCCGCCTCGCCTGGACTTCCCTTGGCGAGCTGCGGATGCCCCCGCGGTCAAATTCCTGTTATTCCGACCTGTTCCGTTCGCTGCGGCCAGTCCGTAGCCAGACCACACTAGTTTAGATGCAGTTTTGAACCCAAAGTAATCGGGCTCTAGCCCCACCCGCCGCCTGTCCGTCTTATCCAGTAGCACCGCCAGTCGTAGTGACCGCGGCTTGCTCTCCCCAATCCGACGTAGCAGGAAATCCTGCGTAATCCCGCTATCCAGAATCACATCCAGCAGTAACACGTCCCGGCCCTTCAGTTCAGACTGCGCGTCTACCCCGCTCGCCCCCCGCCGCCCGCCAAAAAACACTTCCCGCCGCGCATGTCCGGAATGCTCTACGTCCCGCACTTCCTCCCCCACAAAGTGCAGCATCACGGGAACATCTACAAACCGGATCAGGTCGGCGGCAAACATAAATGATCGATCCATCGTCACCACAATATCGAGTCGGCGCCCTCCCGCATCCCGCGAGATCTGACGCCCCAATGCCTTCACGCGGCTGGCAATCCGCCCAGCCGCATACCTGGTTACCTTGGCCATTTACTTGACCGGAACCTCTTCAATGAACACTCCCTTGCGCGTTGAGTTGCTGGCGGCAAACTCCGCCGCCACTCCCAAACTCCGAATCCACGCGACCCTTCCACCCGACGTCAGCACCGGCCAGGACACCTTTTCCCACCGGCTTACGCCCACTTCATTCAACAATCGCGACAATTTATGCCTCTTCTGGTGACCAAGCAATTGCACCGAGTCGCCCGGTTGCCAGTTGCGAACCACGAGGGGTACACCTAGAACTTTGAGGTCGAGAACGGCCCCTGTAACGTTAGTTTCTCGCCCTTGCGCAGGCCAGTCAATCACCCGAAACTCCAGCTTGTACGAATGTTCCCCAGGCGCAACCGTGGCTGTTCCCGGGGACAGTTCGACGGGAATTGCGTAATTGTTTGCTGTGCTCTCGCGTGATTCGCTGACCGCCCGAAACACTAACCACTCCCGCTCCCGTCGCACTTCCACGCCGCCCGGCACCTGTACGCATTTACCGCTGTCTGTATCTTCGGCCAGAGCCAGAATTGCGTCGACGTGAACCGTGCTGATTTGCCCCCCGCGAGGTCTGACGGATTCGATCAACAATCGAACCATCCGGCTGGCCATCGCATATCGGTTTTGCGCTCGCGCGCTCGCTGATTCGTCTGCAATTTCCTCCGACTTCCTATGCGGCCCCAGCAAATCGCCAATTTTTATCTGCGTTCCCTGCGGTGTCTTCCTCGCGCGGGCTGACACTCGCGTGCTCGCCCCGGACTCGAGGTATTCGTTGTCGACACGCGCGAACCTCGCCAACTGGCAAAGATGTTCAACCGCCGCCGGCGAGAACGTCTTCTCTAGCAGAGGCAGCAACTTGTGCCGAATACGCGCCCGCATACGCTTCGTGTCGCGATTCGTTGCGTCTTCGCGCCACAGCTGCCTCCGCTCGCGCAGGTATTTTCTTAAATCGGCGCGCCGAAATCCCAACATCGGCCGGAAGACCACTCCCGATTCCGGATGGATCCCTCCCAGCCCCGCCAGCCCTGTTCCGCGCAGAATGTGCGCCAGCACCGTTTCCGCTTGATCTTCCGCCGTGTGCGCCACAGCGATTCGGTCGAGACGCTCTTGCTGCGCAATTCTGCTGAAATAGGCGTACCGCGCGCGACGCGCTGTATCTTCCAGATTTGCCCTTTCCCGTTTAGAACGGGAAGCAACATCCTCGCTGTGAACAAAGGATGGCACCCCGCTCTGCGATGCCAGCCGTCTGACGAATGCTTCATCGCCTCGCGAAGCTTTACCGCGCAACTGATGATTGAAGTGAATGACGAACAGAACAATTCCAAGCTGCTCGCGAATCTCCAGCAGCAAATGTAACAGCGCCACCGAATCTGCTCCGCCCGATACCGCCACACCAATCCGGTGCCCCGCATGTACGCGCCCGCGCAACTCCTGCAGCAGCTGCATCGCCAACTCCGACCGCTTCTTGTTATCTCGTTTTTTCGTCTGTTTCCGCTTAGGCATCGCCGTCAGCGCATATCGTAACAATCCGCGCATACGTAGCATAGGCGTTAGCCTGTGCAGGTAGGGGCACGATACATCGTGCCCGCACCGCTGGAGCAATTAACAATAAACACTCCGTCATCCTGAGCGAAGCGAAGGATTTCAACCGGTGGCTCTTGACGTCAACCCACCATCATCGTGTAGCGCCGGCTTCCAAGCCGGCACGCTTAAACCAAAAACTACCAGTCATTCCGAGCGAAGCAAGGAGCTCTGCGCCATCGCACTTTTTTTTATGCGATGAATCCCTCTTCGCTTTTACTGCTGCCTCGCCATGTGAAAGAGAAACAGCGCTGACAACTGCACATCCCGCAATAAATTCAGCGGCACCTTGTGTACCGGAATCCGGAACCAGTGTTGCTCATCCCACCTCTGCCGCACGCCGCCCCAAAACGCCTTCAAATCCGCGCGCGTATAAACTTTGTTCTGCACCAGCAGCGGGCTCCACTTCGCCCAGAACAGATGCACCTTCGACGGCACCCGCAGGGAAGGGAAGTGCTCCTTCGCCCGCAAATACGCCGCCTGCAAATCTGCCAGCTTCAATTGATCGTACTTGCCGCGCAGCTTCGTCAATTCCTCCACGACGCGCTGCTCCGCTGCCGTGGGATACCGCGTCTGCAGCCACAATTCTTCCATCTCTGCTAGCACGCGGAGCATGCTGCGCAAGTGCCCGTAAATCTCTTTCGTGCGTGCCGTGTAATATTCCCAGCGCGGCACAACCGGCAGCCCTGGCCGCCGTTCCTTTCTTCCTTTCAGCCGGAAATACCCGCACATCATCGGGTGCCGCCCTTCCGTCTGCACCGAGTTCTTGTACCAGAGGAAACGCAGGAAATTGTTCCAGTAATTTCCTCGCGGGCTGCGCTGCAGAATGGCCTTCATATTCGACAGGCTGTAAAACGTGCGCCACGCCTCAAAATATGTCGCGCGCCACGACCCGTCCTTCAAGTATGGATGCCGCATCACCTCGTGGTGCGAATCGTACAAATTAAAGTCGGGATCCATCCATTCGCCGCGTTTCATCATGTGGATGTGATCCATCGACCCCGGCAACGGCGTCAGCATGAAAAAGCTGGCATGGTCCGGCTGCACATCCTCGGTAAGAAACTTCATGTCGCGCCGGATCGAATCCACCGTGTCGAACGGGAATCCTAAAATGTACCCGACGTGCGTCGAAATTCCCGCTTCTCGATAAGCCTGAATCAGGTATTTGTATTCGTTGACCTGGTTCTGCTTCTTTCCGGCGGCCGCCAGATTCCCCGGATCGACGCTCTCCATCCCGATAAACACCGTCATGCAGCCCGCTTGCTTCGCCTTGCTCACAAAATTCTTGATCTTCCACGACAACACATCCACCTGCATCATGAACAGCACCGGGATCTTCTCCGCGGTGCGCAGCTTGATCATCTCGTCGAAAATCTGTTCCCAGCTCTTGTTGCGCGCGAAGTTGTCATCCGTGAAAAAGTAAAACGTAATCCCGTTCTGTTCGTAATTCTTCCGGATCGCGTCCGCAATGTGTTCAGCCGAACGGAACCGCATCTTCCGTCCCTGCACATTGATAATCGTGCAGAACGTGCACTCGAACGGGCAACCGCGCCCGCAGTCCAGCGTCCCGAAATTCGAGGCCACGAACTTCCGCAAATACTTCTTGTGAATTACCGGAATCGGCTTGGTATACAAATCCGGCTTTGCGTTCAGAAAGTCGTATAGCGGCTGCAGTTTGCTTTCAATCGCGTCGCGCAACAATTGCGGCCAGGTCTCTTCCACTTCGCCCTTCACCACCGTCACGCCGGCGTCCAGCAGCGCCTGAATATCCGCGGGAATGTCCGGCAACAGCGCCAAGTATCCGCTGACGTGGAACCCGCCAATCATCACCGTCACTCCCGCCTTGCGGAACTCGTGCGCCAGATCGCACGCGCGCGGAAATTGGTTTGTCTGCACTCCTACCAAAGCCACGATCGTTTTCGCCAGTCCCCAGCGCTGCGAACGGCAGATCTTCTTCACCGGAATCTTGTCGACCGTTTCGTCCAGCAGGTGCACCTTAATGTTGTAGAAATTGGACAGGTTTTGCTGCTTGATCGCGTCTTCCGTCAGCCCCGCCAGGCATGCTAGCGTGTTGCTCGGCAGCACACCGCGCCAGTGCCGCACCACATATCCTTCTTCGTCATACTGCGAAGGTTTAATGAGATACAGGTGTATGGTTTTGCGCATCAAGTTTTCCAGGTCCCAGTAGGACTCACTTTGGGCGGGAGCGAGCGCGGCAAAGGACACATCCTTGCACATCCATTTGGATGCGGCAAGGGCAACGAGAGATTTTTTAATTCCGCGAACTTCGGATCGAAGCGCGGTTCTGATTCCCGCCTCCTGGCTCCGTCACTCGCTGTAACACAACTCTAACATTTACCTGGGCGCGCTGATGTAGGATTTCGCCCGCAACCAATTGCCTTTTGCGGAGGTCTTTCCATGCGCGCAACTTTTGCTGCCGCCACTCTACTCAGCGTTTCTCTGCTCTCCAGTTGCAATTACAAGGGCGAAGAAACCGTCAAGGAAAAGGAGTTCGCCACCTCCAACACCGTGCAAACCGCGATTGGCGCGGCTGGCAGCACCTTCGCCGGACCCATCATGGCGCGCTGGATCAGTGCCTACCAGCAAGCGCACCCGAATACTCAAGTGAACTACCGCGCGATTGGCAGCGGCGCCGGCATCGACGAACTCAAGCAAGGCACGCTGCAACTCGCCGCTAGCGACGCGCCACTCACCGATGAACAAATCAAAAACATGTTCCCGGTCGTGCAGATTCCCGTGGCCGCGGGACCGGTCTGCGCGGTCTACAATCTGCCAACGGTAAAAACCACGCTGCGCCTCAGCAGTACTACTCTCGCGGGAATTTTTCAGGGCAACATTATCAGTTGGCAGGATCCCGCCATCGCGCACGACAATCCCGGCGTCGCGCTGCCGCATCTCGCGATCATCGTTGTGCATCGCGCCGAAGGCAGCGGCACCACGAATATTTTCACGTCCTATCTCGCCAAGGTCAGCCCGGCGTGGTCGCAATCCGTTGGCCAGGGACTTACCGTGAAATGGCCCGTGGGCATTGCCGCGAAGGGCAGCAGCGGCGCTCTGGACTTCGTCTCAACGAACGCCGGCACGATTACTTACGCCGAGCTGAACTATGCCAAGGAGCACAAGCTGCCGGTCGCGTCCATCCAGAATCGCGCCGGAACTTTCGTTGTGCCGAACCCATCGTCGGCCAGTGCTGCGATTGACGCTTTTAGCGCCGAACTCGAAAAAGATGTGCGCGCACCCGTCATCGATCCGCCGGCAGTGGCGAAGGAAGCGTATCCCATTACCGGGGTGACCTTTTTCCTTGTGCCGAAGGACGGCACCGACGCAGCGGGCCGGCAGGCGATGCAAAGCTTCCTGCAATACGCTGTCAACGACGGCCAGAATCTCGCGGAAGGGCTCGATTACGCGCGCCTGCCCAAATCCATTCAGGACCGCTCCGCCAAGCTGCTCGGCGAAATGACCGCCAACGGCCAACCGCTCAAGTCCATCTAAGCCGGGACCGCCACTCACCAGAGTGGCGGCGCGAGTCCGCGAGCGCTTCAACAACGGGTCTGAAGACCTGCCACTACAAAATCAGGAGTCGGACAGGCCATCAGGCGTCCGACGGGCCGCCACTGCAAATCTCGCCGGGCGCGATCACTGCTTTAGACCCTCCCACTGGCACCGAGTCCAACTCCTTCAAAGCGGGAATGAGCTGCGTCCAAATCGACGACTTCGACACGAACCCCGCCGAACAGAGCAGCTTGGCTTCCTGCTCCATCCCGGGCACATCGTATTGGCTCAAGAGCACAATCGAGCAGCGCGGCAAGATCCGCCGGATCTGTATGGCCGCTTCCAGGCCGTTCACGTGCGGCATGCTGATGTCCATCACCACGATATCGGGGCGAAATTCCGCTGCGAACGACACCGCCTCGCGGCCATCATCGGCCTCCAGTATCTCCATGCCACTCTGATGAGCGGCCAGGAGCACACGAACTCCGCGGCGGATGAACACCTCGTCGTCAACGATTAGCGCTTTCACGGGAGCCCATGGTACTAAAACCGGTGTAGCCTGCCGATACAGGGTTTGCTGCAGCGGCATCGGTGATGAGGCGTAGGCCTTGTGTTTCCAGTGGCTTCCCGCAAACCGCGTTTGGTAGCGGCGGGTCTTCAGACCCGCACGTTTGCGTTTTGCTCCAGTCATCCATTCGCGCAAGCTAAATCCTTTTGATCGTGGCGAGCCAGGCGGGGGCGCCGTGCTCGTGCATCCGCGTTTCGATGCGAGTCGCCTCGAGGCTGCCGATCTTCCATCCCGCGGTTGGCATGAACGCCGCCCGCAACTCGTCTTCCCGCACTGGATGCGGCACGGCGTCGGGCTCAGCGTCGCTGAAGCACAACACGTACAGCGTTGCGCCCGGCTCGGTCACCAACGCCACGCTCGCCACGTAGCGTGCGCGCTCGTCGCCCTCGAACGTGTGAAACAAGCCGCAGTCGAGCACCGTGTCGAACTTGCGGCCCAGACGCTCCAGATGAAACGCGTCCGCCGCGGCGAACTCGGCTTTGCTTCCACGCTCGTGTGCTTTCTCGCGTGCCATGGCCAGCGCGGTTTGCGCCACGTCGACGCCCAGCACCGGCAAACCCAACGCCGCAATGTGCAGGGTATTTTCGCCGGTGCCGCAGCCGGCGTCGAGAACCGCTCCGGTGAATCCGCCAGCAGCGGCCACACGCACGACCGCTGCTTGCGGCCGGCCGATATCCCACGGCGCAGGGCCGTTGCGATAGGAGTCGTCCCAGGGTTGGCTGTGTTCCCGTTCGTGAGCGCTGGGCTGGCGGTCGCGCAGCAGATCGTTCGCCGCGCTACCCGATTGGTTCGTCATGTTGGTCTCCCGATCTCCAGGCAGATGCGCGAGTCTCGCTCGCTCCAACTCCGCGATGAACGCCCTGAAATTCAGATTCATTCCCTTGTCTTTCGCGGGCCCGTTGAGTGGGAATCGCGCGATCACGTCGAACAAATAATCCGGAAGCTGGGATTGTTTCATGTCCTCGCGCAACCAGTCGGGCGCGGGAAAGAGTTGATCCGGCAGGGGCACGTTCGGCAGCTTCCCGCGAGAGAAATCCGCGAGTGGCGCAGCCATCATGCTGAGAGTCATCCCGAACAGCGAAGAGCGATACCAAACCGCCAGAATGTCCGCCCCGGGCGAGCAGAGCCTCTCGTAAATACTGTGGCTCACGGCGATATTTTCTGTGCCGGGACCGATATTCGCTCGCGCGTAGTTGGAGACGGCGCGAATATCCGCCGGATCGACGGGAGGAACTGGCGTGCTCTCCCACTCGCGGAGCCTCGCAAAAAATAGCGGGATTGGCTGGCCCATGAGTTTCTCTTTCGCGGATGATAGCACGCGGTCGCGGGCTGGCGCGGACCAGTCGAAAGACTGGCCACTACAGGTGCTGGCTGGTGGCGCAGCGGGGTTGGAGATGCTGGCCAGTCTGGTGAGTGGCGCTGGCAGGATGCGGTCAGCGGGCATTGATGATGGTCCAGTCGTCGTCATTGGGATGGGGGCGGCGGACCTTGACGGAACGCACGCGCGAGTTGAACAAGCGAGCGGAGAGCGGCGGAGGCTCGTTGGATTGATCTTGCAGGTGGCGTGGGAGAGACGGATCGCGTGGGAAGAAATGGTTGAGGTCAAGAACGGGAGTTTTGGGCGGGGGAGATTTTGGGGAGGGCGAAGAGTCGTTTTGAGCCGGTTGCAACGCCCGGCTGGAGAACGACGGAGAAGGCGACGGAGTAGATGTCGGAGCTGAAGCTCCGACCCCCTGCAGAGAATCGGCAAGAGAAGACCCGCCCTTTGCAGAATCCGCAAGGGATGGGGCAGGCGGCGTTTGAGAGAGGGAAGAGGCAGGACCGTTTGTCGTAGCCCCTGGTTTTTCGGGGTAAACCGAAGGGTCGGCCTCGGCGACAGGGTCAGGCGGCGTAAAGGCGCCCTTACGAGCAGAGGAGCAGGGGTCCTGTTGGTTGTAAGGGCGAGCTGAAGACTCGCCGCTACTGTGCGGCTGGTCTTCGGGGAAGGGCTTGGCGGTGTAGGGATTGAGGATGGGGAGACCCTCACGGGCGGCGAGCGCGAGCGTGCGTTGGAGTTGGACGTCGGTACGCTGGGAGTTGAGGATGGTCTGGGCGACGTAGGTGAGGACCCCGGCCTTGCGTTCGGAGATGTAACCGTAGGCGCACCAGAAGAAGATGGAGTGGAGAACGTTGGTGACGCCTTCGGGAGTGTCGAAGTTCTCGGCCATTTTTTCAAGCAACTCGCTGAATTGCTCGGTGCTGCCTTCGGGGAGATGGTGCTTGCAGAAAGGCTCTTTGGCGGAGACGGCACGGTAGCGGCAGGGGCGTCCATTGCGAGAGACGTGCTGGCAGCGGGGCCGCCGCGAGATGAGTTTCGGGGTTCCCGATGATGGGGATGCGGTTGGTGATGCTAGCGAAGACATTGAATGGCTCCTTTGAGAGGTCGTGGAGAGTGGCGAAAAAATCGAAAAACGAGTCGCAAGACGCGAAACTTGAAGGTATCCCCATCCCCCCGTTGTATTGCAGTACGGAGCGGGAAAAGTGTTGGAAAGAAAGGCGGATGCAGGGTTGGAAGTGTACGGTACGGACGCGGAAATACGGTGAGTGAGTGGGGAGTCATGCAACCGGAGGCAGACGGCGGGCGGTCAGCTAGGGAGGGGAGTTCGCGGCAGGATGGAGGAAGCAAGGTGTAGAGACACCCTTTCTCCCTCCGATTGCTGTACTATACAGTAAACTACTTGTATTGTCAATAGAAACATTCGGGGGCGAAAAGTGGGAAAGTGAAAGGGTGTAAGGGTAAAAAGGAGAGAGAACCCAAGACCCGGGTTCAAAAAATGAACGTGGGGCACCCGGCAAGGGTAGGAAGGTTCACTCTTCAGTCTCCATCGGATCATTCGGGCGCCACCCCCCCAAGTACCTATCGGCCAACTTCAAGAGGTCGCTGGCGTCTGCGGAATGTGACGTCCTC
>DATJZF010000061.1:0-159589 GCA_035499255.1 Dongiaceae bacterium | reverse complement strand
ACGATCCACAAGGCAACCAGACGCTCGACGAACTCAAGCAACAAATTTTTGCGGACCGCACGATGATCGAACCGGTGCGTCATTTTGCCAATGAGATGGCTCGCGCGGGGAATGCCGTTTGGGTCTATCGCTTCGCATATGTCAGTGAGGCACAGCGCGGCCAATTAATGGGAACCATCCACGGCTTTGAGATTCCCTTCACCCTCGATCTTCCCAGCGCAATCGTAAAAGAGAAAGTCACTCCAAACGACGAGCTTATGGCCGCTATCGCCAGCAGCTATTGGACCGAGTTCGGCAAGACCGGTGATCCGAACGGCGGAGGAAAGCCGGAGTGGCCACGCTACGATCCTTCGGTGGACCGCATTCTGCACTTCGCAAATTCGGGGGTGATCGTGGGAACCGATCCATTGAAGTCAAGACTGGATTTGGTAGAGGCGAGCTATATCGAAAACAAGTGAGCCTGTTGGGAAACTCGGGGACAGATAGGACGTAACCCACTTGCGGAATTTCGTTGGTGAATGTAAATTATCTTATGGTAATATCACTGCTTTAGTATCCAGCTGGCGGGATCAGCTGCTGGAGTTGCGCTTCCGACTCACCGCTCTTTGAAAATTAGGTTCTGACAAGTGCAGCAGCCCGAGCAAATCCGCGCTAACTCCAATCATTCCCGCACTTACGCCCAAAATCGTACCTAAGTCCAATTATTCCCGCACATACGAGACCCCCCTGGGGTGGGGGGTTGTAGCCAGAATGCAAACATCCTCCCCACTTGATTGCATGCGAGCTTTATCAACTACCATCATTTCAGTAACTTGTGCGATGCCTTAGACGGTGAGCTCGGGGCGAGAACCTCCGGCGTCACCAGCGGTGATGATGAACACATCTACGCAGGCACACATTCTGCATGATTAGCATCCGACACCACCGGAGCGAACCGTCAAAGACCGTTTGAAGGTGCCGCTCTCTGGCCGCCACTCGATGGACATTCTTGCTCATGCTCTTTGGACTGGCGCCGCCGCAAAATTCGTTCACCTCAAGACACGCCAACCGCTTCGCGTCGGATGGGCGGCCATGTGGGGAGTGTTCCCGGACTTATTTAGCTTTACGATTCCTGCAATCGTTCGGATCTGGTGGTACCTGACCGGCACCACGCGTTCGTTGCTGCCCGACGCGCGCAGCGCCCCGCATTTTCAGTATGTCTGGCAGCTCTATCATTGCAGCCACAGCTTGGTGGTGTTTGCGGTTGTTTTCGGGCTGGCTTGGACGATTCTCCGCCGGCCGGTCCTCGAGATGTTAGGCTGGGCGCTGCACATCCTTATCGACATTTCGACACACCAAGGAATCTTCGCCGTTCATTTCCTGTGGCCGCTCTCGAATTACGGTTTCAACGGGATTCGCTGGGAGAACCGGTGGTTCATGGCCGCAAACTACGCAGGACTGCTCGCGGCGTTTGCATGGCTATGGGTTCACAAGAGGAAAGTGCGTCCGCCACTCGTCTCGAACAGTGATGCTCCCGCTGCCAACTAGAAATTTTCTCCGGAATCCGTCGCGCACGCCTGGCGCGTAGTCTGCGGAAATGCAACATCCAGCGGCCGCGCAAAATACAGCACAGACTGTATGTGAGGCGCGATTGTCACTGGCCCGCCAATTGACGTCGTGCAATCTCGACATTTTCTTGACTTCTCCATGACACAGCCCCTGTGCTCTTTGCTTAGCCTCAGTTGCGTAACACCTGCGGAGCTTCGGGGGCCGATGGCCGCTCCGCCGTTCGGAATTCAGGGAAGCGCGTTGGAGGTTGCCATGAAGAGCGAGGGAAGACAAGTGACCAATGAATCGAACATCAGCCGTCTCGGAAGAGCAATGGCGAGATATCTTGGAGTGCGCCGTGCCGCTCTGCTCGCGGCGGTGCTGATCGCCGGAGTGAGCTCGGGCTGCGGCAGCTACGGAAGCGGCAGCAACGGTGGGAACGGCGGAGGCATTACCGCGAGCATCACCAATCCTACGACGACAATTCAGGCGGGCGCGACGTACACGTTCAGCGCTACCACGCCGTCGAGCAATGGCTACACCGCCGGAATCACCTGGACGCTCTCGCCAACGACCGGCGCTGGCACTCTGACGAACGTGACCAACAACGCCTTCACCAGCACGGTCATGTATCAAGCGCCTGCCAACGCGCCTATTCCCAATTCGATCACCATCACGGCCACGCCATCCGACACTCGCGTTCATGCCGCTACGGACATGTTTACGATCGCGGCCGCCGCGATGTCGATGCTCGATGGACCCATCGCATTCGAGTTTTCGGGATCGGCGCCCACCGGAGAATCGCTTTCGGCTGCGGGAAGCCTGATCGCGGATGGCGCGGGGAACATCACCGGCGGTTCGATTGATCTGAATCGCGATCTAACTCCGAGTATGCACGTTGCAAGCGTTGCTGGAGCGTACACGCTCGACGCCAATCTGCAAGGCCGCATGATCGTGACGGCTCCTGGCGCCGGGCGCCCATTAGAGTTCGCTTTCACGTTGGCTCCCGATCATCAGTCCGGAGTGATCAGCGGTGCCAAGTCGAGTGGAATGACGTTGTCAGGACGGCTGATTCGGCAAGATCGAACTGCGTTCTCGCTCGCGAAAATCTCCAGCGACTTCGCGTTCAAGTTGGAGTCTAACTCCGCAGACCGGATCGCGACCATTGGCAAACTCGCCGTCAGCAGCAATTCGTTGGTTTCCGGAATTGTCGATCAAAGCAAATCCGGTGTGGACCCGGTGATGGATTCCGCACCGGTCACTGGCCACTTGACCGCCGCGCCGGATACGAACGGCCGCGGCACGCTAGCCCTTGTGACGCCCGCGGGAAACTCCATGTTCGCTTTTTACGTGGCGTCCGATTCGCGTCTGATGTTATTAGAAACCGACGCGGGCAAGGCATCTCGTACGCGTCAGGCGGGATTTGCCGAGCGCCAGGCCCTGCCCTTTTCAGCCGCCGCAGGCAGTTCGGGTCAGTTGCAGGGAGCCGGCTTGGAGGTGCTGCCTTCTTCGCCTGGCCCCGTTTCGGTCAAGGGATCGCTCGCGTTACAGAACCTTTCTCACGCGGTTCTTTCCTGGAACGCGGTGAGCACCGGCGCTTCCGTCTCCATCGATTCGCTGCGGAGCGACACTGTCACCTTCGATGCGTCGACTGGACGCGGCACCATCCGGATTGCCAACGGGTTCGCGAACAATTTTGCGGACTCGGTCGCGTTCTACCTTGCTGGTCCGGGCGAAGGTTTCTTTCTCGATACGACGGCCGGCCGATTCAATCGCGCGATTGCCGGCGATCTCGAGCCCGCTGCAGCGGAGTAGTTACAACATGACGGGTGACCAAGCCCCGTATCTGACCTGCGGCGTCTGGGTGTTTCTGGTCAACGTCTCGGCTGGCTGCCTGACTGAAGCGAGCCCTGGATCAGGATGTCGACAAGACGGCGAGCGCTTTCCTGCCAATCAGGGCCGCCCGCGACATTAGAGACGCCGATGAGCGCGCGAAGCAAGTCAAACGGCTCAATCTCTTTGCGGAGTTCGCCGCTTTGAATCCCACGGTTCACGAGCAACTGAACCGCTTCGCTGACCTTCGCTCGTGACGATTCGTACAGTCTCGACGCGCCGCCGACAACACTGTTTAGCGCCGGTGCAATAATGTGCTTCGCAGCCACATAGTCCACAAACAGCAGCATCCACGCGCGCAACGCTTCTACCGGAGGCAATTTCGCCGCGGCTTCCCTAGCGGCCGCCGCCAGTTTGTCCACCTCGGAATGATAAACCGCCTCGATCAGGGCATCGCGTGTCGGGAAATGACGGTATAAGGTACCGGGCCCCACCCCCGCCTGTCTTGCGATATCGTCGAGGCTGGCGTCTGCGCCCCGCCTGGTAAACGCTTCCTTGGCTACCTGCAGAATGCGCTGTCGATTTCGCTGGGCGTCGGTACGGGACTTGCGAGTCGGGCTGGCTGTTGGTTTCTGTGGCATAGATGAATATAACCGGAGGGAGTCTCCGGGTATCGAACAATACGGAGAGCCACTCCGTTTTAGCAAAGTCCCTCCCCTACGTCAAAGCGACGGCCCAGCGGCGGGAACGGCAACAGGTTCAGGAGGAATACAATGCGCGTTTTCGTTACAGGCGCTTCCGGTTTTATCGGCTCGGCGATTGTTCACGAGTTGCTCGATGCGGGACATGAGGTTCTCGGGCTTGCGAGGTCGGACGCTTCAGCCGCCTCGGTTGCCGCTGCGGGCGCGAAGGTGCATCACGGTTCGCTCGAGGATCTCGAGAGCCTGCGCAGCGGTGCCGCGGCGTCCGACGGAGTGATTCACACCGCCTTTATCCACGATTTCAACAATTATGCGACTGCCGCTGAAAAAGATCGGCGCGCCATCGAGACGTTGGGCGAGACGCTGGCAGGCTCAAAGCGGCCGTTCGTCGTCACTTCGGGAACCTTGCTGATTCAACGTAAAGGCCCCCTGGCGACGGAGCAAGATACGGCCATCCCGACGTTTCCGCGCAAATCCGAAGACGCGGCCGGCGCATTGGCCGAACGAGGTGTACACGTTTCTGTGCTGCGGCTTCCCCCGTCGGTCCATGGCGATGGTGATCATGGTTTCGTTCCAATGCTCATCAAGATTGCACAGGAGAAGCATGCGTCGGCGTATATCGGCAGCGGGCACAATCGCTGGCCCGGCGTGCACCGTCTAGACGCTGCTCGTCTCTATCGCCTGGCACTGGAAAAGAGTGCCGCGAGAGCGACCTATCACGCGATCGGCGACGAAGGAGTAGCATTTCGAGAGCTCGCCGGTGTGATGGGGCGTCACCTGAATGTGCCAGTCGTCAGCAAGTCCACGGAAGAAGCGGCCGAGCACTTTGGATGGATGGCGCTGTTCGTCGGTATCGACGGCCCGGCCTCGTGCGCGCAAACGCGAGAAGAGTTGGGATGGCGGCCGGTTGAAGCAGGTTTACTGGAGGACCTTGACAAAGGGAAGTATTTTCCAGGGCAGCAGAGCGCGCATGCCGCGCCTTCGCAGCGCTGATTCGTTCGACGGGGGCGTAAGCTGCTGGTGCGCAGAAAAACAGAGGAAGGAAGAGATCGTTTATGAAAAACGAAGGAGTCGCGTCGATGAACGGGCGAATCGCAATTATTACCGGGGCGAGCCGCGGACTCGGGCGCAACACAGCGATAAATCTCGCGCGGCGCGGGGTCGATCTTATTTTCACGTATCGCGCCAATCAGAAAGAAGCCGAAGCACTCATCCGTAAAGTCGAAGGACTGGGGAGAAAGGCGGCCGGATTCGCGCTGAACACTGGTGACATTCGCACTTTCGACGGATTCGTGGAAAACGTGCGAAAAACTCTGCAGGCCTGGGGCAAGGAGCGCTTTGATTACCTGGTGAACAATGCGGGTGGCTCGCTGCACGCCAATTTCGACCAAACCACCGAAGCGCAGTTCGACGAGATCGTCGACGTTCACTTCAAAGGAGTTTACTTCCTCACGCAGAAGTTGCTTCCGCTGATACAAGATGGCGGCCGAATCGTTAACATTTCCTCGGGACTAGCGCGCGTTGCGTTGCCGGGCAGTTCCGCATATGGAGCGACGAAGGCCGCGGTGGAGATGCTGACGCGCTACATGGCCAAGGAACTTGGGCCGCGGCGAATCACCGTGAACGTAGTGGCGCCCGGCGCGATTGAAACCGATTTCAGCGGCGGGATGGTTCGCGACAATCCGGAAATTAATAAGCGGGTCGCCGAATGGACTGCGCTTGGCCGGGCCGGAGTTCCCGACGACATTGGCCCGATGATTGCTGCGCTGCTGTCTGACGAGAATCGCTGGGTCAACGGCCAGCGGATCGAAGTCTCGGGTGGCATGGCGCTGTAAGTCACTCGCTCGATTTGCTTTCAACGTCTGCCAGGTGGATGCCGTACAGACTCACTTGGGGGTTACGCCCCCAAGGCTCCTTGTAATACCAAAGATCGACGGAGTCGAGGGTGCGTCCATCCGAAAGCTCAAAGACGCGATTCTTTTCCTCGGGTGAAATCCTGCCACTCACCACAAACTCTTCCGAGGTGCCATTCGCGAAGTGGAATATCAGACGGTCAAAGAAAATTGGCTCACCTGTGACCCGTAACTGAATGTTACGAAAGGACTGGGAGCGGCGAAGGATCTGGATTCTCTCATGGCTATGATTGCGATCGATTTCCGCGTGGCCGAGGAAGTCCCAAACCTGGCCTCGAGCGAACGAGGAAGTGGCAAGGGCCAGGATACAGGTGGTGAACAGCCAGCAGCGCCGTTTCATAGTACTAGGACTATGTTAAGTGACAGTGTTGGAGTACCCGCAGGCTGGCAGACTCAGCTTTGTGCAATGAACTAACTGGCCTGCGGTACTGGCGTCGTTGGCCAGAAAGGCAGGCTGTGAGCGCTGCATTTTGTTGCCGGACTCTCTTCATGCTGGCAGAATTGCGGGCGACGCCACCGTCCAGCGTCTCCGCAGTCAGCGCGATTTGCCTGATGGGGAGTAGAAAACGCGGGAGGTGGTTATGGGTCGCTTTCAACGAAGGAAAATTTTTTGTTTAGCTTGTAGCGGTGCGTTTTTCCTCTGCTCGATTGCCTACGCTCAAGAATCAGGAAAACAAGGAAAGTTGAAAATGTCGGTCACACCGAAGGAGGCCTATACGTTTGTCGACGGACAGGCGATGGGCCACGGGAATCAAGTCATCAAGCTCGGCGTTGGGGCGCATCACGTGATGGTCGCCAATTACGGATATAAGTTCGCGGAGCACGAAGTTTCCATCGATTCAGATAAGACAGTGCCGCTGGACATCAAACTGGAGCCGGTTGGGGAAGCGGTGCCGGGCCCACGGGGTCGCATTCAGATTGAAACTGGAGGAATCCACGGGGCAACTTCCGCAGCCGTGCTTTTGAACGGCAAGAAGCCGCTGTACTTCGTGGGCCATGTGGATGAATTCAATCACGATCTTTTCTTTTGGCGGCAGGAACTGGTGGTGCCACCAGGAACGCACCAGGTCACGGTGACGCGATATGGCAAAGAACTGTGGTCCGGGCCAATCACGGTGGCGGCCGACCAGCGGGTGATTGTCGATATCAAGAACGGGAAAGAGAAAGTCAAGAACTGGCCGCGTGGCTCGGAGTGCAAGAAGGATTGCTTTGGCGGCTCATTGCCTGAACTCGCGCAGCGCTTCAAGGCAGGTACTGCAAGTGCCACCGTCGTTGTGGCGCCTGTGAGTGGATCGGTCTCAGCGAATCCGTCAAAAATCGATTGCAACCAGACTACACAGCTCGCGTGGGTCTCGAAAGAAACGGTCGAAGCCGACATGAGCGGTATGAGTCCAGTGCCCACTACGGGCGAGAAGGAGATTTCTCCCCGCCAGACTACGACGTATCAGTTGACAGCTTCGGGGCCGGGAGGGGTCGTGACTCCGAGTACGACCGTGGAAGTCAATCCCGTGGTGCAATCCTCATTGAGCGCGTCTCCGGTGGAGGTGTCGTACCGGCGGATCGGCGACAAAATCCTTGAACAAGGAAGCACAACGCTGACATGGTCCGCGTCCAACTCCGACGCGGTGTTTTTGGACCCGGGTGGGTCGGTCGATCGCAGCGGCACGAAGTCCATCTTGCTCAATCCAACGCAAACCGGAAATGGTCCGGTAGACGAAGAGTTCAAATACACTTTAAAGGCGACGAACGCATGCGGCGGCTCGGACACCAAGGTGGTCGCGGTACGGCTGAAGGGATCGGTCGAACCCGTTCCGGGAGTTATGCTGCAAAGCGTCTTTTTCCCGACGGCGTATCCCACGACGGATGACCCGACACTGGGACTTGTGCGGAGCCAGCAGGAAACCCTGACGAACCTCGCGGCTGGATTCAAAAAGTATCTCGAATATGATCCGGAGGCGAAACTCTCGCTGGGGGGATACACGGACGAACGCGGGAAGGATAAATACAACGATTCCTTGTCGGAACTGCGAGTGCAACGGGTTAAGGACTTCCTGGTCTCGCAAGGAGTCGCTGCGGAGAAGATTGAAACCGCTGCTTACGGCAAGCAGAAACCGCTGGACAAAGCGATTGTAACCGACCTGCAAACGCGAAATCCGAACCCCGCAGCCGACAAGCGGGCACGCGATTCCCAAACGACCTGGTTGGCTTACAACCGTCGCGTGGATATCTCACTTGTTCCCACAAATGCGCAGTCCGAACGCTTCTATCCGAATCAGGCGCCCGATTCGGAGATTCTCTGGCAGAAACCGAAGCCGGCACGCAATAAGGTTGAGGCGAACAACTAGATATTCGGAGCATTCTGGCTGCTTTTGCCGGCGAAGCAGCGTTTAATTGCCTGTTGGAATGATGCCGGCATTTTCCACCATGAGCACGACGGTGCGCTGAGTGGCGCGCGTGCGGTGTACTGTGCCCTTGGGAACCACAAAACCCTGGCGCGGCGCCAAGGTTACGGTGCGACCTTCCAGGTCAATCAACAATTGGCCTTCGATGACGTAGAAGAACTCGTCGTCTTCGTCGTGCTTGTGCCAGTGGTATTCGCCGTGAAACACACCCAGGCGGACGACCGAACCGTTCACCTGGCACAGGGTCTGGTTGTACCACTGGAACTGGCACTCGTCGGCGAGCTGCTTCTCGTCGATGATTTCGAGCGCCTTGTAATAGATATTCAAGCGCGTTTCGTAGGGATAAGCGGGGCCGTCGCTCACGGGAGCCTCCTGCAAATTCAATCAGACATGCGAGGTGTCGGGGCCATTACACCCAAGCGCCATTTTGGCGGATGGTGATTCGCGAGGGCGGACGCGGGTCAAACGGGCCACTGAAAGCAAAGTGAAAAACCATCGGGATCTGTGATGTATAGCTGCTTCATGCCGTACGGCGCCACGTGTGGTTCCTTTGCATCGATCCCTTGCTCGCGGCAGTGACGGTAGGCGGCATCCACATCTGGGCAGCCGAAATAAAGACCGATGTCGTGCTCGAGGGCGTGTTTCGGCGGGCGCTGGTCGTCGAACTCATACTTGGTGTTGAGCATCAGTTCAACGCCGTGCAGGCGGAGGAGTGCCCAATGGAAGCGGCCCGGCACGTATTCCGGCGCATGAGTGACGAGCTCGAAGCCCAGGAGGTCGCGATAAAAGTGGACCGATGTGGGCATGTCGTAGACCTGCAAGAGTGGTGCTTGCCCGCGAAGTTCAATCGGCATCTTTCTCTCCCCTCCGTGGAGTTTAGGCAAAGAAGACTAGCCGGGATATGTGCCCGGGGCGATGGGCAGGGTTGAGGCGCCCGCGTCGACGTGAAGAACGGTCCCGGTCACCTGGCAGCTTTCGTTGCTGAGCAGGTAGAGGACAGCGTAGGCGGCATCTTGCGGCGTCTGATGGCAACCGAAGGGGAGCTTTTCGGCGTCCTTCTTCAAATCTTCCATGGTGCGGCCCTCTGCCTGGTGCAGTGCGATTTCTCCCTCGGTGAGTACCCAGCCCGGAATGACCAAATTGACGCGGACGCGATCGCGGGCGAAGGCACCCGCGAGTGTGCGGGTGAGTGAGAGAAGACCACCCTTTGCGGCGCCATAAGCGACGAGGTTCGGAAGGCTCTGGATGCCGCAGATCGACCCCATGTTGACGATACTGCCGCCATTTGCGCGCATCGCAGGCACCGCATGTTTGCAGCAATAAAAAGCGCCGCGCAAATTAATCTGCAGCACTTCGTCCCAGAGTTCCGTAGTGGTGGATTCGAGCGTGGCTCGGGGAAACCACCCGGCATTGTTGACGAGTCCGTCGAGCCGGCCAAATGTCTTTTGCGCGCCTGCGATCAAGGCGGCGCAATCACTTTCTTTCTTTACGTCGGAGTGAATGAAATGCGCTTTGCCGCCGCCGGCGCGAATCTTTGACGCGGCGTCTTGGCCTTTCTGGGTCTGGATGTCGCCGAGCACAACTGCGGCACCTTCCGACGCAATCAAACTGGCACAGCCGAAGCCGATGCCTTGCGCCGCGCCCGTGATTACGACGACCTTTCCGGAAAGACGATCGCTCATGTGAGGAGAAGAACTATGTATTTGCGCCGCCGGTTGCGTTGGGTGAATTCATGGCGTGACGATCGGTCCAACGAGCGAGAGTCTATCACAGCGACGGCGCAGCTTTGGTTATCTACTTCCCCGGCGCCAGGACGACGGCGAGCGCAAACCCGTCATAGCCTTTGCTGCCGACGGTCTGGATTTCGGTAGCGCTGACGCGGGATTCAGACGCAAGGCGCTCGTTGAACCGGCGAACGCCTTGAATATCGGGATCAGGGCTGTGCGCGTCGATGACTTTGCCATCACGAACGACATTATCGGCGAGAATCACGCTACCGGGCCGGGAGAGTTTCAAAGACCAGTCGAAATACTCAGGCATCTGAGATTTGTTTGCGTCAATGAAAATCAGGTCGAAAGGTGCGTGAGCTTCTGCGGCGAGTTTTGGCAGGGTTTCCATCGCGGGGCCAACGCGTACTTCGATCGTTTTGGTCAGAGCAGCATGAGAGAAATTGGCGCGAGCCACCTCCGCATGCTTGGGGTCGAATTCCAGAGTAAGAATACGGCCGCCCGGATCAAGTGCACGGGCCATCCAGATCGTGCTATAGCCGCCAAGCGTCCCGATTTCAAGAATGTTGTGTGCCTTGATCATGCGCGCAAGCACGTGAAGAAGCTTGCCCTGCGTGGGCGACACCTGAATTTCAGGGAGCCCCTCCATGGCGGAGTTCTTGAGCGCCTGCTCGAGCACATCATCATGGCTGGCGAGAAAGCCCGAAATGTAATTATCGACGGCTGTCCAGGTTTCCTGATTCATTGCGACTCCTGACGGCCTGGGCGCCCGTTAAAAGCGCCAGCCATACCCAAAAATGAATTGAATACTGTGCTTCAACTTGCCGCCGGGGAAGGTCACGGGCGTGCCATCGATGTTGACGTTGCGGTCGCTGAAATAAAGGTGCGTGTCTCCGACTTCGACGCGAAAGGTACCGGATTCACGGGGATAGAACTCCAAGATGCCGCCCAGATCGAGCACGAAGTCGGTGGAGCGGCCGTAGCCGTAGGAAACACTGGCGCCCGTGTCGCTAATGTTGGCGAGTGCTTGCGAGTAGGAATGAAATCCCGGCCGGGCTTTGCCGAAAAAGCCGAAATGATTCCGGCGGATTCCGCCCTTCAGACCAATTGTGGTCTGCAGGATGGTGCCGCCATCGTGAGGACCCGCGGGAGCACTGCGGGGAAAATAAAGAACGTCGCCGTCGAAATAGAGCGCGCCATAGAAGCGGTAGGAAAGATAGCCGCCGAAACCGGATTCCGTCAGCGGGTTTGCGTTGCTGCCTTCGCGAGCGATCATCAAAGTGCTGTAGAGCGGGCCGAACTCCCAGGTGCCGGGAATGTTGTTCTCGGACTCATTGTCGGTGAGCCGGCCGAGGCGATAAGCAGCACCGAAACTCATGCGGGTGGTGTCATTGATCTTGCCGACAGGAGTGGCGATGGCAGCAGAAGAACTGAAGGTGGCTGGCACACGATACGGGTCGCCTTCGATGTCAAAACGGAGAATCCAACGGCGCGACGGGTAGAATTCGATTCCGCCGCCAAGGTTGACCACGAAATAGGTAGCGGGGTGGTAGACAAATGGAGGATCAGCGACGCCGGTGGGGAACTGGACATTGGTGAAATGCAAGATGCCCGGGCGGACGAGGCCGAAGACGGCCAACTGACGCGTCTGAATGACTTTGGCACGAAGACCGAATACGGCCTGCAGAGTTTGACCGCCCTGCACATATGGGAGTGGCACGCCGTCCTGCGGGAAATAATCGACCTGGGATTCCAAGGCTACGCGTCGGTTCAGGTTCCAGTCAAAACGCCCGCCGAATCCGGAGAAGTTCTTCTCGTCAAAATTGTTATTGTCTTCCCGAATGGTGGAATATTGGGCGCCGAGCTCAAAGCGGGAATAGAGAGTTTGCGCGTACGCGGGCGAGGCAGCCAGGGCCAGAAGCAAGATCGCAAAAGGAAGCGAGAGCGCGCGCAACATTGGTCCATAAATATGCTGCCCGATTTGTTGAAGAAAGGGAAACGCAATCGGGCATCAAGCCTGATGCGTGTGGCGGTATTCGTCGTAGCCCGCGTAGAAGCGGTCGATATCGTTCTTTAGCAGGTAGTAAGGAGTGGAGAGGCGCACTTTGGAGGGCAGGCCGCCGCGGATGCGGATTTTCTTCTCTTTCCATAGCCAGTTTTCGGGATCCGGCATTTTGTGGGGAGCAATCGTGACGGTGGCAATGCCGCAGCGGAGGGCGGGGTCGGGGGAAGTCCAGGACTTGGCGTCGCGCGAAAGCATGCCTGCCAGAATGTAGTCGGCCATTTTGCGGTGGCGCTTTTCGATGCGGTCCATACCGATCTGGTTGGCAAGTTCGATGGAAGCCTTGAGACCGCACAACGCCGGAACATTCGAGCTGCCGATGCGCTGAAAACGTTCCGCGCGGATTTTGGTGTCGTCCCAGCCTTCCGTGGCGATGGTGTTCCAGACGCGGTCGATCACTTCGTCGCGGATATAGAGGAAGCCGGAACCCTTGGGTGATTGCAACCATTTGTGCGGGCTGGCCGAGTACATATCGCAACCCAGTTCGTGAACGTTGAGCCTCATCATGCCGGGAACGTGAGCGCCATCGACCGCCGAAAGAATGCCCTTGGAGCGAGCGAGCGCGGCGAGCTCCTTCACCGGGAGCACGACACCCGTGACTGTGGTGATGTGGCTGAAGAAGAACACGCGGGTGCGCGGCGTGATGGCATCGCTGAAAAGCGACAGAACCGTTGCGGTGTCGGGAACGGGGCGAGGTAGCGTGACCTTCTTAATGACAACGCCGTAGCGCTTGGCGCGAAGGTTCCACGGATGCTCTCCACCAGGATGTTCCTGGTCGGTGATGACCACTTCGTCTCCGGGTTTCAGGTCGATCCCATTGGCGATGTAGCTGTTCGCTTCGGTGGCGTTGCGTAACAAGGCCAGTTCTTCCCGTTTGCAACCGATGAATTCGGCAAGTGGATCGCGGAACTGATTCCATGCGGCGTAGCCCCAGATCGGGTAGTCCTCGGGATCGGCCTGGGCGAGCCGTTCGGAGTCGCGATAGCCTTCAAATACTGCGCGGAGCACGGGCGCGGGAGATGAGCCGACTGTCCCGTTGTTCAGATACACCTCGTCATCAGGAATGATGAAAAGCTTGCGAATTTCGGTCCAATAGGTTTCTTCGTCGGTGTCATAGAGCGAGCGGTCGGGTAGCTTCGTGGGAAATTGCGCGAGGAAATCGTCTGTGATAGCAGAGAGCGCTGGCAACGGAGCTGCGCCCAGGGCGGCAACGGCCGGGAACGTGGAAAGAAATGAGCGGCGATCCAGCATGAGACCTCCTCGCAGTGCGTGTGGCGGATTCTAACGCGAAATGCCGCGAATCGGAGAGGATTCGTTTAGGTTTCAACGATGGATGGCGCGACGTATACTGTCGGTCACGCGGGGGCATCGAGAATGAGTTTAACGGGTGGCGGCCGTTTTGCGGTTCTACTTGCGGTCTTGATCGGATGGTGCGGCGGTGCGCCTGCGCAGAACGCGTCGGGCTCGTTGCGCGGCACGGTAGATGACCAGAGCGGCGGGAGCATCGCCGGCGCGAAAGTGACGGTTACAGATGCAGGGCGTTCGGTGCACCGCGAAACGCATAGCGACGCGAGCGGTCAGTTTGGTGTTGAGGATCTCGCACCCGGGATCTACGCCGTGGCGGTGGAGGCAAGTGGGTTTGCCGAGGCTCGTTCGGAAGTGACTGTCTCAGTCAGTTCGGTGCGAGCGATCGCGGTTACCTTGAAGCCGAAGGCGCTTTCCGAAAAGGTGACAGTGCATGGCGCGGCGGAATCGATCACCACCGAGCCCCTGGACACGGCAAGCGCTGTGCACCAGGCCATCATTTACAGGCAGGATCTGCAGACGGTTCCGCTGGCGGCGCGCAGTTTCGCGAATATTGCGTATCTTGCACCGGGAACGGAGCCGGTCGAGCCCAGCGACCCCACAAAGGCGCGGATTACGGCGGTTTCGACTGGCGGCAGCTCCGGATTAAACAATGAGATTTCCGTGGATGGCGGCGACAATTCCGACGACTATATCGGCGGATTTCTACAGAACTTCTCACCGGATGCAATTCAGGAGTTTGCGTTTCGGACGGCGTTGGCGGATGCGGACACGGGGCGGACTACTGCCGGATCCGTGGTAATCACTACACGCAGTGGGACGAATGACTGGCACGGGGAGGGCTCGTTTTACGGACGAGCCGACACTCTGAATGCACGATTTCCGATCGATAATCCCGCACCAGATCCAAAGCAGCCGTTTTCGCGGCAGAATTATGTCGGCACACTGGGCGGCCCGATCAAGCGCGACAAGTTGTGGATGTTCACCTCGTTCGAATATGTGCATGAGAACGCGAGCATTGCCTACAGCCCCGCAAGCCAGGAGCAATTCAACGCTCTCTCGCAACTGGCGGGCATGGGATTGATCCAGGATGTGAGTGCATTCGACGTGCCGAAGAGTGCGGCGGTGCCATTTCGCGATTATCTCGGAACGTTTCGGATCGATTGGAAACAGTCCGACCGTTCACAGTGGTTTCTACGCGGTGCGGTGGATTCGTACACGACGCGGAATGCACTGGTGCAGCAAGCCGCGCTGCCGAATACCGGAGCAACCTCGCACAGCAATTACTTCAACTTCTTGATCGGAAATGAATACGCGTTTTCACCAACCTGGCTTGGATCTCTTGTATTGGACGCGAGTCTCCTGCACCTTACCCAGACGCGCAACGACACGCTGGGATTTGCGTTGGCGTTTCCATTCACGACAACGACCAGCACGATCAGCGGATTCGAAACGTACGGCGATAATCAATTCGTCACCGCAATCACCGCGTTCCCGGTTTTGCGCAATCAGGAAAAATATCAGCTGCGCTACGACGTGACGCATGCAAGCGGCGCGCACAGTACGAGATTCGGCGTCAATTTCATTCACGAGCCGGTGTTGAGTGGCGCCCTCACGGCCAATGCGGAAACGCTCTATACGTTTCCGGAAAATCCAACGTTTTATTTGCAGAATACCGGGCAATTTCAAGACGACTACAACAACGGAGCGTCCGTCGCGCCGGCGTATGACGGCAGCTTTTCGCAGAACGTGCAGCGCTTGGGACTATACGCGCAAGATTCCTGGCGCGTGACCCGAGGACTGACCGTAAATTATGGCCTTCGTTACGACACTACGTTTGGACTGTTCGTCGCCTCAGGGCACAACCAGAGTTTAAACCCCGCGCTCGGTACGGGCTTGGTGAACGGGATTCCGCACGATTATCGCAAAGCGGTTGCGCCGCGCCTGGGAATCGCGCAGGCGCTCGGCAGCGATCAGAAGACCGTGATTCGTGCCGGAGTGGGATTGTATTTCAACGATTTGGCGCAGAACGGATGGGTGGCGGCGTTTCAGGCCGTGAACCCAGGAAATATAGCAGCCGGCACGTCACCGCCTGCGTTGATTGACCGGAACTATCGCACACCGTACGCACTGCACGCGACTGCTGGCATTCAGCATGCCTTCAATTCGAGCTGGATAGTGAGCGCGGATTACACGCGAGAGACTGGAATGAATGGCTATCGCGCATATTCGTATGACGACGCGGACGTCTTCCGTTCCAACAACCGCTCGGCGTATGACGCGCTGTCGTTGCGTTTGCAAGCGAATGTCTCGCGACGGGTGAATCTTACGGCGCATTACACACTCTCGTCGGCGAAAACGTGGGGCTGCACGGTCGGCGAATTGTTCGACTATGTCAACGGCGTGTGCGATCCGAACAATGCGTTTGCGCCGGGCGACTACGGTCCTTCGGGAGAAGATGTGCGGCACCGGGTTGTGCTGGCGGGCACGTTTCATGTGCCGGGAGGTTTCCTGTTGTCCACTTTGTTCCAAGCGGAGAGCGCACGGCCGTTTACAATGACGACGCCGGTGGGCGATCGGGCGGTGGTGAATGGCGTGAAGACTTCCCTGGACGAGTTTCGCGGTGCACCGTACGTGCAGATGGATTTGCGGGTGAGCCGGCCGTTTTCGTTCGGCGATCGCTGCTCGATTATGCCGTTTGCGGAGTTCTTCAACCTGTTCAACCGGAACAATCCGGGAAACAATTACATTCCGGATATCTCCGCGTTGCCAACTCCGGTGAACGATATTTCCAACGCGACGGCGCTGTGCCCCACTTCCGCGTGTAACGTGCCGATCAAGAGTCTGAGCCAACTGGCCGCACCAGCGGGCGCCTTGGGAGACTTCTTCGGGCCGGGCACAACGGTAGGGATACCGTTTGCCGCGCAGCTCGGCATCAAATTGACGTTCTGAATGCAATTCTCTGTCAGGCGGATTCGCGACATGCTCAACCGGCCCCGGTGGATTCTCCATGCGGAGGGAGCCGCCATTTTAGGCGTTTCGGTGTTCTTTTACGCTCGAGGGCATTTCGGTTGGGGTTTGTACGCGCTGCTGTTTCTCGCTCCGGACCTGTCGATGCTCGGCTATTTGGTGAATGTCAGAGTGGGAGCGACGCTGTACAACCTGGTGCATACTTCGACGATTCCGCTGTTGGGGTTGGTCGCGGTGATGGCGTTGCCGCAACCGAGTCTGTTGCGATTTCTGTTGATCTGGCTTTCGCACATCGGGCTGGACCGGATGTTGGGTTTTGGGTTGAAGTATTCGACCCAGTTTCGCGACACGCATTTGCAACGCGTTTGAGTCGAAAGCAGTGTGCGAGCCTCGGTTTCGCGTGCGCTCGCGCCATCCTTTACAATAGAGAGACCCCCCGGAAGGGCGTTTTTGACATGTTTGAGAACCTGACAGATCGGCTGCAACGGACGTTCAAGAACCTGCGCGGACAGGGCAAGCTCAGCGAGGAGCACCTGGACGTGGCGTTGGGGGAAATTCGTGAAGCGTTGCTGGAAGGCGATGTGGCCGTCACTGTAGCGGATGAACTGCTTGCGAATATCCGCAAAAAGGCACTGGGCACGGAAGTGATGTTACAGCTCTCGCCGGACCAACAAGTGGTGAAGATCGTTCGCGATGAACTGCTGAATCTGCTGGGGAAACACGCCAAGCCGCTGTTTGGGGCGCGGCCGCCCTCGGTGTGGATGATTGTGGGTTTGCAAGGTTCCGGCAAGACAACAACGACCGGCAAATTGGCGAAATGGCTGGCGCAACATGGGCACCGGCCCATCGTGGTTTCGACGGACGTGTACCGCCCCGCGGCTCGCGAGCAGTTAAACCAGGTGGCTAAGTCGATTGGAGCGGCGATCTGGCCGGGTACAGGTACGGATAAGCCGGTGGAGATTGTGCGGGGAGCGATCAAGGAAGCGAAGCTTTCCGCGAGCGATGTGATCCTGGTGGACACTGCGGGGCGCTTGCACATCGATGATGAGCTGATGACCGAACTCTCGACGTTGAAGAAGGAACTGCAGCCAAGCGAGATCCTGTTCATCGCGGACGCGATGATTGGACAGGACGCGGTGCGGTCTGCGGGTGAGTTCCACAAGCGGCTCGGGCTGACCGGCGTGATTCTGACCAAGCTCGACGGCGATGCGCGCGGCGGCGCGGCGCTTTCCATCGCGAAAGTGTCCGGGGCACCGGTAAAGTTCGTGGGCTTGGGCGAAAAGTATGACGCGTTGGAGGGCTTCTATCCGGAACGCATCGTTTCGCGCGTGATGGGCATGGGCGACATTATGTCGCTGATCGAGCGTGCGGAATCGGCCATGGACAAAAAGGCCGCGCTAGAGCTGGAACGGAAGCTGCGCAAGGAAGAATTTACGTTGGAGGATTTCCGCGATCAGTTGCGGCAGATCCGCAAGATGGGGCCGCTCGATCAACTGGTCGATATGCTGCCCAAGGTCGGGCCGCTGCAGAATCTGCCGAAAGACGCCTCGGTTGACGAAAAGAAATTGAAGCAAGTGGAAGCGATTATCAATTCGATGACCAATGAGGAGCGGCGCGATCACAACGTGATCGATGGCAAGCGGCGCAAACGTATCGCCAAGGGTAGCGGCACAACGGTTCAAGACGTGAATCAGGTGATCAAGCAATACATGCAGATGCGGCAGATGATGAAGCAGTATGGCGCGCTGGCCGCGCGCGCGAAGTTGAAAGGCCTCGGCAAGCTGGCAGGCCTGGGTTAGGCGACGGGCCAGGACAACGAAAGTTATGAGACTCGCGAGAACGCCCGAAAGATCGCGATTGGCCCCAACACACCGACGGCAATTCCGTACCCCAGGTCCGCCCAAACGATCCGGCCGTAGTTCAAAACGACAAGAATGGCGCAGAGCGGCAAGCTGAGAATGGCGAGCAGATTCCCCTTTTTCGCGAGCGCCGGCGCCGCTTTCCAAAGATGTGACAGATCGGTCGTTGACGGAAAAGCGTGCATGCCGATGGAGAGTCCCAACCAGTAGAAGAAATAGGCGAGAGGATCATTCACCCGCAATTCCCATACGGGCAGGAACGCGGCCGTGCAGAAAATCACGCACAACAGAGTATTAACGAAAAACGGGCCCATGCTGACAAAGAACTGCGCCGTGAAATTCTCGGACTGCTCGTGAATCACATATCCGGCCGGGTTGCCGAATTGAAAGAAGCAGACGTTGAAAACGCGCAGGCGAAACAGCTTGCAAAAGAAAAGGTGCGCTGCCTCATGAATGATGACGCCCGGAAACGTGAGAGCCGCGATGATCTGGCCGGGTATAAAGAACATTTCTGATCACCTCATTTCCCGGCGGCTTTGCCGCTGCGGAATTCCTTGTCGTATTCGGATTTGGTGATGATCCTTCGCGAGTCCAGACGATAGTGAATGCGAGGCTCGAACTCAGCTAGGTTGTCGAGGCTCTGTTTGTCGTCTTTGGCCAACTCTTTCGCCTTGGCGAGCATGTCTTCAGAGCGCCGCCGGAAAGCGAGATCGCCGGTTACTGCGAATTTGCAGGCGAGTGCGCTGGCAAGCATGGCCGCGGTTGCAGCGGCGGGGAGAGCGTTCCAGTCTTTTTCCGCGCGCGCCAGGAAACCGTCATAGTTCTTATTTGCGAAGTCCACACCAGCGTCAAACCGGTTGACCAGTAAGTTCAAGTACTGCATCTCGGGATAGACCGTTGCGGCATGGTGGACCATTTTTGCCGCTTCTTCCTCCTTGCCGTCCTCGGCTTCGAGCTTTTGGGCTTTGTCGATTTCGTCGAGCGCGGAAGTGGCGCGCTGCCAGAGTGCGTTGACCTCCCGAAATTCCGGCGAATCACCGTTTTGGAAGTGGCCGCCCTCGTGACCGGTGAGAACCAAATGCGCGGTATAAACATCACCGGACAAGAGCGCAGCCTTGGCGGTAAGAAGAGCGCCTTTGTCGGAATCAGGCGCAATTTTCAGAGTGTTCTTCAGATAAGGCAGCGCCTCGGCGTATTTTCCCTTTTCGACAAGTTGCTCGCCGCGGTACAAATTCTTTCCAGCCTCGAAGTATTTGCGTCCATGAGCCAACGCAAAGACGAGAAGCAGTAGCAGGCCCGCGAGGGCAAGTCTGAGCCATTGCGGATAAGGCCAATTCTGCACGAGTTCCGAGCAGGGCAGACACAGACGCGCGGGTCCCGCCGCAACGCCACCGCCTTCTCCGATGTAAGTGTTGCAGCGCGGGCAAACAGATTTATCGATGTAGCGCGTGACCGTGACGGGCTGGCCGGCATCTTTGGCGCGCTGGGCGGCAGCCTGCACGCATGTGGCACAGTAGATTTTGGAGTTTAGTTCGTAGGCTTCGTTAACGGAAAGAGAGCGGGCACACTCCGAGCAGGTAGGGGCGGGCATGGCGGCATTATGTAACGCTGGGGCATATTACAAAAGCAAATTTATGATTGCAGCATCAGTGAACAGCGGATAGCAGGGCACCAGCGATCTGGTCCGAAAGAGACTTGGTGTCGACGTCGGTCCGATTGGAAAGGATGATGATTGTGAGTTGGTCGGCCGGGAATCGTTGGATCACAGTGCGGAAGCCGATGGTGCTGCCAGTGTGCCACATGCGGGCGTGGTCGTTGTAAGGGTCAAGGAACCAGCCGAACCCGTACGAAACCGGCTTTCCGGGAGCGAGATTGTCTCCGCCGGTCTCTGCTGGCCAATGCGGTTGGGAGCCATCATTCAGCGTCACGGGCGCGAGCGCAGGCGCCATTTCCTGTGCACTCGGGAGAGTATGCCGTTGTAAAGCTTGGTCCCAGTTCGATAGATCTTCCAGGTTCGAATAAACACCGCCATCACCGAGCGTTGCGGAGGTCGAGCTTTGATCGGTCTCGACCCACTTGCCGTTCTCGAGCGAGTGGCCGAAGGCGCGGTTCGAAACGTCGTTGATTCCCTTCTGGTAGACAACGGAGTGCTGCATACCGGCGGGCGCGAAGATTCGCTTTTGTAGGAATTCGCGATAAGGCATGCCGGAAACTTTGGCGACGATCAGGCCGAGTACGACATATCCGGAATTGCTGTAAGCCCAACTTGTGCCTGGCGCGAACTTCCCGGCATTGGTTTTTTCCAGCAGTTGCAGCACTTCGGCGTCCTGAATCTGGTGTTCGGGTGACCAAATGGCGCCACCGCGAGCGTTTTCCTCGGCTTCCATTAAATCCTCGTAATCCGGCAACCCAGATGTGTGAGTGAGGAGATGGCGAACCGTGACGGTCTTTCCGTAAGGCGGAAAGTCCGGGAAAAGATCTGTCAGAGTGTCTTCGTAATGCAACTTGCCATCATGAACGAGCAGCATGATGGCCATGGCGGTGAATTGCTTGGTGAAGGAGGCGAGGCGGAAGTTGGTGTCGGAGGCATTTCTCGCTCGGGTGCGCAATTCGCGGAGGCCATAAGCCTTTTCAATTACCACGTGGCTCTGCAATTTCACCAAGACCGCCAGACCAGGCTGATCCGAGCGCGCAATTGGGGAGATAATCGAGTCGATCTGCCGCGTGATGCGCACCCGGCGTGTGGGGTTGTCGCCAGACCGCCCAGCACCCATAATTAGGGCTGAACCGAACAGGAATAACAGGCAGGTAATGATTCGCATGGCGGTCACGCCAGCGAGGATACCTCAGTTTGGCTCGTTTATCTGGGCGTAACACGTGTGAGATACTTCTGTGCCTTTTGCGGGTTAAGCCATGAAGCGCAAAGACCTGAAAGACCATGACCTTTATTTAAACCGGCACCTCCAGTGGCTGGCATTCAACCGCCGTGTGCTGGAAGAGGCGCGCGATACCAGCAATCCGCTTCTCGAGCGCGTGAAGTTCCTAGCCATCACCGCCAACAATCTGGACGAGTTTGTTGAGATTCGCGTGTCGGGCTTCCTACAAAAAATCGAGCATGGCTCGCAATCGATCAGTCCGGATGGGCACACCCCGGCCGAGGAATTGGCGTTGGTGTCCGAAGCGATGCAACGCTTCGTGAAAGACCAGTACAAGGTTTGGAACGCGGAACTTTTGCCGGCATTGGCAAAACACCAGATTCACATGCTCTCGTTCGAGCAGCTGAATACGAAGGCCGCGCAAACCGCCAAGAACTTCTACGACCGGCGCGTCTACCCGATGTTGACGCCGATCACCATCGACCCTACGCATCCGTTTCCACACGTGGTGAACAAGGCGTTGTGCATCGCATTCTTGTTAAAGCGAAGAAAGCGGCCGTCGGAGAAGCCGGTGTTCGGAGTTGTGACTGTACCGCGCGCGTTGCCGCGTATTCTGCGCATGCCCACGGAGAATGGCGGGCTGCATTTCGTTTTCTTGCAGGACCTGATCTCACGATACGCGGCAAGACTTTACCGCGGGTACGAAATTTTAGCGTCCGCGGCATTTCGCGTGACGCGCAACAGCAATCTGTATCTGGAGGAGGAAGAAACGCGCACCCTGCTGGAGGCCGTAGACGCCCAGGTGGCGCAGCGGCGAAAAGGCGAAGCGGTGCGACTGGAGATCGAAGAGGGTGCGCACCCGGAAATCGTGTCCTACCTGGTTTCCAATTGTGAGCTAGACGATTCACTGGTGTTCCGAGTGGCGGGACCCGTGAATTTGCAGCGACTGTTCAACCTGTATGATGAGACGCCGCGGCCGGATTTGAAATTCGAGCAGTTCATACCCCGACACGTACAGATTGGGCATGACGCTGACTCGGAATTTGAAGTGCTACGCCGGCAGGATGTGCTGCTGCATCATCCCTACGACTGTTACGACCCGGTGGTGCATTTCTTACAGACCGCGGCGCATGATCCGCGTGTCTTATCGATGAAGCAGACGCTGTACCGGACGAATTCGAATTCGCCAGTCGCACGTGCATTGCTTGCAGCGGCGGGAAAAAAAGAAGTGGCGGTGGTCGTAGAGCTGAAAGCCAGCTTTGATGAAGCGTCGAATATCCGTTGGGCGCGAAGCTTCGAAGATGCGGGAGTGCAAGTGTTCCACGGCCTCTCGGGCTTGAAGACCCACGCGAAACTGGCGATGATTGTGCGTCAGGACCCGGATGGAAAGATCCGGCGGTATGCGCACCTGGGAACTGGCAATTACAACCCGTCGACCGCTCGGTTCTACACAGACTTCAGCTTGTTTACGAGCGATGAGCGGATCACGGCGGCGGCCCACGACGTTTTCAACTTTCTGACTGCCAATGCCGAG
Source organism: Dongiaceae bacterium (assembly GCA_035499255.1). GTDB lineage: Bacteria > Acidobacteriota > Terriglobia > Acidiferrales > UBA7541 > Acidiferrum. Next base: position 136,880 of record DATJZF010000061.1, on the reverse strand, counting down.
AAGACGCATTACCGGCCATTGCTGGTTGCGCCCACGGACATGGCCAAGACGGTTATCAGCCTTATCGAGCGCGAGACCAAGCATGCGAAGCGGGGCCGCCCGGCACGGATCATCGCGAAGTGCAATGCGGTGGTCGATCCTCCGGTGATCCGGGCGCTCTATAAGGCATCGCAAGCCGGTGTAGAAATCGACTTGATCGTGCGGGGGCAATGCACGCTAGTGCCCGGCTTGCGCGGAATCAGCAGCCGCATCCGTGTGCGCAGTATTGTGGGGCGCTTCTTGGAACACAGTCGAATTTTCTCGTTCGAAAATGGCGGCAATCGAGAAATTTATCTCGGAAGTGCGGATTGGATGCCACGGAACCTGTACGAGCGCGTGGAATTGTTATTTCCGGTTAAGGACGAAGCACTTCGGGAACGGCTGTGCTGCGAAATCCTGCCAGCGTATTTGGAAGATACGCAGAAAGCGCGCCTTTTGGGACCAGATGGAGTGTACACTCGGGCGCGCAACGGTTTAAGCGGAAGGCGCAAAGGGTTCTCCGTTCAGGAGCATCTCATGAAAGTCGCGCATTCCAATGTCAATGGGGCAGGCAAGCACGGCGGAACACCGGCGGCACTGGCTTACTCCGAGGACGAAACGGGAAAGCCCGCGGAACTGACGGAAATGCTCGAGTCGGAAGTCCAGGATTCCTCGAATGCAACAGTATGATCTGGTGGTGATCGGGTCGGGGCCCGGCGGCCAAAGGGCCGCAATCCAAGCAGCGAAAGCCGGAAAACGAGCCGCGGTAGTAGAAAAGCTCACGATGGTGGGTGGCGTGTGCATCAATACCGGCACAATCCCGAGCAAGACGATGCGCGAAGCGGTGCTGCATCTCTCGGGCTTTTACAACCAGGCGTTCTATGGCGCGAATTACCATGTGAAAGAAAACATCACCATGAGCGATCTCAATTTTCGCGTGACGCGCGTGATTGAGAACGAGGCCGCTGTGTTGCAGGACCAGCTGAAGCGCAACGGCGTGGACCTGTATCACGGGATGGGCACTTTTACTGACGCGAATAACGTTCGCGTGGAGAACTCGACCGGTTTCAGTGAATTGCATGCGGAGTATGTAGTCATTGCGGTAGGTACGAAGCCTGCAACCAACCCGAAAGTGCCGATCAACGGAAGGAACATCGTCAATAGCGATCAGATTTTGAACATGCCAACGATTCCCAAGACGCTCATTGTGGTGGGCGGTGGCGTGATTGGAGTCGAGTACGCGTGCATGTTCTCGACGTTGGGTGTGCGCGTGATTATTGTGGAAAAACGTCCACGCCTGCTGGAATTCGCGGATGCCGAAATGGTGGAGGCGCTGAGCTATGGCATGCGCGACCGGCGAGCCACCATGCGCCTGAGTGAGGAGGTGGAAAGTGTCGAGGAGATGCCGGACGGGAAGGTAGCGGCCAACTTGGTGAGCAGAAAAAGGATCATTGCGGACGCGTTATTGTATGCGGTGGGCCGGCAGGGAAATGTGGACAAGCTGAACCTCTCCGCCGCCGGCGTGGAAGCGGACAACCGCGGCCGCATCAAGGTGGACGAAGATTTCCGAACCTCACAGAAGAATATTTTTGCGGTGGGCGATGTGATCGGGTTCCCGAGCTTGGCGTCGGTATCCATGGAGCAAGGGAGGCTGGCAGCGGCCCGGGCGTTTGGACTGCAGGTGAAATCCGACCCGGAAGGGTATCCGTACGGGATCTACACGATTCCGCAGATTTCGTTTATCGGTAAAACCGAAGAACAGTTGACCGAAGACGATGTGCCGTACGAAGTGGGTGTGGCGTACTATCGCGAGATCGCGCGAGGGCAGATTTCCGGGCACACCGAAGGAAGATTGAAGCTGCTTTTCCACCGCGAAACGTTGGATTTGTTGGGCGTGCACATCTTCGGAGAAGATGCAGCCGAGCTGCTGCATATCGGGCAGGCGGTTTTGCTGCTGAAGGGCAAAATCACGTATTTCATCCACACGGTTTTTAATTACCCGACGCTGGCGGAGTGCTATAAGGTGGCGGCGTTTAACGGATTGAACCGGCTGGGGTAGAGCAGTTTCCGGGGTTCAAGAGTCAGGCTTCTAGTATTAAAGCTGTAACTCAAAGTCGGTAATCACCTTAAAGCCAAAGGATTAGTTCCCGAAATACTTCTAGCCCGGGTTGCCGGGAGACGCGGTCTCACGCTAACATAATAAGTCTTGAGGAGGATTCACTTTAGTGTTAACGATTCGTCTAGCCAGGATTGGCAAAACCAAAAAGCCCTATTACCGCGTTGTGGTGATTGAAAGGACGCGGGCCCGTGACGGGCGGGTGCGTGAAGCGGTAGGGACGTACGACCCGCTGAAGAAGCCGGCGGAAATTAAGTTGGATTCCGAGCGCATCAAGTATTGGCTTGGCGTGGGGGCACAGCCTAGCGATACGGTGCGGAGTTTCATCAAGCAACAGAAAATCGCTTAAAAGCAGACTCCTTTTCCCATCTCTCGCTCGTAGGCTCTCAGGTTCAGGTCGCGGTGGTCAGGAGTTATCGGCGCGTCCTCTGACGGATTGGGGGAGGTTCGCGTGTAGTAGTTCAAGCGGAACGAACACGCAGGGGGCCTTATGAAGGAGCTGGTAGAGGAGATTGCAAAGGCGCTGGTCGACCATCCCGAGGGAGTGCAAGTGAAGGCTGTGGAAGGCTCCCAAGTGACCGTATTGGAATTGAGAGTTCACCCGGAAGATTTGGGCAAGGTAATCGGACGCCAGGGGCGAACGGCGAAAGCGATTCGCACCTTGCTGGGGGCGGCCGGCATGAAATTGCACAAGCGATTCACACTCGAGATTCTGGAAGATTGAAAGAAACCAACGCGCATGACTCCGGGTGGTTACTTGTGGCTCGCATTTTGCGGCCACGGGGGAACAAGGGCGAAGTTCTTGCGGAGCTGCTGACAGATTCCGCTGAACGGTTCTCGGCGTGCGAGCAAGTTTTCCTTCGAAAGAATAACGAGAAGCCAACTTCAGTGAAGCTCGAGCGGTTCTGGGCTGACCGGAACCATCCCGGGACGGGTGTGTTCCATCTCGCCGGATGCGCCAACATTGGCGACGCAGAGAAGTGGCGGGGTTACGATGTGTTGCTGCCGTTGGCCGAACGCATCACGCTTCCCGCCGGGAAATACTTCGTGACTGACCTGATCGGCTGCACGGTGTACGAGGTGGTGCAGGGAGAATCGAAACTGGCTGCCGCTCCCTGTTCGCTAGAGGTCGTTCCGCGGGTGATCGGGACGGTACGGGACGTGTTTTTTCCTGGTGAGGGTGTGGCGGGCACGCCGCTGCTTCAGGTAGAGACGAATCAAGGGGAACTCTTGGTGCCGCTTGCCGAGGATATTTGCACGCGGGTGGATGTGGCGGGGCGACGGATCGAAGTGTGCTTGCCGGAAGGATTGGGTGAGCTGAACGCGGCGAACTAGGATTGTGCCGACAGCAGCAGGGCTGCTGCGGAGCGGCTCTCTCAAGTACCATGGATCTAGTGAAAGCGGGAGCAGAGCTCCCGCACTCCAAATGCGATTTGACCTGATTACGATTTTTCCGGAGTTTTTTGCGGGGCCGCTGGATCATGGGATCGTGCGGCGCGCGAAAGAGGCCGGAATTGTACAGATTCACGTCCGAGATCTGCGCGAATTCACGAAGGACCGACACCGCACCGTGGACGACCGGCCGTTCGGCGGTGGCGAAGGCATGGTGCTGAAACCAGAGCCGTTGTTCGAGGCGGTGGAGAAGTTGCTGGGGCATAGCGTAGGGGACGCTGCCGCACCGCACAAACCTGGTGCGGGTACCGCGATCTTGTTGATGTCGGCGGCCGGGAGGCTCTTCACGCAGGAGACGGCTCGACGGTACGCGAAGCTGGAGCATGTGATCATTATTTGCGGCCGGTATGAAGGGGTGGACGAGCGGGTGGCCGAGCACCTGGCGACCCAAGAAGTCTGTGTTGGCGACTATGTATTGAGCGGGGGCGAATTGCCGGCGGCGATTGTGGTGGATGCGGTGACGCGGCTGTTGCCGGGCGCAGTGGGGAATGAAGCGTCGACGCAGAACGAATCGTTTTCAGAGTACCGCGAGGGAACCGGTCAAATCGGGCCACGATGTATCGTGCCCCTACTGGATTACCCACATTACACGCGGCCAGCGGAGTATCGGGGCTGGAAAGTGCCTGAAGTGCTGATCGGCGGGAATCACGCCGAGGTGGCCAAATGGCGTCGGGAGCAGGCGCTGGCCAAGACGCGGCGCAACCGCCCGGAGTTGGATGGAGTAAACAGCTAGGCAAAAGCGCCACAGTTTGTTTATAATTGTAGTTTGCCTTAAGAACAGCTGGCCCCGCCTGAGTGGGTCTGCAGGGAACACAGACAATGAATCCGGTAATTCAGAAGTTACATGAAGCGCAATTGCGCAAAGACCTTCCCGATTTCCGCGCGGGTGACACTGTGCGTGTAAATGTTCGCCTGCTCGAAGGCGAGGGCGAAAAGGTTAAGGAACGCATCCAGGTATTTGAGGGTGTGGTGATTTCGAAGAAAGGCCGGGCGAGTAGCGCCACGTTTACCGTGCGTCGCGTCAGCTTCGGCACGGGCGTGGAACGTATTTTTCCGCTGCACTCGCCGTCGATCGCGTCGATTGATGTGGTAGGCAAGGGCGACGTTCGCCGTTCGCGCCTCTACTACCTGCGCAACCTGAGGGGCAAGGCCGCCCGCATCAAGCGCGCCGCACGCGAAGAGGCGCCGGCAGAGACGACTACAGCGAACGCGTAAGCGTCAGCTTCAGTTAGCTTGGAATTGTTTATGGGGACAGGTAAAAATGCCTGTCCTTTTTTGTTTTGAAACGTGTGGCTTCAGCGTAGCCAAACCTCGCGGGTTTTTGTGTTTTTTGAGGCGAGATCAGCTACGGCGCTGAGTGCGGCGAATCAGGTCCTCAAGACGCTGGCCGACGTCGGTATCTTCGAGGAAATCGGATTCTTCGGCGGGGGGCGCGCCCTTCTCGACTTGGCCCAAAAACCACTCATCGTAATCAACTAACCGTTCAAGCGCGTCGCTAACGAGAGATCCCACATCCCGGCCCTGATGAGCGGCAAGACGCTCCAACTTAGTTTGAAGTTCCGGGGAAATTTTAAGGTCCATAGCACCCAGTCTAAGAGGAAAGTGGAAAGGCGTCAAAATTCGCAAACATCTCTGAAGATGAGATCCTTCCAATTTGTTTCGAACACATCGGTGTCGCCCGGGCATAGAATCAATTGCGAGTCGCAGGAGCGGAGATGAGATTGGGCGCATTGAGCATGGCAAGTGTGATGGTTGCAGGGCTGTTTTTGGGATTGCAGACGGAGTCGCTCCGAGCGCAGGAACGGGCGCTGGCGCGAACGCCCCCGATGGGGTGGAACAGTTGGGACGCGTTTGGGGAAAGCGTAAAGGAGAGCGACATCCGCGCGACCGCCGAATGGATGGCCAAAAACCTTAAGGAATACGGCTGGGAATATGTTGTCGTCGATTCGGGTTGGTACGTGAAGAATCACGCGGCCGGTTACAACGCCAAGGAGGCAGAATTCAGCCTGGATGGGTTTGGCCGCTACACGCCAGCGGCGAATACAATTCCCTCGGCCGCGGAAGGCAAGGGATTTCGGCCGCTTGCCGAGTACATACACAGCCTAGGTCTAAAATTCGGCGTGCACATTTTGCGCGGCATCCCTAAGGAGGCGGTGGAGAAAAACCTGCCCATCGAAGGGAGCAGTTTTCATGCAAAAGATGCGGCGGATACTACAGACACCTGTCCGTGGAATCCGTTCAACTATGGACTCGACACCACGAAGCCAGCGGCGCAGGCGTACTACGCCTCGTTGGCACAGCAGTTTTCGGAGTGGGGCGTGGATTATGTGAAAGTGGACTGCATTTCCAGTCACCCGTACAAGGGCGATGAGATTCGACTGTTGAGCCAGGCGTTGAAGAAAGCCAGCCGACCGATGGTGCTGAGCCTTTCGCCGGGACCGGCACCGCTGGAGAAGGCGGCAGAGCTGGCGGCGTATGCGCAGCTCTGGAGGATTTCAGACGACGAGTGGGACGTGTGGCAGAGCAGCGAGAATTTCCCGCAAGGCGTGAATAACCAATTTGAGCGATTGGCAGCCTGGGCGATTCATGCACGCCCCGGGAACTGGCCCGACGCGGACATGCTGGCAATCGGCGAACTGAGACCAGCGCCAGGGTGGGGCGAGCCGCGCACGACGCGATTGACGAAAGAGGAGCAGCGGACATTACTGACGCTGTGGGCGATTGCGCACTCACCATTGATTATCGGTGGGAATCTGCTGCAGTGCGACGACTGGACGAAATCGCTGCTGACAAACACGGCAGTGATTGCCGTCGATCAGCATTCCAAAGGCAACCATGCGGTGGCGACGACCGCGACTTCGGCGGCGTGGGTTGGTGTGTCCGATTCTGGGCCCGATTATTATGTGGCGGTCTTTAACCGAAGCGACTCGACGCAAACACTCCACTATGACTGGAAACAACTGGGAATTCCTGGTGCTGAGTGCTTCGTGCGTAACCTGTGGGAGCATCGGGATCAGGAAAATCGGCTCGGCATTGACATAACCGTGCCCGCTCACGGATCAGCGTTGTACTCGGTGAGACGGATCTCCCACGTGGTAAAATCTGACCGCCCACTAATCTCTCAATGAGCCGACTCTGCTGTTCCCGATATGAGCGAGCGGCGCGGAAGCTTGGCTGGACCCGGATTGCGGGTCTCGACGAAGCCGGGCGCGGCGCGCTGTTTGGCCCGGTTGTCGCCGCGGCGGTCATTCTCAATCCCAAACGAAGAATTGTAGGGCTCGACGATTCCAAGAAACTGCTGCCGGAACGGCGCGGGGAACTGGCGGTGCGGATCAAGGAACATGCACTCGCCTGGGCGGTGGCGGAGATGGATGCGCAACGCATTGACGCGTGGAACATCTACCAGGCCAGCCGGCAAGCGATGACTGCGGCGCTAGAGGAACTTCGCATCGTGCCCGATTATCTGCTGATTGATGCGATGAAACTGGATGTGTTGATTGAGCAGAAATCCCTGATCAAAGGCGACGCCCGGAGCGTGTCGATTGCGGCGGCCTCCATTCTGGCGAAGACCCACCGGGACATGCGCATGGAAGAGTGGGACGTGGTGTATCCAGGGTACGGCTTGGCGCAACACAAAGGCTACGCCACGCCGGAGCATCTCGAGGCACTGCGCGTGAACGGACCAACGCCACTGCACCGATATTCGTTCGCGCCCGTAAGAGAAGCGGGATGCTGGGCAGTAGGAGCCGTGCAGGAAACGCTGCCGCTGGATATCTGGCCGCGTGGGGAATAGGTTCCTTCGACAATTTGGCATTGTTCGGTCTTGTGCCAGGGCGTCCCATAAGCGGTCACTTCGCTCGAGGTGAATAGAGCGTTACAGTCCTTTCCCTCAATGTTTCAATGGCTTAGCGGATGCCGAAAGTTGGCCCCGCGCATGCGATTACCAGCCGCATGTGTACCTTGGCAACCACACAGCAACTACAACCGAACTGGACGCGAGCCTCGCTGGTGGCAGCGCTAAATGGTGATCGCGAAGCCTTTGCATCGTTGGTATCGCCGCACACGAGCGGACTCCGGCGGCTGGCGCAACGCTTGACTCGCAGCGCGGAAGACGCGGAGGACATCTGCCAGGAATCGCTCTTGAGAGCGTTCACGAAGCTGAATCAGTTCGACAGCACGAAAACGGAGCCGTACGAATTCCGGGCGTGGCTCATGAAGATCACCGCGAATTGCGCGATCGATTTTTTGCGCCGGAAGAAAGCAAGTCAGTGTGTTCCGCTGGATGAGTGGCACGAAGGCCCGACGTTGTTTCCAGAAACGAAGGCGCGGTGGGGAGAGAGCCCGGAGACGTCGTATCACCGAGAGGAGCAGTTGCGAATGGTGAGGGACGCGATCGCAGAACTACCCGCGGAACTACGACTGGTGTGCCTGTTCCGGACGATGGAAGAACAGTCGACAAAGGAAGTGGCGGCGCGATTGGGCATCTCGGCGCTGGCGGTAAGGTTGCGTTTGTTCCGTGCCCACGGGCAACTGCGAAAAGTTCTAAACCGAAGAAGCCGCGAACATCAGGGCCGCCGAATCGGAGCGATGCACGCCGAGTAGCCCAAAAGACGGTGTACGGCTATCCCGAAGCGTCATTCGCTATTTGTTCGCTGAAGGTGGCGTATCGGATACGGGATAACTGCCTGTAAACACTCCGACCCACATTCGTTGACGCACCCCAACCCACAGCGTAGCGTGAAAAAAGGATAAGTGGCGGGAGACTCAGCGCCTGCCCTGCCGCAACCAGGAGAAAGTCGCGACGGCTTTCGAGGGGAAACTGTCGCCGAGAGCGCATGGCTTATAACAAAAGTAAATTCGTCGAAGCCGCACAAAAGCTGCTGAACCAGGGGAAGGTGGCGCAGGCCATCGCGGAATATCAGCAGATTTTGAAGTACGAGCCGCGCGACCAGGTCACACTGATGACCATTGGCGAGCTGTACATCCGGCAGGGCGAGACCATCCAAGCCATTGACTACTTTGAGCGGCTTGCGCAGTTGTTCGTGTCGGACGGATTTCTCACCAAGGCGATCGCGGTCTACAAGCGCATTGCCAAGCTGGCTCCGGAAGAAGTGAGGCCGCTTGAGAAGCTCGCGGATCTCTACGTACAGCAAGGGGTGATGAGCGAGGCGCGGCCGCTGTTTTTGCAACTCGCGGAACTGCACCTGAAAAACAACAAGCAGCCGGAAGCGGTCGCGCTGCTGAAGAAATTGTTGTCCGCGGAACCGGACAATTTGAGGATTCAGATCCGGCTGGCGGATTTGTACCAGGCGATGGGCCAGTCTGGCGAAGCACTAGAGACCTACATTTCCGCGGCGCAACGGGCGCTCGCTCGAGGGGATCAGGCGGAATGCGAACGCCTCGCGGACAAGGCGCTGCAGATAAATGCAAAGAGCCTGGACGCGCTCATCGTGAAGGCTCGGTCGTATTCCACGGCAGGGAATGTAACTCAGGCAGCGGCAATTCTAGAAAAGGTGCCAGAGCTGGAAAAGGGTGGCGAACCGGCGGAGTTGCTCCTGGATTTATACCTGAAAAATGCCAAATGGGATGAAGCCACGGCCCTGGCACTGCGGATTTTCACGGCGGACGAAAAGAATTTTGGCGCCACGCAGAAGGTAACGGAAGCAATGCTGGAAGGCGGGCAAGCGGAGCGGGCAATGAGCCTGATTTCGCGGATCCGCATTCCGATGATCGATGCCGGCGAGCACGAGGGCGCGGCACACCTGCTGACGGAGCTATCCACGCGACTGCCGGAGAGGCTGGAGCCACTAGAGTGGCTGGTAGATACGTATGGGCGAACGAGTGACTCGTTCCGGTTGCCGGACGCGCTGGCGCATTTGGGAGACGCATTGGTGGCGACGGGTAAGCTGGAACGCGCCAAGGACGTATTCCAACAGCTGGTAGACCGCGAGCCCGAAAGCGATCCGGCCAAGCGGAAGCTGAACGATGTTTTGAAGAAGATGGGCCAGATTGTGCACGAAGCGGCGGCTCCGGCGGACGTAGTGGTGGTTACGGAAGATCTGCAGGCTGCGCTGCCGAAGCCGGAAGCGCCGAAGGTGCGGCCGGGGCTAATCGAACAAGCAGCTCCGGCGGAGGAAGCGCCGGCAACGGCCGCCAGCACGTCCGAGCCGGCACTCGATGAGGAGACACAGAGATTCATCACGCAATCGCTCACGGACGTCGATCTGTTCGCCAGCTACGGGCTGACGCAGAAGGCGATCGGATTGCTAGAAGCGATTTTGCGGCGCGCGCCGACACACACGCCGACGCTCGAAAAACTACTGGACTTCGTGCTGGGTGCTGGAGACGACCGCAGGACGGCGGAGCTGGCGGCGCAACTCGAGCACATTCACTCGCAGCGCGGGGACATGCGAAGCGGCGAGCGGTTTGCGGAATTGCGGCGACGGTTCCAGCGGGCAGCCGGCCTCACTGACGATGAGATCGCCGCATCGGTGGCGGCGGCGATGCCGCAACCGGTCGAGACAGTTCCGGTGATGGAAGAAGCCGCAATCGAGGAAGCGGTTGCGGCAGCACCACCGCAAGCTCCGACGACGCCCGCGGACGTTGCAGCGCCAAAGAACGTGCCCGTCTCTGCAGAGGCGTCGATACCTGAATTTGAAGTCGCGGCAGAAAAGCTGCCTGAGCTCGACGTCGTCGAGACGCCAGTCGAACCGCCAGCGGCTATGGAAGCGTCCGAGCCAGAAGAGGTCGACCTGTCGTCGGAATGGGCTACGCTTCTAGAGGAAACGAAGGAGCCGGAAGCTGCGCCAGCCGCGAATGCGCCGCAACCGGCGAGCGAACCGCAAGCAGAAGAGATCGAGTTGGCGGACCTGGAGGCCGAAGAGGAGGCGCCTGTTTCTGCTGCTCCTCGTGAAAATATTCCTCACGAGGAACTGGTGCCCGCGAGCGAAGACACCGGGCATTCGGAATTCCATGTTCCTGTCGAGGAGGTCGACCCGGAGAGCTGGGGCAGTTCCGAAGAGGAAGCGGCGGCAGCGCCGGCGGCAGCACCAAGTGAACAAAAAGAGCAACATCCAGCGGAAACGCTACTGCCCGATGAAGAATTGACCACGCTGCCGGTCCCGGAACATGCGGAAATTGCTTCCGAGCGCCCTGAGCCAGCACTGGAAGAGCCGGAAGTGGCGGTGCCGAGTAAAGCCGAGGCAGAGCCGGAATTTGAGTTGGACAATGAATTCGAGTTGGTGCTGGAGCCGGAACAGCTGGTAGCCCCGCACGAGATGCTTTCGCAGATCCCGCCGGCGAAGGAGCCACCACCGAAGCAAGAAGTTGCGGCGGCGTCGAATGGAAACATCTTCACTTCCGACCAATTCCTGAGTGACCTGGCGAAGGAGATTGACGACCTGGGGCTGGACGCGCTCACGCCGGCAAAATCCGAAGAAGCGCCCGCGCCTGCGGAACCAGTCACGGCGAAGGCAGAAACTCCCGCGATTACGGAAACTGGCCCGTTGAAAGAAGTCTTCGACGAATTCCGCGCGGAGTTGGGAGAGATGGGCGCTGAAGACGAAGATCTCGAGACGCATTACAACCTCGGGATCGCGTTCCGGGAGATGGGTTTGCTGGAAGAAGCGATCGGGGAATTCCAGAAAGTGGCGAAGGCCAATGATCGCGGGCGGGCCTTCCGGTATGCGATGCAGTGCAGCACGCTGTTAGGGCTGGCGTTCATGGAGAAAGGCCAGCCGAACATCGCAGCGATCTGGTACGAGCGCGCGCTCAACACGCCGGGGATCGATTCGGAAAGTAAACTCGCGTTGCGGTATGATTTGGGAGTGGCTCAGGAATCGGCCGGCGATTTGGAAGCCGCGCTGAAAAGCTTTTCTCAGGTCTATGCGGTCAATATCGACTACCGCGATGTGGCGGAACGGATCGCTTCCCTGCAAAAGCCGGCGCGCTGACCACCTGCTCACAATCCACCAGGGGCTGTCCCAGAAGAAATGAACCGGATTTTGCGCGCACTGACGGTGGTGCTGCTGTTCGAAATGGGCGCGCTGCTGCTGTATCTGCCATGGTCGAGTTTCTGGGAGCAAAATTACTTCCTCAGTCATTATCTGTGGTTAAGAACGATCGTGCTGCACCCTTCCATTCGCGGAATCGTGAGCGGCATCGGCGTGCTGGATATTTTTGTGGCGTTTGGGCTGTTCAATTCGCGCTCGGCGACCGTGAGTGTCCCTCCCCCAACCAACTCGTGAAGTGAAGTTGTGCTATGTAACCGACCGAAGGGCACTGGCCGGCCCGGCAGGCGAACAGATTCGTTTACTGCTGGAAACAATCGATAGAGCAGCGCGTGCGGGCGTGCATTGGATTCAGATCCGAGAGAAGGATTTGAGCGGGCGGGTGATGAGCGAATTGGTTCGCGAAGCGGTGTCGCGCGTGCCGGCAGGCTGCCGGATTATCGTGAACGATCGTTTGGACGTAGCTTGGACGACAGGTGCGGCGGGAGTGCATCTCGGGGAGCGCTCATTGCCGGTGGCTGAAGCGAAGGGATTTTTGCGCGAACGGCCAATTAGTGCTGAGTTTCTGGTTGGAGCTTCGGTCCACTCCGTGGAGGCGGCGCGGGCAGCGGAGCGTCTTGGGGCTGATTACATTGTCTTCGGGCCGGTTTATGCGACACCTTCGAAGGCCAGATTCGGCGAACCCCAAGGCATTGAGCGGCTCGCGGAAGTTTGCGAGAGAGCGCGAGTTCCGGTGATTGCCATAGGGGGAATTACAGCGGAAAGCGCGGGCGAATGCGTCCACGCAGGCGCGGCGGGGATTGCGGCGATTCGGTTGTTCCAAGAGGCAAAGGATCTGGCGGCATTGGTGCGCCAACTGCGATGCTGATTGGCAGTGAGATTTTTCAGAAAACGAAGAGCTTTGAGCCATTCGATCGCAAGAACCCCCTTCGCAAACCCCGCGAAGGATGGGGCACTCTCAAGCAATGAAGTGATTCCACGGCAGCGGATGTGAGAGTCAGCACGCCCCCCAAGAAGGGACAGAGGCCGGGTTAAGGCGGGGCGCTACGGCTCCCGGCTCGAAATCCGTTTCATGAAAAAAGGTCAGTGTTGTTGGAGACGGCGAAGGAGGCGGATCTGGCCAGCGTGATAAACGTCGTGAAAGGCCACGCCATAAATCATTTTTCGATGTTTGTCGCTGAGCGGAGATTCCAGGATCTTGCGAATGGTGTCGATCATAGCCCAGTGTTCGGTGTCGAGGATTTCCTGATCAAAGCGCCAGTCGGATTCGGATGCCTTCCCTTTTTCCGGGCGCACGAAGAAGTTGCTGCCCTTCAGAACGAATGAGCCGCGTTTGCTGCCCTCGAGACGGCGTCGGACGGCATATTTCCAGTACGCAGAATGAAGCGTCAATTCCCAGATGTTGTGGGAACCGCGGGTGGGGCGCCATGCGGCTTGCCTGGCGGTTACGCCTTTCAAGGATTGAAGAAGGTTGGGGCCATGCCAGGTTTTGCGATGATAGCCTTCATCGAGGAGAACGAAGAGGAATACATCGTCGTCCATGGGACCTCCTCGGGACTCTGGCAGTCTATCGCAGATGGCCGCGGGACTGCCTCAGAAGCCCGTCCCCACAAACTCAAGACGTTGGCGGAAGCCGTCGCTACTGCTTAACGCAGACTTCACAAACCCAAAAAAACAGGACTCGCCTTGTGCTACAGGTTGTCGTGATGCCAACCGGGATTGCCGAAGATGTAGTGGAGCTTATCGCTCCAACGCGGAGCGTTCCAGGCGTCGCGGAACATATCGATCCATTCATGAAATGCGATGCGAAGGGGATTGTACGTTTCAATATTCCTGGTGAGGCCGAAGCGGACCGGGTCGGCAGGATTTTCGGGCTCAAAGGTGCCGAAAAGTCTGTCCCAGATGATAAGCGTGCCGCCGTGGTTGCGGTCAATGTAGCGGGGATTGGAACCGTGGTGGACGCGATGGTGCGAGGGAGTGTTGAAGATAGTTTCGAGAGGGCCCATGGAGCTGACCAGTTCGGTGTGAATCCAGAACTGGTACAGCAGGCTGATGGCTTTCATGGTCATGATCATGATGGCTGGGAAACCGATTACGGGAAGCCAAAGCCAGAAAATGAAGCTCATAAAGCTGCCGGTCCAGGTCTGGCGCAGCGCCGTGGAGAGGTTATAGCGCTGCGAGGAGTGATGTACAACGTGGGAGGCCCAGAAGAAGCGGCACTCATGGCTGATGCGGTGAAACCAGTAGTAGCTGAACTCGTCGCCAAAAAAGAGCAGGCCCCACGCCCACCATTGGAAGCCGATGCGGAAGATCGCAAAGTGATTCAGGTACGTGAAAACTGAGAACTGGACAACTTTAGCGAAAAGATCGACAGCCACGTTCCCAAGGCCCATGGTGATGCTGGCGGCCGCGTCTTTAAGTCCGTAGATGTCGCGATGCATGATCGCGCCGGCAACAGCTTCGACAACCATCAAAAGGATGAAGGCAGGAATGGCGAGGTGAATCAGGTCTGGCATAACGAAGCAGGCCTACATCTTACACCGGTGGGTTAAGCGAGGTGCGTCTGCGAACTGAAGATTAGCTCAACCGGAGACTGGCGCGCGCGCCGTTTGTGATGGTAGAGGCGCTGATCGGCAAGCTCGAAGAGAGTCTGTGAATTATCCGCATCGGAAGGAAATGAAGCGATGCCCATGCTGATTCCGAGTGGTGGATGGGGAGGGACTTCACGGAGAGAAGCGGCGACGCGCTTGGCCATGTGCTCGGCGGAGGATCCGTCGGAGTCCAGAAGGAGCAAAGCGAATTCGTCACCGCCGAAGCGTGCGGCCAGATCGCTGGCCCGGCAGTTGATACGAAGCGCGGCGGCGACGCGCTGAAGGGCATGATTGCCCGCGAGATGTCCCATTCGGTCGTTAATTCCCTTGAGATCATCCAAGTCAAACAGAACAAGAGCGAAACGGGAAGGCGAGCGTTCGGCTCGCAACACTTCATGCTCGAGGGCGTCGAAGAAGGCGCGGTAGTTTGCGAGTCCGGTAAGGCCGTCATGGGTGGCCTGGTAGCGAGTCTGTTCTTCTGCAGCACGCTGTTCTGTGGCATCGAAGGCCAAGCCAATGCTGCCGATGATAAAGTTTGCCGAATCGCGCAGTGGCTGAACGGTCATATCGAAAGTGCGATTTTGGCGTTGCAATTCGAATTGGGATGAAACGCCGAGAAGAGCGTCGAGATGTTGGTTGACAGGACTCGAGTCGGAACGAGAACAACGGAAATACCGGCCAATGCTGCAGCCCAGGATGCGCTTTTGACCGAAGGGGCGCAGCAGGAATGGCAAGCCCACGTGCGAAGTGATTCGCAGGTCCAGGTCAGTTGTCCAAGAGAAAGCCTGCAGGCGATTGACCAGTAATCGCAGATGAGACTCGGCTGTCAAAGGGTCGGCAAAGCCACTGAGCACGACCTTCGGTTCCTTGCCTGGATTTTTCCGCATAGCTTCGCCCGGCGTAATGACTGGATTCGAACGCTGCGGGGAGGCGCGAGCGAGAATTTAGTGAACCTGCAGGCGAGAGGTGGGGCCGGGCAGGCAAAGCAGAGAGAGGGCCGCGGCAAGAATAGCATCAATAGAGGAAGTGGAAATAGAAAAGAGAAAAATGAAGCGAAGGGGTTACTGCACCGAAGTGGAACAGTCCACTACTTTGAGCGAGCTACGGATTTATTTTGCCGTGATCGCGGCAGCAGCGTCGTTCAGAATGAGGGCAAGCCGGATACCGGCTTGGGCGATACGCTTTTGAACGACGGGGACAGCGAGTTCCTGATATTTTTCTGCGGCTGAAACATGCAAAGCCAACATCCGCTGGCCGATGTTGTTGTCGTCGGAACAAGAGTGGACGTCCAGCGGCTTCTCCATCGGAATTTTAGGAGAGAGATTTTCGTAAACGACAGATTCGGCGAGGTCGTGACTCTCCCAAGTCCAATCCTCAACTTGAATACCGGCTGCGCGCCATTTAGGGAAGTCGGAAGCGAAAGTCTGTGTGAGGAACCGGGCGTACTCGGCGGGCTCGGCACTGTCCATATCGTGCTCGAGGATCGCTACGTCCCAGACATAGTGGAGATTGAGCGGATAGGATTCACGAACGGCTTGCGGAGTACGCCAGAAGTAGTAGACCGGGACGCAACTTCCGCCTCGATCGTCGTTGGTACTGGCGTGAAGCGGCATGTGCAGGTCTCCAACAAAGTGAACGATGTAGCGAATGGCGTCGGCGCGTTTGTGAGGATCGGCGGAAGGATCTTTCAGAACGGCGAGCTGATCGGCGATCGCTTGAGTGATGCAACCACCTGGGCCACAAAATTCAGAAAGCGGCGCGCGCGCGGCACCTCGGGGGATGTCGATGTAGTGCCAAGGACCGTTCTTCGCGACGTTGCGCACATCGTCGGGCCAGGTGGAAGCGTCGGCGAGGAGGTCGTGGGCGGCATCGCTGCAGTAGCGCTTGAGGGAGGGATCGGCGGGATTTTCGGAGAGCAGCTTGTTCACGAGTTGGAGGGCTTCCGGAGTGAGGTTCAGCTCGGCGAGCAGTGCAACGGTTTGATGGCCTTTGCAGCCCCACGGACGGGCGGGAAGGGTGGTCAATAAGAAGAGTAGAAGGGCGAAGAAAGTGCGAGTCAGGCGCAAGTGCGTTGGTCTCAGGCGCTAAGCCAGCGCGCGACCGGCTTCCAGTCTTCCGTGTGGTCGCAGATCACACGCAGGGCAGCGGTGATAGGGATCCCCAAAATCAGGCCCATGCCACCCCAAACCCAGCCCCAAAAAAGAAGCGAAATGGTAATGGCGACGGCGTTGAGTTGGACCTGGCGCCCAACGAGTTGGGGCGCGATGAGATTTTGCGCGACCACGTGGATACCAGTGAGCACGAGAGCAATCAAGCCGAAATGGCTGACGGCTTTATATTTGAGGATGGCCAGGAAGAAGCCGGGCAGCCAAGCCAGCACCGCCCCGATATAGGGCACCATGTTGAAGACGCCGGAAGCTATGCCGGCAAGCACGGGATAATCGAGGCCGAGCATCAGGAAGAAAATGCTGCTGCAGGCGATGACCACCAGCGTGACCACACTCATGCCGATCAGGTAATCGCGCAAGACGTTGCGCAAATCGTCCAGCGTCTCCTTTACCTGAGTTCTGCGGCCGACGGGGAATAGTTGTAGTGTGGCATGCCAGGCCTCGCGTTTTCCCGCGAGCATGAAGAAAACGAGAAATGGAACGAAGGTACCTTCGAGGATGAGAGCATAGAGAGAGCCGATGCCGCGTAAGAAGAGTGTGTGCACAATACCAGAGTCGGCTCCTGCCGGAGGGGCGGCTTTAGGCGTATCGCCCGTGGAGGTTAGATCCGTCACACCGCCTTCGAAACCGCTGATTTTCTTTTGCACAGAACCCGTGGCGTCGCGGAGGATGCTTCGGTAACTCGGCCAATTGGCGGCGAAGTCCTGGGTGCGTACCCAAAGACCGTAACCAACCGCTCCGAGTACGCCAATAAGCAGCAAAACCATGATGAGCGCGCCAATCGTCCGCGGAACGTGCACCCGCTCAAGTAGCTCGACGGCTGGATCGAGGAAATAAGCGAGCAGGACAGAAAGCAACAGGGTGATGACGACGCCCGCAGCGTAATAGAAAAACAACAGGATGACGGCGCCAGCGAGAATGCGCAGGCTGGTGCCGGCCCCAGAGATGCGAAAGACTGTTGTTGGAGGCGTTTCTGTCGTCGACACGCTCCACCCCTGGCCATAGAAGTTAGCATACTCGGCGTTGCGGAAGAGCAACGGAGCACACGAATTACACAGGGTTAATAAAGGGGCCTGGTGCCGGTGCTCGTAGCACCGAAGAGCAATAAGGGCTGTGTTAGACTGCGGCAAGTCGCTGCGCGCCTGCAGACCAAAGATAAACTATGGCCAAGCATCTATTCGGAACAGATGGAATCCGCGGAATTCCCGGCACGCCACCTCTTGATGACCAGACATTGTATTCGGTAGGCCGCGGGTTAGCAGAATTTCTGCAAAGAGAGCACGGTGCCGCGCATGTGTTGATCGGGATGGATACGCGAGAATCCGGGCCGCACATCGCCGGGCTACTGGCCGCGGGGATACAGGCGGGAAAGGGTAGCGTAGAGTTTGCCGGGGTTATAACCACCCCTGGTATTGCGTGTCTGGTGCGACAGAACGACTATCAAGCGGGTGTGGTGATTTCCGCGTCGCACAACCCATACCACGACAATGGAGTGAAGCTGTTTTCGCACGCCGGAATGAAGTTTCCGGATGCCGAAGAAGAAATCATCGAGACCGAAATGGCGGGATTCCAGAATGCAGCCCTGCCGCCGCAGCGCCCGGCGCTGGTAGCGCAGCACCATCTTCATGTGGAATACCTGGATTTTCTAAAGAACCGTGTATTGGCAGAAGCGAAACTTTCCGGGTTCAGAATTGTGCTGGATTGTGCAAATGGTGCGGCCTACCAACTCGGTCCCGAACTGTTCCGGGCGCTCGGCGCGGATGTCGTGGCCATGGGAGTGAATCCGGACGGCCGGAACATCAATGCAGGATGCGGTTCACTGCACATGGAGGGATTACAGGAGCGGGTGGCAAAGGAGAGAGCGGATCTTGGCGTGGCGTTCGATGGCGACGCGGATCGCGCGCTGTTCGTTTGTGAAGACGCACAGATCGTGAATGGCGACGGCGTCTTGCTAGCAATGGCGCGCCACCTGAAAGCGCACCAGGCCTTGAAGGACAATCGTGTGGTGGCTACCTCGATGTCGAATCTGGGGTTGGAACGAGTGCTGGCAAGGGAAGGCATGGGGCTGGCGCGAGCCGCGGTGGGGGACCGCTACGTGCTCGAGGAACTGCTCCGATCGGGAAACAATCTCGGCGGAGAGCAGTCGGGCCACATCATTTTTATGGATGATAGTCCAGCAGGAGATGGGCTTTTGACGGCGGTCAAGGTGGCGTCGCTGGTGTCGATGAAGGGGTCGCTGAAGAAACTGGTGGAAGGCCTCAAGGATTATCCGCAAGTGATCCTGAACGTGAAGGTGAAAGAGAAGCCGCCGCTGGAATCTATTGAGAGGGTGGGGAGGGCCTTGTCCGAAGCCAAGAACGCCCTGGGCGATAACGGCCGAATCGTGGTGCGGTATTCGGGAACCGAGCCGTTGGTGCGGGTGATGGTGGAAGCGGAAGAGGCAAGTGACGTGGAGCGGTATTCCAAGTCGATTGCGGACGCGGTAAGAGCGGCAATTGGAGCATAGCAGTCCGGCATTTCTGCAAGAACGTTATTGTAAGCATTGAAAAAACAGTCTGTTGCGAGTTGCATTCGATACAGGGTTCCAAAGAATGTAGGAGAGCTGCTGGATTCTGTGAGATTTTGTAGGTTTTCAGAACGGTGCCGGTGGCTTTGGGTGGTTCACCCGAAAGTAAGTCTTTGATTTGCAACAAACTTTGTCAATTCGGCGAAGTCGGCAAATGTTGGCAAACGGCTTGCACTTCTCTAGGTTAATTCATGAGATTGGCTTCCCGGGGTGGCCGGAACTTAACCTCGACTAGGTTTCCGGTTATTGGGGGGTCTGATCACTATAAAGGGGGCTTGCACCGGCCCCCTTTTTTATTTGCCTACATAGTTTCATTCCCTGGAGAACCGCAGAAAGTTCCTAAGTAGTAGGGCGGGTGTGGTCCTCCATTTCCTAGACTGGGTTCGCCTGGTTTCTGTGAAATACCTCCACCGAAGACCCGCGAGATGGCCTTCCGTGGGCACGCGGGGTGCTGCGCCCCTACAAGGGGGAACTTCCGAGGGCACTCCCCCCCTGCAACTGAAACAACGCTGCAAAAAAAGTGAGCGGCCGGTGGGGGTGCCGGCCGCTCTGGCGTGGGGGATGGAGGGACTACAAGTCGAAAGCTCAATCCTTTTTAGAAGGGGCAGGTTGTTCCACTGCGCTCGCCAGCAGAAGAACAACACACAGGAGCAAGATCGCGACGATCATCCGCCCACTCTCGAAGAACCAAACTCCCGACTACGAGAGTGATTGTGCCGAATGAGCTCGGGAGGGTCACTAGGCTGGAGGGTTCAATTCGAACGGTACTTCGTGATGGCACTTCAGTACTGGCAGGCGGGACAGGTGCATCAGCCCTTGCAGTTACAATGAGGGAGGGGTGTTCCAATTGCGCTTACCATTGCCTGCAGGGGAGTTCGACGCATATTTGTTTGATTTCGACGGAACCATCGCCGACTCGATGCCGTTGCGTTACCTGGCGTGGAGATATGCCTTGGCGGAATGGAACTGCGAATTCCCAGAAAAGCTGTTTTATGACTGGGGAGGATACCCGGCGACGCAGATTGTGGCGCTGTTGAACGAGAAACACGGGCTGCAAATGCGCGCCGAACTGGTGATGCAAAAGACGGAAAAGTTTTACCTCGGATCGCTGTCGAATTTAAAGGCCATACCCGAAGTGCTGGAGCACATCGAGATGAGTCACGGGCGAATTCCGTTAGCAGTTGTTTCTGGGGGCACGCGAAACACGATTGAAGCGTCTCTGGACGCGCTCGGATTACTCGGGAAATTTAAGGTTTTTGTCTGTGCTGGCGACTATCAGAAGGCGAAGCCCGATCCCGAGCCGTTCCTTGTGGCTGCGGCACGGCTGGGAGTGCGGCCGGAAAGCTGCCTGGTCTTTGAAGACGCGGAGTTGGGGATGGAAGCGGCGCGGGCAGCGGGCATGGCGGCGGTCAAGGTGCCGCAACCGTGGCAGCGCAACCTGGGAGAGGCCTGAGACCGAGCGACACTGGCAGGTGAGGCGGGGCTACGTTATTCTTCTAACCCTATGCATGACTTGAGCTACTTCCGTGAGCATTTGAATGAGTTTGCCGAGATGGCGCGCCGGCGGAACACCACGCTGGACCTGGACGGATTCCGCGCTCTGGACAAAGAGCGGCGTGAACTGATCACCGCGAACGAGCAGCGCAAAGCTCAGCGCAACAAGGCGAGCGACGAAATTGCGCGGCGGAAGAAGGAAAAGCAGAACGCGGATGCATTAATTACGGAGATGAAGCAGGTTTCCGAGTTAATCAAACAGAGCGACGTGCGCATCGACGAGCTGGACGCGAAACAGCGCGATCTACTGCTGGTAATTCCCAATATTCCGCATAAGAGCGTGCCTTATGGGACCGGTGCGGACGGTAACCAGGAAGTGCGGCGGTGGGGCGTTGGGCCAAAATTCGAGTTTCAGCCAAAGCCGCATTGGGAAGTGGGAGAGAAGGCGGGAATCCTGGACCTGGAAGCGGCCGCAAGGATCACTGGTGCGAGATTCGCGGTTTATAAGGGCTGGGGAGCGCGGCTGGAACGGGCATTGGCGAATTTTTTCCTCGACGTGCACACGCGAGAGCATGGGTACACCGAGATTTTGCCGCCTTTCGTGGTGAACACGGCTTCGTTGATGGGCGCGGGGCAATTGCCGAAGTTCGCTGCGGATCTATTCAAGCTGCAGGACACGGATTTCTGGCTAACGCCCACGTCCGAAGTGGAATTACACAATCTCTATCGCGACCAGACGTTGGCGGAAGATCAACTTCCGATTCACGTGACCGCGTGGACGGCGTGTTTCCGGTCGGAAGCGGGAGCGGCGGGGAAAGATACGCGCGGGATTCTCCGGCAGCACCAGTTTCAGAAGGTGGAGCTGTTCAAGTTCACGCATCCGGAGAAGAGTTACGAAGAGCATGAGGCGCTGGTGCGGAACGCGGAAACGATTCTCCAGAAGCTTGGATTGCATTATCGGACCATCCTGCTATGCACGGGTGACATGGGATTCGCGTCTGCCAAGACTTACGATTTGGAAGTGTGGCTGCCGTCGAGCAACGAGTTCCGCGAGATTTCGTCTTGCTCGAACTGCGAAGCATTTCAGGCGCGGCGCGCGGGGATCCGCTTCAAGCCGAAGGGCGGCGGCAAGAGCGATTTTGTACACACCCTAAATGGCTCCGGACTGGCCGTTGGACGGACGTGGATCGCGGTGGTGGAGAACTACCAGCAAGCCGATGGATCCATCGTAATTCCTGAAGTTCTGCGGCCGTATATGGGGATCGACCGGATTCCGGCTGCTTAGATTGAAGAAGCAAAAACCAACGCAGAGGTCGCGGAGTTCCACAAAGATCGCGGAGAGGCGCGCGGCTTGTTGAGTCAGGGTGCTTCGGGCTTCACTGTGGTGGCTGATAGATCTGGATCAGGTTGCCGCAGGTGTCGGAGAAGACCGCTAGCGTCACGGGGCCGGAGCGGGCGGGTTCGCGGGTGAAAGTCACGCCTAGCGCTTTCAGGCGCTTGTATTCCTGCTCGACATCATCAACTTCGAAGGCGGCGATTGGGATGCTCTGCGAAAACATGGCTTCCTGAAACGCCTTTGCGGCAGGATTGACGTTGGGCTCGAGGGAAAGCTGGACTTGTTTGGGTTCTTGGGTGGAAGACACCGTAATCCACTTGTACTTGCCTGCCGGGAACTCCATTTTCTTCTCGAAACCAAGCACGCCCGTATAGAACTTCAATGCTTTGTCTTGATCATCGACCATTACACTCATGAGTTTCAGTTTCAAGGTGCTCTCCTGAAAGCTGACGCATTTTACTCATGGCGGGCTGGCTACGCTTCTCGAAAATTGCGAAAGGCGGAAGCCGGTAGAGCTTCCATCAAGCTAAGGCAACCTGGATAGAGGGCTCCGGGGACGAATGCTGGCACTTGAACAAGGACACGTGCATGGCGCTGGTACGATGAGGGGGAAACACCGACGCGACGGGAGAATAGAGTGCTGAAGCTACCCAAACTGGCGAAGCCAACCTCCATGCAGACTTCGGTCACGGAATGTTGGCCGCGGGCGAGGAGAAGTTTAGCGTGATGCAAGCGCGAATCAACTCGGAGACGATGCGGGGTGGTGCCAAACAAGGCCTCGAACTGGCGGATGAAATGAAATGGAGAGATGCCAACCTGCCGCGCGACTTCCGGAATTGAGACGTTCTGGTCACGTATCTCGACTAAGAGGTTGCGAGCATCGCACAAGCGGCGGAAGAGATCACGGGTCAGGAGCACGGCAGAAGATAACCATAACAGATAGCCGAGGCCCCGGGGGCACGGGTAGCGCTCTCTAGCGCGGCCTAGGAAATAAGAGCAGTAAAATCAGCGCCTTACATAAAACGAAGTGCTGCTTAACCCGCTGGTGCATGCAACACGGACCGGCGCGCAAACTACTGAATTCACAGCTTTTCGTTTGACTCCCCATTAAGGCCTGCATACACTCGGCTCAACGCTGCGTGCCAGTGTTTTCATCTGAATGGCGGGCAGATATGATTTCGCAATGACATTTATTGTCCGGTTGTTGCGGTTTTTATTCTGGGTGCTAGTGCTCTCCTGGGTGGTGCGGTTTCTGGGAAGGCTGGTGAGCCAGATGGGCAGAGGTGTTTCGACGTCGAGGCCGTACGTGGATGTGCCGAATGACGCGGTAACAAAGAAACTCGTGCGCGACCCTGTATGCGGCATGCACCTCTCGGAAGGGCTTGCGCTACCGTTGAGGCAAGGAAGCGAGACGGTTTATTTCTGCTCGGCGGAATGCCGCGAAAAGTATCTCGACGGCGGAAAGAGATTTGCCGCGAACGCATGATTCGCGGTTTACGGACAACAGACGGATTTTTGCAACACCCAGTTGAGACAAGTCCAGCGTAGAGGAAAGGACCGAAGCGAATGGCCACGGTCGCGAAACCCCCAGTCCCGAGCCGCACCACCCCCGGCGTTCCACCGATTGTTCCGCGGATTGCGCCGAGGGAAGAGTTGAACCCATTCCGAATCGCGCAAATTCAGTTTGATATGGCGGCGGAGATGCTGAAGCTGGATCCGGGCTTGCGACAGGTGCTGCGAACCCCGAAACGCGTGCTGGAAGTGTCGCTGCCCACGAAGATGGACAACGGACAAGTGAAAGTGCTGACGGGATTCCGGGTGCAGCACAACATTGCGCGAGGGCCGGGTAAGGGCGGGATCCGCTTCCACCCAAATGTGACTTTGGACGAAGTGAAAGCGCTGGCCGCGTGGATGACCTGGAAGACCGCGCTGGTGAATGTGCCATTCGGTGGCGCGAAGGGTGGGGTGATTTGCGACCCGAAGCGCATGTCGAAGGGCGAGTTGGAGCGCCTCACGCGGCGATTTGCGAGCGAGATTTTGCCGCTCATCGGGCCGGATCAGGATATTCCCGCGCCGGATGTGTATACGGATGCACAAACGATGGCGTGGATCATGGATACGTATTCGATGATGCGCGGGCACACAGTTCCTGGTGTGGTGACGGGCAAACCGATTTCAGTAGGCGGTTCGCTGGGGCGGGCGGAGGCGACGGCGCAGGGACTGGTGTTTGTGGTGGAAGAGGCGTGCAAGCTGAAGAAAATTCCGCTGCGCGGCGCGACGGTAGCGATTCAGGGATTCGGGAATGCAGGGGCCACGGCGGCGCGGCTGCTATTTGATAAGAAGGCGAAGATCGTAGCGTTAAGCGACACGCGGGGCGGGGTAACGAATTCGCGCGGCATCGATCCTATCAAGGCGATCCGGTACAAGGAACGGTCCGGCACCGTGGTGGGAATGCCAGGCGCTACGCGGATTTCGAATGACGACTTGCTGACGATGAAGTGCGACATTTTGATTCCAGCGGCGCTGGAGAACGTGATCACTTTGCAGAATGCCGAGTCGGTGAAAGCCCGGATCGTGGCGGAAGCGGCGAATGGGCCTACCACGCCGCATGCGGACGAGATACTTGCGCGGCGTGGAATCACGGTGCTGCCGGATATCCTGGCGAATGCCGGCGGGGTGACGGTCAGCTACTTCGAGTGGGTGCAGAATCAGGAAGGGCTGCTGTGGGATTCGGAAGAAGTCACCGCGCGGCTGCAGAAGATCATCGTACGAGCATTCCACGACATGATCGATGCGATGCGGCGGTACCACGTACCGCCACGAGCTGCAGCGATGACCGTGGCGGTCGGGCGAGTGGCGGAAGCGACGTTGGTGCGTGGGCTCTTTCCGTAATACGGCACTTTTTTCGGCTGCGCGAATAATTCCCGACTAAAGACGCACACCGGTTCCGAGGCGGCGATCATCCGCGGGACCTACAGGGTTTTCTGTCAAATTTCACTTGCGCACAAAAATGAGTGCGCGTACATTCGCAGTTGCCGGGCGTTTTTCAGCGCGAAGGGGAAGAAAACGTCGCGCCAGTGAAAAACGTGTCCGGCTATTTTGTTCGAGGAACGAGGCAAAACAGGCGAAATGAGCCATCTTCACACGCAGGGGATTAGCGTGCCGCCAATTCTCCTGACGATAGCGGGATTCGATCCGAGTTGCGGCGCGGGAGTGGTTGCAGATTTGAAAACCTTCGCGGCGCATGGGTGCTACGGAATCGCGGCAATTACCTCGATGACGGTGCAGAACACGCAAGGAGTCGAGGCCGTGCACAACACGCCAAGCGCGGAGCTTCGGGAACAGCTGGAAATTTTGGCGAAGGACAGCGATATCGCGGCGGTAAAGATTGGAATGCTGGGAAACCGGGGAAACGCCGTGGTGGTAGGTGAATTTCTGGACGCGCACAAGTTTCCGGTAGTGGTACACGATCCGGTAATGAAGTCGTCGAGCAATTCGGAGCTTTTGGACAATGCGGGAGTGAAGTATCTGAGCACGGAGCTGTTGAAACGGTGCATGGTGATCACTCCGAATGTGCCGGAAGCGGAAATTCTGGCGGGAATGACGATCAATACCGTCGCGGACATGGAAGAAGCGGCGCGGAAAATTGGTGAACTGGGCGCGAAAGCTGTGATCGTCAAGGGCGGCCACATGGACCGCGCGGTGGACGTGGTGTTCGACGGGAAAGAGATCCATCAACTGAGCGGGGACAAAGTGAAACTGGAGAATACCCACGGGACCGGGTGCACGTTTGCGTCGGCGATTACGGCGCAACTCGCCGCCGGACGCGGCCTGGTGGAAGCGGCGACACTGGCCAAGGCGTATGTGGTCAAAGCGATTGAGAAATCCTATCCGGTCGGAAAAGGACGTGTACCGCTGGACCATTTCTACCGGATGAAGATTGAGCCGCTGGCGCGCGGGACGCACGCATTGCCAAATCATGGCGTGCATCCGGCGGCGGAGCCTGCAGCTCACTAAAGAGTCCGCAGTGTTTGGTCTCAGAGCGAAGCTTGAAACGCACTTACGATCGACCCACCCACGGGAGGGGAAAACTCTAACTGCCCGCCAAGGCAAGGAGGGACGTGCAGAAAATCTTTCGATGTGAGAAGTGCCAGCGCGGAATGAGAGTGGTAGGGGCGATCGGGCTGGCAAAGGAAGTTATAAGAACGGTGCTATGCCCCTACTGCAAGACAAAGAACAAAGTGTCATGGCCGCGAGGCGATCCGTTCCGAGTACAGCGAATCGCGACGCGATAAACAAAATCGAATCACCACCCGCCACCACCACCTCCTCCCCCACCGCCTCCCGAACCACCGCTCCCTCCCCCACCCCCGGATCCTGGCGCTGAAGCGGAAGATGAAATGGCGGAAGTCAGGGAGCTGCCGAAGGAAGAGGCGAAGCCTGCTCCGGTGAAGCCATTCCAGCCATTACCGTTGCCGGAATAGAAGCTCGGGGTATAAGCGGTTGCGCCGTTGCCGCCGGGAACTGTGCCGGCCGCGGCGAGGACGCCGGAGAATTTCTCGGCCCAATTCTGTTCCACATCGAGAGCAAGCGCGTAGGGAAGAAACTTCTCGAAGGTGGCGGGGGACTGCTGGGGAGTGGCTGCGCGATTCAGACGGTCGCCGTCGACCGCGCCGAGGAACATTTTAAACCCTTCGACTTGGTCCATGAGGCGGCGGCCGGCGAATGTCGGCGCTTTGAGAAGATGGAAGAAGACGCCGTGGAGAAGACAAGCGAGGACGAGAAAGATGACCAGGGCCGGGGAAGTCGTCTTGAGGAGAAATGCGAAGCCCATCACTTCACCGAGCAGGAACGGAATGGAGAAGCAGGTGAGAAAGATGGCCTGTCCGTAGCTGCCAATCCCAGCCAGAGCGCCTTGGGAAGTGGGATGGACGGCGTTCTGCCAAGCTTTGTAGACGGCGAAAGCCAGTGCCGAGACGCCGAGAGTCCAGAAGGTGAGCCAGAAACAGATAAAAATCCCGCCGGCGGTTTGCGGGACGCCCATGGTGAGCAGGTAGACCAAAATAAGCGCGACCGAAAAAATAAGCGGGACGATCATGTATTGCGAGTTGGTGATGAAATAAATCTTTTGCTCGGCGGCGGCGAGCCACTTTTTGAGCGCCTTGATGGAAGCGGCGATGGTTTCGTGGTTTTCGTTGTGGAGCCAGATCTGGTTGCGGCCGTTGAACAGGAGGTTGGCGATTTCCTTCTCGTCTGGAGAGAGCACGCGGTTGTCCTTGCCGGTGGTGTAGAGCGTGTAGGAGCCAGCTTGCTGCTTGATGATCAGAAACCCGCGGACAGCCATGTCGAGAATGGCGGCGGCGAAGGTTTTATTGTCGAAAGACATGCGCATGAGATAGCGCATCCCGGCGGGAGAGAGATTCTGCGGGGGCTCGTAGAGGGCCATGATGACGCCTTTTTCGGGATCGCGCCCGACGGCAGACCAGGCAATGAAGTAGTAGAGGATTAAAGCGAGGAGTCCGCCAGCCAGAAGGAGCACCCCGGCGTTGTCGTGCAGGAAGAATTCGATTTTCTGATTGGTGGTTGGTTCTGCGAAATAGCCTTTGGGAAACGTGAGCAGGATGGTGAGGCCTTCGCGGGCGCCGAGCACGCGTGTGGTGGCGAATTGATAAGTGGCATCTTCCGCGGCACAAGTGAGTTGCGCTTCGTGCGAACCTTGAGGCCCGGTGAAGCCGGAGAGTTTCACATTTTCTGCGGGAATGTTGGCGGGCAAATGGACGAGCGCCGACGCATGCTGAATGACGAAGCTCCAGCCGTTGCCGGTCACGTTCCAGAAGAATTCGTCGTGATCCTTGAAAAAGCCGAGCTGGCGGTTGGTGACGTAAGTGATGGTGTAGACGTGACGGCCTGGCTGGACCCAGCCGGTCTTGTCGCCGAGGTAGACACGCTTCCCGTTGGAATAATCCTCGACGCGAAAGGGCTCTGCGTAGGAATCCAGAGTAGCGGTAAGCATCTGGAAACCGACGGTGTGGCGATTAGTGAAGGAATCGGTATAACGCGTGGGAAAGTCGCGGAAGATGCCGTGACGAATCTGGATGCCGGCGGCATCGACGGTGATGGATTCGGTAACAAGCAGAGAAGAGTCCGCCTGGAGAGTGATGTCGCTATGGAAATCGACTATTTGCTCGACGGGTTGGCGAGGGGCGGGCGCGGAAGCCGATGTCCTGGCCGACGCCAGAAGGGTGGCGGCGGCGCAGGCAAGCAGAAAGACGAAGATTCGGAATCGCATGGCGAAGCCTCGTAAGTTCAGTTTAGGTGGGGAGGGACGCGGTATAGGGTGCGAATGTGCGTCGAGTGTTTGTGTGGGAACTAAATGGAACGAGAGGACAGGGAGGCTGGCCTTGCGTACAGGCGTCGTGATCTCTTACTGCTTTTTGAGTAGTTCTTCGACGGCGGTGGTCATGGCTTTGACGCCGGTGCGGATCGCGGGTTCGGGAAGCGGCGCGAATTCGCTGGAGTGCAGGCTGGGGAGGCGAGTTCCCTTTTCTTTGGCATCCTGGATTTTCTGTGGGTCGACAGCGCCGAGCCAGAACATCATCGTGGGCGGCTGGGGGTCAGCCAGCGCAAAAAGGCTGAAATCCTCGCTGGCCATGAGCGGAGCGGCAGGGAGCACGTTCTCCTTGCCGAGAGACTTTTCCAGCGCGGCAGCAACTCGTTTGGTGAGCGCCGGGTCGTTCGAGGTGGCGGGGACATTGGTTTTGCTGAATTCGACGATGGGCATAAGGTCGGCAGGCACCCCGGCGGCATTGGCAATTCCGTTGGCGACACGTTTAATGGCGTCGAGAGCCTTCGCGCGTTGTTCGGGGGTCATGGTGCGGACGCTCAATTGAAGATGGGCGTCGTCGGGGATGATGTTGTGCTTGGTTCCGGCGTGGAAAGAGCCCACGGTGACAACAGTCGGTTCAAGAGGATTCATTTCGCGGCTGACGATAGTTTGAAGCATCACGACAATTTCTGAGGCGATGAGAATGGGGTCTTTGGTTGTGTGGGGCGCCGCGCCGTGGCCGCCGTACCCGCGCACGGTAATGTCGACGGAATCCGAACCCGCGAGCATGGTGCCTTCTTTCCATGCCACTTTGCCGGCGGGAAGCGTGGAATTGTCGTGCAGGGCCAACATGTAATCGGGCTTCGGGAATTTGCTGAACAGGCCGGCGCGGAGCATCGCGGCGGCGCCTCCGACGGTTTCTTCGGCAGGCTGGCCGACCATGACCACGGTGCCGCTCCAATTGGTTCTGGTTTCGGCGAGCATCTTGGCGGTACCGAGAAAAACAGTCATGTGCAGATCGTGGCCGCAGGCATGCATCACGCCGACATCGCCGCCGGTACGCTTTACGGTGGCGTGGCTTGCGTAGGGCAAGCCGGTTTTCTCCTGGACCGGGAGCGCGTCGAGTTCGGTGCGGACATAGACGGTGGGGCCGGAACCATTCTTCAGAACGGCGACGACGCCGTAGGAAGTGAGGTCGGGCGCGCCGTAATCGCCGAAATGGTCGGTGACTTCATAGCCGAGCTTCTTTAGAGCCGCGGCGACGTAGGCGGCGGTTTCCTTCTCCTGGGTGGAAAGCTCGGGATTTTCGTGAAGATGTTTATAGGTGCCGACCCAGTCCAGAATGTTGCTGTCGATTTTTTGATCGAGGTCCTGCGAGTAGGCGGGCAACCCGATCGCAAAACAGACAAAAACTGCACTCACGAAAATCCGTTTCATGGATTTCTCCGGGAAACTGTGGATGGCATGGTAGCAGATTGGCTTTGCGCTTGCCGTTTTGTGCTTCCGCGGACTACACTCGGCGCACTTCTGCAGAGGAGGAAAGAAAAATGAATCGACGTGTACCGTTTCTGGTGTGCGCGCTGGCTGTAGCGGGATTCTTCGCAGCTCACGGAGTTTTTTCGCAGACCGACTCGAGCTCGAAGCGACGGGTCATTAATTTGCCGGACCGATCACCGCAAGCTGCTTTCAGCAACGCGATCCTGGTGGGCGACACTTTGTACATCTCGGGAAGCATCGGGCTGGATCCCAAGACACAGAAAGCACCGGACAAGATCGAGGACGAGCTCAAGTACCTGTTCGATTCTTATAAGGCAGTGCTGACTCAGGCGGGATTTACGATGGACGATCTGGTCTATGTGCAGATCTCATGCACGGATTTGTCGCTGTATGACAAATTCAACGCGGCGTATAAGAGCAACTTCACTAAGGACTTGCCAGCGCGGGAATTCATTGGGGTGGCGTCGATTTTGAGAGGTGGGCATTTCGAGATGCAAGCCATCGCGGCAAAGCACTAAAAAAGAGTTGACAAAGCGCCTTGTAGAACTTAACATCGTTAAGTAAGAGAGTATAGTTAATATATGGGCGTAAAAGAGCGCAAAGCTCGGCAAAAGAAGTTCCTCCGCCAGGAAATCCTGGATGCGGCCAGCGAGTTGTTTGTGAAGGAAGGCTACGACCACCTGTCGATGCGGCGAATTGCCGAGAAGATCGAATATTCGCCGACCACGATTTATCTCTATTTCAGAGATAAGGCCGAGCTGCTGGAGCAAGTGTGCCTGGAGACGTTTTCGCGCCTGACGCACGTCTTGGCGCGGATTCAGGAACTGCCGGGAGATCCCAATGAGAGGCTTAAGCGGGGACTGCTGGCATACATCAAGTTTGGGCTGGAGAATCCGCACCACTACCGGGCTACGTTCATGACGCCGATCCCCGAGGGGTTCGATAAAAACAAGTACAAGCAGCCAGACTCGCCGGGGATGCAGGCGTTCGATTTCCTGCGGAGGTGCGTGTATGACTGCATAGCCGCGGCGAAGTTCAAGAAGAACGCTGATCCGGAACTGATCAGCCAGACATTGTGGGCTGGAATACATGGCGTTACATCGCTGCTGATCACTTGCGAAGGATTCCCGTGGGTAGGTAGGGACAAACTGATTCAATCAATGGTGGATACGCTGGTGGAGGGGGTGTCGGGATGAGAAGGAGGAAGAGGGGAAAAAAAATTTAACGCAGACTTAACACTGTTTATTTATATGGCAGCGTTACTTCCCGCCTTCCGCCATCGTATTACTCCTTGCCAGAGAGAAAGGGCCTAATCCTATGGCACTCCTTGCACGACGCAACCTGTTCCATGACCGCATTCGCTTCGCAGTGACACTCACGGGAATCGTGTTTGCGCTGGTGCTGATCATCGTGCAGTTCGGGTTGTTTCTCGGGTTTACGACGACGACTTCCAACAATGTGGATCACTCGAAGGCGGACCTGTGGGTGGTGTTTCATGGCGTCGGGTATTTCGACACGGGGCGGATGTTCTCTGAACGGAAATATTACGAAGTGCTGGCGACGCCTGGAGTGCAGCAGGCGGAGAAGTACATTCAGAACTTCGCCTACTGGAAGAAACCCGACGGCGGCGTGGAAAACGTACAGGTGATCGGATTTCATGCGGGAAGCGGGCTAGGCGAGCCGTGGAATATTGTGCAGGGCACGGTATCGGACGTGAAGCAAGAGGACGGAGTGATCGTAGATGAGTTGTATAGAGAAAAACTGGGAGTCAGCAAGGTCGGGGACCACGTGGAGATTGGCGATCACCGCGCGCGCGTAGTGGGTTTCACGCATGGAATTCGGTCTTTTACTACTTCCCCGTTTGTTTATACATCGTTCAAAAACGCGCTCAACTACACGCGTCCGGAAGCGAAGCAGGACCAACTGACGTACATCCTGATCAGGGTGGCGCCGGGATTTTCGCCTGCGCAGGTGCAGAGGAATTTGCAGGAGCGCGTGAGCGATGTGGAAGTGTATACGCGGGACGAGTTCAGCCGTCGGACGCGGTTCTATTGGATGTTCACGACGGGGGCCGGATTGGCGGTGCTGACGGCCGCATTGATGGGATTGGTTGTCGGGATCGCGGTGGTAGCGCAAACGATCTACGCCGCGACGATGGATCACATCCGCGAATACGGAACGCTGAAAGCGATGGGTGCAACGAACCGTTATTTGTACCGGGTGCTGATCGAGCAAGCGGTGTGGAGCGCGGCGCTGGGATACGGGCTGGCGCTGATCATTGCGCACTTCATCGTGCAGAGCAGCGAAAAAGGCGGCGCGCTGATCCTGATGCCACTCTCCATGAAGATCGGAATGCTGTTTCTGTCGGTGCTGATGTGCATCGCGGCCGCGATGGTTTCGATCAACAAAGTGACGAAGCTCGACCCCGCCATGGTTTTCAAAGGATAGGGGAAGGGGAAGTAGAAGCATGCTGACTGAAAAACACCACGAACATAGCCCCATGATCCGGGCGCGCGGACTCTCGAAGAGCTATCGCGAAGGCGCCACGGAACTGCGTGCGCTGAGCGATGTGAGCCTGGAGATTCAGCCGGGCGAATTGACGCTGCTGATGGGGCCATCAGGAAGCGGCAAGACCACGCTGCTGTCCATCCTGGGCTGCATCCTGCGGGCGACGGAAGGGCGGCTGGAACTGTTGGGCGAGGACGTGACGGTTTTGCCGGAACGGGAGTTGCCGCGCGTGAGGCGGGAGGCGATCGGCTTCGTGTTTCAAGGGTTCAATCTGTTCCCGGCACTGACCGCGGCGGAGAATGTGGCACTGGCGTTGGATGTGCGCGGCGTGCGTGGCGAACCGGCGCGCAAGCGAGCCGAGGAATTACTACTGGAAGTCGGATTAGGGGAACGCATGCACGCGTTCCCTGCCGATTTGAGCGGCGGGCAGAAGCAACGGGTAGCGATTGCGCGGGCGCTGGCGAGTAATCCACCGATCGTGCTGGCGGACGAGCCGACGGCAGCACTGGACTCGACGAGCGGACGCACGGTGATCGAGTTGTTGCAGAGGTTAGCGCACCGGCATGGGCGGGCGGTGGTGATGGTAACCCACGATCCGCGCGCGCTGTCGTACGGGGACCGCATCCTGCATCTGGAGGACGGTCGCTTATCCCGCGAGGAGACCGGCGGGCAGGAGCCGCCAAGCTTTGGGGCATTTTCGAAGGCGGCGCTGCAGCAATTTCCGGAAATCAATTCGGCGGAGTTCTGAGTAAGGAGCCACGACTATGAAGCGATCGATCTACATTCTGTTGGCAGCAGCAGTAGTTCTTGTAGTTGCACTGCAATTTCTTCATGGCCGCGAGCACGAGGTGAAAGCGGCGCCTTCGCCGGCGGCATTTTCCCGCGACGGATTAGTAGCGGCGCCGGGCCGGGTGGAAGCGGTCTCCGAAGAGATTCGCGTCAGCTCGGAGCTGAGCGGAAGACTGCACAGCGTTCCGGTGCAAGAGGGGGACCGGGTCCGCAAAGGGCAGGTCCTGGCTGAGATTGAGAACGAGGACTACGTTGCGCGAGTTGCTGCAGCAGAAGCGACGCTGGCCCAGCGGCAGGCAGAACTCTCGCGGACGATCAATGGGGCGCGGACGCAGGAGCGCCACGCGGCGGAAGCGAGCAAACAGGCGGCAAAAGCGGTGTTGGACAACGCCAAACGGGAGGCGGAGCGGCGCCGTGTGCTGGCGGACCGGGAGATGATCTCGCGCGACGAAGCGGAGCGGTACGAACGCGCGTATCAAGTGGCGCAAGCGGAGTACGAGAGGGCAACGCAGGAGTTTTCCCTGGTGGACGCGGATGCGCGTGAGGAGGACCGGCGCAAAAGCGAGGCGGCGGTAGCCAGTGCATGCGCGCAACTGTCAGAAGCGCGGGCGTACCTCGAGAAGACCTATATCCGGTCGCCATTAGACGGCGTGGTGCTGCGGAAGTTTCGCCACGCCGGGGAAAGCGTATCGACGCAATTCGACTCGCCGGTGGTGACGCTGGCGGACGATTCTGGGCTGCGGGTCCGCATGGATGTCGATGAAAGTGACGTGGCGAAGCTGTTTGTAGGACAAAAGGCATTCGTAACCGCTGAGGCCTATGGCAGCCAGAAATTCACAGGGCACGTAATCCGGGTGGGTCGAATCCTAGGGAAGAAAAACGTCAGAACCGATGAGCCGAGCGAGCGTGTGGATACGAAGATACTGGAGACGCTGATGGAGTTGGATGGGGGGCAGAGGCTGCCGCTGGGGTTGCGGGTAGATGCGTACATAGAGGAGAAGCGGTGAATATGCCCATATATGGCCACAATCAGACTGCTATAATGCCATATAATAGTCAATATGTGGGCATATGCCAAAATATCGGGTGGCCGGTTGTGGTTGTAAACGGCTGTTATTGTTGGAGTTGAGTACGAAAATGAACGTAAATACATCGGCCCAATTCTTGCACTGCTTGGTACTGCTCGAGAAGGAAATCATGCTTCGGATTACGACTGAAAACAAGAAGGGTAAGACGCTCCTGCGGCTCGAGGGGAAGATTACCGGGCCCCATGTGTCGACCTTGGAGCAGTGCTGGCGTGAACTGACCGCAGCCTCGCCGAAACAGAAATTCAGTGTGGACCTTTGCGGTGTTTCTTATATCGACAGCGCAGGCAAGGCACTGCTGCGAGAGATGCACCGGCTAGGCGCGGATTTTGTAGCGGTGGGTTGCCTGAACCAGGCGATCGTGGACGAGATCACCCAAGCGGACGAAAGTACGGAAAGGTCCGCGAAGAAAACCAAGGGCACGCCGATCATCTTCTACGCAATTTTATTCAGCTTGCTGGGAGTGCCGGCAGATATGCGAGCCCAGCAGGCCACCGCTCTGCCAACGGCCGCGCCCACCGAGACGATGCGGGTGACGCTGGATCAAGCAGTGGCAATGGCGATCAAGCAGAATCCGACGCAACAGATTGGACTGATCACGGCGGCAGAAGCGGTTCAGGACACGAGGATCAGCCGCGCGGCCCTTTTGCCGCAGGCGGACTTGAAGGTAGCGGATTCGTTGCAGAGGCAAAACCTGCAAGCACTGTTCGGTGGCAAACCGATCTTCAACATTCCGGGCACGCCACCGCTGCCGGGGCATATCGGTCCTTACCAGATTTTTCAGGCGGGCCCGAGCTTTGGAACACCGATCTTCGATTTTTCGCTGTGGAAGCGATACAAAGCGACGCGAAGCAGCGAGGACGCAGCGAAAGCCGGAAGCGACTCCACGAGGGAGCAAGTCATCCTGCTGGTGGTGTCGCAGTACATCGGTGGGTTGCGGGCGCAAGCGGACGTGGAAGCGTCGCGGTCGCGAGTGGACCTGGCACAAGCGTTGTACGACCAGGCGGCGGATTTGCAGAAGGAAGGCGTTGGCACGGGAATCGACACGTTACGTGCGAACGTGGAGCTGCAAAACGAGAAGCAGCGCCTGATTGAAGCCGAAAATAGCCGGGACTCGGAGCTGTTCGGGCTGAGCAAACTTCTTAATCTCGATCCCCGGCAAAAGTTGGAATTGGCAGATTCGTTGAGCTTCTTCGAAACGCCGCAGCCGGAAGTGGAGCAGAGCTTAGACGCGGCATTGGCAAGCCGGCCGGAATGGAAACAAATCGAAGCGCAGGAAAAGGCGCTGAAGTACGACAAGCAAGCAGCGGAATACACCAGGCTGCCGTCGTTCCGCGCGGACGGGAATTGGGCCTATTTGGGGACGAGACCGAATAACGGCATTCCGACGTACACGTACACGGCGTCGATGGACGTGCCGTTGTGGACCAGCGGAAGAATTCGCGCAGAAGTGGCGCGAGCAAACCTAGAGATGAAGCGGATTGATCAGCAGAAAGCGGACCTGCGCAATCAAATCGGGCTAGATGTGAAAACGGCTTTGCTGAATCTGCAGTCGGCACGGAACGAAGTGCAGGTTGCGAATCTAGGTGTGCAGCTGGCGAAAGAAGAAGTAGACCAGGCTCGCGACCGGTTCCGGGCCGGGGTAGCGAACAACATCGAAGTGATTCAGGCACAGGATTCGCTGTCGCGCGCGAACGACAACCAAATTGCCGCGCTGTACCGGTTTAACCAATCCCGGGCGGAATTCGCTCGGTCGATCGGGCAGATGGAAAAGACGTACGCGAAGTGAGGATGAGGAAACGATGAGTGTGGAAATCGATGTGGGGTTGGAGAATGCGGCAAACGTAAAACTGCCGCCCGCGGAGCCGGTGAGGCCGGAGCCGGCCAAGCCGCTCGCGAACAATAAGGTGCGGCGTGGATTGATGATCGGCGGGATCGTCCTGGTGGCGGCGGTCGTCGGGCTGTTTTTGTACTACCACAACCGCGAATCGACGGATGACGCGCAGGTGGACGGGCACATCACGCCGATCGCGTCGAAGATTTACGGGCGCGTGGGGGAAGTTCTGGTGACAGACAACCAGGCGGTGAAGGCCGGACAAGTGTTGGTGAAGCTGGACCCGGGAGATTACCAGGCGTCGGTCGATCAAGCGAAGGCGGCTTTGGCGTTGGCGGAAAGCGAAGCGCGGTCCGCCGGAGTGGACGTGCCGCGGACGAGCGAAAACGTGCGGAGCGGAACGTCGAGCGCAGAAGCGCAACTCGCTGCGGCGCAGGCGGACCTGGCGAAAGCGCAAGCGGCATACGAACAGGCGCAAACGGCCGATCTGGCGTGGGCACAGGCAAACGTGGACCGAAGTCGCGCGAATGCCGAGTTGGCGAAAGCGGACCTGGCTCGGTACACGCCGTTGATGCAAAAGGGCGAGATTTCGAAGCAGCAATATGACGCGGCGAAAGCGAATGCCGACGCCACTGCGAGCGCGCTGACCGCGGATGAGCAGAGGCAGGCACAGGCGAAGCGCAACATCGACATCACCAAAGCGCAGCTGGATTCGGCGAAAGCGCGTGTGAATGAAGCGAGCGCGGGCGTGGCGTCGGCACAGGCGGATCAGAAGCGAGTGGCGATGCGTTCGGCAGATGCACAGGCGAAGGCTGCGGCAGTGGACCGGGCACGCGCGTCACTCGATGCGGCGCTCTTGAACCTGAGCTACTGCAACATCGTGGCGCCGGTGGATGGCGTAGCGACGCACAAATCCGTGGAGCCGGGCCAGATCGTGCAGGCGGGCCAGGGATTGCTGGTGGTGGTGCCGCTAAAGGATGTGTGGATAACTGCAAATTTCAAAGAGACGCAACTGCGCTATATGAGGGCGGGGCAGAAAGCCTATGTGAAGGTCGACACGTATGGAAAGACATTTCCAGGACACGTGGATTCGATCTCCGGCGCAACGGGCGCAGTGCTGAGCCTGCTGCCGCCGGAAAACGCTACGGGCAACTACGTGAAGGTGGTGCAGCGAATTCCGGTGAAGATTGTGCTCGACCCGATTTCGCAAGATGTGGCCGTACTACGGCCAGGTATGAATGTGGAAGCGACCGTAGTAACGGACTAAAGAGAGGACTCGAGGCCGAGGGAATGTTCGATCGCATCAAATCGAAGCTGCGGATGCCAGACGGGTCGATCAACCCGTGGGTGATCGCGGTCACGGTGACGCTGGCAACGTTCATGGAGGTGCTGGACACGTCCATTGCAAACGTGGCACTGCCGCATATCGCCGGAAATCTGTCCGTGAGCGCGGATGAGTCGACGTGGGTGCTGACCTCGTACCTGGTTTCGAATGCGATCATTCTGCCGCTTTCGGGCTGGTTGTCTTCGCTGGTTGGGCGGAAGCGGTTTTACATGACGTGCGTAGCGATCTTCACGGTGAGCTCGTTTTTGTGCGGATTCGCCACGAGCCTAGGGATGCTGGTGGTGTTCCGAATCCTCCAGGGAGTTGGGGGAGGAGGGCTGCAGCCTAGCGAACAGGCGATTCTGAACGATACGTTCCCGCTGGCAAAGCGGGGAATGGCGTTCGCGGTGTACGGGATCGCGGTGGTCGTGGCACCGACGATCGGCCCGTGGCTCGGTGGCTTTATTACGGACAATTACTCGTGGCGATGGATTTTCTACATCAATGTGCCAGTGGGAATTTTGTCGATGGCGCTTACGTATGTGTTGGTGTCGGATCCGCCGTATATGAAACGGGCAAGTTTGAAAGAAGGGTTCCGCATCGACTACATCGGGTTGGGGCTGATCAGCCTTGGTCTGGGCAGCATGCAGATCATTCTGGATAAAGGGCAACGGGAAGACTGGTTCGCGTCCAACTTCATCGTGGTGTTTGCCGTATTGATGGTCGTCGGCGTAGTCGCGGGCGTGCTGTGGGAATTGCGAACGAAAGATCCGGTAGTGGACTTCCGGATGCTGAAGAACCGGAATTTCGCGATCGCAACGACGGCAATGTTCTTTCTTGGTTTCGTGCTGTATTCGAGCACGGTGCTGATTCCGCAGTTGCTACAGCAATTGCTGGGCTATCCAGCGGAACTTGCGGGATTGGCGTTATCGCCGGGCGGCGCGGTAATCATGCTGATGATGCCGGTAGTGGGCATATTGGTGTCGCGCGTGGATACCCGATGGCTGATCGCGTTCGGGTGCACGATTTCCGCGGCGTCGTTGTTTGTGATGGCGAACTGGAATCTAGGTCTCGATTACCGGCACGCAGTGCTGGGACGCATGATGCAAAGTTTTGGGCTCGCGTTCTTGTTCATTCCGATTAACGTGGCAGCGTTCGCGTACGTGCCGCGCGAGAAAACAAACATGGGGACGGGAATCATCAACCTGGCTAGGAACGTAGGCGCAAGCGTGGGGATTGCGACGGTGACGACGCTGCTCGAAAGGCGCACGCAGCATCACATGGCGCAACTCGGGGAACACGCGAATTCTTTCAGCTTGGCGTATCACAACATGGTGACGAATTTGACGGCGGCCTATACAGCAGCGGGGGCGTCTGCAGCGGATGCAACGGTGCGGGCCCAAGCGACGGTTTATGGGGTAATTCAGCGGCAGGCGGCGATGCTATCGTTTCTTGACGACTTTAAGCTGTTGGGAATCGTCTTCTTTGCGATTATTCCGATCTTCTTCTTGCTGAAGAGGCCAAAGATGAGCGGGGGAAATGTACCGGTACATTAACGAGAAGGAGCCGAGGGCTTTGTAACTTTTTGGGTGGCAGAGACTCTTACGGGTCTACATGGGGGGACAAATGGCAACGCAAGTGATAAGCACTACGCAGGTTAGCGACGCGAGGTTGAGCGAACAGAAGCTGATCCGGGCGGGTCAGAAGGGCGATGCGCAGGCGATCGAGACGTTATTTCGCCGGTATCACCGGCCGCTGTTCCAGACTGCGTTGCGTGTCCTGGGCAATGCCGAAGATGCCGAGGACGCTTTGCAGGACGGATTGCTCTCGGCCTACCGGAACCTGAAGCGGTTCGAAGGCCGGTCGCAATTCTCCACGTGGCTGACGCGCATCGTGATCAATGCAGCGCTGATGAAGCGCCGCAGCGCAAAAGCGCGTCCTGCGGTTTCACTGGATGAGCAGCAGCATGAAGACGAGCTGCCGGCAGCGGAGCGTTTTGCGGACGATGGGCCGGATCCCGAGCAGCTCTACGCGGGAACGGAAATTCGCGAAATGATCAACGAGAATCTCGACGAACTTTCACCGCTGCTGCGGACGGCGTTCGTGTTGCGCGAAGTGCAGGGCTACTCAACCGGCGAAGCGGCGAAGAAGCTCGGCGTCACGGAAAACACGCTGAAGGCACGGCTGTGGCGCGCACGGCATCAACTGGCCGAGCGGCTTGGGCGACGGTTGCGCCGGATGACCGACGACATGTCGAGCATGGGTGGGGACGAGGCCTGCAGCTACTGCTAAGTCCAACCGGGGGAAGCAAATCCTGAGAAACAGCCGAGCCTGGGTCATTCGGGAAGGAGATCCCGAGAGACCCAGGCTCGATGTGTGTTTGCCGTCACAGAGGGAACTGGTGGTGGCAGGTACGATTCCGGTGTGCGTGTGGAGGTGTCCCATGAAGACACCGGCAGCCGTGGCTCTTCTTGTGCTCGTCGCTCTGAGCCTGCTGTTCGTGTTATCCAACCCGCCGATTCACGCACAAACCATAGTGGGAACGAACGGCGTGAAGCCAATCGGGAAGCCGATTGAGATCAAAGCTCCATTGGGGCTGCCGCCGGTTCCGATTCCGGCGGACAATCCGCCTACTCAACATACTATCGCGCTGGGGCGGCGGCTCTACTACGACCCCATCATTTCGGTCGATCATTCGATTTCGTGCGCGTCTTGTCATGCGCCCGAATTTGCATTCTCCGACAACCGATCGTTTTCGGAAGGCGTTGGCAAGAAACTGGGAACGCGGCACGCGCCGACGGTGATCAACTCCGCGTACAGCACACTGCAATTTTGGGACGGGCGAGCCGGGAGCCTGGAAGACCAAGCCGTAGGGCCGATGGCGAATCCGGTGGAAATGGCGCACACGCTGGACGGGGTGGTGAAGCGCCTGCAGGCGGATACGAATTACCCGGCGATGTTCAAGCAAGCGTGGGGCACGGACCAAATCACCATCGAAATGGTGGCCAAGTCGATCGCATCGTTTGAGCGCACGGTGATTGCGGGCGATTCGGACTTCGATCGATTCATGTACGGACATGAAGCGAGTGCGATGTCACCGGAGGCGCAGCGCGGCCTCAGGATTTTCATCGATCCGAAGAAAGGCAATTGCGCAGTGTGCCATACGCTGGACAAGGGATACGCGCTGTTCACGGACAACAAGTTCCACAACCTCGGAGTCGGGGCAGACACGCGGGGCAATTTGGGCGACGTCGGGCGATTCGCCGTCACCAAGAAAGAAGATGACATGGGCTGTTTCAAAACGCCCACGCTGCGCAACCTGAAGAATCGCGGACCGTATATGCACGATGGCAGTTTCCCCACGGTGAAGGACGCGCTAGCGCACTACATCGGAGGGGGAAACTGGAACGCGCACCTCGATAAGGAAATTCACTCGCTGGATGTGCTGACATTCGACGAGCGCGACGATCTGTTGCAGTTTCTGGACGCGTTAAATGGCAAGCTGCCGGACAATATCGGACCGCCATCGGATCTGGCGACGGGCGGCAAAGCGTCGTCGGCGGGGAAATGAGTTCTGGCTGTTCTTTAAGGGAAGGACGCGCGGTTGAAACAAGAACTGACGAAGAAGGGCCAGAAGAATGGCGGTGGTTTGGTTTCCGCGGAAACGCGTATCACCGGCGCTGGGCCGCGGGGAACTGGAAGGTCGCCCGGTTAGCAGCCGAGGTGCGAAAGCGAAGGAGCTCTGCACGCTCAAGGACGGAGGAGAAAAATGTTTGAGGATCCACTAGCAAAATCGAAGACGGGATCTCACAACTACTGGATGGACGCGTTGATCGTCGCCGGGGTCATCGCGCTGTTGCTCGGATACAGGGTTTTCACGAAAGGGCCGGCAAAAGAGACGGTTAAGACAACCGCGGCGGCGGCGGACGTCTCGACAGCCGATGCGGTGAAAGACCTGAAAATCGAGCGCGCGACGATGCAAAAAGACTCGATGGGGGCCACCACGGTCTGGTCAGTTACGGTGATGAACAAATCCGGCAAGTTCACGTATACAACGATCGGATATCAAACGGACTACATCGGGGCGGACAATCACATCCTGGTGGAGAACAAAGGGACGATCTCAAAAACACTTGGACCGAACGCCGAGGACAAGTTTGAAATACGAGACGTTGCGTATCCGGTGGGCACCGCCTGGTACAACTTCAAAATAACCGGAGCGCAAGCCAAGGTGGAGTAGTTGGCGCAAAGCTATTGCGCTGTTTTGGCTGCATTCCGGAATTGAATTAGGGCAAGGTGGGCGAGATTTTGGCCGCCGCATGACTGGTGTGCGGCGAGGCGCTGCGTAGACGGTGCCACCGGCTGAGGCGATTAGGAAGCCGCGAGCGCTTTCAATAGAACCTTACATTCTAAGGCAGGGTCCAGGCCGTTAAACCATCACCGTTGGCGACAGTTTGCCTCTTGCCGTCATACGAAGGAGCAATACCGTAGGAGATTCGAAAACCTGGATCTGCTTCACCGTAGGCACTCCCTTGTCGATTATTCGGTTTAGCCGAGGCGGGCTGGGGCGTAGAGGCCGAGGACGCGGAGGTCGCTGGTGGCGGGACGGACCTGAGCAAGGGCCGAGGAAAGGGACTCGCGGCGGTCCGCTTCCACGTCGATATAGAACTGGTATTCGAAGGGCTTGCCGTGGATGGGTCGGCTTTCGATCTTCAGCAGGTTCACATTGTTGCGTGCGAAGGGCTCAAGGGAAGAGAGCAGGGCGCCGGGTTTGTGGGCGAGGCGCAGCGCGATGGACATCTTCTTGGCATCCGAAGGGCGAAAGCGCTCGGCGTCTCCAGGCGGCAAGAGCAGAACAAAACGTGTGAAATTCTCGGTATTGTCTTCGATGTTCTCGCGGAGGATCACGGCGCCATAGTGGGCAGCGGCGCGACGTCCGGCGATCGCACCACAGGAAGGATCGCGACGATCCACCATCTCGCGGACACTTCCGGCGGTGTCTTCGGCGGGAACGCGTTTCACAGCCGGATGCGTTTCGAAGAAGCGCTCACATTGGGCTAGAGCCATAGGGTGAGAGGCGACGGAACGCAAGTTCTCGATCGAAGCGCCGGGCACACCCATGAGGTGGTGCTCGATCGGAAGGATGGTTTCACCGCAAATTTCCAGTGGACTCTGCAGAAGCAAGTCGAAGACGCGTACCACCGAGCCGGCGAGCGTGTTTTCAACCGGCACGAGTAAGGCGTCGGCGGCGCTGTCGGCAATGGCGCGGAACGTGGCGTCGAAGGTAGCGCGAGGGACGGTTTTGATCCCCTCGCCAAGCAATTGCACGGCAGCAGCCTCGCTGAACGCTCCGGGCTCGCCCTGAAACGCGACACGCATGGTGGTGAAGTCAATATGGCCCATTGGTGCGATCCAGCTTTGGATTGGCTCTCTTCGCGCAGCGGTTACGGCAAGTTATAATTTCAGCCCCGCCAGGAGGTAGCCGCATGATGACACAGAAACGGCCGGAGAAGAGCGATTATGCCGGGTATTACGAGAAATATATCGCGTTGGTGCCCGGCGGGGACTTTCTGGGCGCCCTCGACGAACAGCACAGTGAACTGATGCAACTGCTTTCGCCATTGACCGATGCACAGGCCGATTTTCGCTACGAGCCCGGAAAATGGTCAATCAAGGAAACGATCGGCCATCTGAGTGACGCCGAACGGATCTTTGCGTATCGGCTGCTGCGGATTGCGCGCGGCGATCAGACGCCACTGGCCAGTTTTGAACAGGATCCCTACATTGAGACGGGAAGGTTTTCGGCGCGGAAACTGAGCGATTTGCTCGACGAATTTGCGTCAATCCGGAAAGCGAGCGTCACGTTAATCCGTTCTCTCGACGACAAAGCGTGGACTCGGCGAGGCACGGCGAGCGGGAAGGAAATTAGCGCACTCGCGCTAAGCTTTATTATCGCGGGTCACGAAAGGCACCACAGCAATATCCTGAAGGAGCGTTATCTGCCAGCCTTAGTTCGGGGGTAAGGGCGC
Source organism: Dongiaceae bacterium (assembly GCA_035499255.1). Lineage (GTDB taxonomy): Bacteria > Acidobacteriota > Terriglobia > Acidiferrales > UBA7541 > Acidiferrum. Next base: position 93,739 of record DATJZF010000061.1, on the reverse strand, counting down.
GACCGCCGGCTACATGGGACCTGGCAGATCGTCTTTATGCTCCTCGATCAGGGAGCGGGCTTCCAGGCGATTTTGTACGGACTCGCCGTACGCCGTCAGAACGTAGTTCTTCCACTCGTCGTCGAAGCGCTCGAGTTCGTTTCGATGAGCGATCGCCAAATGGCCGCGGGGCCATAGCAAAAACAGAATGGCAAAAGCACCGAGGGCCAGTGCCAGACCGGCGACCAGAACGGACGCTTCGGATGCCTCGAGCGGTTCGCGGATGGCGTCAGCCAGTAGATATGCGCCACCTGCCAGCAAGGCTCCTGCGATGCAGAGGCCGAAGCCAAAGAAGGTGCGCTCGAAGCGCGCGCGCAGTACTAGCGGGGCCTTGTTGCGTGGGTGGATGATTTCGATTCGCACGACACGCATGGTGGCTAATCCTTGTCGGGCCCGGAAATACCCAGATCCAGGTCTCCGCGGAGGAATTCCAGGTAGCTCATTACGGGAACGATATCCGCCTGTTTCATCGGCTGGCCGCAGATGCAGCGGGGGACGCTGCCATCCTCGCTGGTGACGGTCGACACCATGGACCAATTGCAATCACGGCTGGGACAGAGCCAACGTATTCCGGAAGAAGTCGGCATGGGAGCCTCTTGCTTTGCATTCGATGGCGAGAGCGACCAGGAATGAACTTGGGGAAGAGTTCTGCAGTTATTTATATTATGAAATAGTAATTATGGCAAGAGAAAGTAGCACGCGCCCGGGCGCATTGAAGCGTGAATTGCGGCTGCCCGTGACGCACTGCTACAATTTCTTTTTCGCAGAATTTGTCTGCTCCTGGGGGGATCTATCGCTGCGATTTGGTGGCGCATCTAATTCCATTTGTTGCGCAGCGTTGCGGGGCGGCGAGTCGCTGCGGGTTGTTCGGAAGGGAGATCAAGAGTGGCGAAATATGACGTGGCGATTATCGGCAGCGGTCCAGGCGGATATGTGGCGGCGATCCGCGCGGGCGAGCTAGGGCTGAAAACCGTGGTGGTGGAAAAAGATCCGTTTCTCGGCGGCACGTGTCTTCACGTAGGGTGCATCCCGACGAAAGTGTTGCTGCACCACGCCGATGTGTACGACCACATGAAGAATGCGGCGGAATTAGGCTTCGAGGTTTCCGGCCTGAAGATCAACTGGGCGAACGTACTGGCGCGAAAAAACAAAATTGTAGCCAAGCACGCCAAGGGAATCGAGTTCCTGTTCAAGAAGAACAAAGTGGAGTGGGTACAAGGTTGGGGGCGCTACGAGGGCCCGGGAACAATCAGTGTCGAGAAAGACGGAAAGAAGACCACCATTGAAGCGGGCGCGGTGCTGATGGTAAGCGGGTCGGAGGCGAAGGCGTTGCCGGGAATCGAGCCCGATCACAAGCAGATCCTGACGAACCGCTCGATTCTCGAGCTGCCGGAGATTCCGAAGACTCTGATCGTCGTCGGGGCAGGAGCAGTTGGCGTGGAATTTGCGTCGGTTTACAACTCGTTCGGCACGCAGGTGACGATACTGGAGGCGTTGCCGCGCGTGGTGCCGGTGGAAGACGAAGAGATTTCCGGCGAACTGGACAAAGCATTTCGCAAGAAAGGTATAAACATCTTCACGAGTTGCGTGGTGGAAAGCGTGAAGAAGGACGCGAAGGGCGTGACAGTTTCGTTTAAGGATAAAGACGGGAAAGCGCAAACACTGCAGGCGGAGAAACTGCTGCTGGCAGTGGGCCGCCAACCGATGACGGCAAATTGCGGGTTGGAAAAATCGAAAGCCAAGGTGGAGCGCGGGTTCGTCCATGTGAATGAATACATGGAGACGGCAGAGCCCGAGTTGTATGCGGTGGGCGATATCGTGGCCGGGCTACCTCAGTTAGCGCATGCCGCGATGATGGAAGGAATTGTGGCGGTGACGCACATCTCGGGCAAGCCCACGCAAAAAATCATCAAGACAAGAATTCCGAATGCGACCTATTGCGAGCCGCAGATCGGTTCGATCGGATTGACCGAGAAACAGGCGAAAGACGCGGGCTACGCAGTGAAGACCGGGAAATTCCCATTTGTGGGAAACAGCAAGGCTACGATTCTCGGCAATCACGGTGGGTTCATCAAGGTGGTGACGGACGAAAAATATGGGGAAGTGCTGGGCATTCACATCATCGGCCCGCTGGCGACGGAGATTCTGTCCGAGGCCGCCGCGGTGCTGAATCTGGAAGGAACGATCGACGATTTAATGAATATGATTCACGCGCATCCCACAGTCTGGGAGGCGATGGGAGATGCGTTCGCCTCAGTGCGCGGGTTGCAGATCAACGTCTGACATCCGTTTGTTCTGACAGTCCATTTCCGGACAAGCCCGGTCATTATCCATGTCCTCGCTACTGATCACCGATCTCGGCTTGATTTCCTGGGCCGACGCGTATGCTTGGCAGCAGCGGATTGTGGCGGCGCGCAAGGCGGACGCGATTGAAGACGTGCTGCTGTTTTGCGAGCATCCGCATGTGATTACGCTGGGCCGGAGCGCGAACCGGTCGAACTTGCTGGCATCGGAGCACGTACTGCGTCAAAAGAATGTTGAACTGCAACCGACTAATAGGGGCGGTGATATCACTTACCACGGTCCGGGTCAGATCGTTGGCTATCCCATCGTGAACCTGGGAAAAATCAAGCGCGATGTGGGTTGGTATGTGAGGCTGCTCGAAGAGGCGATGATTCGGACCAGCATGGAGCTTGGAATCGAGTCCTTTCGCGTTGCGGGCAAGACCGGGATCTGGGTGCGGGCCGGCGCCACAGAAGAGAAACTGGGCGCCATCGGAGTGCACATCAGTCGGTGGGTGACCTCTCACGGTTTTGCGTATAACGTTTCGACGGACTTGCGGTACTTTGACTTGATCATTCCCTGCGGCATTGCAGACCGCAAAGCAACATCCCTCGAAAAGCTGTTAGAACGCGGTGTTAGGGTCGACGACGTTCAGGCGCGGTTATCGCGACACGTGGCTAGCTTGCTTTCCCTGGAACCGCGCGATGTACCGCATAAAGAGCTAACCGTCGAACTGGGGCGGATTGAAACCACAGCTCTGTAAAGCTAAGCCACGCGCCGGAGTGCACGCGGGGCGAGAGCGCCGGTTGTGCACGGCAGCTATTTCATTCCTGAGACCTTAAAGACTACGGCGTGGTCCACTTCGCTGCGCGCCGCGTCGGGATCTGTCAAGGCAGCGAAGAGTTCGTTGATGGCATTTTGCTCTTCCTGCGAACGGTGGTCGCGGTCGGCCAGAAAGGCCGCGCGAACCTTTTCGAACTGGGCCAACTCCTTTACGTCGTACCAAGTGAAGTGCGTGAATTCGCCGCTGGTGCGCACCTCCTCGATGGCAAGTCCGTAAGCGGAAATAATGCCGTCCGCGAGTAATTTGTCGAGGACAGGCTTGTTGTATTTCTCCCAGGCTTTACGGTATTCAGGGCCCTTTCCCGGTCTTGTTTTTGTGAAGTTGTACCGCGTGTAAGGGAGAAGGCCTGTCGTCGGTGGCGTTTGCGCAACGGCGAAAACAAGATCGCGTGTCAAGAAATCATGCGTCTTGGAAAGGTCTGCAATTTCTGCGATGCGTGCGAGCGGGCCTTGCGAGATGGGTGCGCCTTTTTTGGTCACACCGCCTTTGGCCGCTTCGTCAGTCAGCCTGCCGATCTGCGCTTGCAACGCATTCTGAACCTTCTCTACGCCAGACCAATCCGCAACCGCATACCAGATAACGTGAGTCGAACTGCCCGGGATGCGGAGCAGCGGCGTCTGCACGCCCCAGGCGAGAACTACACCATCGGCCATCAATTTATCGCGAACCGGAGCACCAACGGCCTTTACCAACTCCATGAACTGGTCGTCCTTCCCTGGATTGACCGTGTACTCATACCAAAACGTCAGCGGCTGCATTGGTGCCTGCTGGGCCGCTGCCGGCAAACGACTCAAAAGCGCGAGTGCAAGACAAAGGAAAACTCTCGTCTTCATATTCGGTTCTCCGTCGATTTGATTCGCCTGCACCAAAGGGAGGAAACGAGGACGAAGCGCACGCGGGAAGCAGGCGTCCAGCGCAAACTTTGCCGAAACCTGGTTAACAAACGGCCAGAGTTGTAGCACTGCTTGATGGTTGCGTCAAGGAACAGTGCGTGAAGAGCAAGCAGACCGGATGCGCAGACCGGGGCAGTCGTGGCGCGGCCCGGGATGAAAAATAGGTCTTGACAGAGGGACCGGAGGAGGCAATACTAAACCATATGGTTAAGTATTCTGACCAGCTCGATTCCACCTTCGGCGCGCTCGCCGATCCCACCCGCCGCGCCATTCTTGCTTCGCTGATGCTCGGCGAAGCGTCCATCACGGAATTGGCCAAGCCACACCGCATGTCACTTCCTGCGGTTATGAAGCACATCCGAGTGCTGGAGGATGCGGGACTGGTTTCGCAGGAGAAGGTGGGCCGTACGAGAAGTTGCCGGCTGGAAGCGCACCCGTTGAAGGAAGCGGAAGAGTGGATCGCGCAGTATCAGAGGTTCTGGGAAGGCGCGCTGGACAACTTGGAACGATTTCTCAGTCAATCTGAAGACAATACCGACGGTCAGGAGGAACAGCAATGGCCACAACACAAGCGCAACCGGAAACCACGCTCCAAATAAGGCGCACATTTGCGGCGCCGCGGGAACGCGTGTACCGAGCATGGACAGACGCGAAGCAGTTCGCGTTGTGGTTCCATCCGACCGTCGAGTACACCACGATCATCACGCAAATGGATCTGCGGAATGGGGGTGCATACAAGCTGGAGATGCACCACAAGGGCGGAAACGTGAGCAAGCTGGAGGGCCGGTATAAAGAGGTGAACCCCCCGGAGAAGCTGGTGTTCACGTGGCGCTGGCAGCACATCGAGGGGTCGCCGGAAACGCTAGTATCCGTGGAGTTCCACGACCTGGGCGAGTCGACGGAAATTTTGCTGAAGCACTCGAACTTCACGACCATCGAACAGCGCGACAAGCACAACGAAGGCTGGACCGGCTGCTTCGTGCTGCTGGAGAAGCAACTGGCGTCATAGATCATCGCGGAATCGCGATTCCTTTGCCAACAATCCAATTTCGAAAACAACCGCACTTCGGTGCGGCAAGGAGGAGCTATGCCTATTGCGGAGATGATTCTGATGGAACTGGAGGACGAAGCGAAGCGCACGCAGCGGGTGCTCGAGCGCATTCCCGAAGACAAGCTGAGCTGGCGGCCACACCCGAAGTCGTTCTCGCTTGGGCAGCTTGGGATGCACATTGCCGGACAGGGCAACCTCGCCGAGGTGGCCTGCAAGGACGTGCACGAAATTCCGGTGCAACTGCAGCAGAATCCGCCAGAGGCGAAAAGCCGGCAAGAGGTTCTCGATACGTTCGCAAAAGGCATTGCGAACGCGAAGGAAGCGCTGGCGAAGAAGAACGACGCCTTTCTAGCCGCGACGTGGACGGGCCAAGTAAACGGCCAGACGATTTTGTCCGTGCCGCGGGCAGGGTTCCTGCGCATGGTGATGCTGAATCACATTTATCACCATCGAGGGCAGCTTTCTGTCTATCTGCGGATGCTCAATGTGGCCGTACCGTCCATTTATGGGCCAAGCGCGGATGAGAATCCATTTGCAGCCACGGCGGCGACAGGCCGATAGCTTTGGGTTGAGCGAAGAGCCGGCACAGAGGCTAATGACAGTACATAAGCGACGGCTCTCAAGCGCAGCCTTTTGTGCGTGCCGGGGCGCGCTCCTGCGCCCCTTCCACGAAGAGAGACTGGCCATTTTGACGGTTACTGACAGGACGCACTAGAACCAGTGGGCTAATCAGGTCGTGATTTCTTGCTCGATACACTGCATGTGCGGCCTTCCGCCTGAGGCGGGGGAATTTTGGCCGCCGGAGAACTCCCCATGTATCGAGCGCTTTGCATCTGCTTGCTCGTGTTTGGCCTCTGCGCGGCCGCCGCAGGCGAAGAATTTGTGCTGAAAGACGGCACAAAGCTGCTTGGAAAAATGAGGGCGCTGACCGCCGACAAGATTGAAGTGGAGACGGTATACGGCAAGATGCAGGTCAAAAGGTCAGACCTGGTGTCGATCAATTTCCCAGAAAACAGCGTCGACCCAGCCAAGAAGGAACTGCCGAAGATCGACGAAACCCTAAGCGGGGCTAATTATGTCAACCGAACGGGGAACTTCACGTTGGCGCTGCCTGCAGGATGGAAGATCAAGGCGTCACTCAAGGCCGGTCCGGATGTGCTGGCCGGACTCAGTTCGGCCGACGACATGCGCTTTCTGATGTTGGTGCAGGAACAATACACGGGTTCTCTGGACAGCTACCGCGGGCTGGTAGAGATTCAGGCAAGGCAGAACCTCGACGGTTACGAAAAACTGTCGGAAAACAGGGTAACCTTTGACGGAAAGCCTTCCTTGCTGATGTCGTACCGGGGCGTCTCGCGCAAGGCCAATAATCTTCCCATCCAATTCCTTGTAGCCATCATTCCGGACGGGAAAAGTTTCTCGCGCATCACCACGTGGTGTGTGGAACCGCTGTTCAACGAGTCGCAAGGCACATTTGAGAAAATCATTCAGTCTTACCGGCAAACCGGCCTACCCGCGACGGCGTCAGCAGCGAAACCGTAGTTGCCAGTTCGGTCTTGCGGCTACTCTTCGCGCAAGGCGACCAGCGGGTCGATTCTGGTGGCGCGGCGAGCAGGCCAGTAACAGGCCAGCAACGCCGAAGTGAGCAGGACGACGGTTACCGCTAACAGCGCAAGCCCGTCGACGGCGGCGACGTTATAAAGCTGGCTGCGCATGATTGTGCCCACGAAGTAGGCGCCGGGCAGTCCAATGGCCATGCCCACGAGAGCGGCTCTCATTCCCTCGCCGACAATGTGTTTCAGCACTTGCTGCGTGCCCGCACCGAGCGCCATGCGAATGCCCATTTCATGATTCCGCTGCGCGACGGAGAAGGTCATAACGCCATAGATGCCGACCGCGGCCAACACGAGTGCCAATCCCGCAAAACTGCCGAAGACCACTACGGCAAAGCGGTCGGTGATCAGCGATTCGGTGACCACTTGCTCCATGGTACGGATCTGGGTCATGGGGTAGTCAGGATTCACGGAACGAGCGGCTGCGGCGATACTCTTGGTGACGGCCTCAGGTTTGCCGGTGGTGCGGACCGCAATGGTTGTGAATGCCCAGGGGCTCTGGTCAAAGGGCACGTCCACCTCTGTCGTACCCTCGGCTTTGGGATGACTGTCGTATTGCACGTCGTGAAAGACACCGACGACTTGCCACTCCACGGGATTTCCGAGGGGCTGGACTGCGCCGGGTATTAGTTCCGGAATGCGAATCCGTTGGCCGAGCGGCTCCACGCCAGCCAGATACTTTTTGACGAAACCTTCGCTGACCATGGCAACGCGCACGCCGCCTGCGCGGTCTTGCCCATTCAAATAACGTCCTCGGACCAGACGAATGCCGTAGGTGCGATAGTAGCCTGGGGTAACAGGCATGAAGACTGTGAACGGTTGCTTGTTGGCGTCCTCCTCGGAGGGCTGGCCGACGATGGTGAAATGCAATTGGCCAGAACCGGCGGCGGGCAGCCCTGGAGCTGCTGCTACCCACGAAACCCCGGGTACAACCTGAATTCGATTGAGTAATTCGGTGTACACGCTGCGAACCTGTTCGGCGTTCAATTTCTGTTCGTTTCCTAAGGGAATGCGAAAGGTAAGTACACGCTCGGTTTGTATGCCCAGGTCTGCGCGAGACGCATTGGCGAAGCTACGGATGATGAGTCCAGCGCCGGCAACAAGGATCAAGGCCAACGCGAATTCAGCGATGACCAGCAAGCTTCGCAGGCGAATATGCCGGCGGCCGGCGGAGGAACGGCCACCTTCTTTCAGCATGTCGCTGACATTTTGCCGCGAGGCGTGCCAGGCGGGAGCACAGCCAAAAAAGATGCCGGCGAAAATCGAAGCACCGAGAGTGAATAGCAGGACAGGGAGATTGAGATGGGGATTGGCTTCGTAGGGAATGCCCATCTGATTCCGTGGTAGTACAGCCAGGACGCCGCGGAGGATCGTTACCGCCAGGAGCACGCCAAGTGCCCCACCTAGCAACGCCAAAGAAAGACTCTCAATGAGGAATTGCCGGAAGATGCGCGCGCGGGTGGCGCCCTGCGCAACACGGACCGCGATTTCCTTTTGACGCGCGGTACCCCACGCGAGGAGGAGATTGGCGATATTGACGCAGGCGATCAGCAAAACGAATCCGACCGCGCCCATCATTAACCACAAACCAGTCCGCGTGTTCTTGGGAAGGAAATCATTCTTGAGCGGCTCGACGGTGATGGTGAGCCCGCTGTCGGTTTTGGAATAGTTCTGCGCCAGGCGCTGAGCAATCACAGCCATTTCGGCGTTGGCGTCCGCGAGAGAAACGCCGGATTTCAAGCGGCCAAGGACGAGCAAGAAATGATTGTCCCGATTGATTTCCTCTGGGCGCAACGCCAAGGGAACGATGACGTCGGAGTCGCCATTATCGGAGGGGCCGGGGGCGGCCACGCCTACGACGGTGTAGGGTTCACCACTCATGCGCAGAACTCTACCGACAATGTTGGGATCGCTTCCGAATTTCTCGCGCCAGAAGCGGTTGTACAACACGACCACATGTTCATTTCCGACTTGGGTGTCTTCGGGAAGAAAATGCCGTCCGAGAGCGGTCTTCTCGCCAATGAGGGCGTCAAAGAAACCAGGAGCGACGCGCGAAGCCCGGACCTGTTCTGTCCACTCGGGAGTGACGAGCGTGAAGCCCCATCCGGTCCAGCCGTCGAGGGTTTGGAAAACGGTACTCTGCTTTTGCCAGTCCAGGAGATCGGCCGGGGAAGTTTCGTTGCGTTCGCCCTTAAAGTGGGACCAGACCATCACCAGATTGTCGCTATTGGGATAGGGTAGTGGGGCTAAAAGGATGGAATACAGCAGGCTAAAGATGGCGGTTGTGGCCCCAATCCCAAGAGCGAGGGCAATGAGCGAAATCGAGGTGAACCCAGGACTCTTCCACAGCAAGCGCAATCCGTAGCGAATATCCCGAAAGAGGTCGGCCATGAGTCACCCCCACCCTGTTCACTGATACTAAGGAAGGCGATGAAAAGTTCCCTTTTCCCGCGACGCGCAGAAAGACCAACGCAGGGATGCACCGCCAGCCGAGATTGCCCTTTCCTGATTTTATATAGACGAAAAAAGAGCCCAGAAGTTTCCGTCCAATAGCCTGCGAGCGCCCTCAGGTATCGGCACTGTTCGTTTTCGGACAGTGATACGGCACCAGCATTAGCCTGATGACGGCATTCGCCGTAAGATAGAGTGCCCGAATGCAGAGGGGAGACGCGGCGGCCATGGCTGGTTCCGAAACACGCGCGAAAGCGGCAAAGCTTTCGCAGCAGCAGCACCTGGACCTTTACTACTACATGCGGCTGAATCGAGAAGTGGAAGAGACCATGACGCGGCTCTTCCGCCAGAACAAGATTGTGGGCGGGTTGTATTCTTCGCTCGGACAAGAGGGGATTTCCGTCGGATCGGCGTATGCGCTGGAAAAGCGTGACTGGATGGCGCCGATGATTCGAAATATCGGGGCGCTGTTGGTGAAGGGAGTACCGCCGCGCGATATCTTCACACAGCACATGGCGAAGTTCACATCGCCGACAAAAGGCAAGGACGGTACTAGCCATTTTGGAGATCTGGAGGATCTGCATATCGTCTCGCCGATCTCCATGCTGGGCGATTTGATTCCGGTGCTAACCGGCGTAGCGATGGCCGGCCGGTATCTCGGGCAAAAGATTGTTTCGATGACATGGATCGGCGACGGCGGGAGTTCCACGGGCGTGTTCCATGAAGGATTGAATTTGGCCGCGTCGCAGAAGGCCGCACTGGTGCTGATACTTGAAAACAACCAGTGGGCATACTCGACGCCAGTCCGGCGCCAGGTGCCACTCGAAAATCTGGCCGACCGCGCGAAGGCCTACGGAATTGCGAGCTACATCGTGGACGGCAACGACGTCGTTGCTGTGTATTCAACGGCGAAGGAAGCGGTGGAACGGGCGCGGGCAGGCGGAGGGCCGGTGCTGATCGAGGCGAAGACGTTTCGCCGGCGCGGCCACGCGCAGCATGACCCTGCCGAATATGTGCCCAAGGAACAGCGGGAATATTGGGAGAAACGCGACCCCATCGAGCTCTACGAGAAATTCCTGACGCAGGAAAAGCTGTTGGACGCGAAAGGCAAAAAAGAAATCGAAGACAAGATTGCCGCTCTGCTCGAGAAGGAGCGAGAGTTCGCAGAGAAATCGCCAATGCCTCCGGCCGAGACTGCGGCCACGGGGGTGTATTGTACGGGAGACGACTGCCACAAGATTCGGCCGAAGTGGGAACGGCCAATGCAGGAATTGCTGCCGCCGAAATCGTCGGTTGCGCCTGTGTGGGTGGTGGAAGGATTCGGACGCGGCGGCACGTCGGGCGGCGGGTCGGCTCCGATTCACTTCGGAGATGTGCCGGAGAAAACGGAAGAGCCAGCGGTCGCGCCGGAATCGCCCATTCAGCCTGCATTGAAAGCGAAATTCGTTGCGAAGAAAAACTCGGCAAAAAGCGATGGAAAAGGCTCGGGCTCACCGGCCAAAGCTTATGCTGCGAAGAAGCCCGCGAAGAAAGGAGGGCGCTGAGGATGGCGACGGTAACCTTTCTCGAAGCGATTCGCCAAGCCATGTTGGAAGAGATGGCCGCCGACCCGAGCGTGGTACTGATTGGCGAAGACGTAGGCGTGTATGGTGGGGCGTTCAAAACCAGCGAAGGATTGCTCGAAAAGTTCGGCTGGGAGCGCGTGATCGATACGCCGATCAGCGAAAGCGCGATCATCGGCGCGGCGTGCGGCATGAGCTACCTCGGCCTGCGGCCGATCGCGGAGATGCAGTTCATTGACTTCATCGCCTGCTGCTTCAACCAGCTGACGAATTTTGTAGCAAAGGGGCATTATCTCTGGAACGCACCGGCGCCGATTGTGGTTCGCGGACCTTCGGGCGGCGGCGTGCATGGCGGGCCGTTCCATTCCGCAAATCCGGAAATGTATTTTGTGCATACGCCAGGTTTCAAGATCGTTTATCCGTCGACGCCGTACGATGCCAAGGGGTTGCTGAAGGCCAGCATCCGCGACAACAACCCCGTACTCTTCTTTGAACACAAATTTCTGTACCGCCGCATCAAGGAAGAGATTCCGGAAACCGATTACAGCGTGCCGATTGGCAAAGCCATCGTGCGACGCGAGGGACGGCATCTGACGATCGTCAGCTATGCCGCAATGATGCACGTAGCGCTCGAAGCAGCGGACGCTCTGGCGAAAGAAGGAATCGAAGCGGAAGTGATCGACTTGCGGACGCTCTTGCCACTGGACGAAGCGACGATTCTCGCTTCCGTGAAAAAGACCAATAAGTGCCTGGTGGTCCACGAAGACACAAAGACAGGGGGCATTGCTGGGGAAATCTCGGCGATCCTGTTCGAAAAAGCGTTTCATGACTTAGATGGCCCGCTGGTCCGCGTAACCGGGCTCGATACGCCCGTGCCGTACGCGCCGACCCTTGAGGAGGCTTTCCTGCCGAACGCGCAGAGAGTGTTTAGTGCAGCCAAAGAACTGGCGCGTTTCTAGGTAATCGATGTAAAAATTGTAAGGGCCAAGTCTGTAATAATTGTTTAGCAGCATACGCTGAATTCCCTACCTGCTAACTTCCAAAACCTTACTACACTCGGAAGACGGTACGCGGCATTCAGGGGCGCCGGGTCCCATTTCTCTCCTTGTTTGCCCGTGGCATTTCCCACAGGTCATGTTTTCATTCGGCTCCTTCGGATCGGGAAGTGGAGGAATCGGTGATGAATTTCGCGAAAGTTTTCGCCACGCTGCTGGTGATCTTCGGCAGCTCATTTCCCGCCTGTGCCAGTCCGGGCGGCGGCAGCGTCAGCGGGAAGGTTACGCTGAATGGCGCGGTGCCTAAGGCCAAGCCACTCGACGTTAGCAAAGAGCCGGACTGCGTGAAACTTCGAGGCACGAATCCGCTGTTTTCCGAGAATGTGGTTGTGGGAATCGGGAACACGTTGCGCAATGTGGTTGTGTACATTTCCGCGGGAGACTCCGACAGCGGTGGCGCGACAGGCATATCTGCGAGTTACGATCAGCAGGGCTGCCACTACTCAACGCATGTTCTGGCGGTACGGATCGGGCAAGAAGTGAAAATCTCGAACAGTGATCCCTTTTCGCACAACATTCATCCGCTTGCTAAGGTAAATCGCGAGTGGAACAAGATGCAGCCGCCGGGAACGCCCCCGTTCAGCTATGCGTTCGATCGAGAGGAATTTATCCCGGTAAAGTGCAACATCCATCCTTGGATGTCGGGGTACATCGCAGTGGTCAAGACGAGCCATTTTATGGTAACCGGAGATGATGGCCGGTTCACTTTGCCGAATCTACCGCCCGGGCACTACGTAATCACGGCGTGGCACGAGCTATACGGAACGCAGTCGAAAGAGGTTACGATCACCGGCGCCGAGAGCGAGGCGATCGATTTCACGTTCACTGCCAAGTAGTGTTCAGCGTGCGTAAAATCCGCGGTTATTCTTAGGGTCCATTTACAATTTTGTGACAGGATGACCAGCGGTTCTCTTGTCATAGTCGAAGAGAGACAAATTTCGATTCCCACGGATGGAATCGCATTGACAGGAGAACTGCGATGAAAGTGTTCGCTCCCGCCCTGTTGGGCTTGCTTTTGGCTTCCACAGCGATGGCGCAAGAAGCACCGAAGAGCGCCGCAATGAAACCGGTCGGCGTTACGTTAATCAACAACAGCGGGCAGCCAGTGGGCACCGCAGTGCTGTCACCTGCCGCCACGGGCGTGAAAATCACATTGGACATCAAGAGTCTTCCGCCGGGCGAGCATTCGATCCATATTCACCAGTTTGCGAAATGTGATCCGCCAGACTTCAAGTCCGCAGGCTCGCACTTCGATGGCGGAGGTCATGCGCACGAAGGGCATTTTGCGGGCGACATCCCCGACTTCTCGCTGATTGTTTCGCCGAACGGCACCGCGCATGTCACCACCGTGGCACCGAACGTCACATTGGGCAAGGATGAGCATTCAGTGTTCAGCAACGGCGGCACAGCGATTGTCATTCACGCGGTGGCGAACCCCGGAGAAAGCGGCGCACCCGCCCGGATCGCTTGCGGCGTGATTGTCCGGCCGAACTAACTTCCCTTTCGGCTGTTTTGGGTGCCGCGGCTGCGTTATAAAGGTCGCATGCCAATCCTGCGATGGATGTTGCGAAGTAAATATCCGTATGCCCGAATTTTATTGCTTGCCGTTACTTTCTTAGCCGCGGCAGCGCCTTGTTTTGCGCAGCCAGCCCGATGGACCGAACAAAAGGCCAATGAATGGTACGCGCAGCAACCCTGGCTGGTGGGCAGCAACTACATTCCCGCGACGGCGATCAATCAACTCGAAATGTGGCAAGCGGATACGTTCGACCCACAGCGCATCGATCTCGAGTTAGGCTGGGCGGAATCTATCGGGCTAAATACGATGCGCGTATTTCTGCACGACCTACCGTGGCAGGAAGACGCGGCTGGTTTTCAGAAACGCATCGACACGTTCCTGTCGATTGCCGGGAAACACCACATCCGGATTTTGTTTGTGCTCTTCGATTCGGTCTGGGACCCCAGTCCCCATCTTGGGAAACAACACGCGCCCGCCCCGGGTGTGCATAACTCGGGATGGGTGCAAAGTCCTGGCGCGGTTGCGCTGAAAGATTCGTCGCAATGGCCGCGGCTGGAAACCTATGTGAAGGGGGTGGTCGGAGCATTTGGTAATGATTCACGGGTCCTCGGCTGGGACGTTTGGAACGAGCCGAGCAACACAAACATTCCGGCCTATAGCGTTCACGAGCCACCAAACAAAAAAGAGATCGTCCGGGAATTGCTGCCGAAAGTCTTTGCCTGGGCGCGCGCAGCCGGAGCGACACAACCGCTGACGAGCGGCTTATGGGAAGGCGGCGATTATACGAAGCCGGAAAAGCTCGATGCCATCGCCAAGATTCAGTTCGAACAGTCGGACGTGCTGACGTTCCACAACTACGGCAAGCCATCGGCTTTCGAGAAGCAGGTGCGCGAACTGCAGAAATTCCACCGGCCCGTCATATGTACCGAATACATGGCGCGGCCACGGAAAAGCACATTCGAAGGCATCTTACCCATCGCGAAGGCGAATAAAGTCGGCGCCATCAATTGGGGCTTGGTCGCCGGAAAAACCCAGACGTACCTGCCGTGGGACTCCTGGAAAAAGCCATACGTCAATGGACGAGAACCGAAGGTATGGTTTCACGAACTTTTCCGCACGGACGGCCAACCCTATCGGCAAGAGGAAGCGGAGCTCATCCGGCGGCTAACGCAGACCAATTCGGCCGCGAAGTGAGGCCGATCAGAGGCCCGGAGAGCCCGCCAATTGGGGTAAAGTAGTTGGTCCATGATCATCAATCTTTCCCGGCGGGCGCACGACCATAATTGGGAAATCGACCCGATTACGCGATCCCTGCTGGACACGGATTTTTACAAGCTGCTGATGTTGCAGTTTATCTGGAAGTGCTTTCCGAAGACCAAAACGACCTTCAGTCTCATTAATCGCAATTCTCATGTACGGCTCGCCGAAATCATCGATATCGGCGAATTGCGCGAGCAACTGGAGCAGGCGCGCACCCGCCGCTTCCATAAATCGGAACTGATCTGGCTTGCCGGGAATACCTTCTATGGCCATCGCGGCATTTTCGAGCCGGAGTTCCTGGAGTGGCTGGAACGCGACTTCCGCCTCTCGGATTACGAGCTGTCTGTTAAGGATGGGCAGTTGGTATTGAACTTCCACGGGCTGTGGACGGAAACGACCATGTGGGAGATTTATGCTATTTCGACCATCAGCGAGCTGAAGACGCGGGCCAATCTGAAGCGGCTGAGCGAATTCGAACTCGACATTCTGTATGCGCGAGCCAAGACGCGACTATGGGAAAAAATGGCGCGGCTGCGCGACGTACCCGGATTGAGCATCAGCGACTTCGGTACGCGGCGGCGGCACAGCTTTCTTTGGCAAGAATATGTGGTGAAGGCCATGAGCGACGTGCTCGGCGGGGCCTTTAAAGGCACGTCGAACACGTACCTCGCATACAAGCACGACTTAGAGGCCATCGGCACCAACGCGCACGAGTTGCCGATGGGAATGGCGGCAATGGCCCGCGAAGACGGGGAACTGAAGAGCGCGCAGTATCGGATGTTGGAACTCTGGCAGCAGACCTATCACGGGGAACTGCTGATCCTGCTCCCCGATACGTTTGGTACAACGCAATTCTTGCAGGACGCGCCCGATTGGGTGTCGAACTGGAAAGGTCAGCGCGCGGATAGCAAGGATCCGTATGTCGCGGGCGACGAGTACGTCGCTTGGCTGGAGCAACGTAAGCGCGATCCAAAGGAGAAGCTGCTCATCGCGTCGGACGCCCTGGATGTCAACGACATTTTGGGGCTGCACGCATATTTCGAAGGCCGGCTGCTCAATGGCGCGCAGCCTTCGGATTTTCGGGAAGCGCGGGATTTCTTCGACGAAAAGAAGTGGCTGGGTGAACGCCGCATCCGCTTCAGCGCCGGCTGGGGCACGCTGCTGACCAACGATTTCCGCGATTGCAACCCGCAGGGAGACGATGCCTTCCACCCGCTGAGCCTGGTCTGCAAGCTTAATGACGTGGAGGGGAGGCCCACAGTCAAGCTCTCCGACAACTTCCAGAAAGCTCTCGGTCCCGCCGAGGAAGTCGAACGTTACCGCAAGGTATTCGGCCTTGCCGGAGTAGCCGATATTCCGGTGCTGATCTAACTGAAAATCAACTGTGGTGCTCGGAGACGCCCAGGACGTTGCCGTCGGGATCCTTGAACCAGGCTACGCGATCGCCGGAGGGAGCGGTCCAGATTCCTAGTTCCTGATCCTGGGCGAACGGATACTTTTCGCAGGCCACGCCGCGTTCTTTGAGCCAATTGACCGCCGCCGTGATATCCGGGACTCGCCAACCAAGCACGGTTCCTTGAGCGGGGTGAAAATTGGGGATCTTTACGATGCGAACGGTGTCTTGGCCGGCATGCATCACCAGCGCGTATTCGTCGAGGCTGACGAATTCGAATCCCAGCTTCTTTTCGAAGAACTCCCTGGCGCGGCCATAATCTGTCGTAAACAGAAAGCCCATCATTTTGGCGCCTTGGAACATCGTCATCCTCCAGTGGTGCTCAGGAATTAGATAGCACTTGAAAGGGGAGATCCGCTTTCGCTATCGTGACAAGAAATGTCGCAAAAGTGCCACAGCATTCTGCGCAACCGCAGGGGCCACTTGATGGCCCAGGTTGCCAGTGTTTCTTACGATTTTGAGAATGCGCACACAATACCGGAACACTTCCATCCCGAGGATCAACTCATCTTCGCTTCTCGCGGAGTAATGACGCTGCGCACGTTACAGGGTATTTGGGTTGTGCCGCCGTCGCGGGCGGTATGGATTCCGGCGCTGACTCCGCACTCGGTGGTGATTTCTGGCCTCGTCTCCATGCGCACGCTGTATTTCCTGCCGGGGCTGATTCGAGGGGTACCGAAAAAGTGTTTCGTGATGAACGTATCACCCCTTTTTCGCGAATTGATTATTCATGCGTGCGCATTCGGAAAACTGAAGGCGGCGATGGCGGAACAGAAGCGGATCATCGGAATTTTGCTGGATCAAGTGCATGCGGCCCATTCCGTGCCTCTGCAGCTCCCACGCCCTTCCGATGCGCGTGCAAGGCGAATTGTCGAGGCACTGCTGGCAGATCCCGCGGATGGGCGGACGCTGGCGCGGTTGTGCAAAGACTGCGGCGCGAGCAAGAGGACGGTCCAGCGGCTATTTCTTGCTGAAACGAAAATGAACTTTGGGAGGTGGCGCCAGCAACTACGACTGCTGCACGGATTGCAATTGCTGGCGTCCGGGGAAAAAGTGACCGCCGCGGCTCTCGACGCGGGATACAGCAGCCCCAGCGCGTTCATCTCCATGTTCCGAAGCCAGTTGGGCGCTACGCCGGCGCGCTACTTCTCGAAATGACCGATCTGAGGGCCTTAGAGGGCGAAACAGCGCAGAATGGGGAGATTTCCGTCACTGCGGATTTGGCGGTAAACTAGTAAGGCTCTGCGGATTCCCCGAGAACACGCTGGAGTGTATAGTTTCCGCTTGGCCGTTGCGGCCGTTATGTAAGGAGAGAATCCCCATGGCAGTGGATGTCGTGATGCCCCAGATGGGCGAGAGCATTTTCGAAGGCACGATTACCAAGTGGCTGAAAAAGCCCGGGGACAAAGTGGAGCGCGACGAGCCGCTCTTTGAAATTTCGACCGACAAGGTGGATGCGGAAATTCCGTCGCCATCGGCGGGCGTGCTGAAAGAGATCAAAATTCCCGAAGGCCAGACCGTCCCCATTCAGACGGTTGTGGCGGTGATCGACGGCGCCGGTGGCGCCGCCGCTACGGCTCCTGCCGCCGCAGCGGCTTCTGCGCCTGCTAAGGTGCCTGTGGCTCCAGAGCCTTCCCCTGCTCCGGCGGCAGCCAAACCCGCTACACCACCTCCGCCCTCGCCCGCTCCATCGGCCCAACCTGCAGTAACTCCTGCTGCCGCCGCGTCCGGTACCGGCACAGAACGGATTCACTCTTCGCCGCTAGTGCGCCGTATGGCCAAGGAGCACGGCATCGACCTGGCATCGATGGAAGGCTCTGGCGCTGGTGGACGCATCACCAAGGAAGACATGGAAGCTGCAATTGCGTTGCAGTCGGGTGCGGCTCACGCACCCGCGGCTGGTGCTCCCGCCGCGGTTGCCGCGCCACGTGCGACGCCGCCACCTCCGCCACCCGCCGCGGCTGCTGTCCAGGGCGGGCCGGCGGTACATGGCAGCCAGTACATTCCCGCTTTACAACTGGGTGTGCCGCGGGAACGGGTGTACTTCGGCAATTACGAAGTGCAGCCACTCAGCGTGATGCGGCAAAAGATCGCCGAACACATGGTGGCGTCGAAGCACGTTTCGCCGCACGTGTACTCGGTGGATGAAATCGACATGACCAAGGTCGCGGCGATCCGCGCAAAGGCCAAAGCCGAATTC
Organism: Dongiaceae bacterium; assembly: GCA_035499255.1. Classification (GTDB taxonomy): domain Bacteria; phylum Acidobacteriota; class Terriglobia; order Acidiferrales; family UBA7541; genus Acidiferrum. The sequence continues at coordinate 75,516 of DATJZF010000061.1, read as the reverse complement.
GAGTCGCGCTACGAGACCAAGCTGACTTTTATGCCCTTTTTCGTGAAGGCTGCGGTGGCCGGCCTGCGCGCGTATCCCACGCTGAATGCGTCGCTCGACGGCACAAACATCGTGCAGCACAAGGAAATCAACATCGGCATGGCGGTGGCTCTCGATTGGGGCCTGATTGTTCCGGTCATCAAGGGCGCGGACGAGAAGAACCTGCTCGGCATCCAGCGCACGCTGAACGATCTGGCGGAGCGCGCGCGCACGAAGAAATTGAAGCCGGAAGAAGTGCAGGAAGGAACGTTCTCGATCACGAATCCGGGAGTATTCGGCGGGCTGTTTGGCTTGCCGGTCATCAGCCAGCCGAATGTGGGTATCCTGGGTCTGGGGGCGATCGAAAAGCGGCCGGTGGTGGTGGATGATGCGATTGCGATTCGTTCGATGTGTTATGTCACGCTGAGCTATGACCACCGCGTGGTCGACGGCGCCATCGCGCACCAGTTCTTACACAAGGTGAAGGAAACGCTGGAGAACTGGTCCGAGCCGCTGGTGTAGGACGTTGGAAGAAAACGTTTTCTTATCGCCATTCAGACGGTCGCGGGGAATGCTGCCTCGCTAAAAAACAAAGCAAAGAGGGATTTCTCACTCCGCGGGCTCCGTTCGAAATGACGAAGGTCGTCTTCATCATGAAGACCGCCCTAGATAACCCAAGAATCAATGGAAACCTCGCGCCGGCGAGTTGGTTGGACAGACCCGGTCGTCGGGGTTAGCGGCTGCACGGCTTTCAAGCCATTAACCCCAGCGCAATAGTTCCGTATTCCGCACCGTGGCCACATCAGGGAGTGGAAAATCGAAAAGAAATCTGCGCCGAGCCGATTGCAGAAAACGCGTGGTGACAGATGTAGCGGGCGCGACTGCACGCAGGCTTAAGCGGACGGGCTCTTGAGGATCGCAGCCAGCGCGTGCAGGCGCGATGCGTCTGCTGGCGTTTTCGCCGCTGTGGATCTTTTTTCGACCGGCGACGCCATCTTCTTGAGCTTCGACACTTTTCCTTTGTTCATGTGCGACGTCTCCGCGCTGTCAATCGCCTTGCGCAGGTCATCGATCTGTTTCGCGGGCAAAACCTGCGAGCGTGACAGTTGGTCGAGATATGCTTTTGCGACGACCAGCGTCGAAGGCCACTCAATTTTCTGCTGGTTCTGCACGTTCAATTCGGAAACTTTGACTGATTTGGCTGCGTCGATTTCGTTCTGCGTCAGGAATTGCGTTGGCGTGAGCTCGAATACATCCAGGCCACGAGCGATTTCCGAGGCATAGACGTTGCCGTTGTACCAGTAGGCCGACCAGTCGCCGCCGAGTACCAGCATCTTGGGGTCAATCGCCCCGCGGTCGAAATACGCGATTTCGTAGGGTTTCTCCGGGTCGGTGAAATCCATCACGGAAATGCCGCCCTGATACCAGGCCTGCACTTCGATGTCGCGGCCGGGCACAGGGACGAGCGAGCCGTTGTGCGCCACGCAATTTTCCGTGTCTCCCTGCGCCGCGGGCATCTTGTAATAGTTGGCGAACGTCAGCTTGTCGTCCTTCAGGCGAAAAATGGCATCGGCGCCCCACTTGTTCGGGTCGGTGGGACGGCACCGCGGCCCCAATCCTCCGCCCCACTCGTCGGTGAAGACCACCTTGCTCCCGTCATTGGAAAATGAAGCGGAGTGCCAGTAGGAGTAGTTGGGGTCGTTGACCGCGTCGACCCGCTTCGGGTGAATCGGATCTTTCACGTCGAGCAGAATGCCGTTACCGGAACACGCGCCGGCCGCCAAGCCTATGGCCGAATACACGGTGATATCGTGGCACTGGTCGGTATCCGACGGCTTCTCGTTGCCTTTGCCGTGGCTGCCGCCATTGTTCAGCCCATTGAGCGCGCCGGTGCGCGCGTCGATGAACAAACGCGGGCTCGAGACGATCTTGGCGCTTTGCGGAGCGGCCACCGGCACCTGAATCACGTCGATACGAAATAGCGCGGTGTTCGGATCCTTGTCCGGCTTTTCGCCCGAGCAGCCGGAAAGCTCTTCTGGCTGGCGAACAAACGAGGTGCCGGAGACGTAGATGTACACATTATTTTTGTCGTTCGGATCGACGACCAGGGTGTGGGTATGGGAGCCGCGGCAGGTCTGCACCGCGGCAACCTGCTTGGGATTTTGAATGTCGGAAATGTCGAAGATGCGCACGCCACGGAAACGGTCCTTCTGGGCAGCGGGCAGCCGACGCTTCTTTTCCTTTTCTTCTTCCGGCGTGGGCGGCGGTTCCGGCGGAAAACCCTGCGCGCCACAATCGAGCCGGCCATTGGGCATTTCGACCGACATAAACATCAGGTTCTTGTAGATCGAGACGTCGCCCTGTCCTCCGGGGCAAACCATCGACGTGAGCAGCTTAGTGCTTGCCGGATTCGAAATGTCGTAGATGCTTACGCCATAAAAATTCCCCTGGAACAGATGATTACCCTGAAATGCCAGGTCGGAATTGGCGAAGGCCAGCTGCGCAATGACCACCTGGAAAGGCTTGGGGATTTTCGCGGTATTGCCGATGCCTAGCGTGCTGATGGTCTTTTGCACCTTAGGATCGTCGGGGTCGCTGGCGCCAAGCTGGAAGGCGTCCGGCTTCTTGAGCAGGAGAAGGTGCTTGATGCCCAGGGACGCTTCGCCCGCGTCGTAGAGGCCCGGCGTTAACTTCGCCCGCGGGTCGCTTACGTCCGAGCCGGTCATCCCCGGTGGAAGCGGTTGGGGAGGCTGTGGCTTGAAGGCACTCTCGTCCTCGTTCTCCTCCTTTTTCTTATCTTCGGTTTTCTTATCAGCATCCGTGCCGGTTTGTGGCGCGCTCTGTTGCGCGGCGGGTGGCGCAGCCGCCGGTGTTTGTTGCTGCTGTGCGCGCGCCAGGGTTACCAAGGATCCGGCGATCAGCACGCCGAGCGCTGCGCGGAACAGCACTTCGAGCGATCGATTCATTGTTTCTCCTCAGAGAGCAACTTTTCCAACATGCCTTGCATAATCTTGATTTCGGCGCGCTGCCCGGTATCCACATCGGTGGCAAAGTTAAACAGCTCGGCATCCTGCCCGGTGCCCGCCTGGTCGAATAGGTCCTTGACCATCGTGAGTGCGCCGCCATGATGCTGGATCATTCCGCTCAGGAACAGCCGGTCGAATTCGGCGCCTTTCGCCTTGCGCAGCGTGTCCATCTGTTCGGGCGTGAGCATGCCGGGCATCAACATGCCGTGCGCCATGTCCATACCGGGCATATTCTCCATGGGCATCGAAATCGGTTCGCCGCGCTCGATGAGCCAGCGTTTCATGAATTTAATTTCGTCGGATTGCGAAGCGCTGATGCGTGCGCCCAGTGCCCGCAGTTCGCGGGTTTCCGTGTGCGAGGGAATCAGGTCGGTCATCTCGATCGCCTGCGCGTGGTGCATGATCATGCCCTGCATGAACTGCACGTCGGCCTTCGCGAGCGGTGGCAAGTTGGCATGGGTGTCCGGCGGCAACGATTTGCTCGGCTGGCCGGGTGCGCCGGGCTGTACCACCGCTACAGGAGCGGACGCGTTCCGCTGCGGTAAACCGGCTGCGTGCGACAGCAAGAGCGGCACGAGTGTGAGTAACAGGCCGAGCGCCGGGAATGCGTTCTGCTGGTCCTTCCAATTCGAGATGTGGCGGAGTACTCGCAGCGTCTTCACGTTGGGGGAAAAGAATAGCGAAGAGTGCGCGGAATGGCAAACATGGCGATCTTGAAACGCGCCATGAATAAGGGTGAAGCGGAAATCAATGCCGGAATGGCTCAGCCCTAGCTACCGGAATCACTTCTTACGGGACGCGCCCTTGCTTCCCCCGCCGAAAAAGCATGCCAGGCCGAACAGGTAGCCCAAGTTGTACCAAGCGCCGTTGTTATAGACCTCGTAGACACTCAGGTTATGCTTGAACAACGAAACCAGGAATACGAAGGGCGCGATGAAACCCTGCCAGACGCCAAGCCAGAACCCGGCGATGGTGTTGTGTTCGTTTCGGATCCCAACCTGAGGATTGGCTCCCGGCGCACAGCCAGCCAGGACCGCCAAAGAGAGTAGCAGGATCAAGACGAGAAGCAGAGGGGATTTCATTGCGATTCCTCCACTGGCAGGAATACGAATGGGCCATGGAAAAAGTCTCAGGCTAGAGCCCCGAAGCGAAATCGATTGGAACGATCAACGATACTGCCAAAGACAAACCTCGTTGCCGTCGGGGTCCAAGAAGGAACCCAAGACTCCATTCGTTTTGGCCTGAGCGGAGGTGGTGGCGACCCCCTTGGCGCGTAGTCGCAGGAGTGTGGTTTCGACGTCTTCGACGCGCAAGCACAGACGGGCATTCCCCGATTGCGGCGATTTTGTCATCTGGGGAGCCGGCACCAGTTCGAACAGAACGCCGTTAATGTCGAAGCGCGCTACCGCGTCTCGCGACTTCAGTTCCAATCCGAGCACATCGCGGTAGAAACGGATGCTGCGCTCCAGATCGGAGACGTAATAGAACACACAGTCGAATGAGAATTCCATCGGCGGATGACCTTTCATTGAATCGCTGGTTTCATTTTGGCCACCCATACCGCGAAACCGTCCAGCGGCACCGCCTCAATTCGCGCGTTCCGCAGGGTTTCCTGAACGAACTTGTGCCGCTCATTGTCCGCGAGGAGATGCACATCCGTCACCGCCGTGAACTCTGCGGATTCGATGCGATCGCGCATCCGTTCCACAGTCCAAGCCAGCGACTTCACGTCGCCGGGGGCGCGCGAAATGCTCAGTGTCTGCGCAAAGCGATGCGGACGGCTCCGAGGGTAGGCATAATCGATACGCATCGGATCGCCCGGGAAGGTGAACTCCTCCACACGCACGTTTTTGCCGATGCGTGACCACACCCCCGCTGACTGCCAAACTTGGTTGCAGTACGAGCGCATCTGGGCGCGGCTGTTCGGCGATCCGACGCGAGCGATCCCCCGTTGCGGCGCCACTTGTTCTCTATACAACCGCTCCACCTCGGCGTCCAGGTCGTGCGCTTCTACGCCTCTCTGCGGGCTAAGCTGCAATGCGTTGGAAAGAATGGTGTCCCATCTGTCGAGCAGTTTCAGCCAGTCCGCCCGGCCGTTTCCTTCCGTATGCGACTGGCCGTTCCCGCGAAACAGTTCCGGCGCGGTTTCGAGCCGTTGATCCAGTTCATCGCGCAGCCGTTGCAGAATCGATTCGTCGGCCTGCGGGTGCAGCCGGCGCACTCGCGCATACTCCTCGGGTTCTTCGATCAGGCGCAGGCGCCGATCGCCACTGATTTCATCGAAAACGAGCACGCCGATGTTCACCCACTCGTCACGCACGAGATTGGGGACATAACGCAGGGTGCGATAGGCGAACGTACGAGGGGTGATCCCCGCTTCCGGCTGATCTGTCATGGCCATTTCTCTCTCCAGGAAGACGAAGTAATGAAGCAAGAAAGCAAAGAAATGATCTGTCGTTGGTGATCCGCGTTCCCCCGGCGCATTATTGCCATTCTTTACGTCACCACCGTCCTTACTTTCTTGCCTACTCTCTTCCTACATTGTTGTCCACTGTGGAAACGGCTGGCGATTTGAATTGCGTGCCATCACCAGCAACTCCGGTACCCGCGCGCGCCGCCGATGAATCTGCTCCAGCAAGCCCATCAACGCATCGTAGTCGTCGCCGTACCAGGCCGGAGGAACCTCATCGGCCAGCTCCGCCAGCACCTGCTCGTTCAATCTCTCGAGGCGTTCCAGCCAAGGTGCGAAAGAGTCCATACCGATGACACCTTCATAGACGCGATTGCGCGCGTACAGTCCGCGCAGCGGCGCGTCCGGGAAATTCCATTCTCCAGCATTGAAGCAGAACCCCTGGTCGATCATCACCGTGTGGTACACGCCCGTCTTCATGCCGGTTTCTCCGCCGGCCGCCGCGGCCGCCAGCAACTCTCCAGGTCTGCGGGGCGTTTCAAAGAACACCGTCTGGCGGCCGTTGGTGTTGCAAGTCCACTTGTCGAAGACCAGCATGCCCGCGAAGTCGTGCAGATTATCGACTTCGCGCAGCTTTTCGTCCGGCAAAAAGTCGTGCAGGGTCATGCGTCTCGGATCGCCCGGAAAACACGAACCGAATTGCAGTCCCGGCGAGCACGGTATCCGTGCGCGCGGCGTCTCAACGCACAATTCAGGCGTCAGCCGGATCAGCGCCTCCGGTACATCCACCACGGCGACCGGCGCCGTCGGCAGCCCCAGCCGGCTCGCCAGCCTGGTACCGAGCAGCTCGTTCACCAAAATACGGCGATGTTGAGGGTTATTCTGGAATTTCACCACGTAATAGCGATCGTCGGAGCAGCGCATCAAGTGCGACTGCGCGCCGCCGCGCATGCGGCGTATCTGCTCTACTGCCCGTAACATAGGTCAATTTATCCTATCGGTACTTATGCGAGTCGGCAAGGATTTCAGTTCGCGCCACGCGGCTGCTCAGATTCGGTATCTTCTGCTTTCATTTTTGAACGACGGCGCCAATTACGCTTTCCGCAAATAGAAAAGCCCCCCGCCGGAGCGAGGGGCTGGATTACGGTGGAATTCCGAGAGATGGGTGATGCCGCTTAGCGACGGCGCTTCTTGGCCGCCTTCTTCTTGGCTTTGGGCTTGGCCTTTGCTTTTTTCGCGGGTTTCTTGGTCGCCTTCTTTGCCGTCTTCTTGGTTTTCTTCGCCGGCTTTTTCGCCGCTTTCTTGGGCGCGGCTTTCTTGGCAGCCGGCTTGGCCGCGGGTTTTGCCGCTGGAGCTTCCTCGCCCTCATCCGCTGGCTCTTCGTCGATCGACAGAATTTCTTCCTCTTCCTCGATCACGCCTTCGCCCTCGCCGCCCAGCTCCTCGTCCTCTTCCAGCCGCGACAGCTCCTCGTCGTCCTCGAACTGATCCTTCTCAAAATCCATGCTTTCCTCCCCTGGGGGCTGCTGTTTGTTCCCGCTAAATCGGGTGCGGTGCTTTGAACCTGAGGAACGGAAGACCGCACTCCGTCCTTTGGCTTTGTTATCCCACTCGCTTGCGGTTGTCAAGAGTTCTGCGCACGTGGCTTGCTTTTCGGCGCGAACGCGGCGCATCGCTGCCCATTCCGTGCAGGGTTGTCTCAAAATGCGCTAGTTTTGCGCCTGGGCGGCCGTAGTGGTCGGCCTTTTGTTCGTAGTTTTGCCGGTCGTGTGGTGGACCGGATGCGTCTCTGGCGCTCCGCCGACGGTGTAAATCCGCAGCACCATGCCACGGCTCACCTTGTAGGACTTCAACCCGTTCCATTTGCGGACCTGCTCGGAGGTCACACTGAACTGGTCGGCGATGCCGTCGAGGGTATCGCCCTTGCGGACACGGTAGCGCACCAATCGGCTCTTCGTCTCTCCTGCCGGCAGAGTCGACGGAATGATGAGCTTTTCCCCGGGCTCCAGCCCAGCCCCAGCCTCCAGTTCATTGGCTTGGGCGATGGCCGCCGCGGTGACGTGATATTTCTTGGCAATCGAGGTGAGCGTTTCGCCCGCTTCCACGCGATGGCGCCGCCAGCTTACCCACTTGTCGGCGGGAATGTCCGCAATCTCCGCAGAAAAGCGTTCCGAGGTGCCCAGGGGCAAGTGCAGCACGAAATTGGGGTCGTCTGGCGTGACCATGCGCAAAAGTGAGGGGTTCAGCAAACGCAGCGTATCCAGGTCGACGTCGATGGTTTCCGCAACCAGGCGCAAGTCGATCGCGCGACCCGGCTTAATCGCATCCGAATGGTCCGGCTCGTCGCGGTCCACCGCGATGCCGTAGTGTGGCGCGTCCTTGGCAATCAATGTCAATGCGATGATGATGGGCACGTAGTTCATGGTCTGCTTCGGCAGCACGTTGCGCTTGTAGAGTTCCCAGAAATCGGCGTAACCGGTGCGCTCGATGCCCTTCTGCACGTTGCCAGGCCCGCAATTGTAGGCGGCCATCGCCAGATACCAATCGCCATACAATTCGTACAAGTCCCGCAAGTGCTGCGCCGCGGCGCGTGTGGCCTTCTCCGGGTCCATGCGCTCGTCTACCCACCAGGTGCGCTTTAACCCATATTCATTGCCGCGCCATTGCACGAACTGCCAGATTCCTCGCGCGCCGGCCCGCGAAAGAGCCAGGGGCTGGAACGCACTTTCCGCCTGGGCCAGATAAATCAAGTCCTGCGGCACGCCCTCTTCGCGAAGAATGCGCGCGATCATCTGTTCGTACCGGCCCTTGCGACGCAAGCCGTTCTCGACGATGGCGCGACCTCGGGGCGTCTGGAAGAAATTCAGGAAGGAGGCGACCGTATCGTTCACGGTTAGCGGCAAATCGTGTGAAACATCCTTGGCCACTTCCGCCGCACGCTCACGCACCTTCGGATCGGCGGGAAAAGTCATCTCTGCCACTTCGTCGATTGGGGCGGGAACCGCCGGAGCCTCCGAGAAGCCGTCACCCGCGCGAAAGGCCTGCAATTCGTAGGTATACACCGTGTCGGTGACATGCTGGAAGAGATCCCGCAGCTTCGGGTCGCTGTTCGGGTCGTAGCCGCTCTCGAGAATCCAGTCGACGGAGTCATCAAAATCGCGGCGAGCCGCGGCCAGATGCCCGGCCTTGTAGTTTGCTTCGCCGGATGCGAATTTCTCTTTTACCTGAGCGATGAGGTAATCGATTCCGCCTGGCGCTTGCGGTACGAGCGAAGCTTCGGGGATGTGATAACTGGCCAGAGGCAAATTGTCGGCCGGAGGAGGTTCGGCCTGCTTCAGATCGGGCGTAGGAGCCAGCGTGGGGGCTTTCGAATTCGCTTGCACCGGCTTTTTGGCGGCGTCATCGCAGCCATTCAGCGACACCACAAACAGCACGCCGCAACCGGCGAGGCACATGCGGATGCCCTTTTTTCCCCTCAGACGCATTGCACCATAGTAAGAAGCCTGTTGCATCCGGGTCAACGCCCAAGCGGTACCAGGTTCCTGGTGGCCACCGCCTGTCCAACAGGCCACCCGCCGGGCGGCCTGTTCATGGCGGATCTCTGCCCTGCCGACCTACGGCTGTGTTGTCGCGGCGTTCGCATGCGGTCGTTTCGCGTAGTAGCCCTTGCGTGCGTACACCTTATAGCCGTCGCTTCCTGTGATGATCTGAATCTTGCGGAACTTGCCGTCCCAATGCCTGTTGTCGGGGTAGTAGCCGAGGCTGTATTGGTGGTGCAGTTCCTCGGAAATCTCATCGAGGGCCTCGCTGATGCGGTCCATGCCCTTCACTTCCAGCATGCGTCCTCCGGTCGATTCGGCCAACTTTCGCAGAACATATTCGCCGTGCTCGTCGCGCGCATAGGTGTGGATCACGTCGCAATTGTCATGACCGTCGTGGCGGTGTGGCGCGTCGTAAATCTGCAACACATAGGCAATCACATCGTTCTGCAGCAGCGCTTCCAGCGCGTCTTCGAGCTTCGACTGGCTCTTCGCGTCTCCGGACAGGGCGACTACGACGACAGCCTTGCGTCCTACTTCGCCGTTCAAATGATGCTCGGCGGAATAGCGCAGCGCGTCGTATAAATGCGCCTCCCGCCGCATCTGAACCGGCTTGCCGTTGATCCCCACGGTTCCCCCGCCACCCACTCCGATATCTGGAGTTGGCGCGGTGCCCTCCGGAGCGGGCCCAACTTCCCCACCTCCGCTCTGCACATTGCGCACGCTCGCCTGGAGCAACGCCATATCGGAAGTCGGTAGCTGCAGGGTGTCGACCTCGGCAGCATATCCGACCACGAAGGCGAGATCGCTGGGCCGCACCACATGCCGCAAAAACATGGAAGCCGCGTGTCCTTCTTCGTCGAGAATCCAGGACATGTGCGTGCCGGTGTCCAGCAGTACACCCACATTCAACACCACATCGGTGTGGTGCGCGAAGAACTTGATCGCTTGGGGCTGCCCGTCTTCGACGACTCGAAAGCTATCCTGCGGCAGGTCGCTGACCAGCCGTTTCTGCCCGTCGCGCACCGTGAAGTACACGGACACCAGATCCACCTGGCTCTGGAATCCGGGCTGCTGTTCGCTGGCGTTTTTATTTTCGGTTTGTGCCGATGCAGCTCGCGACGCCGCCAGAATCAGCACCGCCAGGCTGAAGATTCCGAGGGTCCGCATGGCCATACGATACGCTCTCCCCCGCGCATTGCAATCGCGTAACAACTTGGACGCCCGCACCGTCCATGAGGTTGTCGCCTGCGTTGCCAGCGACTCCGAAGAGTCCTGCCGAGCAAAGCGAGGATGGCACGCGAAATTGGCTCTAAGCCGAGAACCGGTCCTGGTAACGAGGCAAGAACAAATTTGCAGCAGCGGCGATGACTAGCGCAATCGCCAGCGTGATCAACAATGAGGAGTAGGAACCGGTCGCGTCGAAGGCGCGGCCCAGGATCACCGGGCCAGTGGCACCCGCTGCCGCGTAAAACGTCCAGGTCAGTCCATACAATGTGGAAAATGCTCGCAAGCCAAAATAGCGGGTGAGCAGGTAGGGCGTGATCGCCGCTTCTCCACCGGCGCCGATTCCCAGCAGCGCGGCGGCGAAGGCACCGGCAGCGAAATTATCCGCGCGTGCCAGCAAGGCCACGCCTGCTGCGGTCAAGAGGTTTACCGCCAGCGCCACATATGCGCCGAAGAAGCGGTCCAGCAACCAACCCGTGACGATGCGTCCCAGGACGCTGATGCCTCCAAGAAGGGACGCGCAGAGCGCCGCATCGGCCGGGCTAATGCCGCGATCGGTAAGCAGCGCCGAAAGGTGGGTGATGGCGCCATTCATACTGACCGAACTGACGAAAAGTACCGCTACGATAATCCAGAAGGCCACGGTGCGCGTGCCCTGCTGCCAAGTCATGCCGGCATGTTCGACGGGAGCGCGCTCCTGTTTTTGTGACGGACCTTTGTCCATGATGTACCGCCAGCTCAACGGCAGGCCCAGCAACAGGGCACATGCGCCAAGCGATGCGTAAGCCGCACGCCAGCTGAAGTGCGTCACGATCGATTGCGCCACCACAGGGAGGATCATGGCGCCCAGCCCCGCTCCGACCATTACGAACGCCAGCGCCGTGCCCAATCTGCGCTCGAACCAGGTGGAGATCGAGCGCCCATACGCCAGGTGCGCCGCGCCGTTTCCTACCAGGCCGATTACCAGGCACGTCGCATAGAATTGCCAAATTTTCGGGCCGAGCAGCGCGAGCGATGCCACGCCACAGCCGAAGATCGTCATGCACGGCAGAATGATGTGGCGGGGGCCGAAGCGGTCCAGGAGTCGGCCAAGCAGCGGCGAGAATAGGCCCAAGGTGATCGCGGCAATCGCAAAGCCCAACGAAACCGATTCGCGGTTCCAACCGAATGCCGCGCCAAGCGGTTTCACGAACACGCTGAAGGTATAGACAAACAACGAGCCGAAGCCGCCCATCACGCCGAGGCACGCAGCCAACACGACGCGCCAACCGTAATAGTGGACGCTGCGTTCGTCGTGTGCCGTATCAAGCTGCTTCAAGCTTGCATTCGTAACGCTCACGAGGCAGACGATGCCCACAAGCAGTCTGTTTCCTTGCCCAAAGGCGGGCGCATGGTTCCGCTCCTTATCCAAGAATCCGTTTGGCGCTCACAAAAGAGGCGAATGTGCTCGAAGCGCGGTCCCGGCACAATACTACGAACAGACTAGGACTCATGAGGAGTCGGCGAGGTCGAGGTTCGATCTGTGACGCCTGACATCGTTTGCCGCGTGCGAAGCGGTATACTCTGACCAGTTAGAGGGAGTGGCGCGCATGGAACTGCGATGCCCTGATGCCAGGACCAGCCCATCGATCATTGTCTCTGTCTTGCTGCTGCTCACCGCGGTCTGTTTTTGCTATTCGATCCATGCGCAGACCTCGCCCAAGCCCGGCGAACCGCTTATCCAATCCGTGAAAGGCCCTGAATTGTTCCGCGCGTATTGTGCATCGTGCCACGGCGCGACCGCGCATGGCGATGGTCCGGTAGCGTCGAATCTGAAAGCGAAAATGCCAGATCTGACCGTGCTGACGAAAACGAACAAGGGCAAGTTCCCGGCGGCCCACGTCCGCGATGTCATCGATGGCCAACAGGCTATAGCGTCCCACGGTTCACGCGCGATGCCAGTCTGGGGACCGATCTTCCACCAGGTCGAAAACGATCAGGACTTCGGGGAGGTCCGGCTGCAGAATCTCGTGAAGTACCTCGAGTCGATCCAGCAGAAATAGCGGGGCGGCGGCCTCGGGAGGAACGGCATAATTCCTCCGGCTCTGAAACGCGGCGGGGCTCGTGTCAGTCTGGCCGGATTTTTCCAGCGGCGGCTAGCTGCGCAAGCCAGCGACGAGCAGTCGCGGACTCCGGCCGGTTGGGGTGTTGGCGCAGAAAGTCTCGCAGCGTCTGCGCGGCGTCTTCATAACGTTCCACAGCCGTAAGCGATTGCGCCACGAGCAGCGCGATTTCCGGTTCACTGCTGTTCGATTGTCTAAGCGACTCCTGCGACATACTCAGGGCATCCTGATATTGCTGGCGGTGATAGTACGACTTGGCCAATGCCCAGCGGGTCTGCCAAGTGCTGGTGGAATCCAATTGAAGAGATTTCTCGAGTGGCGGGATGGCTGCTTCGTATTTGCCTTCGTCGCAAAAGGCCATGCCCAACGCCGCAAAGGTACGCGCGGAGCCAGGGTCGAGCTGCGTGGCCTTCTGAAGAACAGTTTGTGCCTGCGCCCAGTTTTGTTTCTTCAGCTCAAGCACGCCCTGGACATACAAAACATCCGGATTCTCCGGGGCGAGACGTACCGCGACGCCAACATGTTTTTCGGCTTCGCTCACCTTGTTTTCTTTCAGGGCTCGCATTCCCTGCTCCAGCGCTTCCCTTGCTTTGGGAGCGAGCAGCGGCTTGCCCGGCACGCTTACCACCGCGCCTGCGGGCGAAGTCGCACGGAGATAAACATCCACCTGGGTTCTCCCGGTGTTCACGGATACGTCTCTTTGGACCTCCGAGTATCCCGGTGCAGTCACCACGACAGTGAACTCACCCAAACGGTTGACTACGAATTCAGCGGCTCCGCGTGTCGCTTCTTTTTGTCCGCTGGGAAACATTCCGCGAAAAAGTTTGACAACAGCGGTGGAGGGTGGCGTCTGGCCTGAGGCGTCGTGCAGTTTAACCGTGATTACCGAGCCGATACCGAGGAACTCATTCTCCTGGCCACCTACGTCTTGAGCACGAAGAGAACAGGCCATAGCGAGAGAAAGGCAAAAGCAGAAGAGAACTCGGGCGGGCAGTCCGGCCTCGCGCCCGCACCCAAGTGCCTGGCAGGAGTCCCGAGCCAACCAGCGAGAATCACGCATGACCACCCTCGACGAAGTGAGGGGAGCCTAGTCCTGGGGTTCCAGTGCGTCAAGCGAAACGTTGTTCGCCACGCTTGATCACTCCGAACGCAGAGCCTGGATCACGTCCACGCGAGCCGCACGCAGCGCCGGCATCATCGAGGCCACCACCGCCACAGCTAACAACACAATCGCGGAAAGCATCACCGGGAGTGGTCCGGGCATTTTCATGTCTGCGAAATAGCGCCCAGCCAGCCGCGCCAGAAGAAAGCCCGAAGCAGCGCCAGCTAGCAGGCCAAGGAAAGCCATGGTCGCACCTTCCAGGACCACGCCTTTTAACAACAGCGTCGGCTGTGATCCCAGGGCAAGCCGTATGCCGAATTCCCGCGTGCGCGAGCTGACCGAAAAAGCCAGCACGCCGGCGACGCCGACGACCGCGATCGCCAGCGCCACGGCCGCGAATACTCCGAACACCAGAGAATTCAACCGGTCCGGGGTCAGCACTTCGGTTCGAATGTCCGCGAGGGTGGCGGCTTTCTCGACGGGTTGGTCGGAGGACATGTCGCGGATGATGCGGGTGACCGGCGTGACGATTCCATACGGATCAACGCCGGTATGTATGAAAAGATGCGCGCCAAAAAGCAGGCTATCTTCAAACGTCTCGTAGATCGTGACCGTCGGTTGGGGTACCACGTGTCCATCGTCAATGTCGGGCACGACGCCGATGATGCGATGGGGCGTCATAAAACGAGCCTTGTCCGCGTCGGTGCCGGGAAGAAATTGCAACACCGGGTCCGTCCAATAGACATGGTGATTCACCGCATCCTGGTTGGGGAACATCTGCTGCGCGAGGGTCTGGCTGACCACGACGACGGGCTCGCTGTTGCGGTCATCGTGCGCGTCGAAATCACGGCCGGCCAGGATCGGCGCGCCGAGCGCCGCAAAAAATCCGGGCGAGATGACGCGCCACTGCGCCCGCGGATCTTCCACGCCAGCGGCGTGCACGTGGCCGTCGCCGGAAAACTGAATGCCAGGACCGGGATCACCGTTGCGCCAGGGAACCACGTTGCCGAACGCGGTGCGGTTCACTCCGGGCAATGCGTCGATTCGCCGTATCACCTCCTGATAAAACTGAAGAACTTGTTGCGGAGTTTTGCCGTAAGACATCGCCGGAACGCTAATGGAGAGAACGTGGCGTGTGTCCAGTCCGGTCTCGGCCCGCTGCAGCGCGATGAGCGTGGTGATTAAGGCGCTGGCGCCTGCGAGTAGCACAAACGAAGCAGCGATTTGCGTGACAGCGAAGATGCGCTGGCGGCTTTTGCTGTTGCCGGTGACGCGCACGCTTCCCAGAGCCAAGGTCATTCCGCTGGAGGAATCACCGGTGGGCAGGCGCGGCACGAATGCCAGAATGAGCGAGGCGATTACCGCAAGACCGGCGCCGACCCAGAGCAAGCCGGCATCGACGGTCAGATCGAGGGCCCGAACGGAGAAGCGCGAGGCATACCGCGCGAGAATGGCGACGAGGGGTTGCGCGCACATAACCCCGACGATTGCGCCAGTGCCGCAGAGCAACAAGCTTTCCGCCAGCAGCATGCGACGCAGCGCACTTTTGCTGGCGCCCAAGGCCATGCGGATCGCTAGCTCGCCATCGCGCCGAACCGTTCGCGCCAGGATTAAATTCGCGACGTTCGAGCAGGCGATGATGAATACGAGTGCTGAAGCGCCGAGGAGAACCAACAGAACAGTGCGCGCACCCGAAGTGATCTGTTCACGCAACATCTTCGCACTGATCGTGAATCGGGATTGCTCGGAGTAGGCTTCCGGGTGGTCCTTCTGCATCGTGGAATATACGGATTGCAATTCGGTGCGCGCCTGATCCAGGGTGGCGCCCGGCGCGAGGCGCCCAAAAAGTTCCGTCATGCGGTGAATGCGCCCAGTGACCATCGTGGCCGAAAGGTGATGAGGGCTGGTGACCACGTTGGAAATGATTTCCGTTTCCTGCGGATAAGGAACGCAAGGCTCGAGCACTCCGATAATCGTAGCGGTACGATCGCCGATGCTGCCGAGACGCACGGTCTTGCCGAGTACGGTGGGGTCTTTGTGCAGGGTGGTGGCCCAGAATCGATATGTCAGGACCACCACGCCAGTGGCATTCGGACCGTCGTCCCGCGGTTCGATCAGCCGGCCCAGCACCGGCCTCAGCCCCATTACCTCGAAAAACGACCCGCTGACCACGCCACCCTGAATCGAGCGAGGCTCTCCCAGACCGACCATGGTGAATCCCATCGCGGAAAAATCGCCGAACGCGCTGATGCTTTTCACTCGTGCCCGCAGATCATGAATCTCCGGCACCGAAAACGCCGTGTTTTGATCCGAGATTCCTGGTGCGCTCTGGCGAATGTAAATCAGGCGGTCTTCATCGCGGTTCGCCAGCGGTTTCAGCAGCACTCCCCGGACGAGGGTGAAAATCGCGGCATTCGCACCGATGCCTAGCGCCAGAGTTAGAATCACAGCGGCGGCTAGTCCCGGCGTGCGCAACAATGAGTGGAACGCCAACTTCAAGTCGCGAAGGAAAGCCATGGAGCACCCCCGAACTAATGGATAGCTCAACTGTGCAGCAGGCGTGCCACAACGAAGGGCCGCATCTTGAACCAGTTACGTAGAATACGAACTGGCAGGACTGTCCGTTTCAGGACACCTGTTCGGCGGATTCGGACATATAGTGGGTTGTTGCGGCGGAGATTAGTAGCCCCTAGGCATGTCTGGTTAGTTTCAGCCGGCTAGGTAGTGATCAAACGGCAGGAATCGGAATCATCATCCAGAGCCAGTTCCGATTCGGCGGGGAAGCTTCTGGGAACGGGCACCGGTGGAGCCGGGGCTGCTGCCGCTTCTGGCGCCGGCGGATCTTCGACGGCCGGCTTCCGCTCGTTGATAAGTTGCGTGAGCCAGGGAAGCTGAAGCGCCGCCACAGCGAGTTCCTCGTGAAGACAGTCGTAAAGAGGATTCGCCAACTCCTCGCGCGCTTTTTCTACGTGGCTCTCCGCATGCGTCTTTTGCAGGAATTCGAAAAGGTAACGGACCGCGGTTGCGCCGGTCTTGGTTTCAAATAGGCTTCGAGCTTTGCCATTTTTGTACGCACTCAGCGCCTTCCGGAAAATGGCCGCGGGATCGTCTGGGTTCGAATCGAACACTGCAATCAAGCCCAGCACCAGCTGGGTCTGGAGATCGGACTTGTTCTTAAGATCTTGCTCGAGTTCGGCCGTCTGGGTGGATAAAGATTCCTTCAGTTTCTTGATGTCCGTGCCATTGGAATCCCACAGCTTCTGAACTTCCTTGGCCATCGCACGCGCATACTCGTTGCGCATTTGGACCGTGGCGCTTGCTGTCGCGATTTTTGCCTGTTCCTCGATCATCTTCAGACTGAATCGCGCAACCAACACGAACACGCCGGTGAGGATCAGCCCCATGATTCCCAGTGCCCACATCTCCGTGCTGAATGCCTTTTGATAGTAGGCCTCGACGAATTTCTGAGAACGGGCCAAGTATTCCGTCTCGGTGGCCGCGCTGCTTGCGGCTTTGTCGCTCGCGTCTGCGCGCTCCTCTAGTTTCTTGATGCGGTCTTCCTGCGCAGGCTTCGAGGATTTCTGCGACTGTTCGGCTCGAATGGTTGGGCTAAAGAGTGTCAGCGCTGCGATCGAGACCAGGATGAATTGACGCATTGTGTTCACGGTGTCGACTCCTGGCTGGGATTTCTACCTTAGCCTTCGGGCGGTGAAGTGTCAGCCAGGGAGCCAGAAGCGGTGTCGGAAGGGATACCGGCCTAAAGGGCTATTTGCCGAGAACAAGCAAGAAGGAGTAGCCGAAGCCGAAGTAGGCGCGAGATGCCGCATCGGTCAAGCCGGCGGCCACGTGGAAATCCACCTGTTGTCTTCGCGTCACTTTGTACGCCGTTCCCATATGCAGGTATTGGCGCGAGCCGCCACGTTCGGGGAAGCTTCCAGCGTATTCGACGAATGCACTCCAGGATTTTGTCAGTTGGCGATCCAGAAAAAACGTAGTCTCGCCGGTGAAGTTGCGCGTTCGAGTGTGGGTCGGCCAGTAGCACGCAACTTGGCCTCCCGCCGTCCAATTCTCTGTGAGTTGCCGCGACCAGGGAAGTTGCAGACCAGGATCATACCCATGCGTAGAGATTGCGTTGGCGCCAGTTGGAAAGCTCACGAATACAATCACGGAAACATCGAATTTGGACAAAGGACCGACCTGCTGCTTAACGCCCAAGGCCAAGTCACCAAAACCGGACGGAACGCCGGATGCTGCAGAAAGATTCTGAAAATAGTTAGGCACTGCGAACCGCAGCTCCGTCTTGCGCAGCAGGCCGTAGCGCAAATTGGTTTCGGGGAGGTCCAGGGAATACTGTCCGGCGGTGTTCGTAATAGCGAAGCCATTTTCCGCCTGAAAACCGCCTTGGGGCATAACCACGCTCGAATTGGTGACTGAAGGACGATCCGTGGAAATCGTCAGGTCAAAACTCGGTGTGGTTTGCGCGTGCAACGGATTGTTGCGACAGAACAACGCCGTCACGAAGAAACAAAAAACTCTGGAGCCACCCGCCGCGGTGCTCACTTAGCACGCCTCCGCGCCTGAGGACCGCCCGAATTCGCATCGAGCCGGGAAACATGAAATGAGCAATTTTTCCCTCTTTCCGGGCTGCCGAGCGACGCGAACGACAAGATGGCGGCAACTCGACGAAAATTCACGCCGCGCAAAGTCCTAACAACAAAGCATTACATTTGCGCCAAACGAAGAGTCCTAAGGGCGCATACAGCATCGCCTCTAGTTTTTCGTCTCCCCTCCTGTACTAACCTCATTTATAGCCGAGTGGCTGAGCATATGCCCAGACGTGTTCTCATAGCAGATGACAGCGATATCGTGCGGGGGCTGATCCGCTCTTTCTTGGCGGGGCGCTTTCCGGGCATGGAGGTCTGTGGCGAGACGGCCAACGGCCGCGAGACGGTGAAAGAGGCGCTGCGCCTCGGGCCAGATCTCGTTATCCTGGACGTCCTGATGCCCGACCTCAACGGCATCGAGGTCGCTTCGATACTGAAAAAAAGTTTGCCCCACACCAAGCTAATTCTTTTCACCATGTATGGCGAGTACGTCAAAACGCTAGCCACTGCGGCGGGCGTCGACGTCGTCCTGCCCAAGCCGAATGGATTGACACCGCTGATGGAAGCCTTGGAAGAGGTAATGGATTGAGACCAGGCCGTTATTCCCTCAGGGTGCCGATCTATCGCGAGGTTGGTTCTCAAAAATAGAATCTAGAACCTATTCAGGTTTGCGCTCCGTGTGCCATGTGATCCGATGTGCTTCTAGCAGCGGCAGAGCATAGGTGACGGGAATAGCTGCGCCGATGTTGGAGGGGGGACTGCCCGAGGATGACAAGTTGCGCACGGAGACGCCACGGAGCCACTGGCCCTCGACAATTCCCAGAACCGCTTCCTTATCCTGCGCGAGTACAGGCGCGCCGCTCTGGCCACGCTCGACTTCATGATCGAACAAAAAGAGTTCCGCCTCGGATTGGTTTTTATCCAGTTTCGACGTGGTGTATTGCAAGACTTCCGCGGGCGACCGCTCCTCGCGCGGCGCATCGAAGCTTTGAGGGTCTCGCAGTCTCGAAGGACGGAGCGCTGCGGTCAACACCGCGGTTCCGGGAACAGGTTTGTCGGTAGCTAAGGGCAAAAACGCGATCGCGTACTTAGCTTGGAAGGGATTCGGCACTGCGCGTAGGATCGCGATGTCGTGCACTGGGTCGGTTGCGACCAGGTCAACCTTCAGCAGTCGCGGCGGCGCTTCCGGCCGGCGGACGAGGATGCTTGGCTGTCCGCCATTAAGAAAATCAGAAAGCACGTGCGCGGCGGTCAGCAGGTAGCCATCTTCGTTGATAAAAAACGCGTTCCCGTAGAACGTGTAATGTACTCCGCGCGCACCCGTCGACTCGTCCAACGGATACACAACGGGACAGATCGCGCCGACCACCCCTGTATCCGCAGATGTCCTTGCCCGCCCAGGCGTCCGTGTTCCGATGCACACGCACGACCATGGCAACGTTAGCGCGCTAACAGCCGCGATCCAGGCTATTCGACCGTGCATCATTCAGATTCAGCTTATTTGTTTGTGTGAAAATCGCAATGGAACTGGCGGCCAGTCTCACCATTCGGGACCAGCGACGCATAACCAGGTGGCAAGTGGCGACCCTATCCGATGAACAATCCGCCGTTCGGCGAGAGCCACTGGCCCGTGAAGTAGGAACTCTCGTCGGACGCCAGAAATAGAGCCGTGGCCGCAATCTCTTCTGGCTCGCCCCACCGCTGCATCGGTACTTGTGATGTGAGTATCATCTTTACCGTCGGAGTAAAATTCTGCGTCATGGGCGTGTCCACCCAGCCGGGGCAGATCGCATTTACGCGGATGTTCCGCGAAGCCATTTCTTGGGCGACGGAACGCGTCAGCCCCAAGATGCCCGCCTTTGCGGCGCCGTAGTGCGCACCGATTGGCATTCCGCGCAATGCTGCAACGCTCGATATATTGATGATGGAGCCGCGGTTGTTGAGGGCCATCAACTTCAAGGCTTCCCGGGTGCAGAAGAACGTGCCGTTCAGATGTACGCCGATCATCCTGTGCCATTCGTCATCGGCGAGCGTTTGTGTAATATCCCAGTGCGACTGAATCTTTCCGCCCATCATTAGTTCTTGCAAGTGAGATTCGGCTTTCCGGTTCACCTCGTCGCGTCGGTTCCCGGTTTCGGCAATTCCGGCATTGTTGACCAAAATGTCGAGTCCTGCGAACTGCTTCACAATCTCATCAAACATGGCTCGTACCGCAGCACTGTCCGACACGTCCGCCGGAACTGAGCGGCTAAGTCCGCCTAACGCTTTCGCCGTCGACTCCGCTGCTTCCCGGTTCACATCGTTGACGGCGACGCTCGCTCCCTCCTTCGCGAACAACTCGGCAATTGCCCGGCCGATCCCCGACCCGGCGCCGGTTACTAACGCAGTTCTGCCTTCGAGCTTCATCGTGCGTATCCCCCGTTCGAATTCGGCGGAGAACTATATCATTGGAAGGAGACGACGCCTATTTTCAGAAGCTAAGGCAAGAATTCTGGGCTTTATTGATAACGTTCCGCGGAAGATAGAGCCGGGGCTCCCACGCCACCGGTTACCAATACTGTCCCATCATTCAACAGGGTTGCAGTGTGAAAGTAGCGCGGAGTCAGCATTCCGCCTACTTCCCGGAACGAATTTGTCACGGGATCAAATAATTCGGCGTTGCTAATGGCTAGGTTGTTGGATTCCCCACCCGCCATCAGAACTGTGCCATCCGGCAATTGAACCGCGGTGTGAAGTTGGCGCGCCACGATCAGATTGACTGTAACAGCGGAGGAACTGGAAGAGGGATCGTAAATTTCCGCGGACCCGAGCGGATTAAACTGGCTATCCGCGCCGCCGGCGATCAGCACTTTCCCGTTGTTAAGCAGCGTAGCTGTATGATCTGCGCGAGCCACGTGCAAGGTTCCACCCGTTGTGAACGTGCCAGTTGCCGGGTCGAAAAGCTCCGCGGAATTCAGCGCGTTCCCGCTGTCGTCGTATCCTCCGGCAATCAACACCTTCCCGTTCGGAAGCAAAGTGGCGGAGTGCAGTGCGCGCGCCGTCAACAGGTTTCCGGTTACAGTGAACCTTCCTGTCGTTGCGTCGTACAGTTCTGCGGCAGCGAGATATTGGCCACCGGCATCCGCTCCTCCCACGACCAATACCTTTCCATTCGGTAGCCGGGTAGCGGTGTGATTGAATCGCGCCGAATTCAAACTACCCGTTGCAGCGAAGCTGCCAGTAGCTGGATCGAAGAGTTCGGCCGAAGCAGTCGTGGGACCGGATGATGAGAAACCTCCAGCAACCAGAACCTTGGAATTGCCACAGGTTGGGGCGGTTGGGTCGCATAGAAGGGTGGCGGTATGTTCGGAGCGCGCCGTCTGCATGCTTCCCGTCGCGGAGAACGTGCCTGCGATCGGATCGAATAGTTCGGCGCTGGCATACGGGTTACTGACATCAGCGTGGCCTCCGGTCACCAGAACCTTTCCGTTCCTAAGCAAGGTCGCGGTGTGTGACAGCCTGGCCTGCTGCATGTTGCCTGTCGGAGCAAACCCATGCGCGTATACCTGTAGAGTGAAAGTCTGTGCGGCAGCTTTTTGGCCGAGCGAGTCCTGCACATTCACGGTGATCGGGAAAGAACCGGTAGAAGTGGGCTTGCCAGAAAGCTCACCATCCGCCGTTAACGGAGAAAGACCGGCAGGTAGGGCTCCCGTTTCGCTCCAACTCAATGGCGGAAGTCCACTGGTGGCGGCGAACGTAAACAGGAACGGCTGATTCAGAGTCGCCCCAGGTGGGGGAGGCACAACGCTGATAACGGGCGGAGGCGTGTCCTTTATCGTAATGGTGTACGAATTGGTTTGGTGCGCGGGAGGTACGCCATTATCCGTTACCGTGAGCAACACAGTATGTGTACCTGCCGAGCCGACGGCGGGGATCCCGCTAACGTTCTGGTTGCCCACGTTGAGCCCGTTCGGCAGTGTTGAGCCTGGAGCAGCCGCCCAACCCCAGGTATAGCCCGTTCCTGGTACGCCCCCACTTGCCGTCAAAGGAAAGAAAAACGCCTCTTGGTTCTGCCACCGCAGGCAAACGCGGGACGGATAGGGGCTCCAGATCTGACATACGCGTATGATGTGCGGATTATAGCCAAAGCCCACCGTGCCATCGGGCGGGGCGCTGGAAGTGATGCTCAGCGCGTCAGACTGCGTAACAGATACCGAGGCTGTTGCCGTCAGCGCAGATTTGTTCACGTCCGTCGCGGTCAGGCTCTGCATTCCGGCCGTTTCAAACGTTGCCGAAAAATCCGTGTTGTTGGAGGTAACGGTTGTGTCGGGTGGCAACTTGGCTTGTGGGTCGGAACTCGCGAAATGCACAGTGCTCGAATAACCTGTCGAAATGTTATTCGCCGCATCTAGCGGCACTACGCTGAAACCGAATGTTGCGCGCGTGGCCGCCGAAGAGGTCGTGGTCAGCGAAAAATGCGTCACGCTGTTGTCTACTACTTGAATCGCAGCGACTTTCCCCGTAATTCCTGTGCTCACGGTGTCCGTTGCAGTGAGGCTTTGCGTTCCTTTGGTTCTCAAAGTCACTTGGAAAGCTCCGGATCCACCCGCGAGTTGTACGTCCGCCGGCAGCTGTGCCTGCGCGTCGCTGCTTGCGAAATGGACCGTTCCCGCGTAATTGCTGGTGACATTGCCCGTTTGATCGAGTGCAGTGACCACCACCGTAAACGCCACCCCGGCCGTGATCGTTGGGGGAGAGCTTAACGATAGTTGTGAGGCTGGCGGAGAGCCTATGGTGATGCTGTGCGATCTGCCGGCCGAGAGCACGTTACTGGCATCGCTGACACTGACGGTCTGGACGCCGGCTGTGCGAAAGGTAACCTGGTAAGTGCCTGCGCCGTGGGCAAGAGGCGAGTCGGACGGAAGCGTGGCTTGTGGATCACTGCTGCTGAAGTGAACGGTTCCCGAATAACTCGGCACTACTGTTCCCGAGGCGTCGAGAGCACTTACGGTCACGCTGACCGGAGCACCGGAAGGAGCCGACGCTGTGGTTGTGACGGAGAGGTGTGTGGCAGCCGGAGGAGCGGGTGTCCCACCCCCTCCCCCACAGCCAACCGTGGCCGCCAGACAGAAGGAAGCGAGCGTCAGCACGGGATTTAGCTGCATGTCTCCTCCTTGATGTCGGCCCCACCAGGGACGGGAATGGGAATCTCGACCGATGGTCGGCAGATTTTGGAGCAAGCGCGTGCGGAAGCAATACCAGCAATGTGACCTGCCGCTGACATCCCACCTTTTACGCTACGTAACCTCCCCTTTATCCTCGGTTTCTCTCTTTTTTCCGGGGTGCTGTTGGTCCGTGGCGTCGTAATGATAGACTTGCAGCCCTTCGGACGGACTAATGTCCCTTCCCAGGCCTGCTTCGCTTCTGCGCTTCGGTGAATTCACGCTCGACCGTGAAACCGGCGAGTTGTCGGGCCCCGCTGGTACCACCGTCCTTCAAGACAAGCCCTTCCAGGTGCTTCTCGCGCTGTTGCAAGTGCCCGGTCAACTGGTTTCTCGCGACGAACTGAAGCAAAGGCTCTGGGATGCGCAGACCTTTGTCGATTTCGACCTGAGTCTCAACAAAGCCGTCAATCGTCTCCGGGAAGCCCTCAACGATTCCGCCGGGCAACCTCGCTTTATCCAGACCCTTCCGCGGAAAGGCTATCGATTCATCGGCACCGTGGATGGCGCCGCAAACGAGGTCGAGAAGGCTTTGACTGGTCCGGCTCTCGAAGCGGTGGAAACCCGGTCTGGCTGGAATCGTCGCCCAGCTATCTACGTACTCGTGGGACTGATTGTCTTTGGCGGAGCGATTGCGTGGTGGAGTCTTAGGTATAAACGTTCCGCTCCGTCGGTTTTGACATCGCGCCCGATTCGTTCCATCGCCGTCCTCCCGTTGGAGAATCTCTCCGGTGATTCCACTCAGGATTACTTGGTCGACGGATTGACGGATGAGCTGATTACCAATCTGGCGAAGCAATCCTCTGCGCTTCGCGTCATCTCGCGCACCTCGGTGATGCGCTTCAAAGGCACGAAAACGGCCGTTTCTCAGATCGCCGGCGAACTCCAGGTGGATGCCCTCGTCGAAGGTAGCGTTATTCGCTCCGCAGACCGTGTGCGTGTCCGCATTCAGCTCATTGACGCGGCCAGCGACCGGCATCTTTGGGCCGAAACCTATGAGCGCAATATCAGCGATATGCTCCAGGTTGAAAGCGAAGCCGCGCACGACATCGCCGGCGAAATCAATCTCGAGCTCGCCCACAACGCTCCATCCGCTTCGTCACGTCGCCATACGCCTAGCCCGGAAGTTCACGAGTTGTATTTGAAAGGACGCTATTTCTGGAATAAACGAGATCGCGCCGGATACAAGAAAGCCATCGAATGTTTTCAGGACGCCATCCAGAAAGATCCGGATTATGCCGAGGCTTACGCCGGTCTCGCGGACGCGTACCTCTTCTCTCCGGGCGCCGGGAATTACTCTCCGCAAGCCACCGCTAAAGCCAGGCACGCCGCGGAAACGGCTCTTCGGCTCGATGATTCACTTGCCGAAGCCCACGCTACCATGGGTCTCATCGCTGCAAATGCCGATTGGGATTGGGAAACTTCCAAACGGCATTACCTCCGAGCCTTGGAATTGGATCCGAACTACCCTACCGCGCACCACTGGTATGCCGACACCTTCCTCGTTCCCACTGGGCACCTGGATGAGGCTCTGCTGGAAATGCGCAGCGCACAGAAGCTTGATCCGCTCTCGCTGATTATCAATACGGACATCGGGAAGCATTTGGCTTACGCACGAAGATACCCCGAAGCCATCGCTCAGCTTCAAAAGACCATAGACTTAGACCGCCAATTCGCTCTATCCCATTACTGGCTGTGGTACGCCTACACCGAAGCCGGAAATTGCATGGACGCTTCGGCCGAACTTCAGTTGATGCCTGGTGGGGAGCCCGTGGACCATCAATGGCTACGGACCTACCTCGAAGCAAAATGTGGGGACAAACAAAAAGCCTACCGCCTTCTCCAGGAACAACTGCGCTCGAGCGGTGGTTCGGACAATCCAACTTGGCCTGCGTGGATTTATTCCGGCCTGGGGGATAAGGATCAGTCTTTCGCCTGGCTTGACAGAGGCATCTCGGTTCGAGTCCTCGAACTCAATGGCATCAAGACCGCGCCTCTTTGGGATCCTCTGCGCTCCGACCCACGTTTTCCCGATGTTTTGCGACGGCTTGGACTTCCGCAATAGTAGCCTCAAGATGCATTAGGGATCGATTCTTAGAGCGCCGGCGAAAGTTGTCTGCGCTACACTCGACCCATACGATCGAAGCTCACCGTTCATTTTCGCTCGAGGAGATTGCTATCGTGACGCGATTCGTTCACTGCTTGCTGCTGGTATCCGGCCTTCTGCTATCGTCCGCCGTAGTGAGTGCGCAAGAAGCAGCACAAAGCAAGCGCGTGCGCGAACTGGATTGGAACACTTACGTGGACAAAGTGCAGGGCGCCTGGGCCGGCAAGATGATTGGCGTGACGTTTGGCCAGCCGTGGGAATTCCAGTACCAGGGCACGCCCATTGGCTTCGACATCAAAGATTGGCCGCTGTCGCCTACGCGCATGAAGGAAGAGCGCGGCCGCACCGACAATCGCGGGAATGACGACATGCCGCCGGTCACCAGCGAAGCGGAAAGCCAAAAGGTTCGCATCAACTATGAGTTCGTGGAGACCTCTGAAAAAGAACATCCCAGCTTCGGCGCGCCCGACAACGACGACATCTATATCAACTTGCTCTTCCTCTATTGCCTGCGGCGCTATGGCATCGATGTTGATCCGGTCACAGTGGCGCACGAGTGGGACGCGAAAATCCGCAAGGTCTGGCACGCCAACGACGCCGGCCTCGCCAACATCCGCAAGGGCGTTCTGCCGCCACTTTCCGGCAATCCACGGTACAACCTGCATGCCGACGACATCGATTTCCAGATCGAGTCTGACGTGTTTGGCATGATTTCCCCCGGATTGCCGCAGGTGTCGAACAGGTTTGACGACCGGATGGGTCACATCATGAATTATGGGGATGGCGTCTACGGAGGCATGTTCATTTCAGCGATGTATACGCAGGCATTTTTTGCAAAGAACGTGCGCGAGGTCGTGGGAAACGGATTGAAAGCGATTCCGCCGCAAAGTCAGTACGCGCAGTTAGTCCGCGATGTGATTCGTTGGCACGACGAGAACCCCAAGGACTGGCTGAAGACCTGGCACCTGGTGCAGAACAAGTGGGGCGAAGTGGATCATTGCCCTGACGGCTACAAGCAGCCGTTTAACATCGACGCGAAGTTGAATGGCGGTTACGTGGTGATCGGCCTGCTCTATGGAGACGGCGATTTCTATAAGACCATGAACTTGGCCACCCGCTGCGGCCAGGACGCGGACTGCAATCCAGCGAACGCCGCGGGAATTCTCGGCACTTTGTTGGGTTACAAAGGCATACCGGCCGAATATCGCGATCCGCTCCACAACACGTACTGGAACAAGACGCTCGCGGGCTTGCCGGATTCGTATGAAGTGGATGCCCTCGCGCGCGACACCGCTCTGGTTGGCCTGAATGTGATTCTGGCGAATGGCGGAGAAGCTGTGACCCGCGGTGAAAGACTGATTCTGCGAATTCCTTCGCAGGATCCAATTCCGCCGGCGAAGCTCGAGCAAATTAACTGGGACGGAGACAAGCCCCTCGTGGAAGGTGAGAAATGATTTCCTCGACTTGCTTGTCGCGTTTCGGCGGAATGGCGGCCGGCCAAGGATCCGTAGCGCCATCACGTCCGGGAGGAGTTCATGAAATTTACCGCTTTCGGGCTGAGCATTCCCGTTTGCATTATCTTTGCCGTTTCAGCTCCAGCTCAGGAAACAAAAGAAGCGGCAGTTACCACAGCGGCCTTTGAGCAGCTCAAGTCTTTGGCGGGGAAATGGGAAGGTAAAACGCAAGATGACAAACCCGCCGGTCTGACGTACGAGGTTGTGTCGCATGGCACTGCGGTCATGGAGCACTTAATGCCGGGCCGCGAATCCGACATGGTCACGATTTATACGCTTGAGGGCGACCGTATTGTTGTCACGCATTACTGTTCGGCTGGCAATCAACCCACCATGCAAACCGAACCGCTCCGCGGGGCGCTTGGGAAATACGACTTCTCGTTTGTGCGAGTAGCCGGCACGAAAACTCCCGACGAAGGACACATGGTGTCGTTGAGCTTGGCGCTTTCGGATAAGGACCATCTGACGCAAGTTTGGACCTTCGACGACCACGGAAAATCCGTAGTGGAGACGATTCACTTCACGCGCAAAAAAATAGTGCGCAGGCTCAGCCAGAGGTCCGTGCCAGGAATTTTCGCGCCGCGAGGCCGAACATCAGCCTGGAGAACCCGGTCATGAGCAGATTGATTCCCACCAATGTGCCGATGGCCCAGATCGAACTGGAAGGCCAGTGGAAGTAGATCAATCCACCGAGCAGCAAAGTAATAATGCCGTTGATGAGCAGCCAGGCGGAAGCACCCTCACCGCGCATCCGGAAATAGGAGACAACCTCGATTACTCCCTCTACGAGGATGATCGCGGCGAGCAAAAGGGTAAGAGTCGCGACCCCCATGATCGTGTGGGTCAGGAAATACATGCCCCCGACGAGATACAGCAGTCCAATGAGAACCTGGAAAATAACCTGCTTCGCTCCACCACCTTTAAATGCGGCGATAAAGTGCAGTACCGCACCGACGAGAAGCAGCCAGCCAACTAGAAGCGTCACCCCAAGGCCGGCGATGCCCGGCTCCACAATTCCAAAAATACCTAAAACAATAAGTATGACGGCCGAAGCGATATACCACCCGGTGATCTTTTTCGCCGCCGTTGCGGGACTGCGTAGACCCTGCGTTGCATTTGTAGTCGCCATCGTGCCGCCTCCGCGATCCAGTTGTGTGGAACTTGTAAAGCAGTTGGAAACTGTGGGGATTTTATCTCCCTAGGTGGCTGCAACTCCACAGATTCTTTGCAGGATAGATACTTAGTCTCACTGTTTAACGCGCATTCATAATCGGTCGCGGCTACATGTCACTATTCATTCATATTTCTGTTACACCGGCTTCACCACGAAAGTTCACTGGCTTGTCACACTTAAGAAGATTCAACGTGGGTCCCGAGGTTCAGCAACCTGACTATGGCTTCCGCAAAACTACCCGCTACGGTAGACTTCTACCGATGCGCTCTGCAGGCCGTGGCTTGACTATGAAACGCATCTTGATTATTGAGGACGACCGCGACATCGTGGAGCTCGTCCGGTATAACCTTGCCAATGAAGGGTTTCAGGTGAACGCGGCGTTCGATGGGGCGACCGGACTAAACACCTTGAAGAAATCACCCCCGGATCTGTTGCTGCTGGATCTAATGCTGCCCAAGATGTCCGGCTTGGACATTTGCCGTGAAGTACGAAAAGACGAATCCTTAAATCGGCTGCCGGTATTGATGTTGACCGCGCGAGGTGACGAAGCCGACCGGGTTGTGGGCCTGGAGATGGGCGCGGATGACTATGTAACCAAGCCATTTAGCCCACGGGAGTTAATCGCGCGAGTGAAGGCTTTGCTGCGGCGAACGGAGCCGCTGGCGGATGCGCCGCGGGTGCTGGAGATCGGCAAATTAGCCATCGATCCGGCGTCTTATCGTGTGAGCCATTCCGGAAGGCCGGTGCCGCTTAGCACCCTAGAGTTTCGGTTACTCTATTATCTCGCTTCGCGCCCCAACCGGGTGTTTACCCGTGATCAACTGCTGGACGCCGTTTGGGGCACGGACCGCTTTGTAACGCCGCGCAGCGTAGACGTATACGTTCGACGGCTGCGCGAGAAGATCGAAGCGGATCCGGAGAACCCCCTACACCTGAAGACGGTGCGCGGCGCGGGATATCTGTTCGAGACCCGTGCAGCGTAGATTCTTTTGGAAAATCGCGCTGTCGTTCCTGGCGCTACTGGTGAGCGTTCTGCTCGCCGTGGATTTCCTTGCCGAAGGCGCTCTCCGCGACAATTATGAGGCTGACCAGTTTCGGCAGTTGAAGTCACTGGCGCGGGCGATGCAGTTGCACCCGATGCCACTGACGAGCGCGAGCCCGCAAACGCCCGAAGAGATTGCGGCGCTGAACACGTGGGTCGCGGCGAATGCTACGAGCGGGGCGCGCATTACCATTATTTCTGCAGAGGGCCGCGTACTGGCTGACTCGCAAAGCGAAACGACAACGATGGAAAGCCATGCGGACCGGCCAGAGGTCCGCGATGCGCTGCAGAGCGGGGAAGGGCGTTCCGTCCGGCAGAGCGTATCGCTCAAAGAGCAGCTTCTGTACTACGCGGTGCGCGAGAACCTGCCCGGCAACATCCCGGTAGTCGTGAGGCTTGCGCTGCCGATGCAGGGTTTCCGGGATCCACTCTGGAGATTCCGGCGAAACTTGTGGCTATGGTCGCTGCTTATTTTCCTGATCGCCGGCGCTTTTGCGCTGTGGATGTCGAGTTCGTATACGGAGCGGATCGAGAGGCTGCGCGATTTTTCCAGGCGGGTAGCTGAGGGAGACTTCCGGCCACTTGCGTCCGATGGAAAAGGCGATTCGTTGGAGGCGCTCGGAACTTCTCTGAACCAAACGGCAGCCCGATTAGATCGCACAATCCGATCACTCACCGAGGAGCGGAACCTGTCTGCGGCAATTCTGGGCTCGATGGTCGAAGGCGTGGCGGTGGTGAACGGCGCGGAGCGGTTGGTGTTCACCAATCCGGGATTTGCAGAAATTCTGAGTCTGGATGTGCCGCCGGTTTCCGGCAGCGCGCTGCTGGAAGTGGTGAGACAGACGGAATTGATTGAGGCGGTGAGGCGCGTGCTGGCCGGGGAACCGCGAGTGGAAGCGGAAATTGCGACGGGGACGTTGCGCCAACACTACTTCGCTGCAACAGTGGCGTCTGTGCGCGCCGGGGATACGTCAGGAGCCGTGATTGTGCTGCACGACATTACGGCACTGCGGAAACTTGAGCGGATCCGGAGGGACTTCGTAGCAAACGTCTCGCACGAATTTCGCACACCACTGACGGCAATTCAGGGATTCGCGGAAACATTGATCGGCGGGGCAATCGATGATGCGCACAACCGGGAGCGATTCCTGGGAATCATTCTGGAGCATGCGAGGCGGCTGGCCAGATTGACGGAAGACCTCTTGCGGCTCTCGCAGATGGACGCAGAGAAGCTGGAGTTGGAAATCCGGCCGGTCAGCGTGGCGCAGTTGGTAGAGGGCTGCTTCGAAACGGCGCAGCGGCGGGCCGTTGAGAAAGAGCTGCATTTGTCGCTAAATCTGCCGAGCCACTTGCCAGACGTGGCGGCCGATGGCCGGAGGATTCAGGAAGTGCTGCAGAATCTGCTCGACAACGCGATTCAATACACGCTGCCCGGCGGGAAAATCGTCTTGAGCGCTGAAATGCGAAACGACGAAGTGGTCTTCACCGTGAGCGACACGGGAATCGGGATTCCGCAGGCAGATCAGCCCCGGATTTTTGAGCGATTTTACCGGGTGGACGTGGCGCGATCCCGTGAAGCGGGCGGAACGGGTTTGGGCCTGTCGATTGCGCGACACCTGGTGGAAGCTCACGGCGGCAAATTGTGGGTGGAGAGCGAGCTGGGTGTCGGCTCGCAATTTCACTTTTCGATTCCCGTATTTGATGTGGAGCGAGCGGCTGCTCGGACGGGAGCAGCAGCGGCGGGTGGGCGACTTCGGGGCGGATCCTCCGCGATTTCCTAATTCAACCGGTATCGGCGATTTAACCTATCTGTTAATACTCTGTAATACAGCGTTTTTATGCTGAGACTAGCGGGGCGAAGTGTGAACCAGCCCTTTGCCCTCGCGGAGGAATTATGACAACAGCGGGACTAACCGAAGCAGTACTCTACGACGCTTTGGTGAACTACCTGGTGTCGATGGCGCGCACGGTAGAAAGCGCAATGAATCGCGCATTGGACGCGATCGTCGGGTTCGATAGTCCTCGGACGGCAGGATTGCCGGGAGAAGTGTTCCTGCTGGAACCAAGAATCAATGAGATGGAAATCATGATCGACGAGCATGCGATTCGGCTGTTGCGTCGAGGAGCGTTTACGGACGATGAGATGAGATTGATCGTCGCGGCGCTCAAAATCACGAACGACCTGGAAAGGATCGGCGATATTGCGGTCAGTCTAGCCGAGCGAGTGATCTCTCTGCGGGAGATGCCGGGCGCAAAAATGCCGGAAGAACTGATGCCGATGGCGGAGGCCGTGCGGTCGATGGTAAGCCGCAGTCTGGGAGCACTGATTTTTCGGAACGCGGAGATGGCAGGGCAGGTTCTGGAAAGCGATGACATCGTGGATCAGTATCGCGACCAGATTTTCGAAAAACTGCTGCAGAACATGACGCAGGATGCGGCCCTTGTGAGCCCGGGAATGCAGTTCGTGTTGGCCACGCGCCACCTGGAGCGCATCGCGGATCATGCAACCAACATTGCGGAAGACATTATTTTCTGGGTGCGTGGCCTGGATGTTCGCCACGGCCGTGGCTTGACGGTACGTGCAGAGCAGGAAAAGGACACACAAGAGCACCGGGGAAGGGTTACGGAGAATTCACACGGGCTTCATTCAGACGTGACGCCCGGGTGCGAGACTCAACGCGTTTGATCTTCACTCCACGTCCTACCTGGGGATCGGTGCACCCCTGGCACCGATCCCCTTCTCCTCTTCTGGAGGCAGCCAGACAGTGTTTTCGTCAGCACTTGGGTCTGGGCATCCACTTGACCGCAAAAGCGAGTCCAACTAATGTCTAGGGATACGTGTGGAGAGATGAAGCGAACTTTTCCATATCGGAGTGAGGTTGTACCCGGGTGGCGGGGCTGGGTGTGCATTCTGCTAATCGGGTTAGTGCTGTACAACCCGTTCGCCGGATTGTTCAGCTCGAATGACGCACTTTGCTATGACGGGCTGGCCCGGAACCGGGCTACGGTGGGCGCTTCCGAGCTCCAACACTTTAGTCCGGTTACGAATTCAGTCGGACAAACGGATTTGTATGTAGACGTGCCCGCCACAGACCTGATCCAGTTGGTGCGGGAAGAATATGCCGGCGCTGAGCTGAAACAAGTATCTCCGCCTCATTCGGAACTCCTCAACCAGCAGTGGAATCGCCCGCCGCCTTCAGAGTAAAGCAGCCCGCTTTTAGTCTCGTTACCTTCAACGAAGAACACGCCGGAACGATCACGGCAGGCCCCTATCCCACGGCGAAGTAAGACACGCACGGAATCGCGGGTACGAAAGTCCGCCGGTACGCACAGCGAACAGGAACAGGAAATGAACCGAAACAAGAAATTGTATTGGGTTGCATCAGCACTCGTGGCGCTCGTTACGATTTGGATTGTCGCCGCGCGCCTAGGGAAGGCGGATGCCGATAACGAAGGGAGTGAGGTGACAGGCGCGAGCGTGCCGACAGCCGCAGTAGTGAAGGTCGAACGTCGAAGTATCGGCACGCCCTTGACGCTCGCAGGCGCGTTCAAGCCATTTCAAGACGTCGACGTGCACGCAAAGGTGGCCGGCTACATTAAAACCATTTACGTGGACGTTGGTTCTCACGTCAAGGCAGCCCAGACGCTAGCGGTATTGGAAGTGCCAGAGTTGCAGGCGGAATTAGCGGGATCGGATGCAGCGGTCCGCCGGGCGAAGGAAGAGATCAGCCGAGCACAAGGCGATGTCGAAAGGGCGAAGTCCTCCCACGTGGCGGCGCACGCCATGTACGACCGCCTAAGCCAGGCTGCAAAGCAAAAAGAAGGGCTGGTCGCACAGCAGGAAGTGGACGACGCGCAGGCGAAAGACCTGGAATCGGAGGCGCAGGTGTCGAGTGCGAAGGCCTCGCTGAATGCGGCGGAGCAGGGACTGGCAATGGCGGAGGCCACGCAGAAACAGTACAGCGCATTGTCGGCGTACACGCGAATCACGGCGCCGTTCACAGGCGTAGTGACGGTGAGGTATGCGGACACAGGAGCGTTGATTGCAGCGGGGACCTCGTCGAGCACACAGTCGATGCCGGTGGTACGAATCGCGCAAATATCAGTGTTGCGGCTAGTGCTGCCGATTCCCGAGTCGATTGCGGGAACAATCCGGCTGGGCGATCCCGTAAAAGTGCATGTGCAAGCGCTGAACGAGGACACTGTGGGAAAGGTGAGCCGGTTTGCAGATTCGCTCGATCCGCAGACGCGAACTATGGAGACGGAAATTGATTTTCAGAATTCGAACGGAAGGCTGCTGCCAGGGATGTATGTTTCGGCGACGGTGTCACAGCAAGAAAGGAACAACGTCCTGACCGTGCCGCTGGAGGCAGTGGCGATGAGCGGGAACAAAGAAGGCACGGTGCTGCTGTCGAATGCGCAAAATGTGCTTGAGGAACGAAAAGTGGAGTTAGGGATGGAAGGAAGCACAAGGATTGAGGTGCTGTCCGGCCTGAATGAAGGAGATCGCGTGGTGGTGGGAAGTCGGAGCGAGTTCCGGAACGGAATGAAGATACAGCCGAAAGATATGGAGACCGGCGCGGGGAGCGGGAGCAAGTAGATGCCGAGGTTTGCGCTGGCGTATCCATATTTCATCATCATGCTTTGCCTGGTAGTAGCGGTTGTCGGTGTGACAACAGTCATACGGATGCCAGTGGATCTTTTCCCGCAGATCAATATTCCAGTGGTGGTGGTAGCGACGTTCTATTCCGGAATGCCGCCACAGCAAATCGAAGCGGATATCACGAACACGTTTGAGCGGTTTTTTACGCTCGGAAGCAACATCGACCATATCGAGTCGCGATCCCTGACGGGGGTGAGTTTGATCAAGGTGTATTTCAAGCCGGGAACGGATGCGAATGCGGCGCTAAGCAACATTGCAAATCTGGCGATGGCGGACTTGCGGCGATTGCCCCCGGGTACGTTGCCGCCGGTCGTACTGAAGTTTGATGCGTCGAGCCTGCCGGTTTGCTTAATCACGCTAAAGGGGCAGGGGCTGAACGAAACCCAATTGAAGGACCTGGCGCAATTCCAGGTGCGGAATCAGGTAGCAAATGTGCAGGGCGCGTCGGTGCCCCAGCCGTTCGGCGGGACGTACCGGCAGATTCAGGTGTTTGTGGATCCGATGAAGCTGGAAGCGCACCAGCTCAGCCTGATGGACGTTGTGAGTGCGGTGAACGACTCGAACCTGATCTTGCCGGCAGGTGACGTGCGAATCGGGAACCGCGATTACAACATCTACGCGAACAGCCAAGTGCCAGCGCCAGAAGAGATCAACCAGATACCGCTGAAAAGTGTGGGGCTCGCTTCAGTCCTGGTGGCGGACGTGGGAAAGGCCGAGGACGCCGGGGCAATCCAGACGAACATCGTGCGCATCGACGGGCAGCGGTCGGTGTACATCCCGGTATTGAAACAAGGTGGAGGCAGCAACACGATTGCGATCGTAAACGGAGTAAAGGAAGCAACAAAGCATCTGGTGGATATTCCGGACGTCCTGAAAACAGCAGTGGTATTCGATCAATCCATCTTCGTGAAGACGGCCCTAAAGAATCTTTTGAAAGAGGGAGGCATCGGACTGATTCTGACGGGCGTGATGATCCTGTTGTTCCTGGGCGGCCCGAGGGCAACATTCGCCGTATTGCTTTCCATCCCGTTATCAGCGCTGGCGTGTTTTCTTGTGGTGAACGGGATGGGCGGGTCGATCAACACGATGCTTTTAGGCGGGCTCGCCTTGGCGTTTTCGCGACTGATCGACAACTCGGTGGTGGTACTGGAAAACATTTTTCGGTTCATGGAACAAGGGGCACAACCGCGAGAAGCGGCGGAAAAGGGCGGGACAGAAATCGCGCTTGCTGTCTTAGCAGCAACCTGTACAACGTCGGTGGTGTTCTTCCCGGTAACATTGTTTTACGGTGTCAGCCGATACCTGTTTACGGACTTGGCCCTGGGGGTCGTGCTGTCAATCTTTGCCTCGTACATTTTTGCGTTGACGGTGGTGCCCCTCTACTGCGCGCAATTTATTCGCCTGGAACCCCACGAGAAGTCAGAACATACGAAAAAAGAGGGATACCTTGGCAGTTTAGCGCGCAGATTCAACGAGCAGTTTCAGAGATTGTTAGGCTATTACGAGAAAAGTGTCACGCGCGCCCTGCAAAGACCTGGACGGACTGCGCTGTATTTGTTGGGCGGAATCGCCGCCGCGGTTTTGATCAGTTTTCCGCTAATTGGGAAAGCCTATTTCCCGCGCACGGACCCGGGGCAGTTCATCATCAGCCTGAAAGCTCCAACAGGCACCCGCCTGGAGGTCACGGACCAATATATAGCAAAGGTCGAAGAAGATATTCGATCCGTGATTCCGCGGACCGAATTGGAAATGATCGTATCGAATATCGGAATTACCCCGGACCTGTCGGCGATCTACACGACGAACTCCGCGATGCACACCGCTTTCGTTCAAATCAACCTGAAAGAGGGGCATCGGGTAGGTAGTTACGAGTACATGGAACGACTGCGGCGCAAACTGGCAAACGATATGCCGCAGTTAAGCGCTTATTTCCAAGCGGGTGGGCTGGTCGATTCGGTGGTAAACCAGGGGCTGCCAGCGCCTCTGGACATTCAAGTGAGCGACAACGATCTAAGTGAGGGCTACAACCTCGCGCGGAAGATAGCGCTGCAGCTGAAAGGATCGAAGCGAGTCAGCGATGTACTGATCCCGCAAGACATCGACTATCCCGGGCTGGAACTGAATATTGATCGGCAACAAGCGAGTCTGCTTGGACTGTCGCCAAAGAATGTAGTCGACAACGTGATAACGGCGCTGACGTCGAACGGGATGATCGCGCCGAGTTACTGGATCGATCCCAAGAGCGGGAATAACTACATGCTGACGGTGCAGTATTCGAACGAGAAAGTCGGTTCAATGACGATGTCCGATTTTCGGAATATCCCGCTACGCGCCGCGAAGTCAGCGGCGTACACGCCGCTTCAGTCCGTGGCTAGCATAGAGCACATCAACACGCCGACGGAGGTGGATCACTATCAGATTCGACGCGTGATCGATGTGTTCGTAATGCCGAAGAGCGAAGACCTAAGCAGGGTAAACGGCGAAGTGGAGGAGATGCTGAAGGGATTGGAATTGCCAAAAAATGCGCGGGTGCGCGTACAAGGAGCGGTAGTGGGCATGAACCAGTCGTTTGCGCGGTTCGGCGTGGGGCTGGGGCTGTCGGTGGTTCTGGTTTACCTGATTCTGATGGCGCAATTCCGTTCGTTTATTGATCCATTTATTATCCTGACCGCGATCCCCCCTGGCTTGGCGGGGGCTCTGACGTTTTTGTGGATGACCGGGACAACGCTGAACATCATGTCGCTGATGGGCGTGATCATGATGACGGGAATTGTGGTGTCGAACAGCATTCTAATCGTGGAATTTTCGGGGATTCTGCACGAACGGGGAATGGCGTTGAAGGATGCGGTGGTAGAGGCATGCAAGGTGCGCTTGCGGCCCATTTTAATGACATCGCTCGCAACATTGCTGGCGCTCTTGCCAATGGCTTTAGGAGTAGAGGCCGGCAGCGAACAATACGCGCCGCTGGCGCGAGCGATGATCGGCGGTCTTGGAGTGTCCGTAGTGTTGACGGTGTTCCTGGTGCCCGCGGTGTATTTGGTAATTCACGGGCGCAAGCGCGCGGTAGCGGAGCCGGCCCGATGATAGCCGGAAGTTTGGACGGGAACAGACAATGCCGAAGTTTGCCCTAGCGTACCCGTATTTCATCATCATGGTGTGCCTGGTGGTGGCGGTCGTGGGTGTCACGACGCTGGTCAGGATGCCCGTCGACCTATTTCCGCAAATCGATATTCCGGTGGTAGTGGTGGCGACGTTCTATGCCGGAATGCCCCCCCAGCAGATTGAAGCGGATATTACGAATACTTTCGAAAGATTTTTCACACTCGGAAGCAATATTGACCACATTGAGTCCCGATCGCTTACGGGAGTCAGCCTGATTAAGATTTTCTTTCAGCCCGGAACAGACCCAGACGCGGCACTAAGCAACATCGCCAATTTGGCCATGGCGGATTTGCGGCGATTACCTCCAGGAACGCTACCGCCGGTGGTGTTGAAGTTCGACGCATCGAGTTTGCCGGTATGTCTGGTGACCCTGAAAGGGCAGGGCCTGAATGAGACGCAGTTGAAGGACTTGGCACAGTTTCAGGTGAGAAATCAGATCGCGAACGTGCAAGGTGCGTCGGTGCCGCAGCCGTTCGGAGGAACATACCGGCAGATCCAGGTTTTTGTGGATCCAATGAAGCTGGAAGCACACCAGTTGAGCCTGATGGACGTTGTACACGCGATTAATGATTCGAATCTGATTTTACCTGCGGGAGACGTCCGCACGGGCACGCGAGATTACAACATCTACGCGAACAGCCAAGTGCCGAAAGTGGATGAGATCAACCAACTCCCGCTGAAGAGCGTAGGTCTAGGCTCGGTGATGGTAGCGGATGTCGGGAAAGCGCAGGATGCCGGCGCCATCCAGACAAATATTGTGAGAATCGACGGGCAGAGGTCGGTGTACATCCCGATTCTGAAACAGGGCGGGGACAGCAACACAATCTCGATTGTGAACGGGATCAGAGAAGCGACGAAGCATTTGGTGGATGTGCCAGAGGTGTTGAGGACGGCAGTGGTGTTCGACCAGTCCATCTTCGTAAAGACAGCGTTGAAGAATCTGTTAAAGGAGGGAGCAATCGGGCTGGTCCTGACGGGACTCATGATTTTGTTGTTTCTGGGAAGTCCGCGGGCGACGTTCGCGGTGCTTCTTTCGATTCCACTGTCGGCTCTCACGTGTTTTCTGGTGATGGACGCAAAAGGTGGGTCGATTAACACAATGCTGCTGGGAGGACTTGCGCTGGCATTTTCAAGACTGATCGACGATTCGGTTGTGGTTCTTGAGAACATTTTTCGCTTCATGGAACAGGGCGTGCCGCCGCATGAAGCAGCAGAAAAAGGCGGAATGGAAGTGGCGTTGGCAGTGCTGGCGGCGACGTCGACGACCTCGATCGTGTTCTTTCCGGTGACGTTTTTCTATGGTGTAAGCAAATACCTGTTCACAGACCTGGCATTAGGCGTAGTGCTGTCGATCTTTGCCTCATACGTGTTTGCGATGACAGTGGTGCCACTTTACTGCGCCAGATTTGTTCGCGTCGGCGTGCATGGGGAGGAGGAGCATAAAATGGCGCAGGGATCTCTGACAAATGTAGTGGGACGGTTCAACGAAATGTTCCGTCGACTACTGGATTATTACGAAACAAAAGTCAAAAGAGCACTGGAAAGACCGGGACGAACGGTGCTGTACATCATGGGCGCGATCGTGGTGTTGCTGTGCGGCCTATTCCCGTTTGTCGGGAAGGCCTACTTTCCGCGTACGGACCCCGGTCAGTTCGTGATCAACATAAAAGCGCCGTCAGGGACGCGGCTAGAAGTCTCGGACAAATACATCGCGCAAGTGGAGGGCGATATTCGAGGGGTAATACCCAAAAGCGACCTGCAGATGATTGTGTCGAATATCGGCATCACGCCGGACCTATCGGCGATCTACACCACGAATTCGGCAATGCATACGGCTTTTGTGCAGGTAAACCTCACGGAAGGCCACAAGGCCGGCAGCTATGAGTATATGGAGCGGGTACGGCGGAAACTGGCCAGCGATCTTCCCCAATTGAGTGCGTATTTTCAGGCGGGCGGGCTGGTGGACTCGGTGGTGAACCAAGGGCTACCCGCGCCGCTGGATATTCAAGTGAGCGACAACAACTTGAGCGAAGGCTACGAGATCGCGCGGAAAATCGCCCTACAACTGAAGGATTCCAAACGTGTGAGCGACGTGTTGATCCCGCAAGATATCGACTATCCGGGCTTGCAACTGAACATCGACCGGCGACAAGCGAGTTTGTTGGGGCTAACGCCGCGAAACGTGGTGGACAACGTAATCACCGCGCTGACCTCAAACGGGATGATCGCGCCGAGTTACTGGATCGACCCGAAGAGCGGCAACAACTACATGCTGACGGTGCAGTATTCGAACGAAAAGGTGAACGCAATGACGATGTCGGACTTCCAGAACATTCCGTTGCGTGCCACGGACGCAAAATCTTACACGCCGTTACAGTCGGTGGCGAAGATTGAACCGATGAACACGCCAACGGAGGTGGACCACTACCAAATTCGGCGGGTGGTTGACGTTTACGTCATGCCGAAGACCGAGGATTTGAGTGGAATCAGCACAGAAGTAAACGAAACGATGAAAGGCATAGCTTTGCCTAAGAACGCGCGGGTAAGAGTGCAAGGGGCGGTAGTGGGAATGAAGCAATCGTTCCTGCGATTCGGAGTCGGACTGCTGTTAAGCGTGATTCTGGTGTACCTGATTTTGATGGCGCAGTTCCGTTCGTTCATCGATCCGTTCATCATTCTGACCGCAATCCCGCCGGGGTTGGCGGGCGTACTGGTGTTCTTATGGATGACGGGGACGACGCTAAACATCATGTCGCTAATGGGCGTGATCATGATGACGGGAATAGTTGTGTCGAACAGCATTCTGATCGTGGAGTTTTCGGGGATATTACACCAGCGAGGGATGGGTTTGAAGGAGGCGGTAGTGGAGGCGTGCAAAGTACGGTTGCGGCCGATCCTGATGACGTCGCTGGCGACACTATTGGGACTGTTGCCGATGGCGCTGGGGATTGAAGAAGGAAGCGAGCAATATGCACCTCTGGCGCGGGCGGTGATTGGGGGGTTGGGAGTATCGGTGGTTGTGACTGTGTTCCTTGTGCCGGCAGTCTATCTGGTGATTCACGGGAGAAATCAGGCAACCAGCGAGGTAGCGGCATGAAGCGCCCAGCGAGGTGCTGGACGTTGATTGTGATGTTTTTGCCAGGAATTGTGACAGGGCAAGGAGCCGCACAGACGCCCGCAGCCGGGCCGGCCCCGCGGCCGCTGACGATACGCGAGGCGGAGGCGACTGCGCTGCAGCGGAATCCGAATATCACTATCGGCAAATTGCGGGCATTGGAGGCGCATGAGTTTGTCCGGGAAACGCGTTCGGCGTTCTATCCCAACGTAAATCTAAGCGTGACGGCGGTGGATTCGGATCCCGGGAGCCGAATTTCAGCGGGGTACCTGAACAATCCCGTAATCTATCCGCGTGCGGCCTATGGGGCGTCGGTGTCGCAATTGATCACAGATTTTGGACGGACCGGTAACCTGGTGTCCAGGTCACAGCACTTGCAGAAGGCGGAAGACCAGAATGCGGTCGCGACCCAGCAGCAGATCATTCTGATTGTGGATGAGGCGTTTTATAACACACTGGAGACGAGGGCGCTGCAAGTGGTAGCGGAGCAGACCGTAAAGGCGCGACAGGACCGGGTGGACCAGGTGCAGGCGTTGACGAGTGCAAAGCTGAAGTCGGATCTGGACCTGAGCTTCAGTAACGTGGATCTGGCACGGGCGAAGTTGCTGCTGCTCGATTCGCAAAGCAACTACCAAGCCTCTTTGACAACCCTCTCCGCGGTTATGGGTTACACCGAGCAGCAGGACTTAGTTCCTGTAGAACCGGCCGAGGAGCTCAGCCCCCCCGCTTCCGATTCCACGCCGTTGGTGCAGCAGGCATTGAATCAACGGCCGGAGGTGCGGGCACTGCAAGAAGAAGTAACCGCCGCGACTAAATTCAGCAAAGCCGAACGCGATTTATGGTGGCCGACTGTAAACGCCGCGGGAGCAGTGGGCCAGGCACCGGTGAGGGACGACCACATTTCCAGCTGGTACGGAGCGGTGGGCGTGAACATTAACATTCCGGTCTTCAATGGATTTCTGTTCAATGCTCGAGCCAAGAGCGCGGATATCGAGACCCAGATGAAAGAAAGCCAGCTGCGGGCACTCCAGGAGAATGTGGCACGGGACGTCCGGAATAGCTGGCTCAATACGCGGAAAGCATACGAGCGGCTGACGGTGACCAAGCAGTTGGAAGATCAGGCGAATCAGGCGCTGGAGCTCGCCACGGCGCGATACAAGTTGGGACTTGGGTCGATTGTAGAATATAGCCAGGCAGAGCTCGAAAAAACGGATGCGGACTTACAGGATGCGGATGCGCACTACCGGTATCTGCTCTCTCAGATTGAACTGGCTTTTCAGATGGGGACACCACGCTAAAAGCGGACGGAGAACGGCGGGTGAGCTGGACTGGATCGAACTGCGAGATGGAACGAAAAACACTGTTAAACACTCTGCCGGTACCGTTCTGTTAACAATTGCAAATAGATGAAAACAGTGCAGATAAGTGCCAATATGGGCCGTTTGTTACAGAGTATTCATACGCAGTTGATAAAAGCGTAAGAGTCCCTTACTACCTTCCGAATGGGGTGAAGTTGCTTTTCCCAGGGTCATTGTCTGTCCGAAATCTTTTTGAACAAAAGAGAGATGCAATGAAAAAATTTGCAGCACTGATATTGTCGCTGTTCCTGTCGACCGGAGCGGCGTTCGCGGATTCACCGAAAGACTCACCGAAAGAGACGGATGCGCAGCCAGCCAAGGCGGCACCGGCGGCGAAATCCACCACCACGAAGAGCAACGCCGAAATAGCGGCGGAGATGGAAGAGTTGCGCCAGAACTTGCAAGCGCAGCAGGAGCAGCTCCAGATGTTGAAGGAGGAGCTGGCCAAGAGGGACCGGCAGATCGAAGAGGCGAGGGAAGCGGCAGCGTCGGCGAACTCGCGCGCGACTGAGGCAACGACGAAAGCCAACGAGGCGGTAGCCACGTCGGCGGAAGTGAAAACGACGACTTCGGCGCTGAATACGTCGGTGGCGAACATGGCGGCGGCCAAGCCTGTGGTGAGCGGCTCTTCGGCGGTTGCGACTGGGGGGCAGGGCGGCGCTGCAGAAGAGAAAGGACCGGCCACCATTCGGTTTAAGGGTGTGAACTTTACGCCGGGAGGCTTTATCGAAGCCGCGACGGTAACCCGGCAGCGTGCGCTGAGCGCGGACATTAATACACCGTTCAACTCGATTCCGTTTACGGCTAACTCACTGGGCCACTTGACGGAATCGAACTTCACGGCACGGCAGTCGCGTCTATCCTTGCTGGTAGACACGAAAATCGGAGAAACGAAGGTATCGGGTTACTACGAGGCTGACTTCCTCGGCGCCGGGACGACCTCGAACAACCGGCAGAGCAACTCGTATGTCTTCCGGCAACGGCAATTGTGGGCGCGTGCGGACTTCGCGAGTGGTTGGGCGTTTTCGGCCGGCCAGATGTGGAGCCTTGCGACGCAGGACCGGAAGGGTGCGGCGAACCGCGCCGAATACTTCCCGATGATGATCGATCCCCAGTACGTGGTGGGCTATACATGGCAGCGTGCATACTCGGCGCGAGTCTCCAAGAGTTTTGGAGATAAATTCACGCTGGCGGCGTCGGCGGAAGGCTCCCAGGAAACGATTGGCGGCCGCGGGTTCAGCTCATACTGCTTAACGGCAATCCTGGGCGCAGGCTGCAACGTGACGACCGCGTCAACTTTTGCAATGA
This sequence comes from Dongiaceae bacterium, assembly GCA_035499255.1. Lineage (GTDB taxonomy): Bacteria > Acidobacteriota > Terriglobia > Acidiferrales > UBA7541 > Acidiferrum. The sequence goes on along the minus strand of DATJZF010000061.1, from coordinate 32,844 downwards.
ACTCATTCATATTTGCGCCGGGTGCTGGCGGCGGGTTATACAACGCTTTCGATCCCACCGGATACTCGGTGAACAAAGCACCCGACTTCATCGTCAAGGCAGCGTTTGATCCTGGTTTTGGCCACTACGAAGTGTTCGGCATCGTGAGTCTTTTCCAAAACCGGATCTATCCTTGCGCGGTCGTGAGCATTACGGCGGCCACCGCGGCGGCGGTGACGAATGTGAGCGTAACGGACACCAACGGCAACGTCTACACCGGCAGCTACAATGCGAATAAGTTTGCGAGCGGCAACGCATTGCCAAGTTCGTGCACGAACACGACGCCTTCGGCAACCGGCGCCTACAACGATTCGCGTACAGGCGGCGGAGTCGGCTTCCACGCTCTTGCTCCGCTCCTCTCTAAGAAGCTGGATGTGGGAGCGAGCGGCTTCTACGGAGACGGCACGGGACGGTATGGCTCCGCGCAGTTGGCGGACGCAACTTTGCGGCCTGACGGTTCGGTGGCGCTAATTCACGGCGGGCACTGGCTGGGATCCCTAGAGTGGCATATGAACCCCAAGTGGGATTTTTACGCTTATGTAGGCGGCGAGTACGCAGGCCGCACTTCCTACGTGGGCTATCAATCCGTAGCCGGCACCACCGTAACGGTTCCAGTAACGCTGAACCTGACTACACTCGGTGGAGGGACGCCCGCGGCCAACCTGCTGTACCCAGAAGCACAAACGACTTGGAAAGTCGGAACAACTGGCGTCGGCGGGTACGGCTCGCCGTATGCGAACAACACGGGATGCAGCACCGAGGTGGCACCCGGTGGACCAGCGGCTGGGCAGGCCGGCGGGACGGGAGTTCCGAGCGGCGGGAGCAACTGCGCAGGCGACACGAGATACCTCAGCGAGGCGACGATTGGCTTCTGGAACAAGCTGTACCAGGGCGAAAAGGGCCGCGTGCAGTGGGGCATTCAATACTCTTACTTCTACCGGAACACCTGGTCCGGGGCGAACGGGTTGACGGGCACAACGAGCGTTTCGCCACACGCCGTGGACAACATGGTGTGGACGTCGTTCCGCTACTACATTCCATAAAACAGATCATTCCGAAAACGGAATGTCGAGGGCAGCTCGTTGAGGGCTGCCCTCTTACTGTTTGTAGGGCAGTAACCGGTTGAAACCACAAGGACTAGTGGGTGGGCAATGCAAGTGTTTCTGATTTTTAACAGAGTGATGCGGAGATGTAACAATTCTGTAACCTGGTGCGCTGAAACTGACTTGGGCTAGGTATTTGGAAAAATCCAGGAGAGAGAAAACACTATGAAACGAACTGCCGTGTTGCTCATGGCGGTGCTCGTGGCCAGCGGAGTGGTGTGGGCGCAGGGATTACTCATCAACGGAGCAGGCGCGAGTTTCCCGTATCCGATTTATTCGAAATGGTTCGACGTGTATCACCAGAAAAATGGAAATATGCAGTTCAACTACCAATCGGTGGGTTCGGGAGCTGGAATCAAGCAAGTTACGGAAGGAACAGTGGATTTCGGGGCCAGCGACGGTCCCATGAACGACGAGCAGTTGAAGGCGTACCAAGACAAGCGGGGTTCAGAGATTCTGCACTTCCCGACGGTGTTGGGAGCGGCAGTGCCGACCTACAACGTGCCGGGAGTCAGTGCGACCTTGAACTTCACGCCGGAAGCGCTGGCAGGAATTTTCCTAGGGAAGATTACGAAGTGGAATGATCCAGCGATCACCGGCCCCAACAAGGGAGTGAACCTGCCGGGGAATGAAATCGTGGTGGTACACCGCTCCGATGGCAGCGGGACCACGTACATTTGGACGGATTATCTTTCGAAGGTCAGTGACGAGTGGAAGAGCAAGGTTAACAAAGCCACGTCCGTGAACTGGCCGGTGGGGCTTGGGGGCAAAGGCAGCGAAGGCGTAACGGCGTTGATCAAGCAAACGCCGAACTCGATTGGGTATGTCGAACTGATTTACGCGGCGCAGAACAACATTCCCTATGGGACGGTAAAGAATGCCGCAGGCACATTTGTGAAGGCGGATCTAAAGAGTGTGAGCGAGGCGGCGGCGGGCGCAGCGAAGGATATGCCGGAAGATTTCCGGGTGAGCATCACCAACGCTCCGGGAAAGACAGCCTATCCAATTTCGAGCTTCACGTGGTTGCTGATTCCGTCGAAGATTCAGGATAACGCGAAGCGCGACGCAATTAAGGGCTTCTTGACCTGGATGCTGGCTGACGGACAAACGTATGCGGAGCAGTTGTCGTATGCGAAGCTGCCAAAAGAAGTGATCGAGAAGGAAAAGAAGGCCATCGCGAAGGTGCAGTAAGAATCGGAAAACGTGGCAACAGCAAATCCAACTGTGCAGGGCGCGGGTCCGATATCGGGTTCGCGCTCTTTTCTATCGAAGCTGCGCGAAGGCGACGAGATTGCGCGGCTGATTACGTTTATTTTTGCCGCGTCTGTCGTCTTGATTACCATTTCGCTGGTATATGAATTGTGGATCGGTTCCGCGCTGCCGAGGCACAAGTTCGGCTTACATTTTTTTGTGTCGCAAGACTGGGATCCGGTGATGGACCAGTACGGCGCATTACCATTCATCTACGGAACGCTGGTCACGTCTGCGGTAGCGTTGTTACTTGCAATTCCACTGGGGATAGGGGCGTCGATTTTTTTGGCAGAACTGGCGCCACCGCGAATTTCGGACACGCTGCAATTTTTTATTGATCTGCTGGCGGCGGTGCCGAGCGTGATTTACGGATTGTTGGGGATTTTCATCATCGTTCCCTTGATTCGGAACGTGATCTACCCGGCATTGAACAAGCCCTTTGGTTTTCTACCGATTTTCAAGGGCCCGTCTTATGGTGTAGGGTTTCTGACTGCGGGAATCGTGCTGGCGATCATGGTAATCCCGTACATCATTTCGGTGTCGCGCGAAGTATTGTTATCGGTGCCGCGGGATCAACGAGAGGCGGCATTGGCGCTAGGGTCGACGAGATGGGAATCCACGTGGAAGGTAGTCGTACCGTTTGCCAAGACTGGCATTATGGGTTCGATTTTCCTGGCACTGGCGCGGGCTCTTGGCGAAACCATGGCGGTCACGATGGTGGTGGGAAACAGCCCTAAAATCGCCGCTTCCTTGTTTGCGCCAGGCTATTCGATCGCGGCGGTGATCGCGAATGACTTCACAGAGGCCACCGGAGAGTTGCAGACGCAGGCGTATATCGAGTTGGGCCTGGTGCTGTTCCTGCTGACGTTTATTCTCAATGGTTTGGCGCGGATTCTGATCATCGTGACTACACAAAAAGGCAGCAAGGTGAGCAACTGATGGGCGCGAGACTCCGCTGGCGCAAGTTCGTAAGCAACTTCATGCTTACGCTGACTGGTATATGTGCCGTCGTGTCGGTAGCAGTCCTGTTTTTTATCCTCGGGTACCTGTTGTTTAACGGCGGAACCTCCATCAATTGGGATTTCTTCACCAAGTTGCCAAAGCCCGTGGGGGAAACCGGCGGTGGAATGGCGAATGCCATCGTGGGCAGTGCGAAGCTGTTGGCTGCTGCATCGCTATTCGGAGTTCCCATCGGGTTCTTTGGAGGCATTTACCTCGCAGAATTCAGCGGATCGAAGACGGCGGGAGTGGTGCGCTACGCTGCGGACTTGCTGAACGGAGTCCCGTCCATCGTCATTGGCATTTTTGCATTCAGCATCGTTGTGCGCCCGTTCAAGACCTTCTCGACGCTGGCAGGAGCCTTCGCGCTCGGATTGATGATGATTCCGATTACGTTGCGAAGCACCGAGGAGTTTCTGAACGCTGTGCCGAAAATGTTGCGCGAAGGCGCAATGGCACTGGGAGCGAGCAAATGGAAGACCATAGCGACAGTTATTGTGCCGGCGGCGTATCGCGGAATTCTTACCGCGATCCTGCTGGCGCTCGCGCGGGTGGCGGGGGAGGCAGCGCCGCTGCTGTTCACCGCGTTCGGGAACCGTTACTGGAGCCAGGGCTGGAACCAGCCAACCGCGGCGCTTCCCGAGATGATCTACCGATACGCGGGGTCACCGTACGAGGATTGGCACCGGCAGGCGTGGGCGGCGGGCCTGGTGCTGCTGGGGTTCATTCTGATCATCAACATTCTGGCGCGAACGATCCTGGCGCGCGGAATATCGATGCCGAGGTCCTAAACATGCAAGCTTCACCCAACCAGGGAATATCGGTGAACGTGGCGGCTTCCGCGGCGTCGGGCACGCGCGAAAGCATCGGCACAATGCCGTTGCGGATGAAGATTTCGAAGGTCAACTTTTATTACGGCACCAAGCAAATCCTTTTCGACATCAGCATGGGGGTCGCGGACAAGCGGGTGACGGCGTTGATCGGGCCGTCCGGATGCGGCAAGTCGACGTTATTGAGAACGCTGAACCGTATGCATGAAACGGTAACTTCGTCGCGGCTCGAAGGGGAGATCTTGCTGGATCAGCAAAATATCCTCGCGCAAGATGTTACGGCTTTGCGGCGTCGCGTGGGAATGGTCTTCCAGCGGCCAAATCCGTTTCCGAAATCAATCTTCGAAAATGTGGCGTATGGACCGAGGATCAACGGGATGAAGGGAGCCATCTCGGAGCTCGTAGAGAAAAGCTTGCGTCACGCTGCGCTTTGGGAGGAAGTGAAGGACCATTTGCACAAGTCCGCGTACGAACTGTCCGGGGGCCAACAGCAGCGCTTGTGTATCGCGAGAGCGCTCGCGGTGGACCCGGAAGTGCTGCTGCTAGACGAGCCGTGCTCGGCGCTCGATCCTATCAGCACGGCAAAGATTGAGGAACTGCTGGTGGAACTGAAGAGCCTGACGACGATTGCGATCGTCACGCACAATATGCAGCAGGCGGCGCGCGTCAGCGATTTCACGGCATTTTTGTTGACCGGACAAATGATCGAGTTCAATCCCACGCCGCAATTATTCACGACACCGGGGGACCCGCGAACAGAGGCATACATCACGGGGCGGTTTGGATGAGGCGATGGCAGTAGATTGAGTTTGACCTGGGCCAAGTTGCGAGTAAGATGCAGCGCACGGGAAGGGCTTCATGGAACGTCACTTCGAGAAAGACCTGAACGAACTGAAAGAGCGATTGCTCTGGATGGGCAGCCTGGCGGAGCGCGCGGTTCATCAGGCCGTGCATGCGGTGCTGGATTCGGACGAGCAGCTCGCGAAGCGGGTTTTGGATGAAGAGGACGCGATCAATGAACTGCAACTGGAAATCGACGACCGTGTCGTGCAGTTGCTGGCATTGCACCAGTTGATGGCAGCGGATTTGCGTTTTGTGCTGGCGGTTTCGCGAATCAACAACGACCTGGAGCGGATCGGCGATCAGGCGGTGAATGTGGCGCAGGGAGCTTTGCGCATTTTGCGGCATCCGCGAGTGAAGCCGTACGTGGACCTGCCGCGGATGACGGAATTAGTGGAAGAGCAGGTGCGGAACGCATTGAATGCGGTGGTTCGGCGAGACGTGGAGCTGGCGCAAAAGGTGATGGCGGCTGATGATCAGGTGGACCATTACCGCGATCAGATTTTCCGGGAATTGTTGACCTACATGATGGGCGATTCGAGCCTGGTGTTTCCGGCGTTCGAATTGATCCTGGTGGCGAAGAACCTCGAACGAATCGGCGACCACGCCACAAATATTGCGGAAGACGTGATTTACATCGTGCAGGGGCTCGACATCCGGCATCCGTCTATTGACCGGCGCTAACGAGTTTCCGGCTTCTCCAAAACAGGAACAGAAACACACAAACGCTGAACGCTGAGATCACGTCACCAATTTTGCGATCGAGTGTTCGCGTAAGCCAGACGTGTATCTCAGACACGCCAGGATCGACAGGAACCACCATTTGATTGAAGTCGTCCATGCGTTCCGGTTGGAGCGGATGGCCGTTTACCGCGACCCGCCATGCAGGGTAGTTCAGGACACGGAGGGCGATACGTGCGCCAGATTGCGCATCAACATGGATTCTCTTTTCCATGGTAGTCCAGTGATCGATCGTAATTTTTGCGGGTGGGGTGGTGTTATCTGCGGAACCGGCCGGCAAGGCCCTGGCGAGTGGCGCATCCAACGGCAGATCCAGATGATCGTCGCCGATTGGGTCGTATTCGTCAGTTCCGTCGAAACCGCGGCCACTGGCAATGGCTTCGCGCTGGATCGGCATTTCGTCCGGATCCCACCAGGTATTCGCGATGAGGAAGTTCGCGAGGGGAAGAAGGAGCAAAAGCGCCGCGGCAAACCACAGCCAGCCTCGCCTGGCGTCCGTGACATAAGCCAGAAAACAAGCGGCTAGCAGCGCGAGGACAGAGATCCACCGCCACGGAAACTGCACGAAGCGTAGTTTCGGTAACAAATCCCACAGGGAGATGGACCAGCGCGTAGTGAGAAATGTCGCAGCGCCAGCAAGCAAGAGAAGCGTCGCGGGAATCCGGGAGTTTCTGATTAGCGCGGAAGAAAAGCGGCGAGAGGCGAGCGCGGTACAAGCGAGTAACAGCACGAGCGAAAGAACACAGATCGAGGCAATCCAGTTGAACCAGGTATGCTCGACGTCGTCGATCGCGGTGAAAAGGAAATTCTGAGAGGGAAACAGGCCGCTAGACAGGGCTTGAGCAATATTGACCCAACGCTGTTCGTAAGAGGCCGGAATGATGTAAAAGGCAGCGAGCCCAAAACCGAGGAGCAGTGCCGCCGCGGCCCGGAAAACAATACGAAAAGAAGCCTGAATCAATGCTGACCAGGCGATGATAAGGCAAACGGAATAGCTGGCAATCACCGCCGCGGGTGCATTGCAGAGCCAAACTCCAGCGAAGGAAAGGGCGAAGAGAGCGACGGAAGAACGGCGCGTCGAAGAATCGAGCAAGTCGCAAAGACGCAGGGTAGCGAGCAGGAGCAGCGGCAGGATAGCGGAGGCGAACTGCTCAGCGAAGTCACTGCGCACATAGGTAAGCAAGAGGGCGTTCGGGTTGACCACGTAAAACGCCGAACCAAGAATAGCGCTGCGCCGTGGAACCATGTGCCGTAACAGCAAGTATGCTGCGAGTCCAGCAAGGGTCTGAATCAGCACGATGAAGACAATAGGAACGGCCGCGTCCGGAAACATCAGGGTGAGCGCTGCGCCGAGAATCCACGAGAGCGGCGGGTAGAAGATGAAGCGGGGCTCGCCAAACCCGTGATTGGTCCAAGCCGTCCACCGCGGAAAGAAGATGCCTTGCTTCCACTGATACGCAACATCCAGCCAGGAGGGCGCGTGAAACTCGAAATCGTGGCCGGAAGCTGTTCCCAGCCAAAAGAAAGGAAGAATGACGAGGATCGATAGGACGAGTGAGACTCCGAGCGGAAGAAACCATTCGCGGGTGAAGACGGATGAAGAGATTGGCTTGTTCATCGAATGTTCATGAAATTGTAACGAAGCACGAGGCTTGGGGCGAATGGTCGCCATTCGCAGTGGTGGAAGTTGAAAATTGAGCGATAATACAGGCGCTTATGGGTGTACAAACCAGCGTTGCCGTTGAGCCAATCATAGAAGCGCGGAAACTGGAAAAGTTTTATCCGCAACCGGATGGTAGCCGAGTTCAGGTGATTTCGCCGACCGACATTGCGGTTTACCCGGGTCAGATTATTGCATTATTGGGACCGTCGGGCTGCGGCAAATCGACGATGCTGCGGATGTTGACCGGGCTTTCCCCGACTTCGGGCGGAAGTGTGTACTGGCACGGCCATCCGGTGCGTGACGAGAGTCCGAATGTATCGATTGTGTTTCAGAGCTTTGCGCTGTTTCCATGGTTGACGGTGATCGAAAACGTCGAGGCTCCTCTGGAGGCACGAGGAGTAGCGGAAGTCGAGCGGCACAAGCGGGCGTTGAGAATTATTGACGCAGTGGGGCTGGACGGGTTTGAGTCGGCATATCCGAAAGAACTCTCGGGAGGAATGAAGCAGCGGGTGGGAGTGGCGCGTGCGCTGGTGGTGGAACCCGAAGTGCTGTTTATGGATGAGCCGTTCTCTGCGCTCGATGTATTGACCGCGGAGACGCTACGCGGCGAACTGCTGGAGTTGTGGCTGGAGAAGAAGATCCCGACGCGAGCGATCTTCATCGTGACCCACAACATTGAAGAGGCGGTGATTCTGGCGGACCGGATCATCGTGCTGGGCAGAAACCCAGCGCACATCCACGCGGAATTCTCCGTTGGTCTATCGCACCCGAGGGACCGCAAAGATCCGCAATTCGTGGAGCTGGTGGACTCGATTTATCGGGCATTGACCCGGCAGGACCATCCAGAGTTGGCGGCAGCGGGAGCGCCGGCGAACGGTTCTGCGGCCAGAAAGCAATATGTGATGTTGCCGCACACCCGGCCGGGGGGATTAGCAGGCTTGCTGGAGATCCTGGTGGACCAGGGCGGGAAGGCAGATCTCCACGTGCTTGCGGATGAATTGGGATTAGAGGTGGATGCCCTGTTGCCATCGGTAGATACGGCGGTGCTTTTGAGACTGCTGAAAGTCGAAGAGGGCGACGCTATTATCACCGCGGAAGGAGAGGCGTTTGCAAAGGGCGATATTCAGGAACGAAAGGCGATCTTCCGGAAGGCCGCACTCGCGAACATTCCGCTGCTGCGTCAGATGGAGCAAGCGTTAAAAGCAAAGGCAAACCGCACGTTATCCGCAGAGTTTTTCGAAGACCTGCTCGACGAACATTTCAGCCAAGACGAATCCCGGCGGCAATTGGAAACGGCGATACAGTGGGGCCGCTACGCCGAACTGTTTGATTATGACGCGGCGAGCGGAAAATTAACGTTGACGGAAAGCTAAGCCCACGTGGAAGCCACCGTCTCCGAAACGCAAAAGCAAAGGGTCATTCCCCCGGCGGCCGCGCGTCCACTAGGAGCACGATGGGCGTATGCGTCACTGATCGACGTTGGCGTGTTCGTGGCGGTATTCGCGCTGATTTTCGGGATGTATTCGATCGGGCGATCCTGGATGGGGCCAATCCGCGCTGAAGCGGAAATCTCCCAGAACCCGTCCAGCTTGCCGCTTTACGCCCTGTATTCGTTAGTGCGAATCCTGATCGCGTATGGAATCAGCCTGGTATTTGCGCTGGCGTACGGTTATGCGGCGGCAAGATCGAGACGCGCGGAATTAGTGCTGATTCCGTTGCTGGACATTTTGCAATCGATTCCGGTGTTGAGTTTTTTGCCCGGCGTGATGCTGGCGATGGTTGCGTTGTTCCCCAGCCGACAACTAGGGGTCGAGCTGGGGTCGATCATCCTGATCTTTACGGGCCAAGTGTGGAACATTGCGTTCAGCTTCTATTCGTCGTTGAAGACGATTCCTCGAGATTTAAGAGAAGCAGCGATTATTTACCGGTTCAGTAAATGGCAACGGTTCTCGGAACTGGATTTGCCGTTTTCGACGATTGGGCTGGTGTGGAATTCGATGATGTCTGTGGCGGGCGGCTGGTTCTTCCTGATGGCCTGCGAGATGTTCCAGTTGGGAGATAAAGACTTTCGGTTGCCGGGCCTGGGATCGTTTTTGCAGACTGCGGCAAGCAGCGGAAACACGCGGGCGATGTTGTGGGGACTGGCGACAATGGTCGCGGTGATCGTGCTGATGGACCAGCTGATCTGGCGTCCAGTGATTGCGTGGGCGGACAAATTCAAATTCGAACAAGTTGAGAGCGGGGCGGCGGGCGGGAACTCCCTTCTTACGTTTATCACACGCGAATCGTTCATTATTCGGGCATATAGGAAAGTCCTTCACCCAATTGTGGAATGGTTGACGCTACAGTTCGCGACCGGAGCGAAGCGCGCTGCGCAAACCGTGTCCTCGGCGACGCAAGGTGAACGGAGCAGGAAGTGGCTAGGGTGGATCGCACTCGCGGTGGCCGTGGCCCTGACGATCTATGGGGCGTACCGGACGATCGGAGAACTCGCGCAATTGGATCGTTCGGATTTCGCGATATTGCTGCGGAGTGCCGGGCTGACGTTTCTGCGCGTGAACCTCGCCTTACTGATTGGAGCGCTATGGACAGTTCCGGTGGGAGTGGCGATTGGATCCAGCCCGCGATTGGCGCGACTGATGCAGCCGCTGGCGCAGTTGGCGGCGTCGATTCCAGCTACAGCTTTATTCCCGGTGCTCCTGTTGGTGCTGATTCGGCTTCGCGGGGGAGTCGAGATCGCAGCGATGGCGCTGATGCTGCTCGGCACCCAGTGGTACATCCTATTCAATGTGATTGCCGGAGCGATGGCGATTCCGACAGATTTGAAGGAAGCGGCCAGAGTATTTCGCTTCAGCTCGTGGGACCGTTGGCGGAGGCTGATTCTGCCGGGAATTTTTCCGTATCTGGTAACGGGCATGGTCACGGCGTCGGGTGGGGCGTGGAACGCCAGCATCGTTGCGGAATATTTTCACTTCCAGGGGAAAGTGGTGGAAGTCCCTGGACTAGGAAGCACGATCAGCCGGGCAAGCGATGCTGGGCATTTTCATATGCTGCTGGCGGCGACGCTGATCATGGCCACGATTGTGGTTTTGATTAATCGCGTAATCTGGAGGCGAATGTACCGCCTGGCTTCTTCGAGATTCAAGCTGGAGACCTAGACCCGCTGGCCGCCATCGATTCTATCTGGCGGGCGCCTGTTTTTCGTTTTTGTAAACTATGCCTTCTTTCATGACGAAGAAGACGTGTTCCGTTTGGCGGATGTTCTGGAGCGGGTCCCCGGGAACCGCAACGACATCGGCGAGCTTGCCCGACTCGAGGGTCCCGACCTTATCGCTAATTCCGAGGAGTTGTGCGTCGGCGGAGGTGCCGGCCTTGAGGGCGGCGGCGGGTTTCATACCGAGGTCAGCCATTTGATGAAATTCCTCGGCATTGCGGCCATGGGGATAGACGGCGGCGTCTGTGCCGAGCCCGATATTCACGCCTTTGGCGAGTGCACGCTGGAAAGTGCTGTGCATGGAGTTGATCGCGGCATGCGCTTTGGCGGCAATGGCCGGAGGGACGTAAACATTCTTGTCGAACCGCTCCTGCAGGCCTTGCGCGGCCATCAGGGTGGGAACGAGATAGGTGCCGCGTTGTTTCATCATGTCCAGCGCTTCATCATCCAGAAAACTGCCGTGTTCGATGGAGTCGATGCCGGCACGAATAGCGCGCTTGGCGGCCTCGGCACCGTGAGCATGTGCGGCGGTTTTGCGGCGGAGGGCGTGCGCTTCGTCGACTATGGCGTTTAACTCTTCCTGGGTGAGTTGCGGCGTGTCCACGTCATCGGTGGGCGAAAGCACCCCGCCGGAAGCGCAGACTTTGATCATGTCGGCGCCGTATTTGTGGTCGAGGCGAACAGCATAACGGGCCTGGTCCGGGCCGTTGATTACGCCGTCGAGCGGACCGGATTCGCGGCCGAAAAGGCCGGCGCGGAATCCGTCCTGGTCATCGCAGTGGCCGCCCGTGGCGCCAAGGGCATGAACGGTGACGAGCATGCGCGGGCCCGGGATAACGCGATCAGCGATAGCATTGCGAAGACCGACATCGATGAATTGGTAAGAGCCGACATCGCGCACAGTGGTAAAGCCAGCCATCAAGGTGACGCGTGCGTTTACGGTGGCATCCAAGGTCATTTCTGGGATCGTTTTGCGGAGAAGATCCAGCTCGGAGCGGTTGTAATCTTCGGAGTAAGGCATCGACAGATGCGTATGCGCATCGATAAAACCGGGCAGGAGGGTGGCGTCTCCAAGATCGATAACTTCCGCTCCGGCAGGGATTTGCGCATTGGGGCCAACCGCAGTAATTTTCGAGCCGGTGACAACTACGAGGCCTGGCGTAACGAGCGAATCGGACTTACCATCGAATAGACGAGCTGCCTTCAGGACGTAGGTCTTGCCGGCGGCTTGCTGTGCCTGTCCATAATTCCGCGCCCCGCAAAACAAGACGAATAGCAAGACGAACCAGAACCGTCGAGACATGAATTGCTCCCTTTGAAGTTTTTTTGGTCGAAGGCAGACTCTATCCTGACTGCGGAAAATGTCAAGGAAGAGCGAGGGTTCAGCTCGGGCGTTCTGAGTCAAGGAGATGCGGTGAGCGTAGTGCCTTCCCTTCGGATACGAAAGTGTAATAACGAGCCGGTGCAGCGTGGCGGCGAGTATGTTCTCTACTGGATGATCGCCAATCGGCGGTTGCGCTACAACTTCACGCTGGATCGCGCGCTGGAGCATTGCAAAACACTGCGTAAGCCACTGGTAGTCTTTGAGGCGTTGCGGGCAGGCTACCGCTGGGCAAGCGACCGGATTCACCGGTTCGTGCTGGAGGGGATGGAGGATAACCAGCGGACTTGCGCGGATTCCGGGATTCGCTACCTGGCTTACGTCGAGCGCCATCCGGGACAGGGCAAGGGACTGCTCCAGGCCTTGGCTACGAATGCATGCGTAGTAATTACTGACGAGTTTCCGTGCTTTTTCCTGCCGCGGATGGTAGCGAGCGCAGCGAAGCAACTGAATGTGCTGCTGGAAGAGGTGGATTCCAACGGATTGCTGCCGATTCGGGCGACAGAGCAGGTTTTTCAGCGGGCATTCGATTTCCGGCGATTTTTGCAGAAGGAACTGCCGGATCACTTGAGCCAGTTTCCGTCGGCCGAACCGTTGTCCAGGGAACAGGCGACTGGCGCGCGGATCGAGAAAAGAATTTTTGAACGGTGGCCAATGGCCACGGCGGAGCTGTTGCGAGGAGACACGAGCGCGTTGGCCAAACTGCCGATCGATCATGCCGTAACGCCTGTGGGGATTCGCGGTGGTTCAACGGCAGCGCGAGAAAAGATGGAGAAGTTTCTCGAAGAGGATTTCGCCTTGTATGGCGAGAAGAGAAGCGAGCCAGAATCGGATGCGGGCAGCGGGTTCTCGCCTTATCTGCACTTTGGGCATCTGTCGGTCCACGAAGTATTGGCGACACTGGCGAAAAGAGAGAAATGGAAAGGAGAGAAGCTCTCGTTGCGCACGAACGGTAGCAAGCGGGGATGGTGGAACATGAGTGAGACGGCAGAAAGCTTCCTGGACGAGCTGGTCACATGGCGAGAAGTGGGATACAACTTCACGTCACACAGGGCAGACTATGACGAGTACGATTCTTTGCCGGATTGGGCGAAAAAGACCCTGAGCAAGCACGCAAAAGACGAGCGCGAACACGTGTACAAGCTGGAGGAGTTTGAATCGGCAAAAACCCACGATCCCTTGTGGAACGCTGCGCAGTTGCAATTGGTGAGAGAAGGGAGAATCCACAATTACCTTCGGATGTTGTGGGGGAAGAAGATTTTAGAGTGGTCGCGAAGGCCTGAGGACGCGGCTGAGATCATGATCCATCTGAACAACAAGTATGGACTCGATGGACGCAATCCAAATTCGTATTCGGGGATTTTCTGGGTATTGGGAAGGTATGACCGGCCGTGGTCGCCGGAGCGGCCGGTTTTCGGAACAATTCGTTACATGAGTTCGGGCAACACAGCTCGCAAATTCTCAGTGAAGCGGTACATCCAAAAATACTGCGGAAACGCAAGAGCAGGGGCGGCTTGATCTGTAAATGTGATCGCGCGTCACCCGGTGGTTGCACTTGCGGGCGTTGACGGGCTGATGGAGGATAGGCGGGAACTTTCGGATCCAAGACGTCAGCAGAATCGGGACACCCAGGAACGACTGCAGTGGCCTGTATGTGTGCGGTCTTCGAGTAGGTGGCGTGGACAATTGGGGTTCGGAAGATTCTTCATGTTAAGAATGTAAAGGAAGGTCGACGATGTCGAACCGGGCGTGCCCCCTTTGCTTTGCGAAAATGCGTCGGGTGGAAGTTTTGGCGCAATCAGAAGAACTCACGTGCCCCTCGTGTGGTGGGAAGCTGGAATTATCGAGGCCGAGCCGGGTTTGGAACGCGTTCGTGGGTGGGCTGGCCGGATTTTTCGCGGCATCTCTGGTCTTTCATTCTGGCATCCGAGGTGCGTGGGCACTTGGATTGCCGGCGGCGGTGCTAGCATTTGGAGGCGTATCCGCCTTGATGTTGTTTCTCCTTTCGGATCTGGTCTTGCGACCGAAGGAGGCGGCGCCTTTTCCACATCCACCCAAGTAACGGCCCATTGGTACTATTGACCCGCTGGTCATCCTCTTCGAGACTGTCGCGAGTGGCAGCATATTCCGACTACCTGGGCGCGACGATCACTGTGCAATACCGGTTGGGGGACATTCTGCTGTCTGCAACCGGAGTTTTTGTGGGTGACTCCGGCCGCTCGATATTCCTGGAACAGCACATCGAACAACGCGGCCGCCAGAACTATTTCCGGTGGGAAATCCCGTACGGGAACATTCAATCGATCGAGAAAAAATCGGAACTCGCGGCATCTTCCGTTACAGAGAGCATCGCCACAGCGGAAGCGCGCCGGGAGTGCGCAGCCGCAGCTGTGGCCGGGAGCTCGTCGATCCTGCCGTTCTCGAGACCACCTAAGATCGCGTAGCTGGAGCTGGCTCAAGAACATCTTCAGAACGCAAGATCGCGCGTCGCGCGCGTTTTCCCTCGGTGGATTCCAAAGCGCATTTGAACATAAAGCAAAATCTTTTGACAAAATAGCAAATCGAATTGCAGAATGAGCCTGCTTCAAGAACCTGCCGCGCGCGGTTCTCCAGCGTGTGCAGCCCGGAGGTCTCCTATGCTTTCCGAAACGTTAGCTGCGGGACTCAGGCGATACGCCATCGGCGAGAAACTCCGAGCATTGCGTCTGAAAAAGAAGATGGGCCTTGTGGAGCTGGGCCGGCATACGGGCCTCTCCGCAGCTATGCTTTCGAAAGTCGAACGGGGGAAACTTTATCCGACGCTTCCAACACTGTTGCGCGTTGCACTGGTCTTCAGTGTCGGATTGGAATACTTCTTTTCCGACGACCGAAAACGCCGCGTGCTTGCCATAGTGCGCCGGAGCGACCGCAAGCGATTTCCTGAGCGGCCGGACGAACGCGACATTTCGTTTTACTTCGAATCGCTGGACTTCACGGCGGTGGAGCGAAAAATGAACGCGTACTACGCCGAGTTTCAACCGCTGCCCGCAGGCAAAGCGCGTCCTCACCATCATGCAGGTTTTGAGTTTCTGTCCGTATTGCGCGGCAAACTGGAATTGCGCATCGCCAGCGAGGAACACGTCCTCGATGTGGGAGACTCAATCTACTTCGATTCGTCGATCCCGCATTCCTATCGAAAAGTGAGCGAAAAGCCCTGCAGTGCAATCGTCGTGACTGCGGCATGACGGCTGTTGACAGCATTCCCTTGGCAAGGCTATACCTAGGGACGACTAGGGGGAAGGCGATGAACCACGGCGACGCGGGAGCACTGCTTCCGGGGACTCTTTTCCTATTGATTCTCAAGGCGCTGGTGCGTGGCCCGTTGCATGGGTATGCGATCGCGAAGCAGATCAAGAGCGCCTCGTGCAACGGGCTGGAAATCCAGGAGGGATCGCTCTATCCGGCGCTGAACCGGATGCTGGTGAAGGGTTGGCTGCGGGCGGAGTGGGGCATTTCCGAGAATAATCGCAGAGCGCGGTTCTATCGGTTGACCCCGGAGGGCCGGAAACAACTCCACGTAGAAGCCAGGGAATTCGAAAAGCTGGTCAAGTGCATTCAGCTAGTAATGCGCACCGTCTGAGCTTTGAGTATATCGACGATTCGCAATGGATCAATCGGCTGCGTCTCTTTGAGGGACGTAGGCGTTTTGACGGCGAAATGCGAGACGAAATCAAATTTCATATTGAGTCGCGTGCCGCGGAGCTGGAGGAGGAAGGAGCGTCGAGAGAAAGAGCGCTTCGGCAGGCGCGAAGGGAATTCGGGTCGATACAGCTGGCCGCGGAAGATTCGCGAGAAGCGTGGCAATTCTTGTGGCTGGAACACTTCCTCATGGACTTGAAAGTGGGCGCACGCATGTTGTGGCGCCGCCCAGGATTTTCGATTCCCGCGATTTTCTGCCTGGCCTTGGGAATTGGAGCGAACGCCGCTGTGTTCAGTTGGGTGGAGGGCATACTTTTTCGGCCGTATCCTGAGGTCGCGCACCAAGACCGCCTGATGGCGCTGGCGGGGTCTGCGCGCGGAGAAAGCGGAGCGACGGAATTGTCGTGGCCGGACTTTCTGGATTTAGAGAAGAACTGCACGCTGTTCGACTCGTTTGTCGTCACCAAGATCACGGGCACAACACTGAGCATCGGTGAGCGAGCAGAGCGCACGACTGGCAGTATCGTATCCGCCAACTATTTCGATGCTCTCGGCGTTTCTCCGGTACTCGGCCGAGGATTTCTCCCCGGAGAAGACGCCGGAAGTGCGGCGCACCCGGTGGTGGTCATCAGCCATCAACTTTGGCAGCGGCGCTTCAAAGGCGACCCCGGGATCATCGGGAAGACACAGCGCCTCGGGGGCGTGGTGCACACGATTGTTGGCGTGGCGCCCAAAGGATTTTATGGAACATTCGTTGGCTGGGCAATGCAGTTCTGGGTGCCCGCTTCGATGGAAGAAGTCTTCGAAGCAGGGGGTTACAAGCTGGAAGAGCGTGACGCGCGCTGGATTGAGGCATATGCGCGCTTAAAAGCAGGAGTGAGCGCGCAGCAAGCGCAGCAGGAAATTGCAGCGGTAGCGAGCAGACTGGAACTCGATTATCCGGCGACGAATCGCGGACGCAGCCTGCAGCTTTGGCCACTGTGGGCAACTCCATTCAATAACGCCAGGAACCTTCTGCCGACGCTCTCGATCATGATGGTGGTGGTTTTTTGCGTACTGCTGATTGTGTGTGCGAACGTGGGCAACTTACTGCTGGTACGCTCGTTTTCGCGCCGGCATGAGATGAGCGTGCGTGCCGCGATTGGTGCGGGCCGGGCCAGGCTGCTTAAGCAGCTGTTGACGGAGGGATTAATTCTGTCGTTCCTGGGAGCGGTGGGCGGGCTAGTGGCAGCGTATTGGTGGCGCCATGCTCTGGTCCTGCTGTTTCCCCCGCGAGCCGGCGTATCGATGTACTTGCCGGGTGATCTGGACTGGCGTGTTCTCGGCATGACCGCCGCCGTATGCTTGTTTGCCACTCTCTTAGTAGGGCTGTTGCCGGCCTTGCGAGCGAGCAAGATTGACCTTGCGCCTGCGTTGAAGTCTGAAATGAGTGGGGTAGTAGGCGGGCACAAGAAATCGTGGATGCGCTCCAGTCTGGTAATCCTGCAAGTTTCGCTCAGCTTCGTGCTGGTGGCGGGAATGGCATTGCTCATGCAAAGCCTGAGAAACGTAAGAACAATGGATCCCGGCTTTACGACAGATCGCGTTCTGAACACAGTGATTGATCTGGCGTCGGCCAGCTACGACATGCCGAAGGCAAAGATTTTCCAGGATGAGTTGCTGGAGCGGGTGGTGACACTGCCGGGAGTGGAGAGTGCCGCCTTCGCAAGATTGGCCCCGCTTGGCTATGGGTCCTACTCTTCAAGTGCCATCGCTGTGGATGGATACAATGTTCCAGCAGAAGAACAACCCACAGTGCAGTACAACGAGGTGGGTCCGGGCTATTTTACGACCTTGGGCATTGCGCTGATATCCGGACGGGAGTTCCTGGGCACCGATAACGAGACGAGCGCATTGGTCGCCATCGTAAACGAAACTATGGCCAAGCAGTTTTGGAGCGGTAAAGATCCGGTCGGCCAGCGCGTCCAGGTAAGGGGGCGCTGGATGACGGTCGTGGGTGTGGCGAGGAATGCCAAATATCAAAGTGTTCGCGAATTGCCGATGCCGTTCTTTTATGTTCCCCGGCGACAGAATTTTACGATCGGCGCAGGACTGAGTATTCGGACCACGCTCCGCGCGGAGGTGATGGCGAAGTTGCTGACACGGGAGATGCATTCGCTTGACGACAACCTGGCTTTGAGCGAAGTGATCACGTTGCAGGAACAAGTTGACCGGTCGACCGCGCCGCAAAAGGTAGCGGTGACGCTCGTTGGAGTGTTGGGGGCCCTGGCATTATTACTGGCGGCCGTAGGACTGTACGGAGTGATGTCGTACGCCGTGTCGCAGCGTGCTCGGGAGTTGGGCTTGCGGATGGCACTCGGCGCTGGCGCGGGAGACGCATCTGGTGATGTCGCAGGGAATGGCGCTGACGGCGGGAGGGATTTTGGTGGGGTTAGCTGCGGCGCTGCTACTGACGCGCCTTCTCGGACCTTACCTTTATCATGTGAGCCCGCGGGATCCCTTCGCCTTTGCCGCAGCCCTTGGAGTGATGCTGGCGACAGCTGTCCTGGCATGTTTGTTGCCAGCTTGGCGTGCGATGTGTACTGACCCGGTAAGAGCGCTGCGCCAGGTATAAGTAGCGGCTGGGCAAGCGACCAAGCATTTGCGTGTAATCGCCAAAGCCGTGTCGTGTCAAGAGAATCAGTTACAATCTTTGCGAACTGAAGCGTGAACGATGGAAGGCTATGGCGGAGTGCAACGGGAGGCGGGTTGTGAGCACTAGTGAAGCGCGGAAGATCGGATTGATTGGGTTGGGACTCATGGGACGTCCCATGGGACTGAACCTCTTGAAGGCGGGCCACTCGCTGACGGTTTGGAACCGCACTCCAGAGCGTGCGCGGGAATTGGTAGCGGCGGGAGCGGAGCTGGCGAAATCGCCAAGAGAAGTTGCGGAATCGAGCGAAGTGCTGCTGACGATGGTCAGTGATCCACCGGCACTGGAAGCGGTACTTTGGGGACGGGAACGACAGAATGACGGAGCGCTGGCCGGACTGGACGCGGGAAGCTTCTACATTGACTCCAGTACGGTATCGCCGATGCTGGTAAAGAGGATAGCGGAAGCTTGCAAGGAAAAGGGAATCAAGTTTCTGGATGCTCCGGTGACTGGTGGGGATTGGGGAGC
The DNA here is from genome assembly GCA_035499255.1 of Dongiaceae bacterium. Classification (GTDB taxonomy): domain Bacteria; phylum Acidobacteriota; class Terriglobia; order Acidiferrales; family UBA7541; genus Acidiferrum. Next base: position 13,945 of record DATJZF010000061.1, on the reverse strand, counting down.
ACGCGAAGGGAACCTGGTGTTTATGATTGGGGGTGAAGCGGAGACGTTGAAGGAGATGGAGCCGATTCTAGGAGTGATGGGCAAGAAATGGTTCCACCTCGGACCGAACGGTGCGGGGCAGACGATCAAGCTGGCGATGAACGCGATTCTGGCGCTGCAAGTGGATGCAATGGCTGAGGCACTGGCGCTAGTGCAACGAGCGGGATTGAACGGTGAGCAGTTGGTGGAGGTGATGCAAGCCAGCATGGCGCGATCGGGAGTGCTGGATGTGAAATCGCCGTTGATGCTGAAGGGAGACTATAAGCCGAGTTTTCCGTTGCGGCTGATGCATAAGGATTTGGGACTGGCGCTGGACCTGGCGAATCAACTGGGCGTAGCCCTGCCAGCCACGGCAGCGGCGCGCGAAGTGTATAGCTTCGTGAAGGGTGAAGCGAAAGAGGATTTGGATTATTCGGCAGTAATGCGGTTTTGGAAGAAGTAGAAACTCATCACCCGCCAGCACTGATAGCCGGGATCGTTTTCGGGAAGGCGAGTCCCAGGCACAGCATTGCTGCGCCCCTATAAATGATTCACTTCAAGGGCTTTGGCGCAAAGAAGCCAATGGGCAAGTCGCGAGAAGTGCGCAAGCCGGACGGCGCTTCGAGAATAACGGGAATGGAATTCACGGCAACGGAGGCGGTGGCGATGTCGCCGTGGGAGCCGCCTGGAATGATGAGGCTGATGTTTGGGTGACCCTGCAGTTCTACCTTGTCGGCTGGATCTTTCGCGCCAACGTACATCTGCAATTCCATGTAGATGACTTCCCTGCCCTCAGAAAAACCGCGGGCGATTTGGTGGACACCCGCGGCTTGGCCAGGTTCGACGGTGAGAAATTCGGTCTGCACATGCTCGGTGGCGACTTTGGGTTCGATGGTTTCGGTGATCTCATCGACGCGGAGCCCAAGACTGTCGGCGACCATGGCGACGGACTCCGGAAGCCCAACGTGCTTGATGGTGCCTTCCGTGACCTTGGCTCTGAATTCATCCACGGAGAGACCCGCTCCGATCTTCTTTTGGAGAGGCAGGCGCCGTTTGGAAGCGTCGACGATGCGGATCGCGGAAGCGTGATCGATGCGCTGAGAGACAGCGGCAAGGGTAACAACGAGCTTGTCCATGACAAAACCTGGATTGATACCAGTGCCGACAAGAGCGACACCAGATTCTTTCGCGGCAGCGTCAAGCTTGGCGGCCAAATCCGGGTGCGTGCGATAGGGATAGGAGAGTTCCTCGCAGGTCGACACGACGCAAGAACCTACGTCAAGGCATGCGAGAAGTTGATCCGTGACCTTAGGCAGCGAGGACGAAGTGGTGTGCATGACGACATCGGCCGACTGTTCGAGGACGCCTTTTGCATCGCCGGACACTTTCACTCCCCAGGGGGCATCGGATGCGCCGACGACTTCACCGAGGTCCCGGCCAATCTTGGCAGGATCGGTATCGATGGCGCCAACGAGTTCGATGGAGTCCTTTTCACGAAGCAACTTTGCGATAGAGGCACCGATCGGCCCAATGCCATACTGAATCGCACGAATTTTCTTTTTCACGTTTTTCTCCGATACAGATTGATCAGGAATACAAACAGCGCGGAAAATCGCTGGGAGCGAACCATTAAGCGTACTGGATTTCCAACGAGCAGGCAATGACGGGGCAAGCATGTATTGCTGTGGGTGGCTGATTTCCGCATAATGGGGCCGCTCTCGAACATGCCGGGGGGGATGCACACATGCGAGCCGAAAAGCTGACCGACGCCGATATTCAGAAACGACTGCAAACCATCGCGGGATGGAGCCTGGTAGACGGCAAATTACACAAACAATTCGAGTGCAAGGATTTTGTGACGGCGTTCGGGAAGATGACCCAGGTGGCGTTGGTGGCCGAATGGATGAACCATCACCCAGAATGGTTCAACGTCTGGAACAAGGTGGTGATCGACCTGAACACGCATAGCGTGCAGGGAATCAGCAATCTGGATTTTCAATTGGCGGAGAAAATCAACGAGATCTTCGCAAGCTAGGTAGCGTTCCAAAACGGTACGATGCTGGCCTCGTAGAGGATTCACCCTCGTAAAATTTGGATTTGTAGCTAGTAAGGCGCTTGACAAGCTCGGCCCTTGGGCCGAACATAGAGTCCCCTCCTGCAGAGTTTACTGACTCTGTATATATAATTTATTAAAATAGCTCCTGTTTTGAGAGTGAGGCCCGTGGGGGCTCCCGAGAAAGGCGAGAAGGCATCGTAATGCCCCGGTTGCGAGTGGTGCTTGCAGAAAACGGTTTAGCGGAAACGGCGCTGACGCTGAGATCGCTCTGTGCGGAAGGCGGGCGAACATTGGAGTTGGTGCTGGTAGAGAGGCGAGAGAATTTGGAAGCTGCTCTGCGGAGGCACTGTCCCGATGTTGCACTGCTGACGCTTTCGATGCTTCAACCTGATGCGCCGAGTCGCTTGCGTGTTCTACAAGCGAACTGTCCTTCCATCCCTTTCATTTTGTTGGTCGAACCTGCCGATAAAGAGATTGCGGAGAGTTGTCTTGCCATGGGGGCAGCCGATTATTTGATAGAAGGATTTCTCGATGAACGTACGATGAATCGAGCGCTGCGTGCCGCAATTGGTCAACGCCGGCCGATGCATGGCGAGGTCGACGCGAGTTGGACGAGGGTAGGCGAGCGGGAATGGGAATTCATCCTGCGTGTAGGCGCCGCAGAGGAATTACCGGTGCGGGCGCTGGTGGAACTGACTGAGATGCTCAAAAAGAATGTTCGCAAGACGGATTCTGTGGAGCAGATTTCCGGCCTCGAGTTGGCTATCAGGCTTCGCGACGTCGACGAGCTAAAAAGCGCAGGGGCACAGAGAAGAATTGAAGGATGCCTTCGAACGCATTCGTCTCGCTTGCTGCGCGGGGTGAATGTGAGCACCAGGGTGTCGTGCAAGAACGCCGGAGCACTGCCGACAAACGAAATGAAGGTAAGGGCGGCTGAATTGGTGAAATGGGGATCGGTTTCCCAAGCGAGCGAATAACGAGGGATTGGTCATGGACAGCAAGGGTGTCGGGCAGGGTGGTGCGACGAGCACGATGTCCCGAGTATTGGTATTGGAGAAACGTTCTGCGGATGCCGAACGGTTACTCCGAAGACTACAGACAGAAGATCAGGATATCGAACTCAAAATGGTGTACGAGCAGGAAGAATTCATGCGAGAGGCGCGCACCGGGGGGTTTTCCGTGGTGGTCTCGCCGTATGAGTTGGAGGATTGGAGCGGCCTGGAAGCGCTGCTGGAGTTGAGAAGAGAGGGCAATGAAGCGGCGCTTGTGTTGTACGGGCCCGTACTCAGGGAATATGAACCACCGAAGTGTAAAGCAACAGGCGTGAAGGGCGGTGTGGTTTCGGCAGAGTTGAGCCAGTTGCCAATGGCCGTTCAGAAGGCACTGGCGGAAAAGCAATTGCGGGATTCGAATACACAGGTAAGGCGGGCGCTGATGGAGACGGAATCTCGGAATCGCGAGCTAACCGAGAACTCGCTGTACGGCGTATTTCGAGCGACACAATCGGGTGGCATCCTATCAGCCAATCCCGCGATGCTACAGATGCTGGCATACCCGTCACTGGAAATGCTGGAGACGAGCAGCCTGCCCCGAGAAATCTTCCGCTTTCCGGCCCAATACAACAAGCTGCTGGCTTCGTGCAGAGAGAATGGACTGGTACCGAGCGCCGAGTGCGAGTGGCGGCGTCGCGACGGCGGATTCATTTCCGTCAAACTGCATTTGCGCCATGTGGCCTTGAATGGGCGGAGTGAATTGGAAGGAATCGTCGAAGACGTGACGGAGTTGCGAGCACTGGAGCACCAACTGCGGCAGGCACAAAAATTCGAGTTAATCGGGCAATTGGCGGGTGGGATCGCGCACGACTTCAATAACGTGGTTGGAGCGATTTTGGGCTGGTCGGAACTAGGATTCGAGGAGAGCCAGACGCACCCGAGGATCGCCGAACGATTTGCCCGGATCCGCGAGCAAGCGGACCGGGCGGCCGCATTGACACGCGAACTGCTCGCTTTTGCGCGACAACAAACACTGCAGCCGCGGGCCGTGGATCTGAACGACGTGATCAAGACATTTACTGTGTTTCTCGCGAAGGTGATCGGCAGTGACATTGAAATGAAGGTGATGACTGGCGAGCTGAACGCTGTACTGGCTGATCCAACACAAATGGAACAGGTGCTGATGAATCTGTGCCTGAACGCACGGGACGCCATGCCGGACGGCGGATGCTTGACGATCGCAACGGAAATGGTCGAGCTCGACGAGGCGTACTGCCGCTACAACCCCGGAGTGACGCCAGGCCGTTACGCCGTTCTGGCGGTTTCCGATACGGGCTTCGGGATGAACCCTGAGACGCGCGACCGGATCTTCGAGCCTTTTTTCACGACCAAGGCGCGCGGCAAAGGGAGCGGAATGGGGCTGGCGGTAGCCTACGGAATCGTTAAGCAACATGGGGGATTCATCCATGTGTACAGCGAGGTTGGCGAAGGCACGCTGTTCCGAGTGTATTTGCCTGCGACGAACGGAGCCCAGATGAACAAGATGTGCCAGGTGCGCGAGGTCTCTCCTGCGCAGAACCTACAGGGCAGCGAAACCATCCTGATTGCGGAAGACCATCATTCGATTCGAGAAATGGTGAGGCAATCGATGGCCAGCCTAGGCTATACCGTGCTGACGGCTACAAACGGCGAAGAGGCGATCGAGGCTTGTGAAAACGAAGCGCCCGCGCTGGCGATACTGGACGTGGTGATGCCGAAGTTGGGAGGGATGGCCGCCGCGGCGAAATTGAAGGAACGCTACCCGGCTTTGCCGGTGTTGTTCACCAGCGGCTATTCCGAGAATGCCGGAATGAACCGTTCACAATTTACCAAGACCGACTACCTGCAGAAACCGTACAGCCCAACCTCCCTGGCCCGAGCGATCCGGCGAATGCTGGACCTCGAGACGAACACGAGCGACTAAGTCAGAACAACGAGACTAGGATAGGGTGCCTGCTCCTGGAAGTGGAGCTGTTCACCGTTCCTGGCATGCAAGTTTTCCAGATCTCTCCGTTCTAATCCCAGCGCCTATGATGCACCGGCGTCGAAACGAGTCCGGGAGATCGAAAATGGAGACCCATCTCTGGAGCCAGATTTCCGCGCGCGTGTGTTTTTATACATTGGCTGCCGCGTTTACCGCAGGCGCGACCTTACTTACCTTGCCGTTTTTACGAGCCGGCAGCAACCCCCGTATTGGGGTGACCTACTCTCGCGGAGTGCTGCACGTCGATATTCCGTACCACGCGAAGCACAGCGGCTCGGGAACGCTAAAGATCGAACTGCTTGACCCCGAGAACCGCTCGATTGGGACGGTCGAGAGGTCTTCCTCGGTGGTGGAAGGCAATTCGAGGTGGAAGGAAGAGGTGAAACTGGGAAAGGAACTCCCGCCGGATGAGCTAGTGTGGCACCGCCTGCGTTACCGGTTTACGTATGACGACGAACGATTGACGGGTTTGGCGGACACGCAATCCATCTCGCAGATTCTAAGAATGCCCGTACTTAGAATCCTGGGGCAACAGTCCTATTTGTCCGGAAGCAGGGCGGCCGTACGTGTGATCGTTACAGACACACAGAACGAACCGATCGGAGGACGTAGTTCGCTACGAATCGATCTAGATGCGCCTGGAATGGCCCAGCGCACGCTGTTCACGGGTCGACTCAATCACCGAAGCACGACAGAAGCGCAGTTCCAATTTCCGGAGGGGCTGACCGGGAATTGCGAAATGCATTACGTGGTCGATACAGCGTTGGGATCCACGGAATACAAACAGACGGTGCGTCTGCAGAACAAGGTCGGAATCTTGCTGACCACCGAAAAGCCGATCTACCAGCCGGGACAGACAATTCACGCGCGTGCTCTGGCACTGAATCGAGCGAATCACGAAGTGGTCGGCAAACGTGATTTCACCTTTGAGGTCGAGGATTCGCGCGGAAACAAAGTTTTCAAAAAGAAGACCCAGACGGACGAGTTTGGCATCGCTTCGGCGGAGTTCGAGCTGGCGAATGAAGTGAATCTGGGAACGTATCGCCTCCGGGCATTGTTAGGTGCCGCGGAGGCAAATGAAGCACAAAGCGCGGAAGTTGCGCTGGATGTGGAGAAGTATGTTTTGCCCAAGTTCAAAGTAGATCTGGATTTCACCGGGAAAGATGAGAAGAAAAAGCGGGGTTACCGGCCGGGAGACCACGTTATGGGAACCGTACAAGCGAATTATTTTTTTGGCAAACCGTTGGATTCGGCAGAGGTATCAATCAAAGCGATTGGAATGGATGTGACTCAGTTCGAGGCAGCTTCGGTGGAAGGCAAGACCGACCCCGACGGGACATATCACTTCGATTTGAAGATTCCGTCCTACCTGGCGGGGAAGCCACTGAGCCAGGGCGCGGCACGGCTCTTGGTGGAGGCGTCGGTGCGGGATACGGCGAGCCACACGGAAACCAGAGGGAAGCCAATCACGGTTAGCGAGACGCCATTTCTGATTACGGCGGTGCCGGAAGGCGGAACGTTGGCGCCAAATCTACAGAATCAGGTGTTCTTGCTGGCATCGTATCCAGAAGGTTCGCCGGTACGGGCGGATTTAGTGGTGCGTGCTGCAGGAGGCGAGCAGCATGTGAGCACCGACGAGGGCGGTGTGGCGGTGATCGAGGTGAAAGCCACGTCCGCAACCGAGAATCTGCTGATCGAGGCGAAAGATACGAACGGAGAGACGGTATCGGCAACAGTCCCGTTACAGTTGCGCGCTGGCGACGATCAGCTTCTCTTGCGCGCAGAGCACGCCGTATACGGTGTTGGAGATGCGATCCGGCTGAAGGTGTTCGCCACAAAGCCGCATGGCACGGCTTACATCGACGTGGTGAAGGATGGACAGACGATCCTGACCCGCGACTTGGATATTTTGAACGGTGTGGCGGAATTAGCGCTGACCGCTACTCCGGAACTTGCCGGCACGGTGGACGTGAACGCGTATTTGATAGGACAGAACGCGCAGCCTGTGTCGGATCATCGGCTGCTTTTTGTGCAGCCCGCGGACGAGCTGAAGGTCAAGACAACTACGGACGCGAGGGCATACAAGCCGGGCGACGATGCACACATTCGTTTTCGAATCACGGATTCGCGCGGGCAAGGGGTACACGCCGCCCTGGGGCTGCAGATTGTGGATGAAGCGGTGTTTGCACTGGCGGAAAGACAGCCTGGATTTGCGAAGGTGTTCTTTTATCTTGAACAAGAAATGCTGAAGCCGCGATACGAAATCCACTCGATCGGTCTGCCCGAAGTGCTGGAATCGGGCGAGGATGGACAGGAAGTAAAGAGAGACCGTGCCGCTCGAGCTCTATTCTCCGCAACAGAGATGGTGCTCCAGAACCGGTTCGATGGAGAGGTAGGACGAGAGGTTCCGCAGAACAGATATGGCGAGTACCGGGACCGTTATCAGGCGCAACTGCAGGTGAATTCGAACAAGATAGCCGAGCGATTGCGAAAGGCATTTGTTGACGATCCCGCGGAGACTGATGTGGTGGAAATGTTTGACAAGTTGGCGCGCGCTGGACGTGAGGAATTCCGTGACGCATGGGGAACACGATTGCGGATCGAGAAGGCCGGCTGGGGCGCGTACCAGGCGCAATACGTGATCCGCAGCGCCGGGCCCGACAAGCAGTTAAATACGCCGGATGATTTGTTTACTTATCTGTTTTACCAGCGCCGAAAGTTGGTGACGGGACCAGCAGTCTCGAGCGGCAGCGAAATGAACATCGAGATGGAGCATGGGCGGAGAGCACAAAACGGCAGGGCCGAGATTACCGGTGTAGTAGCGGATCAAACTGGCGCGGCCATACCTGGAGCGGTGATCGTTGCCGCGCGTAGCTCGGATCGACGTGCATGGACGGCGACGGCGAATGAATCGGGGCAGTTCCGGATGGCCACGGTGCCGAAAGGCAGCTATCAGATCACCGTGTCAAGTCCCGGCTTCGGACAAGCCTCTGGAAGCGTGACCCTGGAAGTTTACCAACGCGCAAAGCTGGAGGTCCGGCTACACGTAGGAATAGCGAGTGAGACAGTGGAGGTCACGGGCGGAGCGAGCGTCCTGGTGACTACAGATGCGGCGATGGCTGGTCCCGTAAGTCACGCTCAAGCTGTGGAAGGCTTTGGATTCGGAGATGGCGCAGCGATGGAGCTGCGAGCGATGCGGGCACCTATGCCGGCGCCTCCGGCGGCGATGCAGATGAACGGCCGGGCATTCAATCAACTGGTGGCGCTCAAGAAGGAGAAGGACGAAAAGTCTTCTCTCAGTATGGATGGAGGGGCGAACGAAAAGGTGGGTACGGCAGCACATGTGCGCTCCTACTTCCCGGAAGCGCTATACATCAATCCGGAGATCATCACGGACCGGGACGGCAACGCGAGCATCTCGATTCCGCTGGCGGATAACATCACAACGTGGCGTATGGCGATGCTGGCGTCGACGAAGCACGGCGTCCTAGGCACAGCAACAGCAAGCCTGAAGGTATTTCAGGATTTCTTTGTGGATATCGATTTGCCGGTGACGTTGACCCAAGGCGACCGGGTGTCCGTTCCGGTGGCGATCTACAACTACACGAGTAGAGCGGGCGAGGTGCGTCTGGAATTGAAGGCGGACGACTGGTATTCGCTGGTGAAGGATGATGCCGAGAAGTCGGTTGATGTTGACGCAGGGAAGGTCGGAGGGTCGCAATTCACCCTGGAGGCCCGTCGGATTGGAAAGTTCAAACTGACGCTTTCGGCGCAAATGAAGGGCAGCGAGAAAAGAGCCGACATTGTGGTGAGAGAGATTGAAGTGGTGCCGAACGGCCGGGAACAGAACTTGATTTTCAACGGACAACTGGAATCGGCGGCGAGCCACGAGGTGGATTTCCCTGCGACTTCGATCGTCGGCGCCAGCAAAATCTTTGTGCGGCTGTATCCGGGGCCCCTGAGCCAAATCGTGGAAGGCATGGACGCGATTTTGCGGATGCCGGGAGGATGCTTCGAGCAAACGTCCTCCAGTACGTATCCGAACATCCTGGCGCTCGATTATATGAAGCGGACCAAAAAATTGACGCCGGAAGTACATGCAAAGGCCGAAGGGTATATCGCGAACGGCTATCAACGACTGCTGACCTTTGAAGTGAAAGGTGGCGGTTTTTCCTGGTTTGGAGAGGCGCCGGCGAACAAGATTTTGACGGGGTACGGGTTGATGGAATTTCACGATATGTCCAAGGTTCATGAGGTGGACCCACGCCTGATTCAGAGGACGCAGGAGTGGCTAGTGAGCCAGCAACAGGCGGACGGAAGCTGGAAGCCGGACACCAACTTCATCAACGAGGGGGCGACCAACCGGTATAACTCCGACGTGCTGCGAATCACGGCGTACCTCGCGTGGGCGCTCGAAAACACAGGATACCAGGGTGAAGCAGTGGAGCGGGCGGTGGCCTATGTGCAGAAGCACCTTTCCGGCAAAGTGAATCCGTACACTCTGACGGTGCTGGCGAACCTTGCGGTGGATTATGGAAAAGATCGAGGTTTCACCCGAGACGCGATGCAGATGTTGCTAGATGCGCGCACGGATAAAGACGAACAGGCGTGGTGGAGTTCGGAAGAGACGGGCGTGTATTCGACAGGAACAAGTGCGAGCGTGGAGACTACCGGGCTTGCCGTGCAGGCCTTACTGAAATGGGGGCAGGCTGCGAACGTGGCCAAGAAAGCACTGGCATACATCACGGCAAAAAAGGATGCCTCCGGAACGTGGGGGAGTACGCAAGCGACGATCATGGCGCTGCGGGCGTTGCTGCTCGCAACGGAGAAGGGTTCGGGCGATGCGCGCGGCAACGTGGAGATCGCGTTAAACGGCAAAATCGTATCAGAGCTGAAATTAACGAGCGAGAATAACGACTTATTCCATCAATTTGTGTACAAAGATGTCGAAGCAAGAGGTGCCAGCAACGTAGAGATTCGATTCGACGGCAAGGGCAACCCCGGTTACCAAGTGGTTGGTCAATATTATTTGCCTTGGGATGAAAAGCCGGCGGAGGAGCCACTTTCGATTGCGGTGAAATATGATCGGACCCGTCTGGCACAGGATGACATCGCCACCGCGACGGCCACAGTGCAGAACAACCTAAAAAAGAGAGCAAACATGGTGATGGTCGACCTGGGGATCCCCCCGGGTTTCGACCTGCTCAGCGAAGATCTGCAGGAGTATCAGGAAAAAACCGCCGGCCGGAAAAGCGGACGGCTGCAAAAGTACAGCATGACCGCGACACAAGCAATCCTGTACTTCGATTCGTTTGCACCGGGCGAGACGGTGACGCTGCGGTACAGGTTGCGGGCAAAGTACCCGGTAAGAGCGAAGGCGTTCTCGTCGCGAGTGTACGAGTACTACGATCCAGACGTGAAAGCGGTGGCACGTCCGGTGCAAATCGAGGTTGGAAGCCGGGTAGAAACCGTGAATCGGCATTAACGGCATTTTGAATTGACAGGTCGGGAACATGGTGCTAGAAAATCTTTAATCGCGAACCTTCGGGGTGCGTCTCTACGAAGGCATTGCCCAACAATCCTCCTTAGAGGCGGGGAGTCCGCCAGTGAAGCCGATTCCCTGAACCCGAAGAGTTTGCCTGCAACACCCCACCCCGGGAGGCGGAAACCGTAGTTGGTTTTCGCCTCCTTTTTTTGCTTAGGCAATTTTGGCGGCGAAGCCCACGCAAGGTAAGCTTCCACCCATGCAAAAAAAGGCAGCTCCTTTGCTGGAAATGAAAGACATTTCCGTGATGCGCGGGGAAAACCTGGCGCTCGACCGTTTTTCATTGCGAATCGAGGTGGGAGAACACGTATGCATTTTGGGACCGAACGGGTGCGGAAAATCGACCTTGATCCGAACGCTAACGCGCGAAAACTACCCACTGGTGAAGGAAGGCGCGTCGATGAGCATTCTGGGAAAAGATCGGTGGAATGTTTTCGAGTTGCGATCACTGTTGGGCATCGTTTCACCGGACTTGCTGACGGCCTGCACGAGCGACGCGACTGGAATGGACGTAGTGCTATCAGGATTTTTCAGCAGTACACGGATTTTTCCGAATCATCATCCTGAGCCGGAACATAGGAAGCGTGCAGAGAAGGCTATGGAGCGCTTAAAAATCGCACATCTCGCAAACCGATCGGTGGCGGAAATGTCGTCAGGGGAAGCTAAGCGGACGCTGATTGCCCGGGCGCTGGTGCATGAGCCGCAGACGCTGCTATTCGACGAACCAAGCAATGCGCTGGATATTGCGGGGCACCTGGAGCTGCGTGAGACGATGCGAGAGTTGGCGCGCAGCGGGCTAGGGATACTGCTGGTGACGCATCACGTCTCGGAAATTATTCCTGAGATCAAGCGCGTAGTGCTGTTGCGAAAAGGCCAGGTTATGGCTGACGGACCCAAGCAGGCCGTTCTAACGGGACAGCGATTGACAGAGCTGTTTGGCGTGCCGGTCAAACTCTTTGCCGAAGGGAACTATTTTCACGTCCACGCGTAAAGACGAGGCGGACCGAGCGGTCGTTTACTTAGCAAGTCCTTCCGCAAAATCGCCGATTACAGGCAGTTTGTATTTCTCATGACCGTAGGCCTTAACCATCATGAGAATAAGCACAATAAAGCTGCCCAGCCACAATACGGGATACAGGAAGGCGCCGAAAAAGAAGAAGTGAATAAAATGCAGCATGCCCAGGAAAATGCCCAACCCTGCATAAATCACGATCAGTGCAACATGAAAAGCAAGCGACTGGACGGCGTGGAATTTCACAAAAGGCCGTTTATCGATCAAGAAGAATACGAGGGCGATGACCCAACCGACCGCAGGCAGGTAGCAAAGCAGACCGGCCACATTTTCCTGGACGCCGTCCGTGGACGTAGCTACCGGAGCGGGGGCCACGGCAGCGGACTGGCTTGCACCACATTTTGGGCAGAAGTTCGCGTTACCAATATCTTGACCACACGACTTACAAAACGCCATAACGGAGTCCTCCGGGGACATCTCTAGCGACGGAGGTTAGCAAAGGGAAGGAGGGCAGGCAACGGTTTTCGGGCCGTTGCTGAAGAGGGCCGACGTACCGTGCGAGGTAAAAACCGTGCGGTCAGTTCGCTGCGGAGTGTTTTTCAGCAGCCGCAGCGGCGGTCGGGAAGATCTCCAGCACCTTGTCGAGCCTGGTCAGCTTCAGACTGGCTTCGATCATTCCGGCACACCCAGCAAGACACAATCTTCCACCGGATTCCTTGGCGCGAGTCAGGCAGCGGACGATGGAACCGATCGCCGCACTGTCAATGTGGGTGACCTGGGAAAGATCGAGGATGACGAAGTTCTGTTTGGCGCCGATGAGCTGTTCCACTTCCTGCTCGACGCGGCGGCAATCGGGGCCGGAATGGATGCTGCCCTTGATCTGGACGACGGCGACGCCGGGCTTTGGCGAAGTTTTGTCGAGTAAAAGGATCATGATTGCGGCTCTCCCTCATAAGGAAATTGACGGATCAGGCGGACGCAATCACCGAGAGCATTGAAGAGTGTATTCCCCCAGCCGCATGGGACGAAGGGAGCTGTTTTTTGGTTTACGGACTTGTCGGCTTCAGCAAAGAAGCGCAGACGCTGGCCCGGGGGAGGCGCGGCAAATTCCTTGATGGTGATGTGAAAGGAAACCTCGCCACTCTGTTGCTTCTTGATGAACGAGAAAGAGTGGATTTGAGCGAGCTGCTCAGCAGGATTTTCCTGCACGTACATCCAGTCAGACATACGGACTCCCGGCGAAACTGAGGTTGCGCGAAACCTGTGGCAAGGACCACGGCATGTTAGGCCAGCGACTGGGGCATGTCAAACCGGGGGGAGGATGCGGGGAAAGGAAACGTCCCGTCTGGGGCGTCACTTTCGTCGAAGAGAAGTAAGTCAAAAACCGCACCCTTAGAAATCGAAGGTGCGGCACCCGCTCCGCGCCTTTCTATCATTCCTCGGCTACGTCCCTCGGGATATCCTCAGATCGATGAGGCAGAGCAACGGTGGGCCACCCGTCCTGCCTAGCAGGGAGTTTGAATCAGCACCTTGGTAGCTTAGAGGCAAGCAAGATCCTAAATTGTTCGACAGCCTCATCCGTCTGAAAGGCACGTTTCGGTACAATCCCGACCACATCTTTATCTTGGTAGGTCAAGAAGAGGTTCTTTGTTTCTTTGAAGCCTCGAAAACTGCTCCACTTTTACCTCAACGTTGCCGCTCTCTTTTTCGGATTTGATACCCTCATCACCGAATGTCACGGTCCGCACCTCGAAGAGGCGCGGATTTCCGATGATAGATTCTCCGGTGAATAATTTGTGGCATAAATAGCTGGGTAATTGTGAGCGCGGCGAACACGGCTATCACTACAATCCATGGCTCACTAAAAAACGATAGCAAAAAATGCCCAAAAACATTCCAGCAATGCCAATTAGAAGCTTACCGACTCTGGCGGATGGACCAAACTGTACCTTTAGCTTCTCTAAATGGTCACTCGGGGTAATCTCATATCGCACCTGCATGAGTTCGTCCTTTAAGATTAGTTTATAACTGCCTACATCTTACTCACCTCCTCTGCCGCCACCTTCGTGTCGCAGTGAGCATGGTTAAGGCTGCGCCAGTCTAAAGTCCCAAGATGTCGGCAATCTCTAACGAGGTCGGCCGTTGCAAGAGCTTTTTTCTGGGGTGTTGGCCTCCTGGGGAGACACCCGTCGCGTATCTGCTGAAGAGCATCGATCATTGGCGTTGCTGTGTTCACCCTGACGCTCGGATCTGTGTCGCTTCATCGCTTCGGTGCTGCCCACCAACCATCTCTTCGGTC
>DATJZF010000060.1:0-26064 GCA_035499255.1 Dongiaceae bacterium | reverse complement strand
GACATCCGAATTCAGCCGGTCAAAAACCGCCGAATCGGTCAAATCCTCATCGTTCACCAGTTGCCCGTTGTCGCTGGCATCCTTCGCAATCCAGTCTTTCAACTCGACCATCAGCCCGGGATCCGCGATCAGAATCTCTTTCAGCAGAACCGAGGAAGCAGCGACGCGGTTCGCGTTTTCTTTCGCCAACTCGGAATCTATGGAGTTCCGGCCTCTGGAAGTCTGACTGGAGCCGGTTAGCTGTGCAGGTTGTTGTGCAAAAGTTGCGCACGCCGGCAGGACGGTGATCAACGCCGCCAGAACAAAGTGTCGGCAGCAACATGTAGTGGAGTGAAAAACCCTGATTCTCATGCTTGTCCCTCAAAGGCCTCAGAACTCCTCGTGCGCATGACTTCCAGAATCCCTTCCTCCGAAGCCTCGACGTCCCGTGAATGAATGTCGAAAGAGACCCAATAGTGGACCGAGTAGTTCCGATCCGGCGCGACCGCGACGATCCGCAGGCCCGGATGTCGTCGTAGGACTAAATCACATACCGAGGGTCTGTGACGCGTGTCATCCTGCGACAACAGCAGGAAATCGGGCGACAAGTTGTCCACAGCTGCAGGTACTTCGGCCTCTTCAGCAACTTCGCCCACGATTTCGATGTCCGGCTGGTCTGCAAACGTGTTCAAAATCAGCTCTCGCATTAAACGGGGCCGGATCGCGACTAAAACGCGAATCTGTCTTTCCATGACGAGCTCCCTGTCAGCGAAGTATGGCGTGGCAAGCGGAGCGCATAACAGATTCAAAAGTCATCCACAGGGATTGAACCTAAAGTGATCTAGGCGGAGTTGGCGATCCGGTGTGGAGCGCACCGCGGATTATCTACTGGTACTAGTCAAAACTCGGTGCGAATGTAGATAGATGTTCACAGTGATCTACAAAAAAGTGGAATAAGTTCAAGAAGTATCCACAGAACTGCCGTCCCAGACTGGATACATTTGGGTTACTTATCTATTGTGTGTAGTATATTCGCTTGACAAGTTCTCGCTGCAGTACTACAGTGCACCAACTGGGTTGCAGACCTTGCTTTTCAGGTACCCGGAAGATTAAGTAGCTACAAGGTTAATAGAGCCGTGTCTGACTCCCCACAGGACGCCGGCATTCGTGTTGTTCTCCTGATTGAGAATCGCCTTCTGCGCGAAGCTTTGAATCGGCTTCTCAAGAAACGTGGCGACTTTCAGGTGGTGGGGGTTTGCGGACTGAACGGCACCCCGCCACCATTGGCCAAAATAGCCAGTTGTGACGTTCTAGCGGTCGACTTTTTCAACCAAAGATACCTACCGGCCGACCTTTTCTCCGATCCCGCCGAGGCCGGCAAAGTGAAGACCGTTCTCATCGGCATGGACGACGACTCCGAGCAGTTCCTGGAGGCTGTGCGCGCCGGGGTCAATAGCTATCTTCTGAAAGACGCGTCCGCGGATGAGGTGATTGGTGCGATTCGCGCAACTTTTCGCGGCGAGTCGATTTGCCCGCCGAAGCTATGCGCGACGCTGTTCCGTTGGTTCTCCCAAACATCCTCGCAGTTGGCAACCCAGAACCTGAGCGCAAGGTCGAATCTGACACTGAGGCAACGCCAGCTCATCGACTTGATGGCCCAAGGATTCACCAACAAGGAAATTGCCGCGAAGCTGAGCCTGTCTGAATTTACCGTGCGCAACCACGTTCATCGCATTCTGAAACAGGTCGATGTGGGCTCGCGCCGCGAAGCCGTCGACCTCATTCGTTGTCAGCTCGTCGACCTGCACTAAACCGCTGCTCACCAATCGTTCGGACAATGCAGTCGCGCATTTCTTGCAACCAGTCGCGCTTTGTTCTCCATCGATGTGAGTGGGAAAGCGAAAGCCAGGCAGGGCCGGGGTCTCCCGTGTTCAAATTCCGGCGAATCGACGAAACATTTCTCAAGATCGCGGTTTCGGGCTTCCCCACCACGGATGACTGAACCGAATCGTCTTATTTCGCGGATGTGATCTATATCACTGTAGTTCTTCGCAACTTCGTCGAAATTAGTTATCGCAAGCCTGCAGTCTCGCTCACCGAACGCCATCACTACCTTGGTGTCCTTTCGGCCCACCCGGGTTCTCGAATATTTTAGGAGTGAGACATGAGACTTCCCCTTCCCTGCCTCTCGATTACTTCACTGGTACGAGCAATTCTGTCGTTTGGACTCATGGGCTTGTTCAGTTACCCGGTGCCCGCACAAGAAATAATTCCGCGATACACGGTCTATACCGGGTTCGATTACATGATTAGTCCGGCACGGAACTTGACGGAACGCGGGTTCGACGTGGATTTTGGCGTAATCGTCAAGCCGTGGCTGGGTCTCGGCGGAGATTTCAGCGCCATCGGTGAGGACATCTTCAGCGGCGCAGGAACCATCAATGGCAGCGAGACGATCTATGCGAAGCCGGTCGCGGGACTAGGCATTCCGCCCAGTTCGATTCATGTTCCGTTCAAGTCCACGACGTATACGTTTGCAGCCGGCCCTCAGTTCTATTTCCGCAAGTGGCCAAGGATCACCCTCTTTGCGCGTCCCGGACTAGGGGGTATTCACGAGAAAGCAAACCTTACGTTCCCCCCGCAGCTGGGTCCATTGTTTGAGGCTTTGCAGCTTCCGCCGCCAGCCGAGCACCAAACCGACACCACGTGGTTCGTCGGGGTCGGAGGCGGTTTCGATGTCAACGTCAATCGCTGGTTGGGCCTGCGTTTCACGACCGACTGGGTTAACACACATCTGTTTTCGGACCTGCTCACCAATCGGCAGAACTATGTCCGTTTCACGATCGGGCCGGCGTTCCGCTGGGGCGAGCTAAAGCACTAGCGCGCATCAGCTCGCAAGAAGCGTCTTGCCTATCGCTTGCGCTCATCCAACGTCAGTAGAGTTCTGGTAGGGCTCGCCTTCGATAGCGCCAGATCGTTGCCAAAAACCGCATATGTTAACGCGTGCATGTTGCTTATTTGCCGCAAATACCGTCACAATAAATGGCGTTTCCCTCCGCCCACGAGGGTTTATGTTTTTTCGAAGCATTGATCAAGTTCGACGGTTCTTTAAGATTTTGGCGGGGTTCACCTTGCTGGCCCTGGGAGTGGTCATGTTTTTCACTCCTGGCCCCGGGTGGGTGGTGATTTTTCTGGGCCTGACCCTGTTGGCGGCTGAGTTCGTCTGGGCGCGCCGGTTGATGGACCGCATGAAGCAGGAAAGCAGCCGCTTGAAAGATACGGTTCTGAAGTTCGGAAAGAGCAGTTCCACCTGAGGAATCTCCCGATGGACAAAGCGTGGCGTGGTCGCTGGGCGCTGGTGACGGGCGCCAGCGCAGGCATAGGCGTGGCTCTGGCTAAGGAACTCGCGTCTGTCGGGGCCCATCTGGTTCTGACTGCCCGCCGAGCAGACCGGCTGGAACAACTGGCCCGCATGTTGCGCGAGAAAAACGGCATTCAGACAGAAATCTTTGCCGCAGACCTTTCTCTTCCCGATGCACCGTCTAGAATCTTTGACTTCACTGCGCAGCGCGGTATTGCCATCGAGTTGCTCATTAACAACGCCGGATTTGGACAATATGGAGAGCTGCACTCAGTGGATGTGCAGCGCCTCGTTGATATGGTTCAAGTCAACTGCAGCGCAGTGGTTCATCTGACGAGACTTTTTCTTCCCGGCATGATTCAGCGCCGGCGCGGCGACGTTTTGATCCTGGCGTCGACCGCCGCATTTCAGGCGGTCCCCTACATTTCGACTTACGCTGCTACCAAAGCGTTTGACCTCCTGTTTGCAGAGGGACTCGCGGAAGAAATGAAGCCCTATGGAATTCGCGTTTGCGCGCTTTGCCCAGGGTCCACGGAATCGGAGTTTCATGCCGTAGCTGGGCAAGAGCGCTTCACCGCTAAAAACCAGGAAACCGCGGAAAAGGTCGCGCGAACGGGCCTGCTCGCCTTGGCGGAGGGGAAGAGTTACGTGATCTCCGGCCTTGGAAACTACCTGGGAGCGCAATCGCAGAGGATCGTGCCGCGTGGCCTGGTCACTCGGATTGCCGCTAACCTCTTTCGCCCCAATAAGAAGCAATAAATCGAAGATCGGGCGATGCCGAAGGGCTTTCAGGCCAACAACTCCAATCCCGCCGCTGGGTTTAACAGAACGCGCTATCCTTGGCGGCAGCTATGGAAATTGGGAACTTTTTTGTTAGCAACAGGGAATTTAAAAGGAGCGAGCGTCATTCCAGGAGAACTGCCAATCGAGACCGACGGTCGGGATGACGTGCTGCTTCGGCGGTCTGCCAAGGGTGACCAGGATGCCTTCGCCCAGCTTTACCGCCGTTATCAAGCGCCGCTTTTTCGTTTTGCTTTGCGCATGACCGGCAATTCTTGGGCAGCCGAGGAAATCGTGCAGGAAGTGTTCATGACCGTGATCCGCGAGCCCGGAAAATTCGATCCGAACCGCGGCACCTTGGGTGCGTTTTTATACGGCGTGGCTCGCAACCGCATCATGAAGCACATCGAACGCACTCCCCGCGACTTGCCGCTTGCCGAAAAAACGGAAGACGGATTTTCGACGGACACATTGGCCAGCAAAGATATGACGCCCGTCGAATGGGCAGAATTGCACGAACGGCGGGCCCAAGTTCGAGCCGCTGTCTTGGAATTGCCCTCAGAATTCCGCGAAGCCATTATTTTGTGCGAACTGGAAGAGATGAGCTACGAAGAAGCCGCCAACGCCATGGATTGCCCCGTGGGGACGATTCGCTCGCGGCTCCATCGTGGCCGGGCACTGCTATTAGCAAAACTCGAGATGCTGCGCGAGGTGCCAAGGAGAGCCAATGCCGGGCGGTAGCGAATACAAGGGCCCAGGGCCGATGAGCTGTGAAGAGTTCGCCATGGCTTGTGTGGACCTCCCAACTGAGCCTCCAGAGAGCGAACTGCGCCAGGCTGTTTCGGAACATTTAAAGGCGTGCCCGCAGTGCGCGGCGTTGCAAGTGAATGTACAGACCCTGCAAGACGATCTTCGCTACTTGGGTCTCGAGACCAAGCACGCAGAGACTCCCGCGCGCGTCCAGATGCGGCTGATGCAGGAGTTTCGCACCAGACACAAAGGGGAAAAGATGCGCCGGTTCGCGTGGGCCGGGGCATGGGCCCTGGCGGCTGCGGCCTTGATCGCAGCTGTGGTTTCGTGGACCAGCTGGCGGCGCGAGAGCGGCATGAACGTTGCTAAAGGTGCACCGGCGAGCGGGCAAGTTGCGGCGACAGCGAGCAATTCATCGTCGCGCATGCAGTATGCCGGCGGGCTCGAAGTCGGGGATACGCTGGTCGCTTCGAGCAGTTCGGGTGATTTCACAATGCTGCCTGGAAGCACACCCTCGCCGATGGAAGACGCCACGGTGGTGCGCGTTGAAATGCAGCGCGGTGCGCTGGGTGCGCTGGGCTTTACAGTGAACGAAGAACATGCGGCGGATTTGATCCAGGTGGATTTGCTGGTTGGCGATGATGGGCTGCCGCAAGCGGTCCGTTTGCCGGAAACCACGGAATAATTTCGGACGGCGCAGATTTCTGACGCCGCTAACGGAGCACGGGAGAGAAGAGGAGAACCAAATGAACAAGAAGTTGATACAAACGTTCGTCGCAGGCGCGCTATTGGCTGGCGCGTGCTCGCTGCGAGCACAAGAGCCACCTCCTGGCCCTCCGCCGGATTTGGCAGGTCCCGGGCCCGGTGGGCCGATGGGCCCGCGGATGGAGTTGCTCGGATTTGCGGAAATGCATCCCGGCAAAGTCGTGAGCGGTGCTCCATATAGTGCGACCGCAATTACCGAGACCACCCAAAAGTTGGCGGACGGTAACACCATTGATCGTAAAGTGCAGTCCACGATCTATCGCGACTCCCAGGGGCGCACTCGTCGCGAGACCACTTTCACCGGCGCCGGGCCACTCTCGACCTCCGGCCAGCCGAAGTCCATTGTGATGATTCACGACCCAGTGGCTTCCACAGCGTATGTGCTTCACCCCGACACCAAGGACGCGGAGCAACTGCCCACTCACCCGAAGGGCGCCAAGAAATCCGGCAACGTGCAGGGCAAGTTCGAAGCGCACCTGCAGGAAGAGGTTGCCAACGGCACACTGAAGAAGGAAGACCTGGGCACGCAATCCATTAACGGCATTCAAGCCCAGGGCACGCGGTATACGCGCACGATTCCCGCGGGACAGGTTGGCAACGCGAATCCCATTTCGATTGTGAATGAACAATGGTATTCGTCCGATCTGCAAGTCATCGTGAAGAGCACGCGTACGGATCCCCGGTTTGGACAGACTACTTACGCATTAACCAATATTCAGCGAAACGAGCCGGCGGCTTCCCTGTTCGCCGTTCCGTCAGATTACAACGTAACTCAGGCCAAGATGCGGCCACGTATGCACCGCGGTGGACCCGGCGGACCAGGAGCAGGCGCACCTCCGGATGGGGTGACTCCTCCGCCGCCTCCGGCTGAATGAGCTTTAGCAGCACCGATCTTCTCTCCTGAAGACGGCGCGCCCTTTCTGCAGCGACCCCCATCTCTGCAGGGAGGGCGTTGTCGTGTCTGGACACAGTAGAATAGCTTCATGAACGTGAGCGAAAAGGATCTTACCGCGCAACTTGTAAGTGAAGGCTTCACGCACACGTATGTCTGGGAGGACGTGCCCAACGCCCGTTATCCGAACCACAGGCATCCCGTGGAAACTGCCCACATTATTCTGAGCGGCGAAATGACGCTTACCCTGAACGGCGTATCCAAAAGCTATCGCGAGGGCGATCGCTGCGACGTACCTGCGGAAGCGGTCCATGCAGCACGCATGGGCCCGCAAGGTTGTCGCTATTTGATTGGCGAACGGGAAGGGTAGAGCGCCCGGTCCAACAATTCGATGACGTGCAAAACCTCGTGTCCGGTCTTATGTATTTCGGATCCTGCGCGGAGTTGCAGCAAGCAACCTGGATTTGCCGTGGCAATAATCGTCGCCTGCGTGGCGGTGGCAAACTTCATCTTTTCGGCTAACAGTTCCATGGACGCGTCGGTTTGCGTCACGTTGTAGATCCCCGCTGACCCGCAACAAATATCGCTGAACGGCA
The DNA here is from genome assembly GCA_035499255.1 of Dongiaceae bacterium. GTDB lineage: Bacteria > Acidobacteriota > Terriglobia > Acidiferrales > UBA7541 > Acidiferrum. Next base: position 18,941 of record DATJZF010000060.1, on the reverse strand, counting down.
ATTCCACCAGGTCTACGCCGGGGATGGCGCGGAGGAGCTGCCGGGGCGCTTCTCGGATTTTCTGCCCGTGCAGCAGGTGACAGGAGTCCTGGTAAGTGACACGCGCAGGAATTGCTTTCAGCGTTGCCGAGACGCCCAGCGTCGCCAAAAATTCCGTCACGTCTTTCACCAAATTGCCGAACGCCTTGGCCGCCGGGCGTTCCGGTTCGTTCGCATCGAAAAGATGCGCATATTCCTTCAGCGTTGAGCCGCAGCCCGCAGCGTTAGTCAGGATGGCGTCAAAGCCGCCGCGGCCAAATGCCCGCAGGTTCTTTCGGGCCAGCTCTCGTGCGGCTCCGCGTTCGCCAGCGTGCGCCGCCAGCGCGCCACAGCAAAACTGCTGCTCAGGAATAACCACTTCACATCCGTTCGCCACAAGGACACGGATGGTTGCGTGGTTTAGCCTGCTGAACGTCACGTTCGCGATGCACCCCGCAAACAAAGCCACGCGCGCTCGTCTTGCGCCGCTAGCCGGAAATGTCTTGCCGAGCTGGCTGAAGAAGAATTCGTCATCAATCTTAGGCAAGAGCTTCTCTTTGTCCGCAAGACCCATCGCCCGCAATATCCCGATCGCGCGAGCAAGCTTCTGTATTCCGGACTTCTGGTAGAAGCGAAGCAGCCCGGCGAACGTGGCGATTCGCTTTGGATTCGACAGCAGCTGTTTGAACGTGTAGCTTCTTGCCAACCGGGCGAACCACGGCCTCCGGTACTCTCGCGCGATTTTTGCTCTCGCGTGCTCCACCAACTTTCCATACTCCACGCCCGAAGGGCACGCTGTTTCGCACGAGCGGCAATCGAGGCATTTGTCAATGTGATCCACGAAGTTGCCTGCTACCGGCAATTGTCCTTCGTTCACAAGAATCATTTGCCGGATTCGCCCGCGGGGGGAGTCTGCTTCCAATTGCCACAGACGATAGGTTGGACAGTGATTCAGGCAAAGGCCGCAGTGCACGCAGCGTGTGTAGTCCTCGTATACAGGAACAACGCCGGGGATCGTCTGCGCCTCAACCAACTCAGACGCCTCCTACGATGCGCCCGGGAGCGAACAAATTGCCGGGATCGAAAGCACGCTTCAGCCTTAACTGAAGTGACTCGTCCGGAAGTGCGACCCGCGCTGCCGCAACGCGGGTTTTTACTCCCAACGGCGCATGAAGAATCGCTGAGCATCCACCCCGCGCTCTGGCGAGTGTGCCGATGTTGAGTGCTGTGTTCGTCAGTGACGCCAGCGTGCCCTGCTCTTCGTCCTCACCAAACACCGAGACATAAACGACTCCGCACGCGCGCACCAAAATCGAGGAGCGAAGTCCCAAGGCCGCGGCCGATTCGCGCAAGGCGCCAAGAATCTCAGAGGATAGTCGCGGTACGACAATTCGTTGCAGCAGGGTGGCCGGCGAACCCCAGCGCAGCCATTCGTAGGCCTCTCGCAGCATGCCCCCAACTTCCTCGCCGGAGGTGACGCCAAGCGGGTTCAAGCTCAGTGCCTTGGTATCGCCGGCCGATTGCTGGAGTTCTTTAGCGATGCGCATCGCAACGGCCTCGTGCCCTTCGTACGAACAGTACACGGACCAGGCATCGGGCGAGAGTAGGCCCGGTACTTGTGAATCCGTCCTCTGGAGGATGGCGCGGAGAATTTGGGCCGTTTCCGGATCGAGAATCTCCATGTCTGCCAGCGGCAACCCTTTGCGGTCAACACTGGCGCGAAATGCAAGGGCAGCCGCTGCGTCGGAGAAAAGTGCAAGGCAGGCGCCGCTGGCGGGCGGCAACGGAAAAGTCCTGAAATTCAGCCGGGTAATCACACCCAGCGTACTGAGCGAACCGATCAGCAGTTTGTGCAGGTCGTAGCCGGTGACATTTTTCACCACGCGACCGCCGCTCTTGCAGAGCTGGCCCGTACCGTCGACAAACTCCGCGCCAATTAGAAAATCCCGCGCGGAACCGTATTGCTGTCGCAGGGCGGAATCAATACCGGAAGCGATCGCTCCACCAGCAGTGGTGCTTTCGAAACATGGCACCGCCAGAGGCAAGAACTGGTCGAGCCTGGACAAAAGCTCCTCCAGTTCCCGCAGCGGAATCCCCGCATCGACGCTCAGCGTGAGGTCCCCTGGGTCGTAATGCACCACCTCGCGGAGACGCGTCATGTCGATCGCAATGTCACAGCGAGAAACCGGCATTCCCATTTCACACTTGCTCCGCGATCCAAACGCCTGCACGGCAAGCCTTTCCGACGCGGCGAAGCGCACGATTTCTTGGACCTGTTCCGCAGAAGTGGGACACGCAATTACTTGCGGAGTGATGCCGTCCATTGCATGCGTTGCCAGTTCTTCCGGAGCGGAGACAACGCTGTTGGCTCCGATCACATCAGCCAGCTTAGTGGCAGGGTTTATCGCTGTGCTCATACGGGCTCGCCAGCCGGCGAAACTCCTTTGACTCGAATTTCCCCGCAACCCTTGCTCAAAGGAAAGACTTTTCCCGGATTCAAGGACGAGTCGGGATTGAATGCATCATGAACCCGCCGCATCAATGCGAAGTCTGCATCGCTGAACAGCAGCAGCATCAATTCGCTTTTTTCCATTCCGACGCCATGCTCGCCCGTCAGCGCGCCGCCCAGCGCCAGGCACATGCGAATGATGGCGTGCGCCGCTGTGATGGCCCTTTCGAATTGCCGTTTGTCTCGTGGATCGTACAGAACGATCGGGTGTAGATTGCCGTCGCCGGCGTGAAAAATGTTTCCGATCTCGAATCCGTGCTCTTTACCGATTTCACGGATCCGGCTCAGCGCTTCAGGCAATTTGGACCGGGGAATCACTCCGTCGAGGACATAATTCGAAGGCGCTAGGCGCCCGAGCGCCCCGAAAGCGTTTTTTCTTCCCTTCCACAACAAATCCCGCTCGCGCAAGTCCTTCGCAAGCCGCACTTCACGCGCCCGGCAGCGTTTGCACACCTCTTCGATAGCCGCCGCTTGCCCTTCCGCTGCCTCAGACAGCCCTTCCACTTCAAGCAACAGGACTGCCCCACTATCACGCGGAAATCCCGCATGAATGTAGTCTTCGACAACCCGCAGGGTCCAACCGTCGAGCATCTCGCAAGCCGCGGGCGTGATGCCTCTCGCGGTGATCTCCACAACTGCGTGCGAAGCGTCATCAATCGACTCGAACACGGCGAGGATCGTCTTGATCGCGTCGGCGGCGCGCGAGAGTTTGACCGTCACCTCAGTCACCAGCGCGAGCGTTCCCTCGCTGCCTACAAACAGCCCGCACAAGTCATAGCCCGAAGCGTCTCCATGCTCGCTGCCAATACGCGCAATTTCCCCGTTGGGCAGCACCAATTCGAGCGCCGCAATGTGATTTGCCGTGACGCCATAGGCGAGCGTGTGCGGGCCGCCCGCATTTTCCGCGACGTTGCCTCCAATCGTGCACGACTTTGCGCTTGAAGGATCAGGAGCAAAATACAGGCCGGCATGTTCGACCGCCCGCGTAATATCCAGATTCACTACACCCGGCTGCACGATCGCGCGGCGATTCTCGATGTCGATCGACAGGATTTTATTCATCCTTGCGAATACAATCATCACTCCGCCGCTGCGCGCCAAGGCTCCGCCCGACAGGCCCGTGCCAGCGCCGCGTCCCACGATCGGCACGCCGTATTTATTCGCAATCTTCACAATTTCCGAGACTTCGATCGAGGTGTGCGGAAACACCACCAGATCCGGCCGGCCTTTTTCCACCGACCCGTCGTACTCGTACAGAATCAGGTCCTCAAGGTTTTCCAGTACGTTCGGCGCGCCGAGGAGCGCCTTCACTTCACGGACGAGGGATAAGTTCGCGGGCGTGCGCTGCGGGCTCACTCCTTCACTATAGTTAGACACGTAGCACGCTGGCAATGGTTCCTCGCAAGCTGCAAGAGCTGTGCTAGTGTAGAGGACCGCCACAACAAGATGGGGCTCGGGAATGCCGAAATCGAAAGTCTACTGTACTCATCCGTTATTCGAAGAAGCCCGCCAAATTTTAGATGCCAGTTGTGATGCGGAGTATTGGGCCGGCTCGGAACGCCCTCCGCGTGATGAAGTTTTGCGGCGCGTGAAAGACAAAGAAGGCTTGGTGTGTTTGCTCACCGAGAAAATCAACGACGAACTCTTGCGGGCCGCCCCGAAACTGCGTATTGCCGCGAACGTCGCCGTCGGCTTTGACAATATCGACCTGGATGCTTGCACCAAGCGAGGCGTTGCCGCGACAAACACTCCCGGTGTCCTCGATGAAACCACCGCAGATTTTGCCTGGACTCTTTTGCTGGCTGTCGCGCGCCGCCTGAGCGAAGGCGAAGCTCTGGCCCGCTCCGGTAACTGGAAGGGCTGGAACCTCGACCAACTTTGCGGCGCCGATATTTGGGGCAAAACTCTTGGCGTGGTCGGCTTCGGCCGCATTGGCCGCGCCGTGGCGCGCCGCGCTTCGGGATTTCAGATGCGGGTGATTTACACCGACGCGGTTCGCGCGGGCGAAGATATCGAGCGATCCGTAAACGCGGAATTCCGCGATATGAACACGCTCCTCGCCGAAGCCGATTTCGTCAGCTTGCACGTGCCGTTGCTTCCAGAAACTCGCGGACTTTTCGACGGCGCGAAGTTCTTCCGCATGAAGCCTACCGCTTTTCTAGTCAACACCTCGCGCGGACCGGTTGTTGACGAGGCCGCACTGGTCGCCGCCCTGGACGCGAGAAAGATCGCCGGCGCGGCCTTGGATGTGTACGAGAACGAACCTTTCATCCACCCCGGACTCAAACGACCGAATGTGGTCCTAGCCCCCCACCTTGCCTCGGCCTCCCTTGAAACGCGAACGAAGATGGCCGTGATGGCGGTGAACAATGTCGTTTCGCTGTTCAAAGGCCAGCGGCCGACAAATCTTCTGAATCCTGACATTCTGCGCAACCCCTAAATCGGCAGCGATCCGTGATGCCCCCGACAAAACAACTGGCACGCGAAGTTTTCCTCCACACACTTCGTTCCATCGACATTCCGGCAGTGATGGCACAGAAAATACAAATTGCAGAGTCCAATCTCGTTCTGCCGGATCGATGCGTGGAACTTCCGAAGGCTGCCCGAATTTTTGTCATCGCGATTGGCAAGGCGGCTCATGCAATGGCGAACGGCCTTGTCGCACAGCTTCCGCCCGGCACGACAATTAGTGGAATCGTCAGCGCACCCACCCCACCAGCCGCACGAATTCGCGGACTTCAGTATTTCGTGGGGGGCCATCCGATTCCGAATAACGATAGCTGGCGTTCCGCGGAGGCAATTCTGAATGTGCTGGCCACCTGCGATGAGCGAACCGTGGTGTTCTTCCTGCTTTCAGGCGGCGGTTCGGCACTTGTCGAACGCCCTCTCGGTCCTGATATCACGCTCGAAGACGTTCAGAAGGTGAATCAGGCGCTGGTGACGTGCGGCGCTCCGATCCATGCCATGAATACCGTGCGGCGCCATTTTTCCGCGATCAAGGGCGGACGCCTGGCATTGGCGGCCGGTCCCGCGACCAAAATCACGGTTGCGGTGACGGATGTTCCGGTCGGAAGCGAGGCGGCGCTCGCCTCTGGCCCGACCCTACCTGATCCGACGACAGAGGGCGATGTGGAACGAATTCTCGCAGAGTTTGCCTTGAGAGAGCGGTTTCCTTTGTCCGTTCAGAAATGGCTTAGCGCCGGATTGATGCCGGAGACACCCAAATCGGGCCACCCAGCCTTCGCCAACGCGCATTTTTCTTTGCTCCTCGGTATGGACGACTTGTTCCACGCCGCACACCATGCGCTCGAGGCACACGGTTACGCTTGCTGCTGCGACAACGCCACGGACGATTGGCCGGTCGAGAAAGCTTCGGAATTCTTGTTGAGTCAGCTAGAGACGTGGCAGCGCGAGAATCCGCGCCAGGCTGTCGCCGTTGTCGCGGACGGAGAGGTCAGTTCTCCCGTGACGGGCAATGGTATCGGCGGACGAAATTCCGCGTTTGTGCTTTCTTGTGTCGAAAAGATCGCCGGTCGAGACATCGTGGTCCTCAGCGCGGGGACCGATGGTATCGATGGCAATAGCCCGGCTGCGGGAGCAGTCGCCGATGGCGTCACGTTAAATCGCGCACGAGCGCTCGGCCTTGATCCGGTAACCGCTTTTCGTCAAAGCGACGCCTACGGCTTCTTCCAACGGCTGGACGATGCGATCGTCACCGGCCCAACGGGAAACAATCTCCGTGACTTGCGAATCTTGATGACGGCGCCCTGAATCTAAGGCTTCGCGACGGGTGGCAACCGGCCCTCCATGGCCTTTAGCCGGTCGTTCATTTCCTGCACCAACTGTTCCAAGTGAACCAGTCGCTGATCGTCCATGCCCTTGTTGCCCGGACTGCCGCTCGATTCGGCTCCTCCGGCTCCCCCACCCGGGTGCGCGCCGCCTCCCGGAGGATTCTTCAGGTGTTCGATTTGACCCTTGATCATCGGCGCCATCTCAATGCTCAAGTCGCCGCTGTTCAGTAGAGCCTCCAACGCCGGAATCGCGGATGCATCACCGCGGGTGCCGAGCGCAAACAGCGCCGCGATGCGGATCGGAAAGTGCGGTTCCTTTAGATAGCCGGCGAGCAATTGGGTGATTTCCTTGTCATCCTTCTTCAGGCGCGCTAATCCGCCGATCGCTGCCTCGCGGGAAGTAAAGTCCTTGCCAGGCATCGTCCATTCCCGCAGAAGAGGAACGGATTTGTCGTCGCCCAATGCGCCGAAAGCGCGCAGCGCGGCGTTTCGCAACACACCATCCGGTGAGTCCCCATTCACCGCCGCAACCAAAACGTCATATGCACCCGCGGGCTTCATGCGGCCGATCGCCTGAAGTGCAGCAGCTTGCGCACGGTACGACTCGTCGTGTTTGGCAACCGCTTCCAGTTTTGCCGCGACCTCGGCATCGTCCTTGAACGAGCCGAGCGCCTGAACGATCGCAGAGCGCAGAGTTGGTTCCGTGATGCTCCCGAGCCCGCTCAGGAGCTCCGTCGCGGCGGCTGCACTCCCTAACTCTCCAAGAGCTTTTGCGGCTTCGATGCGCAGTCCCCTTCCCTTATCGGTCCGCAATGCTTCGCCGAGCGCGGTAGCCGCTTCGTCATTCCCTTTAAGCTTTCCAAGGGCCACTGCGGCGTCGGCGCGATCCGCCAACTCGCCAGCGTTTTTGAGCTGACTAATCCATTCCTTTTTCTCTTTCTTGAAGTCGGCGGACTTGAGAATCTGCGAGCCCTTGTCGAAAATCACCATTTGTGGAACGCTGGCAGACGGGAAGGTAAAAGTCTCATCCGCTTTCGTCACACTAATTGGATAGAGCTTCGGACCAGTCGCGTTGGTGACCTCCACTTCCACGGGGGCGGTAAATAGTCCCACGCGGCCTTCCACTTTCTGCAACTGTTTGACTTGCAAAGCCACCTGCTTTTTCTCGGCGTCGTAGTGATAGGCGATCTCAAATTGCGGCGCACCCGCTCCGTAAACCCATTGATCGAAAAATTGGTCTACGTTGGTGTGCGTCTCTTCCTCCAGCGCCTTCGCCAGATCCGCGGTAACCACATTCTTGCCGCGATTCACTTCCAGGTAGTGCTTCAGGCCGGCGTAGAAAGCTTCCTCCCCCAACTTGCGGCGCAGCATATACAGCACCAGACCTCCCTTGCCGTAAGCGTTGCCGTCAAATTCGCTGGAGTCATCGAAATCATGGCGTACGATTGGTTTTGCGAACAGGTTGTGCTGGACCGTCCATTCGCGCATCGAATCCCAGCGCTCGTAGTCGCCCTCGTCTTTTCCATAGCGATTTTCGGTCCACATCAACTCCAGGAACGTGGCAAAGCCTTCATTCAGCCAGATATTCCCCCAATCTTTGGTGGTGACCAGGTCCCCAAACCATTGATGCCCGAGTTCATGGGAGATCAGACCGTCCTCATCCTGTGGATACTCCGCGACTAGCTTTGGATGACGCAGGGAGGAAGCTGTATTGGTCGTGGCACTGGAATTTTCCATCCCGCCCGCGACAAAATCGTCAACCATGCTTTGTGCATATTTTTCCCATGGATACTCCACGCCGAGCTTCTTGCTGAAAAACTCGATCATCGCGGGAGTCCGACTGTAGTTCACCGACAGCCGGTCAGCTCTATCCTTTGGCGCATAGTAGGTTACTGGAACGTTCTTCCACGAATCCTTCACTTCAGCGAGTTCTCCCGCCACTACGGTGAACAGGTACGTCGAACTTGGCAGCGACTCGCGCCAGGTCCACGTTTTCATTCCGCCGCCGGCATCGGTGGCGCTGATCAGTTTTCCGTTCGAAACCGTCAGCCAGTCCGACGGTACCGTCAAAACGGTCTCGGTCGTCAGCCGATCATTTGGATAATCGTAGGTCGGCAAGTAATAGCGTGTGTCCTCTGATTCGCCTTGGGTCCAGATCTGCGCGGGCCGCTTCGGGTAATCCTTATCCGGCAGAATGAAGTACAAGCCTTTCGTCGGCTTGCCCTCATATTTGATCTCCACGTCATACTTCTCTCCCAGCTTGCCTGTCTTGGGGAGGTGTACGACCAGCTCTTTGTCCGTGGTCTCGAACTTCGCTTCCCTCTTGTTGATTCGCACGCTTTCAATCTGCAGGCCGATGGAATCAAAGGCCAGTTCGTCAAGCCCTCCCCGCAACAGGGACAGCGTGTGCGTAACATCCCCGATCACTTTTTTGTTTTCGACGTCGAATCGCAGTGCAATCCGGGAGTGCTGCAGGTCGTAATTGCGGCTTCGCGCATAAGGTTCATCTGCCTGCGAAAGCAACGAAGTGCCGAGCAGCACGACCAGCAACAGGCCACCAAACCACACACCGCTTACACTCTTCTCCATCACCCTCTTACTCATTGCCTCTCCTATACGCATGAAAGTGTGGTCCCGTGGCCGCTTGTTACAGCAGGCTGCGTGTCGTGCCGCCGTCGACCGTCAGCGATACACCATTCACATAACTGGCCCGTTCAGACGCGAGAAACGCCACCACCGACGCGAATTCCTCGGGCCTGCCAAGCCGACCCGCCGGAATCAGCTTTTTCCAGCCGGCAAAGACTTCGTCAGCAGTCGCTCCAGTTCTCGCACCCATCATCGCTGCCAGTTCGTCAAGGCGGTCTGTTCGCGTGTATCCAGGACAGACATTGTTGACTGTGATTCCGTTAGTTCCATATTCGTTTGCCAACGTTCGCACAATACCGGTCACGCCCGCGCGGAGAGAGTTGGAAAGCAACAGGCCCTCCACCGGCTGTTTTACAGAATAGGAGGTAATGGTGATGAATCGCCCCCAATTCCGTTTTTGCATGCCGGGCAACACCGCTTGCGCAAAATACACCACGCTCATCAGGAGTTGATCGATCCAGGTACGCCAATCTTCATTGGTTGTAGCGGAGAACAGTTTCGAAGGGGGCCCGCCCGTATTCGTTACGCAAATGTCTACGCGACCGAAGCGCTCGTTCACGCGGTGCACAAACTCTCCGACGGCAGCGGCATCTCCCACATCGACAGCACGCGAGTAGGTTTCGTGCCCGCTGATTTCGTGTATCCGTGCCGCGGCCTTCTGCAGGTCCGCTTCATTGCGCGCGCAAATCGCCACTTCCGCGCCTTCGCGAGCAAGTTCTTCCGCTACTGCCCTGCCCAGCCCTTTGCTCGCCGCAGCTATGATGGCTACGCGGCCATGCAGGCCCAGGTCCATGTACACCTCCGCACCAAAACCTTAATGTTCAACTGTAAATGCCGATGGCGTCAAATTTTCGATGACTGGCGCAGCGGGGAAACAATTTGCGCGCGGTTCCGCAGAACATTAAAATTCCGATATACGCAGCTTCGCTCCCACAGTACATCCCCAGGAGGTCAGGATGCCTCGCAAAACACTTTTTCCTGCCTTGTTGTTGCTCTTCGCGGTGTTCGTTCCTTCCAGCTACGCGCAATTCGGCAAAACGATCACGATCCCCGCTGGATCTGAAATCGATCGCCAAATCAACACAATCCTTGCCGCTGATCCCGCTCAAAAATTGCAGCTCATCGATGAGTTTTCGAAAAACCATTCGGAAGCCGATTATCAGGTCATCGCCGACGAACAGTACGTAAACTACTACATCGGCGCAAAACAGTACGACAAAGCTTTCGAATACGGAGACAAGCTTTTCGCCCTCGATCCCGATAATTTTCAGAATGCCCTGAACATGATTCGGGCAGCGAACGAAAAAGGCGATGCCGACAGACTGTTCTCCTACGGCGAGAAGGCCACCTCCATCGTTCAGCGTTACCTGGCCAGTCCTCCACAAACCGGCTGGGACGCCGATGATTGGACGCGCAACAAATCCAATACCGTCGCCAAGCAGAAAGACAACCTCGACTACGTTCATCAATCGCTGGTCAGCGCCGCCTACAATGCCAAAGATCCTGCCAAGAAAGGCAGCTACTTTGACCGCATAGCGAAGATGTATACGGGCACGCCGGAGGAAACCCAAGCCCTGACCATGGCTGCATTCTCTTATCAGCAAGCGCAGGACCGCGGCAAAATGCAAGCCGCCGCGAACTCCGTCCTGGCTAAGGACCCGGACAACGTTGCCATGTTGCTGCTTCTTGCCGATGACTACAGTGAAAAAGGCGAACAATTAGACAAAGCAGAATCGTTTGCCAAAAAAGCCGCCAGTCTGGCCGATTCGGCAAAGAAGCCGGATAACCTCACGGACGAACAATGGAAGCAGCAGACTACCGTGCAGAGAGGTCTGGCGTTCAGCAGCCTCGGTCAGATCAGCCTGGAGAAGAAGCAAAACGCTCAGGCCGTCGACTATCTCACCAAGGCCGCCCCACTGCTGAAATCCGACGCTGTGTCCTATGCCCGGAATCAGTACCGGCTCGGCTTCGCCTATGTGAACCTGAAGAAGAATCCAGAGGCCAAACAGGCGTTCACAGACGCGGCCTCGATCGACAGTCCCTACAAAGCCCCGGCCCAGCAGAAAATTGAGGAACTCGCCTCGGCCAAGCCGGTGCATAAAAAGCCAGCCTGAAACGCCCGGATCGTAGTTGCCAGGGAATGAGCCAATTGCACCCGGCGTGCATCTAACCTGGCGTACAATCTCACAATCGATTTTGGAGGTTGCGGGTTATGACAGAACTTGCCACTTTTGGCGCTGGATGCTTCTGGGGCGTGGAAGCCGCGTTTCGCCGCGTCCCCGGGGTCATCGAGGTCTTCTCCGGCTATGCCGGCGGCCATACGGAAAGTCCCACCTATCGTGATGTGTGTTCAGATACAACCGGGCATGCGGAAGTCGTGCAAGTCACCTACGACCCGGCGAAAGTCAGCTACGAACAACTGCTCGACGTTTTCTGGAAGGTTCACGACCCAACGCAAGTAAACCGTCAGGGACCGGATTTCGGCACGCAATACCGGACGGCGATTTTCTTTCACACACCGGAACAGGAAGCGGCCGCGCGCAAGTCCAAGCAGGCGCTGGAAGCCAGTAGAAAGTTGCGGAAACCGATCGCAACGGAAATCACTCCGGCGGGGCCGTTCTGGAAAGCCGAGGAGTATCACCAGCGTTATCTGGAAAAGCGCGGAGCTACTAGTTGTCACATGTAGCCCGGCGGAGCGCCTTGCAGTGACGCGCGCTAGTCGTCTTCGTGTATCCGTTGTTGCGCGGATTCTTGCATCCTCTCGGAAACGGCGCGAAGCACAAAACTGACTATATCGTTCAACTCTGCCTTAGTTAGAACCGCGCCATAGTCGCGGGGCATTCCGGATTCCCCAAGATACGTCTGCGAGCGGATGCCTGCTTTGTTCAAGAGATGGAACGTTCCATCCGCGGATTGCAACTGAATCGAAAAGTTGTCTTCGTTCCGCACCGCGCCGGTAACTTCCGTGCCGTCGGCCAACACGGCATGGGCAAGTCCGCGGCGCGGATCGAGGCCCCGATCCGGGTCTGTAATTTTCGCGAGTAACGCGTTCGCATCGAGCTTTCCGCTATAGCTGGCCAAGTCCTGCGCGGAAAATCCACCTTGGCCGCCAATCGAATGGCACTGCGAACACCTCGCCTTCCCGAAAAAGAGTGCCTTGCCCTTTTCCGGGTCCCCCGGCAACGTCAGCGCATTCCCTCGCCCCTGCAAGGCCCGGACGTACGCGACCATGGCGGATAGCCTTTCCTTGCCAAACGCGGAGAACGACGGCATTCCGCTGGCCAGCTTGCCATTCGTCAACACCTCTAGTAGTTCGGCGTCCGTCTTCCGCACGACTTCGGGACGCGAGGCTATATCCGGTCCGCGTTCACTCCCTCGCGCGTCCAGCCCGTGGCATGCGGCGCACACGCTTTCGTAAGTTTGCTTGGCGTCGGCCTGTGCTGCCGCGCTTGTCGCCTCCGAAGCCGGCTTTTGCGCCGTTGCCGGGATCGCGCCCAATAAAAACGCCATACTGATCATTGGCGCGACTAACGGAAGATGAAAAAAATCTCGTTGGCCCATGACTCCATCCATACACTGCGCTTTCCTGGAATGTCAACCGGGCTCGGAACGCCCTCATTTCCACGGATCGAATCGATCACAACTTCTCCAGCAGCGTCATGGCGACATTTGGACTTGCTTGAAGACGAAAGATTTTGTTTCCGCAGGGTCGACCTGTACTATATGGAATTCCTTTCGAGGCTGCGCAGTGTCGTCGGCTTAAACCGAATTAAAGGGACAGGAATGAATCCGTGGCGGAAATTGTTAGCGAGTGCCTTCACTTGGGCTATCTTTGCGGTGCCGCTCCTCGCGCAAGCCGGGAAAACCGTTCCGGTCTCGACGCAGATCGATGTCCCACCATCTCAACTCACCGACTCTCCAGTTTCCGCGAATTGGCTTTCCTACAACGGCGATTACACCGGTCGCCGCTACAGTGCGCTTCGGGAAATTAATCCGAGTAACGTCAGCCAGCTTCGCACGCAATGGGTGTTCCACTCGCCAAACTCCGACCGGCTCGAAGTCACGCCGGTGGTGTTCGACGGAATCATGTTCGTTACGTCGGCCAACGACGCCTACGCCTTGGACGCGCAGACCGGCCAAATTCTTTGGCATTATTCCCGTCCCATCACCGAAGGACTCATCGACGACGCGTCGCAACACCATAATCGTGGCGTTGGAATTTGGCATTCGCGAATTTACATGGAGACCGACAATGCGCATCTCCTTTGTCTCGATGCACGATCCGGTCACCTGCTTTGGGATGTAGCCTACACCGATGGCAATCCGAACTATGGCGCCACTAGCGCTCCGCTGGTAGTCAAAGACAAAGTGCTCGTCGGTACTTCGGGCGGCGATGACGGAGTTCGTGGCTTTGTGGCTGCCTATGATGCCGAAACCGGAAAGGAAGCCTGGCGATTCTGGACTATTCCTGCTCCCGGCGAGTTTGGTTCCTCGAGCTGGCCCGGTGAAGCCTGGAAGCATGGCGGCGGAACCACCTGGATGCCCGGCACCTATGATCCCGAACTCAACACCATCTACTGGGGCACCAGCAACCCTGCACCTGATTTCGATGGTGACCCGCGTCCCGGCGACGACCTGTATACCGACTGCCTCATCGCGCTCGACGCCGACACAGGCAAGCTGAAGTGGTACTTTCAGTTTACGCCGCACGATCTATTCGATTACGACGCCACGGAAACTCCGATGCTCGTCGATGCCGTCTTCCACGGCCAGAAACGCAAGCTTGTTGTCGAGGCGAATCGCAATGGTTTCATCTACGTCCTGGACCGCACCGATGGAACCTTCCTTAGCGCGCGGCGTTTCTCCGAGAAACTGAATTGGGCCAGCGGCATCGATGAAAAGGGCCGACCCATTCGAACGGACGCGCAGCCCACGGAGAAAGGAAGCCGTGTTTGTCCCGGCATGGTGGGCGCCACCAATTGGTGGTCGCCTTCGTTCAACCCCGACACTTCGATGCTCTACTTCGTGGCGCTGGAAAGCTGCGACATTTACATGAAGAAGCCGGAAGAATTTCAGAAGGGAAAAACCTACTACTCCACTGGCGTCAGCAAGAGTGAAGGTGATCACAATCAGAAGATTCTTTTGGCATATTCGCTCGAAGGCGAGAAGCCGGAATGGCGCTACGTGCAATCCGGTCTCGGCCACTCGTCCGCCGGAACCATGACCACGGCGAGCGGTTTAGTCTTCTTCGGAGATGACACCCGCTCCTTCGAAGCGGTCGATGCCACCAACGGGAAGCCGCTGTGGCACTTCAATACCGGCCAGGGCATCGCGGCGTCGCCCATGAGTTACGCCGTCCGCGGCAAACAGTATGTGGCCATCGCCGCAGGAAGTGATGTTTTCACCTTCGCCTTGCCCTAAGCCACCGGCCAGTAAACCCTCCCAAGAACTCAAAAAACCGATACTTTCGTTTTGTGTCGTTTCTTGTTGTTTATTTTCTTTTTCTCTTCTTGACGAACCGTGAGTTTTCGCCTAAACTCCGCCCCCAAGGTTTGGGGGGGATTATGGGGAATCGTGTTCTTCGCCTGTTTTTAATCGTTTTAACTTTACTAGTTAGTGCAAATGCTTTATACGCTGACGTGACGGGGTCGATTTCCGGCACGGTAAAAGACCGCTCCGAAGCGGCGGTCGCCGGCGCCAGGATCGTTGCCACGAATGTCGACACGAATGCCGCCACGGAAACCGTGTCATCGGGCGATGGCTCGTTTCGTATCCTCGCGCTGGCGGTCGGGACCTACAAGCTCGCGGTGACTGCCAAAGGATTCCGTCCCTTTGCGGAGAGCGGCATCGTTGTTAAGGTGAACGACCAGCTTCGCTTTGATGTGACGCTCGATGTCGGCACCGTCACCGAAGAAGTGGAAGTCATGGCGAATTCGGTACAGGTCCAAACGGAGAACACGCAACTCGGCGACGTCATCGATTCCAAGAAAATGCTGGCGCTGCCGCTCAACGGCCGCAGTTACATCGATCTCTTGGGCCTGCAGGCAGGCGTGGCACCCGCGTCCGCCGGAACCATTGAAGGCGGTGGGACTCGGCCAGTCTCAGGGATTTTGAACGCCGGCAACATCTCCGTGAATGGCCAGCGCGAAACCGCCAACGCATTTTTAGTGAACGGTGGTGATGTGAGTGAGGGTCGCAACCTCGGAGCCGGTTCGGTCCCGAACCTGGACTCAGTGGAAGAATTTCGCCTGATTACCAACAGCTTCGACGCGGAATACGGGAAGTTCAGCGGCGCAGTGATGAACGCCATCACGAAGTCCGGAACAAACCAGTTCCACGGCGACGTATTCGAGTTCCTGCGAAACGACAAGTTCGATGCCAAAAACTATTTTACGTCGTCAAAATCCGAACTCAGGCGCAATCAGTTCGGTTACGCGGCGGGTGGCCCAGTCTGGAAAGACCATATATTCTTCTTTTCGGATTACCAGGGCACGCGGCAAGTGCAAGGCGCCGAAACCGGCAACGTTACCGTGCCCACCGTGGATCAGCGATCAGGCAATTTTGATCCCACCCTGTTTCAAACGACAGCCAGTGTGACGGTCAACGGACAGACCTACGACAATGTGCCGGTTCCCACGACAGTCGACGGACCGGGCTGGGCGCAAGTACTTTCAACTCGGCTCGAACGGCAGGTAAATGTCGGTGACGCATACTCAATGGTTGAGGTGCCCGATTCTAGTAAGCCGTGGGGATTCAGCCTTGCCCCCTGTACGAACCCGGCCCAATGCCTATTTCCGAATGGGGCAATTCCGCAAGCCGCCTGGGCACCACCATCCGCTAAGTACCTGCCATATATTCCTACCCCGACCCTTCCTGGCGACTCGAACAACTATTCAAATAACAGCGAAAAAAGCGTCGCCAACGACGACAAAATTGGGGAACGGGTGGACTTCAACAACAGAAAGACCGGAAACTGGTCGTTCTACTACAGTTTCGACAGCTCGACGGTTAACAGCGCGCTTGCTGGATTTGCGAATGTGCCAGGCTTCCCGACGGATACTCCTTCGCGGGCGCAGCAGTTTGTGGTGAGCAATACGAAGACGATCGGAACTACGGCGGTCAACGAAGCGCGCGCCACTGTGTTCCGCAATGTGCTCCACAAGGACAACCCGGCGGGAAGTTTTACCGACCTGTCGTCGCTCAATTTTGTGACCGGTGAAGGTACCCTGGGCATTGTCCCGCAGCCAGGATATAAGCAATATGTTCCGCAGATCACTTTTAGCCAGATTGGCCTAAACCTCGGTGTGCCGACGCTCAATACCTACCAGCCCAACACTACCTACACGGTGAGTGATGTGTTCTCCAAAACCGCCGGGAAACACACTTGGAAAGTCGGAGGTGAGTTCCGCTATCTCCAGGTGAACGAAAGGAACTACGCCAGCCCCAACGGGCAATTCACCTTTGACGGGTCAGTGACCGGATCTGACGTGGCCGACTTCCTTTTAGGAGCGACCTGCAACACTTGTGGCGCTGCTTACGTCCAGGCTGCCAAACAGTTGCTGGATTCTCGAACCAAGTACGGCGGCGCATTTGTGCAGGATACCTGGAAGGTAACTCCAGATCTCACACTGAACCTGGGCCTGCGATGGGAAGTGAGCACGCCTTGGTACGACACGCAAGGAAAAATTCAGACCTGGAATCCGGGGCAACAGTCCACGGTGTTCCCTCTGGCCCCGACAGGGCTAGTCTTCCCGGGGGACAAGGGAATTCCCAAGACACTGGCTCCTACAACCTACGACAATTTTGGGCCTCGCATCGGTCTGGCTTATTCCCCAAGCTTTTCGGATGGAGTTCTGGGCAAAATCTTCGGCGGGCCGGGGAAGAGCAGCATCCGCGCGGCTTACGGCATTTACTACACTTCGGTGGAAGACCTGAACCTGTTCTATGAGGTCGCCGACGCGCCTTTCGGCCTATATTGGCAATCCCCCACGTCGGTGCTGTTTGATCAACCATTCGTGATTCGCTCCAGCGGGCAACCACTGGGACAACGTTTTCCTTTCACTCCACCGATTCCGGGCGATCCGTCGAACAAGAACCTCGACTTCTCCGTTTACGAGCCGCTCAACTATTTTCCTGGCTATAACATTCACAACAGATTGCCCTACGCGGAGCACTTCAATTTATCGATTCAGCGGGAACTGACCAAGTCCACGGTGCTGACCCTGGCGTATGTCGGGACTGAGGGGCACCGTCTGATCACCTCGCAGGAAGCCAACGCTGGCAATCCGGCTCTGTGCCAGCAACTCGCGGCAGACGGAGCGTTTGACATCACCGCACAAACCCAGGGCTGTGGCCCTGGTAATGAAAATGACGTTTTCCAGCTTCCAACGGCTCCGGCTGGAACAGACTGTTCGCAAGCAACGCCGACGCCCCAGACAGGTTGTGTTTACGGCACCCGGACCCGCAGCAGCACATTCCCGTATGCGATCTCGACGACCAACTACTGCCCCGGTACGCCGACGCTTGTGTGTATTGGCTATGGCAATACAAATACGCTTCTCAACACCAATTCCATCTACCACGCCGGACAAATCACCGTGGAACGCAAAGCCGGCGACGTTTCGTTTCTCGCGGCATACACCTTCGCGAAGGCCCTGGACAATTCTTCGGCGTTCGGGGACTCCGTAAATTTCATTAATCCGAAATTGAGTCGAGGGCTGTCGTCTACGGACGTCACGCACAATTTCGTAGTCAGCTACATCTGGGCGATCCCTTTCGACCGAGCTTTCGGCAACGCTCCGAAACGGTTGACACAGGGCTGGCAAGTCCAGGGAATCACCCGATTTTCGACAGGTTTCCCCGTTCAGATGAACCAGAGCGACGTTGATAATTCGCTCTACGGCAGTGGCGGGACCGACATGCCGGACCGCGTGGGCCCTGTGCAGGTTGTCGACCCACGAAAGGTGAATACGGCTTGTCCCACATATGACCCGACCATCCCGGGCTCTGGCTCGGGATGTTATTTCCTGCCGAGCGCATTCGCGCCGAGTACCACACCTGGGTCCTTCGGAACCGCAAATCGGAGATTTTTCCATGGTCCCGGCTTCAATAACACCGATTTCGGCATCTTGAAGCGAACGCAAATCAAGGAGAACTACGCGTTCGATATTCGCTTCGAATTTTTCAACATTTTCAACCACACTCAATTTGAAAATCCCGGCGGGAACATCAGCGACTCCGCAAACTTCGGAATTGTGACGCAAGCGCGCGATCCGCGCATTGGGCAGGTCAGCGCGAAATTCCACTGGTAATGGTTTCACCATGCGGGACGCGGAGCTCCCGTGCCTCGCCCGGGTTTTCCACGCGTGCTAGTCTGGTTCGATGAAACGCCGCTGGCGGGATTCGCTTCTTCACCTGAATAGGGCTTTGCCTATGGCGTCCGCGCTTGTCTTGAGTTTTGCTGCCTTTGCGCCGGCTTTTGTCCAGACGGCGCAAACTTACCGCCAACAAGGCGACGAATTCGCGCATTCCAAATCCTGGGATGAGGCTATCAGTGCCTACCGCGAAGCACTCAAACTGGCCCCGAATGACGCCGTGACTCACTATGACCTGGCTGTCGCGCTAAAAAACAAAGGTGCAAGCCTGCAAGCCGTCGACGAGTTCCAAACGGCTCTGCGACTCAAGCCCTCCTGGGCCCAAGCACATGCGGCATTGGGTGCAACCTACTACGAGCTTCACGACTTCCCTTCTGCGCTTAAGGAGCTTCGCAAAGCCGCACAACTGGCTCCCGCGGATGGCGGTACACACGAACTCCTCGGCCGAATCTATGTCGACCAGAACGATTTCCCCTCGGCACTCGCTGAACTCACGCGCGCCGCTGCGATAAAACCGTCTGCGGAACTTCACTTCGAACTCGGCCAGGTGCAGGGGCAACTCGGCAAGCTGGATGCGGCCGCGCTGGAATACCGCAAGGCTCT
>DATJZF010000059.1:0-2487 GCA_035499255.1 Dongiaceae bacterium | reverse complement strand
CACGGTGATCTTGCCGCCTTATGCGATCGCGTTCGAGCGCCTGGTCGATGGCGTCGAGCAGGTCCTGGTCACGAAACGGCTTGGTGAGAAATTCCACGGCTCCTGACTTGATGGCTTTTACGGACATGGGAATATCCCCATGCGCCGTAATGAAAATGATTGGAATTTCGATCCCGGCTTCGGCAAGCTTGCGCTGAAAATCCAAGCCATTCAGTCCAGGAAGGCGCACATCGAGAACCAGGCAGCCGGGCCTGACTGCAGCACCGCTCGAAAAAAATTCATTCGCGCTGGCGAAGGACTCCGACAGCAGTCCCACGGACTTCAGCAAGCCCTGGATCGAAGCGCGAATGGACGCGTCGTCATCAATGATGAAGATTGTGGAAGGTCTGGCCGAACTCACGGGTGAGCCTCGAATACAGCGGGCGCGGTGTGATAAAGGGCGCGCCGCATTCCGTGTTGGATATCGCCCACAGCCGTCCTCCATGGGACTCGATAACCGAGCGCTTGTTGCCAAACCTATCCGGCGCCCTCCAGCTCGGTGTCAAGAGCGGTTCGGCCCCTGTGACAGCCCAACATCAGCATAAGAGAGGGAGTCAAGGAGATGCTGGCGCCATCCATTTGCGAGCATATAGTGGCCGCGCGGGCGGCGTCTACTTTCTGTCTCGACCACTTGTGTGTGCCGCTACGTTAGGCGGGCGCATTTCCGCTGGAGTCGAACTGCAATTTCAAAAGGGCTTATGAACCGTAGAACGAGGTCTCCAGTTCGTTGGGTTGCGCGCCGGGTGCTTTCGCGTTCTTTGAAGGGATGGCAAGTATTCCGTTCCGGTCGTACTCGTAGCCGGATCGAATAGTTCTCGCGCTTTGCGAATCGGCTGCCCAAAATGCCCGCAGGCGTCGGTGTAATCGGGTGAAAGGGGGGAGTGTGCGCAGGTCGAAAGAATCTAGGCCGTCCTCCCGTTTGGGAAGCAATTCGCAGACTAGGTCAGGACAGCTGCTGCAGGCGCTCCGAAACTCGTTGCAGGGGAAGAGTTCTTCTTCCTGGGGGACCGGTAGCCTTCTCGGAGCATGGCTAACGCGAGGGCGCTTAAGTCTGCATCCTTACACTCAGCTGCTCTCATCAGCTCGCTGAGTGCGTCTTTTTGTCCGTATCTGCACCACATCACCCCACAAATGAATACGTAATTGCTGTCCATGTTTTCCTCCGTTTGGGTTCGTAGTAAAGCACGGGTGTTACCAAACCTTGGTTGTCGGACTCGAAAGGGGCGGTGAACATGGAAAGTTACCGATGAGCATTGTTTCTCAGTAAAATAGGGGGCGTCGAGATACTCCTGTAACCCCAACTCGGAGAATCTCGATTGCGAGTATTTGCCGAATGCGTGTCAACATCTGCCCGAATGTCAATTTCGCTGTGTCCACCTGTTGACATTGAAATTTGAGAGTGACCCGAAGCTGCATCATAGGACCACCTTTTCAGCGAGTTGCGGGAGTCAGGCATTTGGCCAATGAGGTGCTTTTACCATTCCGCCAAATACCGATTCGAACTGCAGATTTCTCGCGAGATACGAAAATGAGCATCCACACAGCGCAACATATCCGACTCGCAACGGCGCCGGCTATTAACGGACGTCAAAGCTCATTCGACCGCATCGAAGACGCGATCGCGGCCATTCACGACGGCAAGATGGTCATCGTGGTCGACGATGAAAACCGGGAGAACGAGGGCGATCTGACGATTGCGGCTGAAAAAATCACGCCCGCCGCCATCAACTTCATGGCGAAATACGGGCGGGGATTGATCTGCCTTGCGATGACGCCCGATCGGCTGGACGAACTTGAAATTCCGCTGATGGTGCCCAAGAACGGATCCCGGTTCGAGACGGCGTTTTGTGTCGGCATCGAGGCGAGGGAGCGTACGACTACGGGAATCTCGGCTGCGGATCGAGCAACGACGGTGCGCGTGGCGGTCGATCCTGAGACGAAACCTGCCGATCTGATCCGCCCGGGGCACGTGTTTCCCTTGCGTGCGAAGAACGCTGGAGTACTGGTTCGTGCCGGGCAAACGGAGGCTGCTGTGGACCTCGCCCGGCTGGCTGGCCTTCGTCCTGCCGGCGTGATCTGCGAGATCATGAACGAGGATGGCTCGATGTCCCGAGTACCTCAGCTCCGCCAGTTTGCCGAAGACCACAACATATTGATGATTACCATTGCAGACCTGATCACCTATCGATTGCGGACTGAGACGGTCGTCAAATGTGTGGCCTCGACAAAGCTTCCGACCGAATACGGGGAGTTCCGGCTCCAAGCATTTGAGAATCAGATCGACAATCAAACCCACATTGCTCTCGTGCATGGCGACATCGGCGATGGGGCAGACGTGCTTGTGCGCGTTCACTCGCAGTGCCTGACGGGGGATGTGCTCCGTTCTATGCGTTGCGATTGTGGAGCACAACTCGACAAGGCTTTGTGCAAGATTGCGACCGAAGGCCG
>DATJZF010000058.1:0-72290 GCA_035499255.1 Dongiaceae bacterium | reverse complement strand
GGGACAATTCGCAGAACGGGGACAAAACGGGGACAAGTGAAGTGGTCCGACCAGGAGCGACGTGCTAAACTCTTTGTTGTAATCGTCCCGGAGTGGCGGAACTGGCAGACGCAGCAGACTCAAAATCTGCCGGGGATCACTCCCCGTGTGGGTTCGACTCCCTCCTCCGGGACCAATCTTCTGATTTTCCATCATAACTTTCCGCAGGTTCGTTATTCGGCCAGCGCTCATCGATTCTCTGCAGAATAAATTTAGCGAGTTCGATGGCGCGGTCGACGATCATGAACTTTGCCGGGGATGGGCGTGTGGATTCGAGTTCCGCCAGTTTGCGCGCCGATAAAATGGTCGCCGCCAATAGCAGCGCGTGCTTCCGTTCTTCTGTCATGAGGTGCTCCCGCGTTTGGGTTTGCGGGTAGAGGTTGGTGAACACATTGTACCGAATTTAACCCCGGCGGAGAAGGTTCGGGGCGGCGACCTGCCAGTTGTATCCGCTTGACTGTATATTGCCTCTGAAGGCAATATTCTCCCCCCGCTTTCTTGATACGGCTGTCTCCCCGGTATCGCGGAAGTCGCGGCACGCATATGTATTGGGGGGGTGATATGGCCCGGATTATCTCCCTTACCTTGTTGCTCGTCATCTCAGTCGCAAGCTTGTCTCTGCCCGCAAAGGCGCAGCTAGCCGATCCCGATTCCGTGTGTGTCAACCCGGCGCAGGCGAAAAAGAATTTGAAATTATTTGAAGCTATCGAATCAGGCGAGCAATTGCCGCAGAAATTAATCGACATAGAAGAAGCCATCAAGAAAGGAGCGGCGCTGAACTGCCCGTTTCCCGTGCAGTTGGACGGGGAGCACTACGCGATACCGAACCATTTTGACGTTCCTCTGTATCGCGCCACGAGTCCAAACACGGACCCTGAAGTGTTCAGGGTGCTAGTGAATGCGGGCGCAAGAGTCGTGAGTGAATTTCCCGAGCAAGATCCGTTGGGGATCGTGAGCGCGCGCTATTTTCCGTTTTACGTAAACCAACGAGGGAGCGACGACGCGGAAGAGGAGAAAGCGGTGACCTTTGGAAAAGCCGCGGAAGCCAGCGATGAGGATGAAGCCGGGTCGAGACTCTCGGAACAAGAAATCGCTAACGCCTTGCCCGTACCCAGTTGGGATCCTTGGTCCGTCCTGGCGAATCACGCGCCATTAGAGTCATCTCTTATCAGCAGCCAACACTTGCGGGAGGTGCTCACGTACGTCACGGACAAACCTACTTGGGAAACGCGAGCGCAAGCGGTGCGAGAGGCGATTCTGAAGGGAGCACAACTGGATCCTCTTCCGCCCAAGACACCGTTGAATGCCATCGAGAATCCACTGGTGATCCTCCACCGAGAAGAAAATCGAATGGAGCAGTACATGATCAAGAGCGTGGCGTTTGAAGCGACGCCAGGGTTCTTCGTAACCGGAAACCTGTTCATTCCGAGCAATAGGAAAGGGCCGTTTCCCGGAATTCTGGTTCCGCACGGACACTTCGGGAAGTGGGGCGGATACGCGCGGACGCTGCCCCAGAATCAGATCTTATGCACAAGGCTCGTGGAGATGGGAGCCGTGGTTTTCACCTATGACATGGTCGGCTGGGGAGATTCAACGCAGCTTAATCATCCAGATTCGTACGGATTCTGGGGTTTTGGAAGCCAAAAACATTTCAAAGACGGCACCGAGAACAATCTCTTAGCCCTGCAACTCTGGGACAGCATTCGTGCGGTGGATTATCTGGAATCGCTGGAGGATGAAGACGGGCAACCTCTCATTGATCCGAAGAGAATAGGCGTGACGGGGGCTTCGGGAGGCGGCACCCAGGCGCTGTACCTTTCCGCAGTGGATAGCAGGATCGCGGCGGCGGCTCCGGTGGTGATGGTCGCGGCTGGTTTTACGGGACACGATCACTGCGAAGACGGTATGCCCGTGCACACCGTGGACGGGCAACGCAAGACTAACAACACGGAGATTGCCGCGACGTTCGCACCGAAACCGATGTTATTAGTGTCTGACGGACACGATTGGACGCGATGGTTTCCCATGAGCAATTACCCATACGTGAAGCGAGTCTGGGAATTCTACGAGCAGGCGAACCGCGGGCTGAATTTTCATCTTGGCCGAGAGCATCACGATTTCGGCCACAACAAGCGGGACATCGTCTACGACTTCTTCGCAACGGCGTTTGGCTTGCCAAAGTTACAGGCAGCCGCTGCCGACGGAGACAATGACGATAACGACGAGGGCGTAGACCTGGAGCCTCGCGCGAGTCTCCAGGTGTTTACTGCCGAATTTCCGAGGCCCAACGTGCCAATGACCCACCTGCAGCCACACTAGCTGGAAAGCCGAGATGATAGCCTTTTTGCGATGGCATGCTTCTCTGTATTCTTTCTGCCAGGCTGAATCGAGAATGAGAATGAAATTGTGGCTGGTAATCTTAGAAGCGTTCCTGGTCTTTTCTCCTGCCGCCTATGGGCAGCATGGAGTTGCGCGCAACGTTCAAGACGGAACGGTCCACGATACATGGCTTGGAATCGTGGTGAGCACGAACAATGCGACACGTGAAATCACCCTCGAATCGCCCGGCCGCGAAGGGGCTGAGGTATTTACGGGCACTTTGAAAGAGAGCCTGTCGATCAAGACCAAGGATGGCTCCAAAAGGCGACTGCAGCCGTCGGATATTCCGAAGGGGGATAGAATTATTGTTTTCTACGAGCAAAAAAAGACCAAAGCCGACAATGGAAAGGTAACGGTATATAACGAAATTTTCCGAATTGAGAGAGGCAATGTTTGGTAGAACGACTCCGCCTCAGGCGCGACCTCTGGGGGGAACCCCGGGAGTGCAGCCGAGATCCCGAGCCGGCGAAAAGCGAATCGACAATCCGAGAACGATAGACGTTATGATGGAAGGGTTTCGGCAACGTGCCGATGGATGGAGGCTAGCATCGTGCCTTTGGAGATTATGCAGCGAGAAGTGAACGGAATTTATTTGCTGGCGCTTCGAGGCCGCCTGGTACTCGGAGACGAGAGCAACGGCTTGCGCGCCACGGTTGATAATCTGCTCACCGCGGGTGCGACACGGATTGTCGTGAATCTGGAGCACGTAGATTTTGTGGACAGCGCCGGGTTGGGCACTCTAATCGAGACGCATCGCAAAACAAAAGCCAAAGGTGGACGCTTCCTGCTGTGCCATATGGGGCCGAGATTGAAGAAAGCCCTGGAACTTGCCCAGCTTCTGCCGATCTTTGAAACGTCTCCGACGGAAGCTGCGGCGGTGGCCAGCCTGTAAGGGTTAAAGACTGAAGGCTCGCCTGCTGGAAATCAGAATGCACATCCCGCCACTAGTGTTGCTGGATCTGTTCGTTGCGCTGGTGATGCTCTCGATTGGGTTGAGAGTCGAGCGGGGAGAACTGTGGGAGGCGCTGCGCAACCGCTCTCTGTTTATCCGGACACTGGTAGCGAACTGTGTGATCGTGCCGGCGCTTGGCTTTTTGCTAGTGAAAACTTTCCCGCTAACTCCT
This sequence comes from Dongiaceae bacterium, assembly GCA_035499255.1. Lineage (GTDB taxonomy): Bacteria > Acidobacteriota > Terriglobia > Acidiferrales > UBA7541 > Acidiferrum. The sequence goes on along the minus strand of DATJZF010000058.1, from coordinate 68,748 downwards.
AATGCCAGCCTGGGAATTCTGCTGCTGGCCGCCATCCCGGGGACGCCGGTGGCATTGCAATTTACACGCATGGCGAAAACGCGACTGGCTTTTGCGGCAGTTATGATTTTCGTGTTGTCGCTAGTCAGTATCGCCATAACGCCCTTGGCTCTCGAGGTCATTCCGCAAACAGCGGAACGGAGCGAGCGGCCGATTCTCAACCTGACGGTGACGATCTTGCTGTGTCTTGCGGCCCCGTTGTTTGCCGGATCGTGGTTGACGCGCCGCCTGCCCCAGCTGGCGCCTCGACTGGTGCTTCCGTTGGAATTGATCGCGACCGCCATTTTTCTTTACCTGATGTGGGTGACGCGCCTGGCGCGGCGAGAAGCCTTGCTGGCGATTGCCGGGCGAGGAACGATCCTGGCGATGTTTCTGTTGCTGGTGCTGTCGATGCTGGTGGGTTGGTTCATGGGCGGGCCGGACCGAGAGTCCCGGCGGGTGCTGGCAACGTCGACGGGTATGCGCAGCGTAATTGTGGTGCTGTTCATCGCGCGCTACTGCTTCCCGCGGACGAACCTGTACATGATTCCGATTGTCTACCTCACATTGATGGTTCCTGCCAACATGCTCTTCCATCTGACTTTTATGGCTTGGAATCGGCTGCGGCCGGCAACGGCGAGCGTTTAGGGAAGTGTCTTGCTGGTACTCTCGGGCTCTTGACGTCGGGGGATCGGGAACACAGACTGGTTGCCGACGGATCGCGATGTCTTCGATTCCCACAAGTCCTGGTTTCCCAAGCGACAGGCGCCGCAGTCAAAGAGTGTATTTGAAGATTCCAATTGCCGTAATTGCGCCTGGTCCCGATAAAAAAATGATGCGCGAACAGACGCACACCGTTGTGGTGAATGCCCACGGCGCGCTGATCCGGTTGGCGATAAGAGTGCGGGAGGGGCAAACGGTCATTTTGCAGAACCCGGAAACTTCGGAGGAGCAGACCTGCCGGGTCATCCGCGTGAATTCAAGCACATTGGCAGAGGGTAAGATGGACGTCGGCATCGAGTTCCTGCGGCCAGCGCCAAAGTTCTGGAGAGTGGCGTTTCCGCCGGAGGATTGGATGCCGAGAGCGCCGGAAATTACCAGCGACACGTTCTGAGAGATTTGCGCTGCTAAGAAACGCTCCAAGATTGAATCGATTTAATGTAGACTGGCGGCAGTTGTAGTCTGACGTGGCAACGATTCCATCCAAACGTGCGAGGAACTTTATGTCTCCACTCCGCGCAGTGCGTTTTTGCGTTTCAATACTTCTGGGAGTTGTAGCTTCGGTCGTTTCGGTATCTGCGCAAACGCCGGCAGAGCGCCAATCGCTCCATGGCGCGTGGCGGATGCAGTCGTCGTGCAAGGAAACCGCAAAGGGTGAACAGATTTCCGCGCCTGGCTTTGATGCCTCGAAATGGATTTCAGCCGACGTTCCTGGGACGGTGGTTGGCGCTCAGGTGAACGCCAAAGTGCTGCCCGATCCGGACTACGGTCTAAACCTTAAGGAGCTTCCCGGTTTTTATCAAAGCCGCCATGGGTTATTCGCGACCGTGGATATGGCGGCGGACAGCCCATACCGGTGTTCATTCTGGTTCCGTACGGAATTCGATTCAGCGGCGGATACAGCCAAGCCGGCGGCGTGGCTCCACTTTTTGGGCATAAATTATCGAGCCAACGTTTGGGTGAATGGTCAGAAGATTGCCGACAGGGCGGATGTGGCGGGTGCGTATCGGACGTTCGAGTTCCCGTTGAAAGCAGCGATCAAGCCGGGCGGAACGAACGTGCTGGCGGTAGAGGTGTTCGCACCGGAGAAGTACGACCTGGGTCTCACGTGGGTGGACTGGAACCCGACTCCCCCAGACAAGGATATGGGAATCTGGCGCGAAGTGTTTTTGTCGCGGAGCGGCGACGTGACGTTGCGCCGGCCGTTTGTAGGGGCAAAGCTCGACGCGAACTATAAATCGGCGACGCTGACGTCGACCGCGGTGTTGACGAATACTTCCGATCATCCCGTGAAGGCGGTTCTGAACGTGGAGTTAGCTGGCGCCACGCTGAGCCAGCCGGTGGAATTGGCGGCGAAAGAGTCGAAGACGGTTCGACTGACGGCGGATCAGTTTCCGCAGCTCAAGTTGGCGGAGGCGCACCTGTGGTGGCCCTACCAGATGGGCGAGCCGTACCTTTACTCCGCAAACTTCCGTGTCGATGTGGGAGGCGCGGAATCGGACAGCGCCAAAGTGAAGTTTGGCGTCCGGGAAGTGACGTCGGAACTGACTCCGACGGGTGGTCGGCTGTTTAAGGTAAATGGCAAGAATGTCCTGATACGCGGCGCAGCCTGGGCTCCCGAAATGATGTTGCGCTGGTCGTCGAAGAAGCTGGACGCGGATTTAGCGTATGTAAAGCAGATGGGGTTGAACACCATCCGTTTGGAAGGAAAGACCGACCGGGACGAATTCTTCGACAAGACCGATCGGGCCGGAATCCTGGTGATGCCGGGCTGGATTTGCTGCGACGCGTGGGAACGCTGGAAGAATTGGACTCCCGAGACGAAAAAAATCGCCGCCGCGTCCATGGTCGATCAAGGATCGCGTCTGCGCAATCATCCCAGCGTATTCGTATGGCTCTACGGCAGCGACAATCCTCCGCCGCCGGAAATCGAGAATATGTACTTGGGAATCCTGAAGGATTTGGAATGGCCGAATCCGACGGTTTCCTCGGCGAGCGAGCAATCGACGAAGGTGACGGGGAAGTCCGGAGTGAAGATGACCGGGCCCTATGAATATGTGCCACCGGTATATTGGCTGGCGGACACGAAGGCGGGCGGAGCCTGGGCCTACAACACGGAGACGAGCCCCGGCCCGGCGATTCCCACGAAGCAGAGTTTGGAGAAGTTCATTCCGAAAGAGCATCTCTGGCCGATCGATGAGTATTGGAATTTCCACGCCGGGGGCGATCGTTTCACGACGGTGAACGTGTTCAGCGAAGCCGTGAACAAGCGATACGGCACGGCGACCTCTTTGGATGACTATGAGCGCAAGGCGCAAGCGACTGCCTACGATAACCAGCGGGCGATGTACGAGGCGTACGGGCGGAATAAGTATGTGTCGACCGGCGTGATCCAGTGGATGCTGAACAACTCCTGGCCTTCATTGATCTGGCATTTGTATGACTACTACCTTGTTCCCGCCGGCGGGTTTTTCGGAACGAAGAAGGCCACGGAGATTGTCCATGTGCAGTACGGATACAACGACAATAGCGTGGCGGTGGTAAACGGCACGTACGAGTCGATCAAGGGAATGAAAGTTACGGCGAAACTGCTGAATATTGACGGCAAAGAAGTGGATTCGCGCGACGCAACCATTGATGTCCCGGCTGACGCAGCGGTGAAGGCAATTGATCTAGCCAAACCGGCGAATCTGTCGACGACCTATTTCTTGAAGCTATATCTCCGTGATGCTTCGGGCAAACTCGTAAGCGACAATTTCTATTGGCTCTCGACGAAGCTAGACACGCTTGATTGGGAGAAGCGGAAAGATACCGTGTACACGCCGCAGAAGGAGTTCGCGGATCTGACCGGCTTGAACTCGTTGCCGCCGGTGAAACTCGATCTGACGTACAGCGTCGACCGGGATGGCAACCGCGGCTACGGTTCCATCAAGGTGAAGAACCCGAGCAACTCCGTGGCGTTTCAGGTGCACCTGCGAGTGACCAAGGGGCAGGGCGGCGACGACGTGGTGCCGATTTTCTGGGATGACAACTACTTCTCGCTGCTGCCTGGAGAAGAGAAGATGGTGACGGCGTCCGCCGAAATCGAGGATCTCGAAGGGTTCGAGGCCATTCTCGAGGTGGAAGGGTATAACGTCGTTCCACAGACGATACACTTGCAGCAATAGAGCGCAGGAGTTTCGGAGCGTGAGGCCTGCCCGAGCGCTGCGCTTTTAAATATTATTTCCGGAAAGCAGATTCCTCGCTTTGCTCGGAATGACAAAATGAGCTTTCGATGAAGTTGTGTCCGAAATTCATCAGCAGAAAACTGGAGGATTTTTGCGGCTGAAGCTTGTTCTTTGTGCGTTGGTGTGGCTATGCGTAGACATGGCGCTCTGTTGCGCACAGGAAGCGAAGCTTGCGGCGGCCATCCAGCAAGCGGAGAAGCGGATCGCCGACTCGCACGCAGATGTTGGTGTGGCCTTCCGGAGCCTAGACGGGAAGTCGGAATGGTTCTATCACGCGGACGACCCGTTCCATGCAGCCAGCACGATGAAAGTGCCGGTGATGATCGAACTCTTTCACCAGGTGAAGCAAGGGAAGCTTCGGCTGGATCAAGCGGTCACAATTCACAACGAGTTTCATTCCCTTGCGGATGGCTCGCCTTACCAGCTAAATCCCACGGACGATTCCGAGGCGGATCTGTATAAGGCCGAGGGACAGACGAGGACGGTTGCGCAGCTTTGCGAGTTGATGATTACGGTAAGCAGCAATCTGGCGACAAACCTGATCATCGAGAAACTAGGCGTAGAGAACATTCGCGCGACGGTGGATGCGCTCGGCGCAGATGGAATGAACGTGCTGCGGGGAGTAGAAGACGAAAAGGCATACGAAAAAGGACTGAACAACACAACTACAGCGCGCGGACTGGAAGTGCTACTTACCGCGATCGCCGAAGACAAAGCCGTGGACGCGGAGTCGTCTAAGCAGATGGTCGACATTCTGGAGAGGCAGCATTTCAATGAGGGGATTCCCGCGGGATTGCCGGCCGGGACACGAGTGGCGCATAAGACTGGTGAGATTACAAAGATCCATCATGACGCCGCAATTGTGCGCCGCGGCCCTTCGTGCTGGTGATCTTGGTGCGCGGTTTAGCGGAACGCAAAGATAGCGCGGCACTTATAGCTGACGTGGCCAGGTTTCTGTACGGCGGAACGCAGTAACTGCGCTGTAACAGAATGGCAAAAGCAGCCAGCGGTTACCCTTTGGAACGGACCCTGGTCGAATCCCCCTTGCCAGTCCTGCTGTTAGCCACTAAGCTACTCTTTGCATTGGGGGAAACCGTGCCGAAAGAGAAACCACAAGTCAATATCGGGGAAGTGATTAAAACTTATCGGAGCCAGCGGGGCTTGTCGCAGGGAGACATTGAACGCCGGACAGGATTGCTGCGTTGCTACTTGTCGCGCGTAGAAAACGGGCACACGGTGCCGTCGTTGGAGACTCTGGCGAAGATTGCCGAGGCTATGGAGATTTCGTTGGCGGATTTCTTCCCAGGTACCGAGACCCCACGGGACAAAGAGACCCAGAAGATGCTGGGCGAGCTCTCGCAGGATGAGATCCGCTTCCTGGCGGAAATCAAGAAGTACAGCTCGACGCTGTCGGAAGGCGACAAGCGGTTGGTGCTGGCGATGATCCGGAAAATGGCGACGTTGATTCCGGCACAGGCGGCAGCAGCGAAGAAGCCGGTGTTCCGGCGGCCATCGCTGTAACCGTTTTATTTCATCCGACCTTCAAGAGAGAGTCCTCACTCTGTTCGGAATGACAATTTTTGAATGTGTAGCCAGGTGGGGCGCAGCAATGCTGCGCTCCTTCATATTTCAGGACCATGGAATCAGGGTTGAGGCGCGGAAAACGAACCTACGAGGAGCGGGAACGGATCATGCGGATGGCTTCGGGCAATGCGCCGGCGGCGCCTGAAGGGCCGTTGCTATTCGGATCGTCCTCGGTCTTGTCCCCTTCGCCTTCGGCGAGGAACAGGTTCGATTCGACAGCATGCTGCTTGTCATAAAGTTCGCGATAGCGGCCGTTGGCGTCGTAGAGAGATTCGTGCGTGCCGCGCTCGATAATGAGGCCGTCCTGTACCACCAGAATTTGATCGGCGCGGCGAATGGTAGATAGCCGATGAGCGATGACGAAGGTCGTGCGGCCGCGCATCAGGTAACGAAGCCCTTCCTGTATGAGCGCCTCAGATTCGGAATCGAGGCTGGAAGTGGCTTCATCGAGGATGAGGATACGCGGGTCGGCGAGAATCGCGCGCGCGATGGAGACGCGCTGCTTTTGCCCACCGGACAGTCTGACGCCGCGCTCGCCAACCACGGTGTCATATTTCTTGTCGAAATTCTCGGCGAATTCGTCAACGCGGGCGATACGGCAGGCGGCTAGGATTTCCTGCTCACTGGCGTCGGGCCGGGCGTATGAGACATTCTCACGAATCGTGCCGTCGAAAAGGAACGTGTCCTGAAGAACCACGCCGAGCTGCGTGCGGTAAGAGTCGAGGCGGATGGAGGCGAGGTCGATGCCGTCGACTAGCACCTGCCCTGCCGTCGGCGTGTAAAAAGCGGAGATGAGCCCGATGATGGTGGACTTTCCGGAGCCGGAGGGGCCGACGAGCGCGGTGACCGTGCCGGGTTGTGAATCAAAGCTGACGCCGTGGAGGACTTCCTTGTTGGTTTCGTAAGAGAAGTGGACCTCCTGAAAGCGGACGTGCCCCTCAATGCGGTTGATGGAGACGGTGCGGCGAGGATCCTGATCTTCCTTGAGTTCGTTGAGAATTTCCCGCGTACGTTCGAGTCCGGTGACAGCTTCCGTGATTTGCGTGCCGATCGCGACGATCTGGAAGACGGGCGCGACCATCAGAGCAAGCAGGCCGATGTATTGAATCAGACTGCCGAGGGTCATGGTGCCAGCCAGGACTTGACGAGCGCCGAGATACATAACGACAGCGCTGACGATACCCATGAGCATGGCGCCGGAGAGACTCATCAGCGAAGTGGCGGTCAGAGTTTTCAAAACATTGTCGAGCAAGCGCTGCGCACCCGCGGCGAAGATGCCTTCCTCGCGGTCTTCAGCGTGGTAGCCCTTTACGACTCGGACTCCGCCGAGCGACTCGGTGAGCCGGCCAGTCACTTCGGCATTGATTTTGGGCCTCGCGCGGAAGATCGGGCGAATCGTCGAAAAGGCTTTGTTCAGAAAGCCGGCGAAGGCGATCAACACCAGGAAAGCGATGATGGTCATGAAAGCGCTGATGCGCAGAAGAATAATCAGCGCGACGACCGCGGTGAGTACGCCGCCGACAAACTCCACCAATCCCGTGCCAATGAGATTCCGGACACCTTCCACATCGCTCATGATGCGGGAGACGAGCACACCGGTTTTGTTTGCGTCGTAAAAGCGTACGGAGAGCCGGCCAATGTGCGCCTGCACCTGCTTACGCAGGTCCGTGATCATGCGTTGCGCGGACTTCGAGAGTAGTTGCGTGAGGGTGAAGGAGGTGAGTCCCTTGACGAGGGTCGCTCCGATGACGGCGGAAACGATGGGCAGAAGCAGTTGGACCTGGTGGTGAGTGATGACGTTGTCGAAGAGATATTTGCTCGATAACGGCAAGACGAAACCGGAAAGTGTGTTGATGCCGGTCAGGAGTAGGCCGAGGAGGAGCAGCCCGCGGCGAGGATGGATCAGGGCCCAAATGTCGGGCAGGGAACTCCAGTTAATTTTCTTTTTGGCCGGCTTGACGTCGGCAGGGCCGGCAGCAGTTTGCGCAGTGGCGGTTGCCATAGTGTCCGTTTACACCTAGTGAGGATAACAAGTTGGATGAAATACAGGTGAGAAAGTAATGCGGTGTGCGCCCAGCTGCGGCTATTCATGCCACGTTGAGCAATAACAGCAGACAGCCAGGAATGGCTGTGCCACGACTAAGGTAGTTGTGCGCCTTCGGTGTTCACATAGACCGAGTAGAGGGATTGGCTGGCGGCCATGAAGAGTCGATTTTTCTTGGCACCGCCGAAGCAAAGATTGGCGCAGGTTTCAGGAAGGTGAATTTTCCCGATCAGCTTGCCGTCGGGCGCAAAGACGTGAACCCCGTTGAAGCCGTCGCCCGCCCAGCCAGCGGCCGACCAGACATTGCCGTCGACATCGCAGCGAATGCCGTCAGAAGAGGAGGGGGAGAGGTCTGCGAAAACGCGGCTGTTTTTCAGGCGGACGCCATCTTCGACGTCGTAGACGAAAATTGGATGGGCGGCGCCGGAGCGTTTGGGTTGGCCGGTATCGACGATATAGAGCTTTTTTTCGTCGGGCGAAAAGCAGATACCGTTAGGCTTGTCGAGGTCGCTTACTACGACGGTGATCTGGCGAGAATTAGGATCGAGTCGATACACGTTGCAAGGCAGCTCGAAGGCGGCTTTATGTCCTTCATAGTTGGACAGGATGCCGTAACCCGGATCAGTGAACCAGATCGCACCGTCGGAATGGACTGCGAGATCATTGGGGGCGTTGAACGGTTTGCCCTCGTAGCGATCGACCAGCACCGTAACCGAGCCATCGTACTCGGTGCGGGTGACGCGGCGGGAATCGTGTTCGCAAGTAAGCAGGCGGCCCTCACGATCGCGAGAGTTGCCATTGCTATAATTGGAGGGGCTGCGAAAGACGCTGACTTCGCCGGTGTCTTCGAGCCAACGGAGCATGCGGTTGTTGGGAATGTCGCTGAAGAGGAGATAGCGGCCGTCGCCGAACCACACGGGACCCTCGGCCCAGCGCGTGCCGGTGTAGAGCCGTTCAACCGCGGCATTGCCGACCTTGTATTTGGCAAAACGCGGATCGACAACTTCGACCGCAGGATCGGGATAGAGGACGGGCGATTTGCGTTCGTCGGTGGTGGCGGACAGCCAAGGGCCACACGTCAGAGCAGGGGCTGCGCCGAAGGCGGTAGAGACAAAGTTGCGTCTGTTCATGGAGCGTCCTGTAGCGGATTGCTGGCAGGACGAAATGTATCATGACTGCGCCGGCGTGCGGCGCTTGGGCACTTCCGGACGAACCGTGGCGAGAACGATGGCCCGCTCTCCGCAGCATGGACGGAGAGCGGGCCCGGTCCGAGCGTAACTACTCGTTCGCGATGGTTTTGATCTGCTGCTTTAGTGTGTTGACCGCGACGGTGATCTGTTCCAGAGCTGCCTCAAGAACCCGTCCGCGGATTCTGCCGGCCACTTGACTCGCGGCGGCGCCCACGGAAACGGCGGCGAGAATCTGCTGCATCCAGGGATCGGGCGGACCCCACGGAGGAACAGGGGGAACCAGCCCCCCGCGCGTCTTCAGCCACCATAGCCAGTCATAAGCGGCCTCGTAAGGAGGTACGAAGCGGGGTTGCTGCGTTTCGTTGTAGAAGCTAATCGCGTAAGCGAGATCATTGTGGTGAACGACGAGGTCGTGCCGGTCTGGCGCGCCCACACCTACCGAAGAATTAGCATTGAAGGGCGCAAGCCAGTAAGCGAACTGCTTTTGCGGGAGCGCATCGCGGGAGACGATTGTGATCGGGTTACCCGCGGTGATTTGCGCCGTCGTGTCGAGGAAGCCGTTATTGGCATCAAGGGTGAGCTTCCCATTGGGGTCCGGTTGAACATCGACGAAATCATCGGGGATGAAATCGCCTAGTTGGATATCGAAAGCGTCGATCAGGATGGCATCATCTCCACCGGGTCCCGGACCGCCGCCGGCGAAGTCGGGAATGTAATAGGCCTTAGCAGCGACTGTCCATATGCCACCGGAATGGGAATCGTTCGCCACGGTGCCGGTCTGAATCTGAGCGGAACGCTGCGACGAGGTGGAATCCTGGGACGTCAGCGACCAGAATCCGAGGATGTATTCCGCACCGGAATAAGTAATCTTCGCCGGAGCGGGCATCGAGACCCAATTGTCGTTCATGGGACTGTCGACGCCCGAATTCAACACGGGAGGCGGGCCTCCCGTGCGGCGTTTGACGCGATAGCCGGTCGTGGTGCTTCCGTTCAGGACGATGTATTGCCAGGAAACGCTTGCAATCATAGGGAGTCCTCCAGATAGCGAAATGAGCCGGGAGCCTGTCATGCCGGCGGCAATAAGGGTGGCCAATAAAGCCGGGCACGTTGTAGGGATAGTGAAGAAGTCAGCCAAAACGTTTCTTCGGGCCGCGAGAAGCTCAGGCGACGCTTCTGGTGTAAAATCGAGGTCTCAGTCCAGCGGTTTCGACCTGCGCTTCACGGATGCGAGAAGCGACGAGACGCAGCTCCGTCGAAACAAAACCAGCCCGCCAAAAAAGCCCCTAGCGCGCTTGCGTCTTGGAAATCGGATGCGGGCCGCTTTCTTCCGGGAGACCGAGATGGACGAGATACTCAAGAACTGGTACAGCCTGGTCTGGCCCATCTGTCTATTGTGCGGAGCGATTTTTGCGGCGTTGATTGTGCATCGCTTGTTGTTTGGGGTGGTAGACAGCTGGACGCGGCGCCGATCGGGCTTGCTACTGAAGTCGGTGGTTCGACACGGGCGGCGGCCGTTTGCCTGGCTGCTACCATTTCTGACGTTGCTAGCCGCGTTGCCCGCCGCGCACCTGTCCGCGGTTGCGCTAGTGCCAATACAGCGAGCGGTGGGGCTGGGATTGATCGCGGCGGTGGGCTGGTTTGCCATCGTGTGCAGCGCAGTGATTTTTGATGTGGTGTCGGCGCATTACCGAATGGATGTACCGGACAATGTGGAAGCACGGCGCGTACAGACGCAGGCGCAAGTGCTGCACCGGATCGTCATCGTGATTGTGTCGATTGTGACGTTGTCGGTGATGCTGATGACGTTCCCGCAAATCAAACACATTGGAATCAGTTTGCTGGCGTCGGCGGGACTGGCCGGATTGGTGATCGGCACGGCCATGAAGAGTTCTCTGTCGAGCTTGATTGCGGGAGTGCAGATCGCGTTTACGCAACCGATACGCATTGAGGATGCGGTGGTGGTGGAGGGGGAGTGGGGCTGGATCGAAGAGATTGGGACAACCTATGTGACGGTACGGTTGTGGGATTTGCGGCGCATGGTTCTGCCGTTGTCGTATTTCCTCGAACATCCCTTCCAGAACTGGACGCGACAAAGCGCAGACCTGCTGGGGTCCGTCTTCCTTTACGTCGATTACACCGTTCCGGTGGAAGAGGTGCGCAAGGAGTTGCGGCGGATTGTGGAGAACAATCCGAAATGGCGAGGACAGGTTTGTGTACTACAGGTGACGGACGCTACTACGAACGCCATTCAGTTGCGGGCACTGGTGGATGCGCGCGATTCCAGTTCCGCATGGGATTTGCGCTGTGAAGTGAGGGAAGCGCTGATTCAGTTTCTGCAAGAGAAATACCCGCAGGGGCTGCCGCGCGTGCGGACGGAATTTCAAGCGGTGCCGCACGGAAATGGCGGGGCGCCGGCCCAGTTTTTGACAGGGGCGGCCCACCCTCATCAGTCCTAAAGCTCCCGAACCGTGCGACGGCCAAACCAGTCGCCCATTTGAGCGTCTTTAAATCTTCAAGAGTCGGGAACCTCTCGGCGCACGAATGCGTACCGACTAGTGGGGGTACCCATGGGCGACCTGTTCGGCAAACTGCGTTATGCGTTGCGGCAATTCCAACGTTCCCCGATGTTTGCGGCAGCGGCCATGCTGACGCTGGCGCTGGGGATTGGCGGCACTACAGCCATTTTTTCGCTTATTCATACCGTAATGATGCGTTCGCTGCCAGTTACCGACCCCTCCAGCCTTTACCGAATCGGCGAAGGCGACGACTGTTGCGTGGAAGGGGGAACGCAGGATGTTTGGGGGATGGTGTCGTTTCCGCTGTACGAGCGGCTCAAAAAGGAAGTGCCGGAATTCGAAGAAACGACGGCATTCCAGGCGGGACGCTGGCGAATGGCGGTGCGGCGCCAGGGTGTCGATCTGGCGGCGAGGCCCCTCCGTTCCGAATATGTCGACGGGCATTATTTTTCGACATTGGGGGTAGGCGCATATATCGGCCGAGTGATTGGGCCTGGAGACGACCAGCCGTCTGCGGCGCCTGTGGTAGTGCTGAGCCACCGCGCGTGGCAGACGATGTATGCTGCCGATCCTACAGTGGTAGGCTCGACATTCGTAATTGAAGGACATCCCTTCACCGTGATTGGCGTAGGGCCGGCGGGATTCTTCGGCGAGACACTCGAGAGCGATCCACCAGATGTGTGGGTGCCGTTGCAGCAAGAGCCGATGATCAATGCAGAGGGCAGTCTGTTGCGGCAACCGATTTCTGCGTGGCTGCGGGTGATTGGAAGGTTAAAGCCCGGAGCAACGACAGAGGGCATGTCGGCACGGCTGACTGGAGTTTTGCGGCAATGGATTCAGTACGACTCGCAATATCCTCCGAACTGGATGGAAGGGGTGATGAAAGACCTGCCGAAGCAGGTGATGAATGTGGTGCCGGCGGGCGCGGGAATCGCAGTAATGAAGGAAGAGTTTGGGAGGAGCCTGCAGATCCTGCTGACCGTATGCGGGCTTGTTCTGCTGATCGCATGCTCCAACGTGGCGAATTTGCTCTTAGCGCGAGGAGTGGCGCGGCGCGGCCAAACGGCCGTGAGAATGGCGGTGGGAGCGACAGCAGGAGAGATTGTCGGGCAAGCGCTGATGGAGAGCGTATTGCTTGCGATTGGGGGCGGGATCGTCGGCCTTGCGGTCGCGATCGGAGCCGAGCAGTTGCTGTTGCGGCTGGCGTTTCATAACGCAAAATATTTGCCGATTAGCGTGACACCGTCGTGGACGGTTCTCGGCTTCGCATTTGCCCTGGCGCTGCTGACCGGCGTGATTTTTGGAGCGGTGCCGGCGTGGCTGGCAACCCGAACGGACCCGGCGGAGGCGCTGCACGGCAGCGGAAGGGGCACGAGCGACCGGTCATCGTTTGCGAGGAAAGCGCTGCTGGTGGTGCAGGCGACGGTCAGCGTCGTGCTTGTGGCGGGCTCGACGATGCTGGGACGAAGCCTGAACAAGTTGGAGCATCAGGATTTTGGTTATCACGTGCCGGGCCGCGTGGTTGTGTCGCTGAATGCTCCTCCGGCCACGTACACGCAGCCACGACTGATCGCACTTTACCGGCAACTGGAACAGGAAATGTTGCAGATCCCCGGAGTAAAAGGCGCGGGGCTGGCGATGTATAACCCGCTAACGGACAACTGGGGAGAGCTGGTGATTGTGGAGGGACACCCGCAGCGGAAGGAGGATGCAGGGGCGTCATGGGATCGGGTTACGCCTGACTATCTCAAAAACTTCGGAGTGCAAGTGGTGCGTGGGCGTGGGTTGACCGCGGCGGACAATGAGACGACGGCGCCGGTGGCGGTAGTCAACGAAGCATTTGTGAAGCGGTTTTTCCGGAACGACGAAGATCCGCTGGAACAGCACTTCGGGATCGACCTGCCGGAAAACGCCAGCACGATTCGCATCGTCGGAATTGTACGCGACGCAAAGTTTGCCGGATGGGGATTGGACAAGCCGGCGCGGCCGATGTTCTACGTGCCGCTGGCGCAGACGGTGAATTACCAGCACGAGTTGCTGAAGAAAATTGAACTACGCTCGCACTTCATGGGCGGCTTGATGCTGGTAACGGACATTCCCACGGGCCAAGTAGAGGCGCTTTTGACGCGCAAGTTGGCGGACCTGGATCCCAACCTCACGTTTAACAGCGTGCGCACTATGACGCAGCAAGTGGAGTTGTCGTTCGATCAGGAACGGGCGGTAGCGAGCCTGGCAGGAGTATTCGGAATTGTGGCGCTGCTGCTGGCGGCTGTGGGCTTGTACGGCGTGACCGCATATACGGTGGCGCAGAAGACGAACGAGATCGGAATTCGCATGGCGCTGGGAGCGGACCGGATTCGCGTGATGCAAATGGTGTTGCGCGGTGCTTTTGCGCGAGTGCTTGTGGGATTGCTGCTCGGACTGCCCCTTGCCGTCGGAGCAGGGAAACTGTTGTCCGCGCAGCTGTATGGCGTGAAGTGGTGGGACCCGCTGGCGCTGGGAGTGGCCGCAGGCGCCCTGGCGCTGTGCTCGTTTATCGCAGCGATGGTTCCGGCGAACCGTGCAGCAGGCATCGCGCCGATGAAGGCGCTGCGAATCGAGTAGAGTGATTTGATGTAACGGTTAAGATACCTTCACCGAAGAGTATGTGCCGGGCTCGTTCTGCGCATTGACAGCATATTTGGAGTTGGCTAGTATTCTTCGAAACCCGTCGGGGTTAGTAGGGAGCCACTACCGGTCTTCGACTACTGCTCCTCTTCGAGGCGCCGCCCTCTCAATCCCTTCCCCCTGTAGATTGAGGTGGAGATGTGCGCCGTCGCAGCTAATTCAACGAAAAATGGCCTCAGCAATTGGTTTGGAGTCGAGCGAAAGGTAAAGATTTCGCTGACTGTAGCGGCGTTCAGCGTGTTACTAGTGCTGAGTTTGTCATACGTGGGAGTAATGCGATTCCGCGAGGACGCGTGGTGGGTGACGCACACGCGTGAAGTGCTGGAAGCGAACGAATCGCTGCTATCGAGCATGAGCGAGGCCGTGGGGGAGCAGCGGGGATATCTCTTCACCGGAAAAGAGATGTACTTAGCGCAATATCTCGCGGCGCGAGAACGGGTCCAGACGGCGCTTACCCGCCTGCGTGAGCTGACCAAGGACAACGCCGAACAACAAAACCGGATCGACGCGCTGGAATCGGAAGTCAATGCGCGGATGGAGGGTTTGAAGAACGCCATTACCCTGCGTGAGAGCGAAGGACTGGTGGCCGCGCAGGCCTCCGCGCAGCAAGGAGACGGCGAAGCGCAAGACCAGCGAATCCGGACCATCGTTGCAGGGATAAAGGAAGGGGAGAACAGCCTGTTAAAGGCCAGAGAAACGGCGGCGGCGGCGAGCGGCGGAGCAATCCGGGCGGCGCTGGTGATGGCAGGATTGTTGTTGATGGTGCTGTTCGGGCTGGCTTGGTTTGCCATCGGAAGGGATTTCACAGGCGCTCGCAGAGCGGAACAGGAAGTGCGCGACGCGAGAAGCGCGCTGGAAGAAAAGGTCGCGGAGCGCACCCAGGAACTGGAACGAGTGGCGCAGGCAGCTTCGAAATTGGCGGCGATCGTGGAGTGGAGTGACGACGCCATCATCAGCAAGACCGTCGATGGGATTATTACCAGCTGGAATCCCGGCGCGGAGCGGATGCTCGGCTATAAAGCCGGGGAGATTGTGGGGCAGCCGATGCTGCGGCTGTTTCCGCGGGACCGTCTGGACGAGGAACGAGTGATTCTGGAGCGCATCCGGCGGGGAGAACGGGTCGGCAGCTACGATTCGAAACGGATGCGGCGGGACGGTTCGGTCGTGGATGTTTCGGTTTCGGTCTCTCCGGTGAGAGACGAAATCGGGAAAATTTTAGGGGTCTCCACGATTGCGCGCGACGTCACAGAGAAGAAGAAGTCGGAAGATGACATCCGCCAACAAGCCAGCCTGTTGAATTTAGCTCCGGTCACGGTGTTTAGTCTCGAAGGCGAGATCCTGATGTGGACGCGGGGAGCGGAGCGGCTTTACGGATTCAGCGAAGCGGAGGCCGTCGGGAAAAATGTTCGAGAGCTGCTGAACACGGAGTTTGCGAAGTCTTTTGAGGCGATCCGGGAGCACTTGAGCGAAAAAGGCACTTGGGAAGGGGAACTGGCGCACTGGACGAAGGACAAGAATCGCGTGGTGGTGGCGAGCCAGTGGGTGCTCTATCAAGGAAAACACGAAGGAGCTTCGCGAATCCTGGATTTCAGCGCGGACTTGACGGCGTTGAAACGAGCCGAGGCGTTACAGGTGCGGTCGCAGAAGTTGGAGGCGCTGGGCACGCTGGCTGGGGGAATTGCGCACGATTTCAATAACGTGCTCGGAGTGATTCTGGGCAGCGCGTCACTGGCGGAAGCGGAGTTGCCAGCAACGAGCGGCGCGGCGGTGCGCGTGAAGGAGATTTCCAAAGCCGCCTGGAGAGCCGCGGACCTGGTGCAAAGGATCTTGAGTTTCAGCCGGCCGCAGGAGCAGAAGCTGGAGATTCAGCCGCTGGAGTCGGTGGTGACGGATTCGCTGAAGATGATTCGCGCGACGCTGCCGGCGGCGGTGGAGATTCGCACGGAGTTTGCGCCGAACTTGCCGATGGCCAAGGTGGATGCGACGCAGGTCTACCAGGTGATTGTAAACCTGGCGACGAACGCGGCACATGCCATTGGAGAGAGCCAAGGGCTCGGAATCATCGAGATAAAAGTAGACGCGCCGGTGGTGGATGACCAGGAGATTACGCCATCGAGAGAATTGGCGGGCGGCCGGTATGTGCGGTTGCGGGTCAGCGATAACGGTTGCGGTATGTCGTCGCGGACGCTGGAGAGAATTTTTGATCCGTTTTTCACGACCAAGCCGACCGGCAAAGGAACGGGGCTGGGATTGTCGGTAGTGCACCGGATCGTGGCGTCACATGACGGCGTGCTCAGGGTGTACAGCGAGCCGGGAAAAGGGACGTCGTTTCACATCTATTTTCCCGCGGCGGAACAGGAAGCGAAGCTTGCCACGGGAGAAAAAGGAACGGTGGCGGCAGGGAGAGGGGAATGGATTTTGTTTGTGGATGATGAGCCACTGTTGGTTTCGACCGGGAGGCTGATGCTGGAGAAGCAGGGGTATCAGGTTACGGGCGTGACCAGCGCGGAGGAGGCGTTGGGACAGTTCCGCGCGAAGCCGGATTTGTATGGGGCGGTGGTAACAGATTTATCGATGCCGGTGATGTCGGGGCTGGTGCTGGCGCGAGAGTTACGGGCGATACGGCCGGATGTTCCGGTGGTGCTGGCGTCGGGGTATGTGCCGCCGGAAGAACAGGAAAAAGCTGCGCGGCTGGGGATCCACGACATTGTCACCAAGCCGGTGAATCTGCGGGAACTGCTGGCTGTCCTGGCGAGAGTGTTGGGAGAAACGGGTGAGAAGTACCGGCGAGAATCGGCGTGAATCCAGCACAGACGCATCCGGACTCACCCTCGGAGATAAGTCCTCAATACAGATTGGGAAACGATCGTCTTGGAAGGCGGGCGTGCCTCCATTTGACGGCGTTTGGTCTGCGAAAAGCATTTCGATGGTCTCGTCCGCGACGGGTGCTGGAACCTGCCGGGCTAAAGCCGCGGCGCTACGCGTAGTCGAAGACGGTCATGAAGCCGAAGTCCATGTGGAGCTGCTGGTGGCAATGGAAGAGTGAGAGGCCGGGGTTGTTGGCAATGAAATCGATTTCGGCTTCCTGGTAACCGCCTAACATCAAAACGTCTTTCATGACACCCGCCAAGGGGATACCGGCAATCTTGGTGAGTTCAAATGTGTGGCGGTGTAGGTGAATTGGGTGAATGTCGTCACTTTGATTGCGGAGACGGATGCGGTAGCGGCGGCCGTGCGTTAGTTTGGCCGGAAATACCCCCACGGGAACAAATTTATCCGAGTCATGTTCGGGCGTGCTTCCATTCGACGACGCACAGCCAGGAATGGCTGTGCCACACGACTGCTGCATCGGAAAAGCCACGCCGTTGATCGTCCAGAGATTGAAGCCTTCATGTGCGGCGTTCTGCTTGGCGAAGAGCATGTTGATGGTCTCGTCGGGCGCGTCCGACGAGGCCGAGCCAGCGACGGTGGATTTCGCAAATCGCGTGTAATTCCATTTGAACGGCGGCGGAGTGGTCCACAGCGGCTTGGATTTCTGGTGCGCGTATTCCACGACGATGCCCATGCCGTGATGGCGATCGTCGTCGTCAGTGTCGCCGAGAATCCATACGCCGGGATGATTCATGGTGACCAGCGCGGAAATGCGTTCGCCGGTGCCGAGCCAGAGCACAGGAACTTTGGCGCGATTGGGTACGAGGTTGCCGTCGAGCGCGATGACTTCGAACGTGTGGCCAGGAAGCGCGAGGCTGCGAATTTCAGTGGCGCTGCCGTTGAGAATGTGGAAGAGAACGCGTTCACCAGATTTGACACGAATGGGACCTCCGTAGCCGAGCATACGGCCATTAATGGTGAAGGCGTTGTAGCCGACTTCGAATCCGCGCGGCATGCCTTTGGCCAGCGAACCTTTCATCGCGGCTTCGCCGACGGATTCGAGAGAATTGTCGCGAACGACGGGAGCGAGGAACTTCATGTCCATGTCGCCGCCACGGCTGAAGGTGGGCTCGAATTCCTTCAGGGTGAGAAAAACTTCGCGGTCATGATCACCAGGTGAGGATTTTGGTTCGATGTAAACGGGGCCGACTTGCCCGGAATATTGCCCCGCGGCGAGATTGGCGCCGGCGCGATTGTGGGTGTGGTAGAAGCGAAGGCCAGAAGGATTCGGGACGAAGTTGAGCCGGCGCATACCGTGTGCCGGGATGTAGGGCGTGCCTTCTTCCGCAGCGCCATCGATATCAACGGGGACAAGTTGGCCATGCCAGTGGAGTTGTTCCGGCGTGTCGGTGTCATTGAAAACGTCGACGATGACGGGCTGGCCTTCATTGAAGCAGAGAAGAGGGCCGGGGAACTGGCCGTTGTAGGTAATTGCGGAAACGATACGCTTGGGCGCGATTTCGATCGCAGACGCCTCGATGTGGAGCGTGTAGTCGGCGGGCTGCGATTGTGGCTGCGCTGCCGAGGCGAATGATCTACTCGGAGAAATAAGCGCTGAACCTGCGGCAATGCTGGCGAGTTGAATAAATTCGCGGCGCGACGGATTTCTTTGCATGAACGGGTTTCCTCAGAATTTAGAGCGTAGGCGAGCGTCAATCGACCAAGAGCCCGCGCCGACGGCGAGCAGGAAGATGAGGGAACAGAGCATGGCAAAGTCGGTGCGAGCATCGCTGACCATATACCAGAATCCCTGATTCGGGCCGGAAAGTTCAGGAAGTTTGGTGGTGATGATCGCGGTGCAAATGATGATGAGCAGAGGAAACGAGGAGAGGCGTGTCAAAAGGCCGACGAGCACGGCGGCGCCACAGAGAATTTCAAAAGTTCCAACGAAGTGGGCGATGAAGGCGGGATGAGCGAAGCCGATTCGCGTGAAGCGGATCACGCCCATGTTGGGATCAGTAAATTTAAGGATACCTTGCGTGAAGAAGATCAAGCCGACTGCAAGCCGGACGAAAAAGATGGCAGCGGGGCCGTTGGCGCGTGGGAAGAGAAAGCGTTGTGTTGAGTTCATGGAATCAGAGGAAATGTAAGTCGATAAGCGCCAACAGGGCGGTCGGCGTTCCCGTAGCGGGTGCGATGTATCGTGCCCCTAGCGGGAGACATCGACGATGCCGACCCTGTCTACGCCACTGCAGGCGATGTAGACGCGGCCGTCAGAGGTGGCCGCCATGTTGCGGACGACTCCACCGCCAGAGGGAATGTCGGCGCGGGCGAAGGACTGCGTTTTTGGATCGAATCGCACGATGGTATTGGGCGTGACGCCGGATTCGCTGTACCAGACCATGCCGTCAGGAGTAATGGCGATGCCGTACGGGTGAGACTCGGCTCCGCCAGGGGAGGTGAAGAGCTTCACAGCGCCAGAAGAAAGATCGAGAACGCCGAGATGGCCGCTTTTGAAATCGGTGAAATAAACCGTGTCATCGGCGGCGATGGCTAGGCGGCGCGGGCGCGCGGATTCGGGCAGCACGTATTCCTTGATAACAAGCGTTTGCGGATCGATGGTGGCCATCTTATTGGAACCGAGTTCGCAGAAAACGGGAATGCCCTTGCTGGTGATCTGAATGCCATAAGGTAGCGCGCTTTCCGTCGGGACTTCTTTGAGCGTGACCTTGCCGGATCGCGGATCGAGCTTGCCGACCATGTTGCCGCCCTGCACGGTGAAAAACAGATAGCCATTGGAATCAAAGACCAGGCTGTGCGGGTCGTCGGCTTTCTTGTCGGGCATTTTGTAGACGGTGACTTTCCCGGTGTTGGGGTCAAGCTTGCCGATGTAGCCGCCGAAATTGGCGGTGTACCAGATGTTGCCGTCGCGGTCGGCAGTAAGTCCGTGGGGGCCGGGGTTCTCGGATTCGGTCAGCGGATATTCCTTGAATTCGCCGGTCTTCGGATTCAGGCGGCCGAGCTTGTTGGTCATTTGCTCGGTGAACCAGAGCGAGCCATCGGGACCGACGGCCGGATCATGGGGATGGGCCCCCTTTGTGGGGACGGGCCATTCGTGGATCGTGGCTTTTAAGGCGGAGACGTCGCCGGGTTGCGCGGGGGGATGGTGGGGGGAGTAGGCGACGGCGAAAACGACACCGAGGACGAGAATCGCCAGGACGGACAGGGTGCGCTTCATGAGTACTCCTAAGCGGGGTTTAAGTGTAGCTGAAACGAGGGCCGAGGGGCGAACTACGTAGATTGGACGCGCAGGAGTTCGCGGGAGATACACGCGAAGGGAACGGACCGCCTCAATGGGGCGCAGCAATGCTGCGCCGCTACAAAGCGCTCGGGCTTGCACCCTGCCAAGGGTGATGCGCGACATTGCGGAAGTGGAGCCAGGACGTCTAAGATGGAGGGGTAAACCTCTCGCCAGGTGTGGGTTAGCCGCTCCCTTTCTCCCAGCGGCGATTCCGGAAGTTGCGCTTGGGCAAGGGGTGTCGGCGAAGGATGGGAGAGAATTTCAGTGTTGAGGTGGGGAGTGCGGACGTGAAATCAGGTGACGCCATGCAGACTACGGATGAGCAACTGCTCAGCGCCAAAGAGTTCATTGCGCTCGAAGATGAGTATGGGGCGCACAACTATCGCCCGTTGGATGTAGTGATAGAGCGAGCAGAAGGGGCGTGGGTATATGACGTGGAGGGGAAGCGGTATCTGGACTGCCTGGCGGCATACTCGGCGGTGAATCAGGGGCATTGCCATCCACGGATTCGGGAAGCGATGGTGGAACAGGCGACGCGGGTGACGCTGACGTCGCGGGCGTTTCGAAACTCGCAGTTGCCTCTGCTGCTGAAGGAATTGAACGAGCTGACGGGATTCGAAATGGCGCTGCTGATGAATTCCGGCGCCGAAGCGGTGGAGACAGCAGTGAAGGCCGCGCGGAAATGGGGCTACACGAAGAAGGGAATTGCGGAAGGCGCGGCGGAGATTATCGTGTGCGCCGGGAATTTCCACGGGCGCACGACGACGGTGGTGAGTTTTTCGAGCGACGAACAGTACCGCAAGGGATTTGGGCCATTCACCCCGGGATTCAAGATCATTCCGTTTGGAGATGCGCAAGCGCTGCGTGCTGCGATTACGCCGAACACGTGCGGGTTTTTGTGCGAACCGATCCAGGGGGAGGCAGGGGTGGTGATCCCGGCGGATGGTTTTTTGCGCGAGGTGGCGGAGATTTGCCGCGAGAGGAACGTGCTGTTCATGCTGGATGAGATTCAGTCCGGGCTGGGGCGTACGGGGAAACTATTCGCTTACGAGCATGAGGACGCGCGGCCGGACGTGTTGATCGTGGGGAAGGCGCTGGCTGGCGGGTTTTATCCAGTGTCGGGAGTGCTGGCTTCGAAGGAAATTTTGAGCGTGTTTCAGCCCGGGGATCATGGGAGCACGTTTGGTGGGAACCCGCTGGCATGTGCGGTGGCGCGGGCGGCGTTGCGGGTGCTGGTGGACGAGGAGCTGGTGGAGCGGTCGGCGGAGTTGGGCGAGTATTTGCTTGAGAAATTGCGCGAGTTGAAGAGTCCTGCGATTCGGGAAGTTCGCGGGCGCGGATTGTGGATTGCGATTGAGTTGAATGAGGATGCGCGGAAGTACTGCGAGGCGTTGAAGGAAGAGGGTGTGTTGTGCAAGGAGACGCACGCGAGAACGATTCGGATTGCGCCGCCGCTGGTGATTTTGCGGGAAGAGATTGATTGGGCGGTGGAGAGAATTCGGAAGGTGATGGAACAGGGGGAAGTTAGTAGTCGGTAGTCGGTAGCTGGTAGTCAAAGCCGTGAAGAAGAAACCCGCGCCTCGCCTTCTGAACGGCGACGTGGAGCATCCGAAACATAATCAGCGGACACATTGGTAGCAGAATCTGACGTTGAGATCCTTCGCGCAAACGGCGCGCTCAGGATGACAAACATTGGCTGGGGTGCGTGGAGAATCGGGTGGGCGGCTTTCGCGGCAAAAGCTGTCGGGCTAAAACCACGGCGCTACAGTTAGTCGGCCGCGGGATCGGAGACTTTGGCGGGGCGGTCGATGTGCAGGACGCTGTTGACGAACTGGCTGAGGGTGCCGCCGAGGTGGCTGAGGACGCGCTGCTTCAGGCTGGTGTAGTCCTGGGTGCCGCAGAAAAGGTCGGAGAGCAGTTGGCGGAAGACGGCGTTGCGCTGGAGGAACTGCACCATGCGCGTGGTGACAGCCGTGCCGAGAAACGATCCGCGATAGAAGCGGCGGACGATACGTGCCGCAAATTCCAACTCCAAAGAGAACGAAGCGCGAACACGCGCGGGATACTTTTCCGGGCAGCCTTCGGCGAGCGAGCGGCCGAGGATTTCGCCAGAGCGCATCGCGTAAAAGAGGCCTTCTCCAGTGAGAGGGTCGACCCACGCGGCGGCGTCGCCGCAGAGCGCCCAGTTCTTGCCGATGACGGCGCGGTCGGAAAGAGTGCGCTCCTGAGGAGAAGGGAGCACGTGGGAGTAGAACTTGGCGTTTTCCGTTTGAATGTGCTCGTGGGTGGCGAAGGTGCGGAGGTGATCGCGCAATTCGTTGCTGGTGTGGGAAGCCATGCTGCCACAAATGCCGAGGGAAAGGTGGTCTCGGCGTGGAAATGACCAGATATAGCCTTCGAAATCCGGGAGGAACTTGATGATGATCTCGTCTGACGTTTCAGGGACGAAGTAGCCCTGAGTCATTTCGAGTTCATCTTTGGCGAGGGCGCGGGTGCCGGAAAGGAATTGATTGCGAGCACCGGCGGCGAGAACGATGAAATCCGCTTCCTGAGAGATGCCATTGACGGAATAGCGAGGCTTGTCGAAACCGGTGTCGACCTGATGAACACGATGGGGATGGATGCGGCAGCCGGCGGCACGCGCGCGATCCAGCAAGAGACCGTTCAGGACAGTGCGCGAGTAGATCACGATGGGATGGTCGAGATCGAGGTGAGCGCGGTGGTCTTCGGCGCTGATGATCTGGACATCGCGAATCAGTTTCTTCGGAAGATCATTATCGAGGAGAAACGGATAGCACTGGGTGGCTTTGTAGGTCAGGCCGCCGCCGCAGGGCTTTTCCCAGGCGAGGTGCTCATCGAAAAGGTCGACGGAATGGCCCGCAGACGCGAGTTGCTCGCCGCACATCGCGCCGGAAGGTCCGCCACCCACAATGACATAGTTAGCCATTCGCTATCCGCAACTTTCGACTTGTAAATCAACTCGGCGCAGTGAGGAAGGTTCGTGACCGGAAGGCGCTTCTCAAGTGACCGGAAAAAGCACCAGACAGAACCCAGCAAGGAGTATAGCACCGAAGACCGCGGCGGCCGTGGCGGAACCAGTCAGCCGGCGTGCCAAATGGATACCTAGGCCGGATAACAGAAAAAAGACGGCGAAATAGGGCGACAGAAGGACCAAAAGAATCTCGCCGCTCTTGAGGAAGAGAACGCCGAAAGCAAGTGCGAGCCAGGTGATAACGATGAGCAACATCCAGAACGGGTAGCGGCCGCGAAGCGTGCTGGCGGGACCAGCGAGGAGTTCGAGGCCGTAGAGGAACAAGAAGGCGGTAACGGCGAAAAGAGGCAAGCGTTCCCAGCGTTGGAGGGTGAGCCAAGAAGAGGTAGCAGTGAGTTCGATCCAGCCGGTGATGAGGAAGTGAAGAAGCAGGCCAGCAGCGGCCGACCCGAAGAAGATGCCGGGTGCGACGGGAGCGAGCTTCCGGGCCAGGTTGATATGAATGAGGATCAGTCCGAGGCCAAGAAGCAGGAAAAAACTCGCGAGGTAGTCGCCTTCAAACAGGCGGACGGCCTGTAGAGGTTTGAAATAGGGCCAGACGTAGAGCATCAGCAGAGCAAGAAGCGCGACAGCCAGCGCTCCCCGCCAGCGCGGAATCGTGGGAACCGAGGAGAAATCCGCAGGAGGCTTACCGCCGACGAGTTCGCGGACGAGGGGGCCGGCGAGAAGGAGGATGCCAGCGAGCCCGAGAAAACACGCGAGGAGGTTAAGGCGATTGGGGAGGCGGGGCTCGCCGGTGAGGCCGAGGATGTTGGCGGCCCAGGCTTGCGCGAGGCGAACGGCGGTGGGCGAGAAGAGAATGGTGACGTGGGTGGCCCAGGGAACGATTGCATACTGGATCGCAGGATCGTTGGGAGGGACGAGATCGGCGGCGTTGTCTTTTAGGCCGGGGTGTTCGAAGCGGCCGACGATGACGCGGGTGTTGGGGAGGATCTTGGGGACGCCGTTGAAGAGAAGATTTTGCGGGATGACACCGTGATCGGGCTTCATGGGAGCGGGGGAGATGGCGACTAAACCGGCGGGGCGGAATTTTTCGGCGACGCGAAGAGCGATGGCGGCGCCCATGGAATGTCCGGCGAGGATGGTGCGGTCGGGAATGATCATGCCGCGGGCGGCCAGTCCGCGAACGAGGGATGCGGAGCAGGCTTCCGCTTGCGCAGGAGAGAATGGACCCGCAGAACGGCCATGGCCGGGAAGATCGGGGATGTAGACACGGAGACCTTGTTCGGCGAAGGCGCGACCGATGTATTGCATGATGATGTTGTTGGCGGAGATGCCATGGAACAGGACGACGGAGCCGAGTTCAGCGGCAGGAGGAAGATCCTTGCGTTCGATGGCGAGGACTTGCATGCGGCAGGAAGCGGCGTCGACGATGTAGCGTTTTTCCGAGTAACGGCGGCCGGAGAAGTAGACGAGCGCGCCGCCGATCAGAAGGAGGAAAATACCAGCAAGGGCTTTGTAGCCCTGAGGAATCGTTTTCAACGAGAAGCTTCTCCCCGAAAGAGCCCAAGAGCGGGCGTGATAAACTGAGCTTTTGCAGTCTAAGTAGAAGCTATCGCATCGGCGCGACGTCGGCAACCAACGAGGCACGGCGAGCGAGACGAGGGTCGGTAGTTGGTAGTCTGTTGGTGGAAAAAGCAAAGAAAACGCAGAGGCGCAGAGGGCGCGGAGACTCACGGAGCATGCATCCCGGCGTGATGACATTGGAGGCCGTTGTTGCGCGGTTTGGGCGGGAGAAACGCAACGGGAAGAAGGTTGTGTTCACGAACGGATGCTTCTACCTACTGCATCCGGGACATGTTCAATTGTTAGAGGCAGCACGCAGGCTTGGGGACGTTCTGGTGGTCGGGTTAAATGACGATGAAAGTCTGAAAGCTCTCAAGGGGGCATATCGCCCACTGATTCCTGCCGAAGAGAGAGCTGAGATACTTGCCAGTCTGGAATGCGTGGATGCGGTTGTCATCTTTGATGAGATGACACCGCAGAAGCTCATAGCCGCGCTCTTGCCGGATATCTTGGTAAAAGGTGCTGATTGGCCAAGCGATCAAATCGTGGGCCGTAAAGAAGTGGAAAAGGCTGGCGGCCGAGTGGAATTGATTCCGATCGTACAAGGTTTTTCTACAACCGCCATACTTAAGAAGATGCGCGGAGAGTGACGACTGAGATGGGGATCGGTTGAGATCCTTCGTCGCAAAAGGCGCTCCTCAGGATGACACGTTTTTATTCTTGGGATTATGGTGAAAGAAGACGGCGGCGGCAGGTAGGGACCAAGTAGGCCGAATGATACTGCCGGCGGTGCGGGAAAGAATGGAAGCACTTCTGCGACACCCCTCGGTGGAGGGCGTGGTGGGAGAAGTGCGCGCGGGCGGAAATCTTGTGGGTTTGGCGGGCCTGCAAGACGTGGCAAAAGCGCTGATTACGGCGCATGTTGCGCATGAGTTGCGGCGGCCGGCATTTTTCGTGACCGCGACGAATAAACGGGCGGAAGAACTGGCGGAGAGCCTGCGGTTTGCGGCGCAGATTTTTCCGGGCAGCGCCGGCGGGGTGGGGGTGCTACCTGCATTCGACAGCCTGCCGTGGGACCCACAGGCACCTCACGCGGACATTCTGGAAAGAAGAGCGGCAACGCTGTACCGGCTGGCGAACGGGGAAGTGTCGCTGGTGATCGCGCCGGTGGCGGCGGCGCTGTGGCGGTATCAGGACCCGTACATTTATCTGACGCTGGCGCGATTGCTGGCGAAGGACACCGAAGCAAATCACGAAGAACTGATCACGCATCTGGCGAGCATTGGATATGCGCGCACAGAAATGGTGGAGCTGCCTGGACAGTTTGCGGTGCGCGGCGGAATCGTGGACGTGTTTTCGCCGGAAGCGTTGCGGCCGGTGCGCATTGAACTGTTGGGAGATACCGTGGAGTCGGTGCGCGAATTCGACCCGCGAACGCAGCGATCGATTGCGCCGGTGGTGCGAACGACGATTTTGCCGCTGGCGGAGTGGAGCGTGCCGGCGCCGGGAAGTCAGGAAGGGGAGGAGTGGGAGCCGGGAAGCTGGCTGGGAGTAATCAAAGAGCCGGGTGGGAGCACGCTGTTTGAGTTGTCAGAGAGTTCGCTGAAGCCGATGGTGTTTCTGGACGAGCCAGAGACGCTGCGGGAGACGCGGAAAAAGCTGCTGGAAGACGCGAACGAGAATTATGAGCGGAATGCTCGAGCGAATTCGCCGGTGGTGACGGAGCTGTACTGGACGGAGGAGCTTTGGGAGAAGGCACTGAACAAGGCGTCGCGGATCGAATTGGAACAACTGCACCTCACGGGAGATGGCGCGTGGCGTCGCTTCGAGCTGAATTCGCGGCCGAGCACGCGATATCACGGGGATGTGGTGGCGTGCCTAGGAGACGTGAAGTCGCAAATTGCGGCGGGTGGCGCGGTTTATTTGACGGCGGCGAGTACGGGCGAACTGGAACGGTTCGCGGATATCTGCCGCGAATATGAGGTGCCGTACGTTTTAGGGGAGACCGAAGAAGCGGCGTCGGGATTCACGGCGGAGAGCGCTTCGGAGACGGCGCGATTGCTGCTGATGCGGGCGCCATTTGCGGCGGGCGTGGCGTTCCCGGAAGCGAAGCTGACCATCTACGGGAATGGCGATCTGTTCGACGTAGTTCCGGCAGTGGAACGGCCGAGCCGGAAGATTCGGACGTCAGGTTTTTTTGCAGACTTTGCGGAGCTGAAGCCCGGGGACTTTGTGGTGCATGTGGACCACGGAATCGGGCAGTTCGAGGGACTGCGGCAGATCGAGTCGGATGGACGGCGGGCCGAGTTCATGCTGCTGCTGTATGCGGAAGAGGCGCGGCTGTATGTACCGCTGGAGCGGATGGACCTGGTGCAGAGCTACCGCGCGGTGGAAGGCACTCATCCGACCCTGGACCGGCTGGGCGGAACGGCGTGGCAGACACGGAAGACACGAGTACGGAAATCGCTGGAGGACATGGCGGACCAGTTGCTGGTGTTGTATGCGGAACGGAAAACGGCGAAGGGATTTGCGTTTTCGCCCGATGGGAACTGGCAGCGGGAGTTTGAGGATGCGTTTGAGTTTGAAGAGACGCCAGACCAGATGACGGCGATCAAGGACATTAAGAGCGATCTGGAAAAAGCGACGCCGATGGACCGGCTGTTGTGCGGCGACGTGGGTTACGGAAAGACGGAAGTGGCGATGCGGGCAGCATTCAAAGCGATCACGGACGGGAAACAGGTGGCGGTGCTGACGCCGACAACGGTGTTGGCGTTCCAGCACTTCGAGACGTTCAAGAAGCGGTTCGCGGCGTTTCCCACGCGCGTAGAGATGATGAGCCGGTTCCGCAGCGCGGCGGAGCAGAAGGTGATCCTGGCGGATCTTGAGGCGGGAAAAGTCGACATCGTGATTGGGACGCACCGGCTGTTATCGAAAGACGTGAAGTTTCAGGATTTGGGTTTACTCGTGGTGGACGAAGAGCAGCGATTCGGCGTGGCGCACAAAGAGCGGCTGAAAGAGATGCGGAAGAACGTACACGCGCTGGCGCTTTCCGCGACGCCGATTCCGCGAACGCTGCATATGTCACTGGTGGGACTGCGAGACATGTCGGTGATCGAGACGCCGCCGCGAGACCGCCTGGCGATTCAGACAGTGGTGACCGCGTTCAACGAAGAAATGGTGCGGAAGGCGATCGAAAACGAGTTGGCGCGGGAGGGGCAGGTCTACTTCATTCACAACCGCGTGGAGTCGATTCATTCGCTGGCGAATCTGGTGACGCAGCTGGTGCCGAAAGCGCGCGTGGTGGTGGGACACGGGCAAATGGGGGAAAAGGAACTCGAGCAGGTGATGTTGAAGTTCATTCGCGACGAAGCGGATGTGCTGGTGGCGACGACGATCGTGGAGAACGGGTTGGACATTCCACGGGCGAACACCATTTTGATCAATCGAGCCGACCGGCTGGGGCTGGCGGAGCTGTACCAGCTGCGTGGACGTGTGGGGCGGTCGCACCAGCGCGCCTACGCGTATTTGCTGGTGCCGCCGGAGCGCGTGCTGACGGATGTGGCGCGGAAGCGGCTGGCAGCGATGAAAGAGTTCAGCGAGCTGGGCGCGGGATTCCGGATTGCGGCTCTGGATTTGGAGCTACGCGGTGCGGGGAACATGCTGGGGCGACAGCAGCACGGACACATCGAGGCGATCGGATTCGACTTGTACGTGCAGATGCTGGAGCGGGCGGTGGCGAAGCTGAAGGGGGAAGAAAGCGCGCCGGAGCTTCGGACGACGATCAGCCTTGGATTGGATGTGCGAATTCCACCGGAATATATTCCCAGCGAGAATTTGAGGCTGCGCACGTATAAGAGAATTTCGTCGATCGCGAATGACACGGAGAAGCAGGACGTGCACAAGGAGCTGGAGGATCGGTTCGGGCCGCTGCCGAAATCGGTAGAAAACCTTCTGGAGTTCGCGATGATCAAAACGATGAGTGAGCGGCTGCGCATAGCGGCGGTGGAGCGGCAGGGGAATAAGGTGGCGCTGCGGTTTCATCCGGAGACGACGCTGGAGCCTGCGGCCGTGGTGAAGGTGGTGCGGTCGAGGAAAGGGATTAAGTTGGACCCGAGTGGAGTGTTGTGGATGGAGTTGAACAAGGGGGAGCAGGTGATGGGAGCATTGAGGCAGGTGCTGGCAGGATTGAGAGGAGAGGAAGTAAAGAAGTAAGGGCCACGGAAGGAGCACAGACGGGAGTGCGCGGGTGAGGCGACTGCAATGAGGCGCACATCGCAATGGCGGGAGCAGAGCTCCCGCTGGCTGATCGGAGCTTAGGATGAATCGTGTGAAAGTGGCAGCAGAACTGCCGTACTCCGAGAGCCTCTACAAAAGTGATGGAAAGCAGGCTAGACTTTAAGAATGGGGAAAAACATGAAGAATTTTGTATTACTTGCGGTGCTTTTGGGGGCCTGGACGGTGTGCGCGCAGCAACCGCCAGCGCAGAACCCACCCGCGCAGAATCCACCGGCACCGACTCCACCGGCACCGACACTGGAACAGCCAAAGATGGAAGAGCCGGGGACGGCGCCCGAGGAAAAGAAGGCGGATGTTCCGGCGGCAAAGCAGCCAGCTCCGGCGGCGAAAGCTCCAGCGGCAAAAGCACCCACGCATACCGGCGAAGGCAAGGTGGTGGAGGAAATCATCGCGCGGGTGAACAACGAGATTATTACGAAGTCGGAACTGGATAAGGCGCGATCCGCGGCGGCGGAACAGGCACAACAGGAATGCTCCGGCCGGTGCACGCAAGAGCAGATGCAGGTGGCGATTGAGGACGGGCAGAAATTCGCGTTGCGGGATCTGATCGACCAGTCCCTGCTGTCGCAACGCGGCAAGGACATGGGAATCAGCGTGGAAGCGGACGTGGTGAAGCAGATGGACCAGATCCGCCAGCAAAACAAGTTAAAGGATATGGACGAACTGGAGAAGGCGGTTACATCGCAAGGCATCAACTGGGAAGATTTCAAGAACAACATCCGGAACAAGATATTGACGCAGGAAGTCATCCGGCGGGAGGTGGGCGGGCACATCACCGTGGGACGCGAAGACGCCCAGAAGTATTACAACGACCACAAGCAGGAGTTCGTGAGACCGGAGCAGATTGCGTTGAGCGCCATCGAAATCAAGACGGAAGGGAAGAAAGAGAGCGAAATTCCGGAGCTGAAGGCGAAAGCAGAGAACCTCCGGAAGCGGGTGACGGACGGCGAGGATTTTTCGGAGTTGGCGAAACGATTTTCGGACGGAAGCACGGCGCAGCAAGGCGGCTACCTGGGTATCTATAAGCAAGGCGAACTGACGAAGGAACTGTGGGACGCGGTGGCGCCGTTGAAGAAAAAGGAGATGACCGGCGTCATTGAGACGAAGCAGGGATTTCTGGTCCTGCAGGTGCTGGAGCATTACACGGAAGGCGAGCAGCCGTTTGACAAGGTTGAGAACGAGATCATGGACAAGCTGTACAGCGAGCGGATGGAGCCAGCGCTGCGAGAATATTTGAAGACCCTACGAGAGCAGAGTTACGTGGTCATTAAACCCGGCTACCAAGACATGGCGGGGGGAGGGAATTCGGAGATTCAGGAAGTGAGCGCGACGCCGGAGCAGCAGAAGGAAAAGAAAGGGCGGAAGAAGTATTTATTGTTTGGAAAAACGACCGAACCGAAATCATGAAGACGCTCTTCATCAAGGACCTGATCGTCAAAGAGGCAGAGGCAGAAAAGTCGATTACCGGATTTTTCCTCGTACACGAGAAGGAGATCCGGAACACCAACACCGGCAAGCCGTATTTGAGGATGGAACTCGGAGACCGCAGCGGAAAAGTGGAAGCGCGGATGTGGGACCAGTTCGAGACATGCGCAAAGGAAGTGGCGCGCGATGACTTCGTCAAGGTGCAGGCACGGGTGGAGATTTATCGCGGGCGGCCGCAACTTTCTTTATTGCAATTCCGCCGAGCCAAGCCGGAAGAGATCGAGATTGCAGACTTTCTGCCGCAGACGAAGCAGGACGTCGCGGCGATGTACAAGCAGCTGTTCACATACGCGGATGGAATGAAGAATCCGTGGCTGCAGCAACTGGTGAAAAATATTTTGGGCAATCCGGAAATTGAGTTGCGGTACAAGCGCGCGCCCGCCGCGAAAACGATGCACCACGCGTATATAGGCGGGCTACTGGAGCACGTGGTGGGGTTGTGCGGGCTGGCAAAGCAGTTCGCGGCGCATTATCCGGAACTGGACGAGGATCTGTTGCTGACTGCGGCGATGCTGCACGATGTCGGGAAACTACAGGAATTGTGCTACGAACGGGCGATTGGTTACACGACAGAGGGACAACTGCTGGGGCACATCGTGATGGAGTTGGAAACTGTCGGGAAAGCGATGGACGCGATTGGGGGGTTTCCGGAGAGACTGAAGACGGTGGTGAATCATATTTTGATCAGCCACCACGGCGAGTATGAGTTCGGTTCGCCGAAGCTGCCGATGATCCGCGAAGCGCTGGCGTTTCATTACATGGACGACCTGGATTCAAAGATGGCGGCGGTCCGGGCGGCTATGGAAATTGAGGCGGGTGAAGACGAGTGGTCGGCTTTCAGCGGGGCGCTGGGACGGAAATTTTTGCGGTTGGAGCGGTATCTGAAGGAAGAAACGAAAAACGAAGTACCCACGCAGGGGAAACTGGATCTGCAGAGCGACGCGAAGATGCCGGGCTGAAGCCGCGGCGCTACGAGGAGCAAGAGCGATTAACTGCGAGAACGAACAATTTAACGAGCGAGCGCGGGAGATCCTGAGCGGGGGTGGGGGTGTGTTCGATGTGGCGGCTGCGGCGCTGATCCCGGCGGAGTATCGCGTGCGGGATTTGTGTATCCGTCCGGGAACGGTGCTGGCGCCGATGGCGGGAGTCACGGACACATTGTTCCGACGCGTGATTCGCGCGCAGGGTGGTTGCGGCCTGCTGATGACGGAGTTCACCAGTTCCGAGGGGATTACGCGAAGCGCGAAGAAGGCCGAGAAATATCTATACTTCGAGGCAGACGAACACCCTATCGCCGCGCAGTTATTCGGAGCGAGTCCGAAGGTAATGGCGGATGCGGCGCGGATGGTGGAAGACCTGGGTTACGACGCCGTCGATATCAATTTGGGGTGCCCGGCGAAGAAGGTGGTGAAGTGCGGCGGGTCGGGACTGCTCCGCGAGTTGCCTTTGCTGGAGGAGATTTTTCGCAGCGTAAGGGCGGCGGTGAAGATTCCACTGACCATCAAGCTGCGCGCGGGCTGGGACGAGAACTCGATTGTTGCCAAGGAAGTTGTGAAGATGGCCGAGGATATTGGCGTGGAAGCGGCGGCAATTCACCCGCGGACGCGGCTGCAGGGGTATTCGGGCAAAGCGGACTGGAACATTATTGCGGAAGTGAAGCAGTGCGTGAGAATTCCGATTATCGGAAATGGCGATGTGCAATGCCCCGAGGACGCGGCAAGGATGGTGAAGGAAACTGGTTGCGACGCGGTAATGATTGGCCGGGCTGCGGCGACGAATCCGTGGATTTTTGCGCAGATGAGAGAATTTCGGGAAACGGGCAGATACGGCGTACCGACGGAGAAGGACCGGCATGCGTTACTTTCTGGATACTACAGGCAAATTCTTAACTCCAATGCACCGGATAGCATGGGAAAAATGAAGCAGTTCGCCTGCTGGTTTACGCACGGAGTGGGGAATGGCGGCGAGCTAAGAAGGATCGTGCATCTGGCGCGCACGCCCGGAGAAGTGGTGGAAAACGTGGAACGCTTCTTCGAACGGAAGGCGGCCGGTTTGGGGAGCTCAGCCCATGAGCGAGATCGCAGAGAAAGTTGCACAGAGGTCGGAACGTAGAATATCGGTGAAGTTGCCATTGCGCGTGCGTGGCAAAGATGCACGCGGGTTTGCCTTCGAAGAAGATACAGCCAGCGAAAATTTGTGCCGGGGTGGAGCCGCATTTCGCACGCGGTTCGACGTGGCGATTGGGTCGAATCTGGAGATACGCATTCCGCAGCAAGGGCCGCTGTCGCGCCGGAACGAGCACGACTTCGAGACGAAGGGACGCGTGGTACACGTCAGCGACATATTGACCGACGGCGAACGCGTGGTGGGCGTGCAGTTTGTGGGTCCGCGGTTCCAACGGATGTTCCGGTCGGAGTCGGGGCTGTAGGAAAAAGGAAGGGCCGCTTGCGAAGGCGGAACCCAAGGCGCGATGTGGTCGCCATTCATCTGCGACAGATCGGCTGAGATCCTTCGTCGCACAAAACGCTCCTCAGGATGACAGTTCTAGATTCCTGCATAAGCCGACGATCTATTCGATGGGTGGGTTTTCGTCTAGGAGCTGGCGGTAGGCGTCGCGCTTGGTGATGCCGCGTTCCTTGGCGGCGAGCTTGAGGGCGTCTTTGCGATCGAGTTTGGCCTGATGCATGAGTTCGTCGACGCGCGCAGCGAGGGATTGCGCGGTGTGTGCCTGAAGGCCGGGGGCGGCCTTTTCCGCGGGACCAATCACTAAAGTAATTTCCCCTTTGGCGGGGTGAGCGTCGAGGGATTGGAAAAGCTCGGTGAGTTTACCGCGGCGAAACTCCTCGTGAATCTTGGTGACTTCGCGCGCCAGGCAGGCCTGACGGTCGCCGAGGATGGCGGCGGCATCGGCGATGGTGTCGGCGATGCGGTGGGGAGCTTCGTAGAAAATCAGCGTGCGGTCTTCGATGCGGAGACGTTCGAGGGCGCGCTGGCGTTCGCCAGTGCGAGCGGGCAGGAAACCGAGGAAGAGAAATTCTTCGTTGGGCAAACCGGAAGCGGAGAGGGCGGCGAGCAGTGCAGCGGGGCCGGGAATGGGGATGACGGAGATTTTGTGGCGTATGGCGAGGGTGACGAGACGGTGGCCGGGATCGGAGACCAGGGGCATGCCGGCGTCGCTGACCAGAGCAATGCTGGAGCCTTGTTCCATGGCGAGCACAAGCTCGGGAGCACGCGTCAGTTCGTTGTGTTCGTGATAGCTGACGAGAGGTTTGTGAATTTCAAAATGGTTGAGGAGCTTTAGCGTGTGGCGCGTATCTTCGCAGGCGATCTGATCGACTTCCTTCAGAATGCGGAGAGCGCGTAGAGTGATGTCTTCAAGATTGCCGATGGGAGTGGCGACGAGGTAGAGACGGCCACGGGGAGGCGATTGCTCCTGAAAAGTGCCGGAGTCTGGCTGCGAAGTTTGCGAATTCATGGAGCAGGAACGAGTCTAACACGGCGGGAAGAGCGCCTGAGAGCGCGTGGTACAATGGACGTTTGCCGAGAGGACAGGAGGATGGACAGTGCCGCTGTACGAGTATGAGTGTGCGAAATGTCATCGACGCACGGAGAAGATCGAGAGCGTTTCCGGGCCGCATTTGAAGAAGTGTCCGCATTGCGGCGGCAAAGTGGAGAGGTTGCTGGGGGCGCCAGCGATTCAGTTTAAGGGTGCCGGATGGTATGTGACGGACTACGCTGGGAAGAAGAGCGGTGGCGAGAGCTCTTCGAGTGAAAAGAGCGCGCCGACCGAGAAGACGGAAAGCGCGGCGAAAGAACCCGCAGCGAAAGAAAGTGCGAGCAAGGAAACGAAAGAGAAGAAGGGCAAGAAGTAGCTAGCTGGCAGTCAAAAGGAAAATCGATAACGCAGAGACGCAGAGGACGCTGAGGACGGCGAGAATTCTCGCACTCCGAAGGTGCCCTGCCTGAAGGCGCGGCGCTACATTAGAACTTCAGGGATTTGAGGTAGTCGCGGAATTGTTGGCCGAATTCGGGGTTCTGCATGCCGAGTTCGACGGTGGCTTTCAGGAAACCCAGTTTGTCTCCCGCATCGTAGGAAATTCCTTCATAGATCAAAGCCCAAAGTCCTTGCTCTTTGGCGAGGATGCGCATGGCGTCGGTGAGTTGGATCTCGCCGCCTGCGCCGGGCTTGGTGCGTTCGAGGCAATCGAAGATGGCCGGGGGGAGGACGTAGCGGCCGGTGATGGCGAGATTGGAGGGCGCATCGGCAGGTTTGGGCTTCTCGATAAGGTCGCGGATGCGGAGCAGGCGTTCGCCGAAGGGGGGAAGGGGGGCGGGCTCTCCGGCAACGATGCCGTAAAGATGAGTTTTCTCGCGGGGCACTTCTTCGACGGCGATCGCGCCAGTGCCGGTGGCAGTGTAGACATCGATGAGCTGCTTGGTGGCAGGATTCTCACCCGGAATTAGAACGTCGCCGAGGAGAACGGCGAAAGGTTCGTCGCCGACGAGATCTTTGGCAACGAGAACGGCGTGGCCGAGTCCGAGGGGTTCTTTCTGGCGCGTGTAACTGACCTGTACCATATCGCTGATGCTGCGGACGATGTCGATCTGCTCGAACTTGCCTTTTTCTTCCAGGTGGCGCTCGAGGATCGGCGCGTGGTCGAAGTGATCCTCAATGGAATTCTTGCCTTTGCCTGTGACGATGATGATGTGCTCGATGCCGGACGCCACGCACTCTTCCGCGACGTATTGAATCTGGGGTTTGTCGACGACGACCAGCATTTCCTTTGGCTGAGCTTTAGTGGCTGGTAGGAATCGTGTGCCAAGACCAGCGGCGGGAAGAACGGCTTTACGAACTCTGCGAACCGACGGGGGATTCACCGGGGACTGCGCGGAATTGGGGACCATAGAGAAGTTGTCTGCACGGAGCCTTCGAAGAAATTTGGATGCCAACCCTGCTACAGAAGCACAGTAGCGGTCGGGAGCGAAGTTTGTCAATCGAGGGAACGGCGGGAGAGAGTAATCGAAGCGACGGGTGCGTGGATGGCAGACGGACTGTGGCGAGTGAAGTGACACAGGTGTTTGCGCTGCGACAAACAAAGGGCCAAACACACTGAA
This sequence comes from Dongiaceae bacterium, assembly GCA_035499255.1. Lineage (GTDB taxonomy): Bacteria > Acidobacteriota > Terriglobia > Acidiferrales > UBA7541 > Acidiferrum. Next base: position 33,156 of record DATJZF010000058.1, on the reverse strand, counting down.
GATCGCGTGCCTGTTCTTGGGTGTTGCGGGTACTAGAACAGCCGGCAGGAGAGAATTTTTTCGATTGTTGCTATTTTATGTTGCAATGGGGCCCAAATTGGAGTACGAAGTACCAACTTTATTCGGCGCAGTCTTGGTCGGCTGCGACGTGAAGCAGTTAGGTTGCCCGTAAGTACGAGAAAAACTGAGGCCGAAAGGCCAGATGTGCGCTCCGCATGCTGTAGGTGTGCTCGGGGGCGGAATGCACAGGGGAGGGTTGTTGATGGTATCCAAGCGAGTGGTTGTGTTTTTGGGCTTGTTAGTTCTGCTGTTGGGGTTGGTAACGCCGGTTACGTTGGCACAGTCATCGGACTCCGGAACACTGGCCGGGACGGTGTCAGACGGTACAGGCGCGGTGGTCCCCAACGCGTTGGTGACTCTGACGGGAGCTTCGACAGGGTCCACGAGAACAACAACGGCCAATGACAAAGGGCACTTCATATTTCCGTACGTGAGCCCGGGAACGTACACACTAAAAATTACGAAGGAAGGGTTCAAGACGGTCATTGTGTCGGATCAGACCGTGTCCGTCGGCTTGCAGACGAGCGTGAATCCGGTCCTGGAAGTCGGAAGCCTGACAACGACGGTGGAAGTGGTGAGTTCGCCAGGGTCCGAGTTGCAGACGATGGATGCGACGGTGGGCGCGACGCTAAGTGGCGACACGCTTGTTAACTTGCCGAATATCAGCCGTGATGCCTCGACGCTGGCGGTGCTGCAGCCGGGGCAGAACATGAACGGCAACGTGGGTGGAGCGGCCAGCGACCAGAACACGTTCCAGGTGGACGGGGGATATGCCACCGACGACATGAGCGGCGACAACAACACGTACATCGCGAGCTTTGGCTCTGATACGGCGGGCGGCGCGGGGACCTATCACACTTCGGGGTACTCGCAGGCGCCTTCGGCGGTGATTCCGATTCCGGTGAGCAGCGTCGAAGAGTTCAAGGTATCGACGGCGAACCAGACGGCCGACTTCAACGGCGGGGCGGGGAGCCAGGTGCAGGTGGTGACGAAGCGCGGCACAAACACTTTTCACGGCGGCGCTTACGACTACTATTCCGATACGACGCTCGGCGGGGCGAACTCGTGGGATAACAATTTGGGCAATCCCGACACCGGGAAACCGTACCCACTGATCAGTTCGCATTTCAGCCGATTTGGGGCGCTTGCCGGGGGGAAAATTCCTCATTCCAATTACTTGGGAGGGGATTGGTACGTTTTCGGCAACTACGAAGGATTCCGGTATCCGCAGGGGACAACGTTCACAAGAAACATGCCGACAGCTTCGTTGCGGGCTGGGTTGATCAAACTGAGCGGGGAAGTGGTGAATCTGAATCCGACCGCCACGGTCGATCCCTCTTCAGGAACGAGCTATGCACCGAATGCTTCGACATGCGTTGGAGTGCAGACCTCCAGCGGGCTGAAAGGCTGCGCTGGCGATACGATTCCTATCGGAACCGTAATCCAATGCACCGGCGCCGGTGGCTGCGACCCCCGTGGTTTGGGTTTGAACCCGGTGATTTCGAATCTGTGGAGCACTTACCTGCCGATGCCCAATAACTGCAACCAGGGAGATGGCCTGAACTACTGCGGGTACACCGGCAGCATCCAGACCCCCCAGAGCAGCAACTTTGGCGTGGCACGCGTTGACCATGACTTTGGGAAGAACTGGCATTTCAACGGAACGTATCACTACTACAAGCTGACGAAAGTTGTATCGGACCAGTGGGATGTCGGCGGATTTTTCCCCGGAGACACCGAGGGTCAATATGCAGCAATCCGAAACAAGCCGCAAAACTCCTGGATGTATACCGCCGGTCTTACGCACGAAATCAAGCCGAACTTAACGAACGACTTTCACTTCAGCTATACGCGCAACTGGTGGGCGTACCTGTCGCCCAGCGGCGTGCCAAACGTAGCGGGATATCCCGCGGCGCTGGAAGTTGGAGGCGAAAACAGCGGCTCGGGCAGCAGCCCGGTACTCATGCCGTATAACACGAACAACCAAAACGTCCGCACCCGTTACTGGAACGGCCACGATTACATGTTCCGGGACGACCTGACATGGATCAAGGGAAACCACTTGATGCAGTTCGGCGGCACATATCTGCGCAACGTTGACGCTCACAAGAGGAATGACAACGGCGAATCGATCAACACCTACGAGCAATACCTCGTGGGATCAGGGAACGGTACTTCGCTCAAATCTTACGGTATCACCATGGATGGTTACGTTCCCCAAGGTATCAGCGGGGCCAAGTACGGCAACCTCTATTCCATGGTTTTGGGAATGGTGGATTCGACCCAAGGCCTCTTCAGCCGCGGTCTAGGAAATCAGACCACAGGATTGCCTCTCAATCCCTTCAGCTCCTGCGCCATTCAAGGCGTCGCCGCGACGGCAGACTGCACTTCATCGCCAGCGGTATTGGCGAAGAGCATCATCCCCACCTATACGCTGTACTGGAGCGATAGCTGGCGCATGAAGCCGAAATTCACGATCAACTACGGCGTCGGCTACACGATTGAGATGCCGCCATACGAAACCCTCGGCGGGTTCCAGACCGTGGCGGTAGATGCAAACGGGCAGATCTTCAACGCGATGAACTATCTGAACCAGGAAAAGGCATTCGCGCTGCAAGGTCAGGCCTACGCACCGAACATCGGTTTCAACACAATCCGAAACGTGTCGGGCCATACCAAATACCCCTATGACCCGTATTACGGAGGACTGAGCCCGCGAGTCGGCGTGGCATGGAACTTCGAACGGAACACAGTTCTTCGAGGCGGCTACGCACGGATCTTTGGACGCATCAACGGCGTCAATCCGCTGTTGGTGCCCTTGCTCACACCCGGACTGCTGCAGCCTGCAACTTGCGGCGGACCGAGTTTTGCACTTTCGGGAACCGGTGCGGGCACTTGCGGAGGGACCACCCCCGCCAACAACTTCCGAGTGGGCGTCGATTGCCCCGCGACCGGGTCATGCGTTGCACCATTGCCTCCACCGGTCCAGAATCTGCCGCAACCGTGGTATCCAGGCGTCAACGGAGTGGCCACAGGGGCGGGCGAAACCTTCGACCAGAATTTCAAGCCGGATCGCTCGGATGAATTCACGATGAGCATCCAGCATCAATTCGGGCCGAAAATTCTTGCGGAAGCTGGCTACATCGGCCGGAAGATCAGCAACGAAGCGCAATACTACAGCCTGACAGCGGTGCCCTACATGATGACGCTAAACGGGCAGAGCTTTGCAAACGCCTGGAAAGCGGTCATGCAGGCCACCAACTACGGGACAAACCTGACCAATATTCCGAGCCAGCCATTCTTTGAAGCGGCATTGAAACCGACTTATTGCGCCCCGTTCGCCAACTGCACGCAGGCCTTCGTGAAGAATAACGTAGGCAATATGGGCGCCTCCGATGCGTTCGATGCTTGGGCTGGCGTATCCAATGCGGGCATGTTCAATTTCGGGCGGTCACTGACGAGCGACCCGATCGGTGGCGTCGATGGCGCCAACGGGCAGTCGCCGTCGCTGTCGACCACCGTTAGCAATGGATACGGCAACTACAATGCGGGCTTCCTCCAGTTGACGTTTACGAACTGGCACGGCCTGACGATGAAGACCAACTTCACGATGTCGAAGGCCCTGGGAACAGGGAACGTGGTGCAGGCAAGCAGCTCGTACGCCACGGTTGATCCGTGGAACCTGCACAACAATTACGGTCCGCAGTACTACGACGAGAAGTACAACTTCAACCTGTTCTTCAACTACACGCCGCCCTACTATCAAGACCAGAAGGGAATCCTGGGCCACCTGCTTGGTGGCTGGAGCTTCTCGCCGCTGTTCGTTTACGGAAGTGGCTTCCCAGTGCAAGCGCAGACAGGGTCGTTTGACTGCGGATCTTTCGGCGAATGCAACCCCGCTTATATCTTTAGCTACGAAAACATGGTCCCATCACCGGGGATACCTCTGAATAGCGGCAGGCACCAGGTCGCGCAGGCCAGCTTCACATGCGGCTCGGCTGGACCTGGCCAGAACGCCTTCAGTAATCCTGACGCAAGCTGCCCGATTGGTGGGGGAATCTTCGGCGATCCTATTCGCAACCCGATTCTTGGCCTGGATGGACAGGTAGGGAGCGGCGGCGTGTTCCGCGGCCTTGGTTTCTGGAACCTGGACCTGGGCATCACCAAGAAGATCCATTTGACCGAGCGCGTCAGCACTTCGCTGTATTTCGATTTCACGAACGTGCTGAACCACATGCAGCCAGCCGATCCTTGCTTCACGCCTTGGGATACCACGACGTGGGGTGTGCTAGGCTGCGGCGGCAACGTGCAAGCCAATACGCCGCGGCGGTTACAGCTCGGCATTTCGATCGACTTCTAACCTAATTCCGGCGAGAAAAATCGCCGCAAAGAAGGAAGGGGAAGGCTAAACGCCTTCCCCTTTTTTCATTTTCATCGTCAAACTATTGAGGTGTGTCTGGTTGTTTGACCCGAGATTCGTCCGATCGTTCGAGTAAATTCGATATTTCTGCTTGCATTCGTTTACAAATTGGGATACGAAGTACGAACTTCCGGTACATCTCACCCCAAAATACCGGAGCACGAGTGGTGGTTGGTCTCGAAGCATGAGCGCTGAAGGACCAAGGTAAGGTTGCCAAACAACAGGTGAGTAATGGTGTGTGTGTTTGGACACCTTGTCCAAGGGGAGAGTGCTCATGCGTGTGTTTTCCTTCAAAAGCTACATTTGTATGTTGATCCTCGCGCTGGGGGTGTGCGCGGGTGTGGTTCAGGGCCAGATGGCGGGTACAGGGGTGATTGTAGGGACAGTTACGGACCCCTCCGGAGCCGCTGTGCCTGGGGCCGCGGTAACAGTAACGGATTTGTCGACGAACGCGTCCAGAACAGCTACCACGAATGACGCGGGGCGATATAACTTTCCGAATCTGCCTCCGGGAAAGTACGACGTCATCATCAATAAGGGAGGGTTCCGGCAGACGAAGCTGGGCGAACAGGAAGTGGTGGTGGGCCAGCAGCGGACGCTGGACGTGAAGCTGGAACTAGGCGCGGGGACGGAGGTTGTGGAAGTCAAGGCGGCCAACGCCAACACCGAACTGCAGACGCTGAATTCAACCATCGGGAACACGGTGGACAGCAACACGCTGGAGTCGCTGCCGAGCTTGGGGCGCGACGTGAGTTCGTTTGTTACTATGCAGCCCGGCGTGAGCCCTGATGGCAGCGTCGGCGGCACAGTAGTGGACCAGGCCAACTTCATGCTCGATGGCGGGAACAACAGCAATGACATGGATGGCAGCGGAGGCGTCTACAATCCGAGTTTTGGAGACGATCCTTCCGGCGGCTTGTTTTCGAATCCAAACAACCCGATCAGCGGTTCGAGCGCGGGGATCGCGGGAAATCAGCCATCGGGCGTGATGCCGACACCGATCGACAGCGTGGAAGAATTCAAGGTGGCGACGTCGAATCAGACTGCGGATTTTAACTCTTCGTCTGGCATGCAGGTTTCCATTGTGACGAAGCGCGGAACCAACAACTGGCATGGTACGGCGTACGAATATTATTTGGACAATACGATGTCGGCGAACACGTGGCAGAACAACCAGTGCTTACCGACACCATGCGCAGTGCCGGACTGGCATCGAAGCTGGTTTGGATTTGGGGCGGGTGGTCCGGTGATTCCAAAGGATATTCTGGGTGGAAAGACGTACATTTTCGCACTTTACCAAGGTGCGCGGTTTCCTTTAAAGGAAACGTATGACCGGTTGGTTCCGGGCGCGGATATGCGGAATGGCATCCTGCACGATCCCAGCAACCCCTCAATAACCTACCCACTGAATAGTCTTGATCCGCGAGGCATCGGAATGAATTCGTTGGTTCAGCAACTGTGGAACCAACACATGCCGTTGCCAACGCCAGGAGCGGGTTGCGGTCCGTTCGAAAATCTCCTTTGCGACAATGTAAACACGTTCGACTTCAAGTCAAACCTGGCAATTCCTCAAAACGACAACTTTGGTGTCGTTCGACTTGATCACGATTTCGGGCAGAAGTGGCACTTTATGTCGAGCTATCGCTACTACCATTTGACGAGCGCTACCGACGACCAGGTGGATATCGGCGGATTTTTCAATGGCGATACGGTGGGTACCCCTGCGTCTCTCACCAGCCACCCACAAGTACCATGGTACCTAGTGGCCGGAATGACCACGAATATCAGTTCCAACGTCACCAACGATTTCCGGTACAGCTTCCTGCGGAACTATTGGGCGTGGGCGTCGGCTGGAGACCCGCCGCAGTTCGCGAGTCTAGACGCAGCGATTGAGCCTTTTGGAGAAACGAGCCATGGGAAGCAGACGCTTGCGCCTTACAACGTGAACACGCAGCAGACGCGCACGCGGTTCTGGGATGGAAAGGATCATTTCATCCGCGACGATGTGTCGTGGCTGAAAGGGACACACTTTTTCCAGTTCGGCGGCCAATATCAGCGGAACTGGAACTACCACACGCGCACCGACAACGGCGGCGGGATCAACTACTACCCAGTAGATTTGCTGGGGCAGAATGGCGGAAACGGAGGAGGCAACGTCATTTTCAGCGAACTTGGCCCAGCATTTGCGCCGGGTGCGCCCAACGCGGGTTCGCTCGATCGCGACGCGGCGGCGGTGCTCGGTATCGTAACGCAGGCGCAGCAGGCCTACACGCGTTCTGGCTCGGATTTGCAGCTAAACGGAGCGTTGGTGCCGGCATTCGACAAGGTAACGATTCCCTATTACAACTTGTATTTCGGCGATTCGTGGCGAATCAAGCCGTCCATCACCTTAAATTACGGGTTAGGTTGGACCTTGGAGATGCCTCCGGTGGAGGACCAAGGCAAGCAGGTCATCCTGGTAGACGCAAACGACAAGATGATCGGCGCGCAGGATTTCCTGGACGCACGTAAAGCGGCGGCGCTGGGCGGACAGCCCTATAACCCGGAGATCGGTTTTGCGCTGATCAACAATGTGGCAGGCCACCCGAAATACCCGTTCCATCCTTTCTACGATGGGTTTAGCCCGCGTGTAGCCATTGCCTGGAATCCCGGTTTCGACAGTGGGGTGCTGGGAGATCTGCTGGGAAAGAACAAGACGGTTGTGCGAGGCGGATACGGCCGAATCTATGGACGCGTGAACGGCGTGAACTTAGTGCTGACACCACTGCTGAGCCCGGGACTCATCCAGCCGGTCATCTGCACAAATGCTCTGAAGGACGGAACCTGCGGGACCACCGCTCCGACAGTGAGCACCGCGTTTCGCATCGGCACGGACGGCAGCGCCGCACCGCTTCCCCTGCCAACGGCGCAATTGCCGCAGCCCTACTATCCGGGAATCGGTGGAAACACGGTCGGGTCGACGGCTTCGCCTCTCGATCCGAACTTCAAACCGAACTCCGTCGATTCGTTCGACATCAGCATCCAGCACCAGTTCAATTCGAAGATTTCGGTGGAGGTGGGAGGGATCAGCCGCTGGATCCACAACGAATTGCAGAACATCAACATCAACTCTGTACCGTACATGATGACGATGGGCGGCCAGCAATTCCAGACGGCTTATGCAAATGTGGAAAAGGCCATGGGCTGTGCAACCTCGATGGCAGCTTGCAACGCTGCTACCGTGTCATCGACGCTGGGGAATTTGCCGTCACAGCCGTTCTTTGAGGCGGCGCTCGCTGGCACGGGATATTGTGCCCCGGGAACGTGCACGGCGACCGTGGTGGCGAGCGAATTCCCGAACTTCCAAACACAGAGTGTGTGGTCGTTGTGGTCCGACTTGGACAACGGTGGAACCGCGCCGGGATTTAATTTCGGTCACACGATGATGAACACCGCCGGGCAGATGTCTAGCAACGTGACGATGAGCACAAGTCTCGGGCACGGCAACTACAACGCTGGATTCATCACATTCAAGATGAATGACTGGCATGGATTGACGCTGCAGAATAACTTCACCTATAGCAAGGCCCTGGGAACTGGAGCGGTCATTCAAGCCACCAGTCAGGAGACCGCGGTCGACCCCTACAACCTGAATTCACAGTACGGCGTGCAAGCGTTCGATCGCAAATTCGTGGATACGCTGTTCCTGGTGTATCAACCGCCCTGGTATCGCGGCCAACAGGGCGTCGTTGGGCACCTCCTCGGTGGCTGGACGTTCTCTCCGATCTTTACGACCGGCAGTGGCGCGCCGGATTTCTGCAATACCAACACAGGCGGGTTCAGCGAGGGTTACAGCGGCTCGCAGGATTGGGGTTCGGGAGACGGTAACAACGTGTTCACGAACGCAAACTGCGTAATGACGACACAGCATCCGCCGAAGGCGGCGTTTCACGCGAACGGCACCATGTTTGCGGATCCCGCCGCAGTGTTCGCCACGGTGAGGCCGTTGATTCTCGGACTTGACGGGAACAGTGGCGGCTTCGGGACTTTCCGTGGGCTGTCGTACTGGAACATGAATCTGGGAGTGAAGAAGAACTTTCGGATTACAGAGCGGTTCAATGCGGAACTCTCCTTCAACTTCATCAATGTGTTTAACCATAATCAATTGTTGGATCCGACCCTCAACATCGCGGGGCAGGATCCGACAACATTCGGCGCGCTTTCCACGGAAGGCTCGACGCCGCGGACGATGGAGTTTGGAGTTCGCGTGAACTTCTAGCTTCTGCGAGTTGTCTACAACAAATAAGTCGGAAGAGGGAGAGCCAGTTCGGCTCTCCCTTTTTTGTTTGCGCTTCGGCGGCCCGGGAAGGAACTGTGGCGTGTGCTAGCATGAAGCTTGAATGCAGTGACCATGGAAGAGAAAAGGCCAGCGCGGATACTGGGGATCGAATCGTCGTGCGACGAAACAGCCGCGGCAGTGGTTGCGGGTGGGCGGGAGATTCTGTCCAGTGTGGTGGCTTCACAGATTGACATTCACCGCAAGTATGGAGGAGTGGTGCCGGAGCTGGCCTCGCGCGAGCATCTCCGGCAGGTTGTGCCGGTGGTGCGAGAAGCGATGGAGCAAGCTGGCTTGCGGTTGGAGGAGTTGGACGCGATTGGCGTGACACAGGGGCCGGGGCTCGTGGGGTCGCTGCTGGTCGGAATTACGTATGGGAAGACGTTGGCGCGTGCGCTCGGGAAGCCATTGATTGCGGTGAATCATCTTGAAGGACATGTGCATGCAGCGTTCTTGGAAGCATATCGGGAAGGGGAATCGCCAAAGTTGCCAGCAGTATGCTTGATCGTGTCGGGCGGGCATACGGTTCTGTATGAAGTGAAAGAAGCAGTGGCGAGCGAAGAACTCGAAGTTCGAGATTCGGAATCCGAAATTCGGAGAAACGGCGAGAGCGAAAGTGTCGTTGGCGGGAGAGATCTTGCGAACATGGGGTCCAGCGATGCTGGACCCCTACAACGCCCGGAAAATGCGAGAGTAAATTCAGGACTGGGAGGATTTGGCTACCGAAAGCTAGGACAGACCCGAGACGACGCCGCGGGCGAGGCGTATGACAAAGTGGCGAAGTTGCTGGGGTTGGGGTATCCCGGCGGGCCAATTCTGGATCGTTTGGCCGCGGCCGCTGGAACTGTGGTTGCGCCAGTGAAGTTCGGCCCGACGAAAACACGGGGAAATGCGCTGGATTTCAGCTTTAGCGGACTGAAGACAGCGGTGTTGTATCACTTGCGCGAACACCCAGAGTACGACCAGGAAATTCGGAAGCGGCAGGAGTTGTTACAGGATGGGCATCGAAAATTCGAGGAATTGCTGCCGCTGTGCAGTCCGCAGACGCTGGGACTGGTGCGCGAATTCCAAAATGCCGTAGTGCGCGACCTGGTAGAACGGACCATGACGGCGGCGGGACAGTGCGAAGTGGAGACGGTCCTCGTGTCCGGAGGAGTTTCGGCGAATAGCCAATTGAGGACGACATTTGAAGTGCGCGGTGCTGAACGAGGACTGAAGGTGTTCTTCCCCAGCCGGGAACTGTCCACGGACAATGCGGCGATGATTGCCGCGGCGGCGTATGCGCGGTTTGAGCGAGGGGAGTTCGCGGACGTTCGGTTAAATGCGGTGGCGAGTATGCCGTTAGCCGGAAGTCGGTAATTCGGTATCAGCGGGAAGCCGCGGCCGAAAAGAAAAGGGCGACCGGAAAGGTCGCCCCGGAACTGTTCCGATTTGAAACTGGCTATTCGAATTTTTCTTGCAGAGTCGGGAATTGCAGTTTGGCTTTGGCTAAGGACCTGACAACCAGGTCTTCGGCGGTTTCGGCCGTCATGTTGCGCGCCGTCGCCATTTCACTGACCAAGAGATACTTGGCGCGTTCCAGCATTTTCTTCTCGCGAAAAGAAAGAGGCTTGCTGCGGCTGAGGGAGACCAGGCTCTTGAGAACCACGGCCACTTCAAGAAGAGAACCAGTGCGCATGCGCTCGGAGTTCTCTTTGAAACGATGCTTCCAGTCATGGTGCGAATTGAGCTTTCCCTTTTCGAGAAAGCCAAGCACCTTGCTGGCATCGTTGGAGCGAATAACGGAGCGAAGACCAACGGTTGGCGCGTTAGAAGAAGGAACCATAACCCGCAAACCGCTGGAAAGGATTTTAATCATGAAGTAACGTTCGGTTCTGCCGTTCAGGACGCCGTAACTGATTTGTTCAACTACGCCTACGCCGTGGTTCGGATAAACGACTTTGTCGCCGATCTTATATTCCATAGCTTCGGTGGCCCCCAGGAAGGATAAAACGAGTGTAGAGGGTTGTGCTGGAAGAGTCAAGGTATATCCCGTGGAATGAGGAAGATAGGGAGAGTTGGGTGAAAAATTGGCCCTGAAATTGCTCGGAGCAATGCCCGGATTCAGTGCAATGCTTTAGGACGAACAGAAGCGCGGCGCCGAGGATAGGAATGTGGTGGGTACCGTCTGTAGATCGCAACTCTATTGATTTGAGCGAGTAAGCTGACTTGCGCGGGGGTTCCCGACTTGATTATTTTAGCGATTGATACCAGCGAGCAACGAGGAAGTGTGGCCGTGCTGCGTGATGGGGACACTCTCGCGGTGGAGGCGCATACAGGCGCGACGGACTATTCGGAATGGCTGATACCCGGAGTGGAGGGGGTCCTTGCTTCTGCAGAAGTGCGGATGGAGGCAGTGGATCTGTTTGCGGTTGCGACTGGACCGGGGTCGTTTACGGGGGTGCGGGTGGGGCTCACGACGGTGAAAGCGTGGTGTGAAGTGTATGGAAAGCCGGTGGTTGGGGTATCGAGGCTAGAGGCGCTGGCGCGGTTAGCGGGGTGCAACGGGGGGCTGGTGGGGGCGTACTATGACGCGCAGCGGGGACAGATTTTTGCCGCTATCTATCGCGCAGAGGACGCCAAAATTGGCCGAATCGGAGACGAAACGGTCATCGCTCCGCAGGAATTCCTCGAAGTCGTGGAGCGAGAAGCCGGCCAGGAGCCGGTTCAATGGGTGACGATGGATGGCGAGTTGATCGCTGAACTGGAGGGCTGGCAGAAGAGGGTCGACAAGGGAGACCGTATACAGTCGGTGTCTGCGGAACTTGCGCCAGCGATTGGTCGGAGCGCACACGAACGGGCGCTAGCGGGCCAATTCACGGATCCGTTGGAACTGGACGCGAACTACGTGCGGCGGTCGGACGCGGAGATCTTCTGGAAAGGGCCGGCGGCGCATGGAAGGTGAAAGGGCTATCACGCTGGGATTGTGCCGGCGCGAGCATCTGCCTGAGATACGAAAGATGCTGGAGGATGCGCCAGAAGCGGCGCAGTGGTCGGAGGAGGCCTTGGCGGCGGTCCTGAGCAGCGAGACAGATCTGCTTCTGGTTGCTTGGAACAGGAATGAACTTGCGGGATTTATTCTCGGTCGGTCGACGGGGAGCGAGGCGGAGATTCTAAATCTGGCGGTCAAGAGGGAATTCCGACGCATGGGAGTGGGCTCCGGACTCGTGAAGGCGATGCTAACGAGATTGGAATCGAGCGGATCTTCGAGGATATTTCTGGAGGTGCGGGAGTCCAATCAGGGAGCCATTGCATTCTACCGGGGGGTGGGCTTTAAGGAAGTGGGCCGGCGTCTGGATTATTACCGGGACCCGCAGGAAGCAGCGCTGGTTTTGGCAAGAGAAACGTGACGGGAAACGCTAGTACGGAAATTCCACAGGGGAGGTACGGAATAGCTCTTGACGGGGTAAACCCCGGTGTTAGGCTGCGTTAATGTAGTGTTCACAATCCAGGAGGTACGCATGGCCACAGCGCAGCGGAGCCCTCGGGACGTAATTTTCGAAGCGGACGCGGAATATCAGCGTCTCGCAGAGAAACACCGGCAGTACGAAACAGAACTCGTAAAACTCTCGCAGTCGCCCTACCTCAGTTCCGAAGACCTCATCGAAGAAATCAGACTGAAAAAGTTAAAGCTACACGTAAAGGATGAAATGGAGCGCATTGCTGCGCAACTCCACGGCGCGCGCGCTAGACATACGCAGTAGCCCCACCCGGAAACGCCTTCCCGGACGAGAAGTATCGTAAAATGAGCAAGGGCTCCCGCGACGGGCAGTCGCGATGAGAGAGCGGAGAGGCATGGTCCGGGAAGGGTATTCCTTCGGATTACCACCATTTCTGATTGGCGTAGTGCTGCTGGCATGGGGCCAAGGGTGGATGTTTGCCTTGGGGACGGTGTTGGTGCTATTGGGGCTGTTCGTCTTCAGTTTCTTCCGCAATCCTGATCGAGTGATTCCCGACGGGGCGGGTGTGATTGTCGCGCCTGCGGATGGGCGCGTGGTGGTGGTAAAGGATGAAGAGAAGGGCGGGCGGCCTGGGAAGCGTGTGAGTATTTTTCTCGCGGTTTGGAATGTACATGTGAACCGCGCGCCCGCGGCCGGGAAGATCACAAAACTGGAATACAAGCCTGGGAAATTTATGGCGGCGTGGGACGAACGGTGTTCGTCGGACAATGAACAGAACGTATTCACGCAAGAGACCGAACACGGAGAGATTGTCTACAAGCAGATCGCAGGGTGGGTCGCGCGGCGATGCATTGCGTGGAAGAAAGAGGGAGACACAGTGGCGCGGGGAGAGCGGGTCGGATTGGTGAGATTCGGTTCGCGAATGGATGTGTGGATGCCGGGGGAGCCGGAAATCGCGGTGAGAGTCGGGCAAAACGTAAAGGGCGGATCGAGTGTCTTGGCGAGAATGCGGGAAAGCGGTGGGGGAACAAAGCGGTAGAGCGGCGGCGCGACAAATCACCAAATGCGGGAAGAGTAAGGCTCGTAGTACTCTGTTTCGGGGATGAGTGAGCGAAATGGCGGAAATCGAACAGCACGGTACGCCGTTCTTTGAAAAGAGGAAACGGAATCCGCGTTTGCGGCGTGGAATATTTTTGTTGCCGAGCCTTTTTACGGTTGCCAATCTGCTGTGCGGGTATTACGCGTCGATCGCGGCATTGATTGGTGGTCAAGAAAACTTTGATCACGCCGCAAAGGCGATCGGGCTGGCGATCCTGTTCGACTCGATGGACGGGCGAATTGCGCGGATGACCGGAACGAACACCGAGTTTGGGGTGCAATTCGATTCGCTGGCGGATGTGGTGAGCTTTGGAGTGGCTCCGGCGATTTTGGCATACGCGTGGGGCTTCCGGGCGAGTTTTGCTCCGGTGGACGGGAATCACCAGTTGGGTGAATTTGCATGGATTTGCTGTCTGACGTTTCTGATTTGCTCGGCATGGCGGCTGGCGAGATTTAACGTGAAGGGGATGGAGCCGGGCGGGAACAAGAATTTCGTAGGAATGCCGACACCGGCATCGGCGGGAGTAGTGGCGGCGATTGTGCATGCATACCACTGGTATGGACCGATTGTGGAGCGGTCCGGGGCAATCGTGTGGTTCCTGCTGCTGCCAGCGTTGGGCTTGCTGATGACCAGCACGATTCGCTATTACAGCTTCAAGGATATTCCGTGGACGAAGAAGCAGCCTTCGGTGACCATCATTTTGCTACTACTGTTGTTGGCGCTCATCTTGAGATATTCAGAATTTGTGTTGGTGATCATCGCGGGGACTTACGCAGTGGCGGGCATCGTTTTGCACGTGGTGCGGTTCTTACGCCACCGCCTGGTTGCCAGGACTGCCTGAGCCATGGCGCTAGAGCGTCGCTCCCAAAGAATCGTCATTGCTGGTGCATCCTCATTGCTGGGAAATGAGGTGAAGACGGTTTTGGAGGAGAGCCGGTTCGCGGACTGGGATCTGCGGCTGGTGGATGAAGAATTGGTGGCCGGGACGCTGACGGAAGCTGGCGGGGAAGCGACAGTCATTCAGAAAGTGGAAGATGACACGTTCCACGGGGCGCGATACGCGTTCCTGACGGGATCGGTGGAGTTCGCAAAGTCGTGCGTGGAGCCGGCGCGGCAGGCGGGAGCAACGGTCATCGATTTGTCGCAAGCAAGCGTGGCGAATCCGGATGCGACGCCGTGGTTTCCCAAGATCGAGGCACTGACAGGGAAAACTATCGGGAAGGATGACAAGGTATTCAGCGTGTTTTCGGCGGGCGGAACGGCAATGGCGAGCCTGGCGCTGGCGTTGCGCAAGGCAGGGCTGGAGAAAATGACCGCAGTGATGTTTCAGCCGGTTTCGGAGGCGGGAAGGGCGGGGATCGAGGAGTTGGAGACGCAGACCTCGCAGTTGTTGTCGTTTCAAAGCGTAGGGGAGCATGTTTTTGGAACGCAAGCGGCTTTCAACCTGTTGCCGCGATTTGGGAGCGAGAGTCAGGAAGATCTCGCTGGGCGGCTCTTGCGGATCAGGGCGGAAGTGAGTGCCGCGATCGGGGAGGCGGGCGAGGACGGAAGGATTGCGTTGAATCTGGTACACGCACCGGTGTTTTATGGCTTGACCTTCAATGTGTGCGCAGATGTGGGCGCTGGACTGGATCAGGCCGTGCTGGCAGAGATTTGCAAACAGGCGGGATTTACGCTGGCAGATACGGGCGAGCCAGCGCCCAGCAATGTAAGCGTAGCGGGAGAGAGTGGGCCGTGGCTGCGGGTGCCGGAGCCGGATGCCGTGCGGGAAGGCGCGTGGTGGTTATGGGGAGCTGCGGATAATTTGCGTTTGCCGGCATGGAATGCAGTGAAGTTGACGGAGCGGCTGGAAGGATGAGGTTCGAGCAAACAGAAGGATGGGGATCTAAGGGGTTGCGACGGTGGCCCGACGGGAGAACACTAGCCGGCGATCAGTTGAGATCCTTCGCTTCGCTCAGGATGGCAGTCTTTTCTTTTCCGCGGCAGATCAGTGAGCGAATCGGCGGAAAAGGCTTGTTGACGGCGATTTCGGTGATCCTTGCGGGCATGGCCTTAGCCGGGTGCGGGTATCACGTGGCGGGGCACAGCGACGTGTTGCCGAAAAGCATCCATGTGATCGCGGTACCGACGATGGAGAACAAGACCAGCACCTTCAAGATCGAGCAACAGTTGACGGCGGCGACGATCCACGAGTTTCTGGCGAAGACGAACTACCGGATCGTGTCGGACGCAAACGGCGGGGACGCGCTATTGACGGGCAAGGTACTGAGCATGGAAGTTGTGCCGCTGCTGTTTCAGAGCAGTCCGCAGAGCACCGCGCCCGGGGCGCCGACCACGGCATCGGCGACGGCGATGATGGTGACGATGAGATGCGAGGTCACGCTGAGGGAGCGCGACAACGACAAAGTGCTGTATCACACCGACAACTTCGTATTTCGAAATGAGTATCAGCTGGCGAGCGCCCAGACGTTTTCGAACGGCCAGCCGGTCTTCACGAAGGCGCAGGTAGAGAGCTTTTTTCAAGAAGGACAGCCGGCGCTGGAACGGATGTCGACGGACTTTGCGACGCGACTGGTGGCGGCGGTTACGGAGAACTTCTGATGGCGCGGGTAAGCGCGGCGGAATTCCGGGAAAAACTGGAGAAGGGCAAGGCGCTGCCAGCGATTTTGCTGCTCGGGGATGAGGTCTATCTCCGCGACGCCTGCCGGGCGCAATTGATCGAGAAGTTCGTGCCGGAAGCGGCACGGACGTGGGCGGTGTCGCGATTCTCGGCGGATCGCGGAGAGACGCAACAGGCACTAGATCAATGTCAGACGTTGCCGATGCTGTCGAGCAAGCAGGTAGTGTTTCTGGAAGAGGCCGAGGCCATCGAAAAGCTGGGCGAGAAGCAGCGGGATGAAGGCGTGAAGGGGTTAGTGGCGTATCTGGAGAATCCCGCGCCGTTCACTGTGTTCGTGATCGAAGCGGAAAAGCTGGACATGCGGATGATGCTAGGGAAGCGGCTGGCGGAACTAGCGATAGCGGTGGAAGTGGGGTTGGGTGAGAGCATAGACGACCGGGTGAGTGCGGCAGCAGCTTTGGCAAAGACGCTGGCGAAAGACGAGAAGTTCGAGTTTGAAAAAGGGGCGGCGGAGGATCTAGCGGAACTGGTGAACGGGGATTTGATGCGGTTGAAAACCGAGGTGGAAAAGCTGGCGACGTACCGCGCGGGAACAAAAACGATCCGGCGGGAGGATGTTGCGGCGCTGGTGATTTCGGAGAAGTCGACCACAATCTGGGAAGTGGCGGACTTGCTGGCGTCACGGCAGCCGGGGAAAGCGCTGGAGTTTATCGACCGATTACTGCGGGAGGGCGATGAGCCGGTGATGATGGTGGGCGGAATGGCCTGGATGTACCGGAAGCTAGTGGAAGCGAGCGAGTTGCGCGGCGTGACCAACGGGTGGCAAGCGGCACGGTCACTGGCAATGCGGCCGGAGCAGGCGGAATTGGCAATTCAGAGCGCGCGGAGGATCCCGAAGGAAAGGCTGCTGGATGGGTTGAGGGCGCTGGCGGAGGCGGATAGTTTGCTGAAGGGCGGGGCGCAGGATGTGCGGGCGGTGATGGAGTTTTTGGTGTGGAGATTGAGTGGGGTGAGTGAGGCAGCGAAGTAAGGAAGTAAGGGGAGCAAGGAAACAGCAGGTCGCTCGCTTCGCTCGGGATGCCAACGCGTTTTGCTATGGCTTCTTTGTGAACACGTTTTGTTGTGAGTCAAGACGCGGCGGTTGAGATCCTTCGTCGCAGAAGACGCTCCTCAGGATGACGGCCTTTTCTTCAAGTACAGGTATTGCGGACATGGGGTTCAGCAGTGCTGCACCCCTACGCGGGAAAGCGCTGTAATTGGGCTGGCAGCCTTTACACCGATGCCGGTCTGAAGAGCGGCGCTACCAAACGGGTTGTGCAACACCGGCGCGGCGAATGGTTACTTGGCGGCTTTGGACTTTAGGCCGTTGTAGGCGGCGTGAAGACGGGACTTGTAGCGATTGGCGGTGTTCTCGTGGAGCACGCCCTTGGTGATGGCTTGGTCGATGGCGGACATCGTGGGGTTCAAAAGATTACCCGCAGCGGTGGCGTCACCCGCCGTGATGGCGGTGCGCAGGCGCTTCATGGCCGAGCGAACACGGGTGCGATTGTTGCGATTGACCTCGGCGCGTTGACGAGCTTGCGCCGCGCGCTTGAGAACCGACTTCTTCTTTTTCTTAACTTTGGTAGGCTGACCTTGAGCCATCTAACAGTTGCTCCTTCTATGTATAGGTGAAGTTAACAGTTTGCGGTGTGGGAGTAGGCTTTGTCAAACGAAGTGAAGCCGGTCGCGCGCGTGCCGTTGACGAATCCCTCGTTGAGCGGTGTGGCGCCTAATGCTGCGGTCAGCCAATTGACGCTGCTGATTAATTCACGGAATCCGATCATCACAGTGGAAACCGGGGAAGAACAGCGGTTTTTGTCGCTACTGGAACGCGTGGCGACGCAACTGCAGATTCCGCTGTACGTGTGGAGCGTGACCACGGGACTGGCGCGGTCGGGAGGCGCGGCTCTATACAACTCGGATCAGCCGGAACAGGCGCTGACGAATATCGGGACGGTGCAGGGCAACGGCATATTTCTGTTGAAGGATTTTGGACGGTATTGCGACAACGACCGGATCAGCCGGCGGTTGCGAGACCTGGCGGACGGCTGCCGGACGGCGCGGCGATCGATTGTGATTCTGGGAGCATCCCTGACCTTGCCTGCGGAGCTGAGTGCGGACGCGGTGGCGTTTCGACTGGGATTGCCGTCGGCAGAAGAGCTGGTGGCGGGCGTGCGGCGAACGCTGGCGGAGTTGGGCGCGCAGGGACTGCCCAACGGCTTGGATATGGCGGGGATAGGGCAACTGGCGAAGAACCTGGCGGGATTGTCGGAAGAAGAAGCCATGCGCGTGCTGCGGCAATGCGTGATGCTGCACGGGAAGGCGGACACGGGGCTGCTGGACGAGGTGCTGGAGGGGAAGAGACAGTCGCTGCACACGGATGGTTTGCTGGAGACGGTGAAGCGGGAAGCGTCGTTCGGCGATGTGGCGGGCTTGCAGCATTTGCGGGACTGGATAGCGAAGCGGAAAAGCGCGTTGACGCCGGAAGGACAGCGGTTTGGATTGGTGCCGCCGAAAGGAATTTTGATCACTGGCGTGCAAGGCTGCGGGAAAAGCCTGGCGGCGCGCGCCGTGGCGGGGGAGTGGGGCTTCGAGCTGGCGCGCCTGGATGCCGGCGCGCTATACGACAAATACGTCGGCGAGAGCGAGAAGCGATTGAGGAAAGCCCTGGACCTGGCGCAGAAGCTGTCGCCGGTGGTGCTGTGGATCGACGAGATTGAGAAAGCGTTTGCATCCGCGGGATCGAGCGGGGACGCGGATGCGGGGTTATCGCAACGGCTGCTGGCGACGCTGCTGACGTGGATGCAGGACCGGGAGAGCGGAGTGTTTCTGGCGGCGACGTCGAACAATATTACGGTGCTGCCGCCGGAGATGCTGCGCAAGGGGCGCTTCGACGAGATTTTCTTTGTGGATTTGCCGAAGACCGCGGTGCGCGCGGAGCTGTTCACGTTGCACCTGGAAAAGCGGGGAAGGGACGCCAGTGGGTTTGATGTAGCGAAGCTGGCGGCAGCGAGCGAGGGATTTTCGGGGGCGGAGATTGAGCAGGCGATCGCGGCGGGGCTGTATACGGCGTTTAGTCGAAAGCAGCAGCTTTCGACGGAGATTCTGCTGGGAGAGATTGCGGGGACGCAGCCGTTAAGTGTGACGCGCGCGGAGGAGATTGCGGCAATACGAGAGTGGGCGAGGAGCCGGGCGGTGGGGGCGGATTGAAGAAGGCAGGAAAGAAAACCCAAGACCCAGGTTCACAAAACGAACCTGGGGCATCCACCAGAAGTTTTGTTGAGACACAAGACCCTACGGTTGAGATCCTTCGTCGCATACATCGCTCCTCAGGATGACAACGAATTAGTGGAGGATTGGTTGGGAAAAAGAAAGGCCCGGCGTGAGGGAGCGCCGGGCCTTTCTGCCGCTGCCGCCTTACTTACTGCGATCTTCGAAAGCAAAGGAGAAGTCGAAGACCACGTTACCCACGGGAACGCGGAGAGAGAGTTCACGAGCGCGCTCGTCGCGGGCAAACCACATAATTCCAGCGGTGTTCTTCTGCGAATCGAGAGCTACGGGCTTGAGGGCGATCGCACCGACGTTGACAGACTCAGTACGCTCGAAAGCGGCGGGCCGCGCCGAGGCGAGAGTCATGTGTGGATTCAAGTAGTCATTCGTCGGGTTGGAGCGATGCGAGAGGCGGTCCGCGGCGTTGGGATTCGCGATGGCACTGGGAGAGGGTACCGCGTCGGCTTGCGTCCAGAGCACCTGGTGGTTCGAGCTGTGCGCGATCTTGCTGGCGTCGGTGGCCGGGAGATTGCGAAGTACGGGTTGCAGGACATCGAGAGTGATGATGCCGGGCTGGACGTCGACCATCGAGCCGGTCTGGTTGGAGACGGCGACGTTGGCGCGATACTTCCAGCCGGTGTCTTGCAGGGAGACCTGGACGGTGATGCCGTTGGCGGTGATGGATTCCACATGGCGGCCGTGGCTGAGGAACTCGTCACAGCCCGGTGCACCGGCTTGCCAACGAACGACGCCGTTGCGCGGAATGGCGACGGACGGAACGACGGTCGTGCCGCTGTTCACAGAGTTGGCGCTGGACGCGAGGTACATCAGGGCGACGTAGCCTTCCTTGCCGTCGGGCGTGCGGACTTGAGCGGTGTAGCCTTCGCTGTCAGAGAGCAGGGAAACGGTTGAGCCGCAGCTCAGAGTGGCTACCAGGTGCAGGGGCAGAGTCTGTTCGGCGTCGGCGGTCATCGGAACGGCGGTGACGCCGGGGCACTTCACAATGGCTCTGGAATGCGCAGGTGGCGCGACGGGAGTTCCGTTTTCTTCGGCGGCCATGGTGGGCAGCGCGGCGAAGACGACAGCGGAAGCGAGCAGTAATTTCTTCGAAGTTGCAAACATGATCTAACCTCCCTCAGGGTCCCGGTCTTGAATGAGTGCTTGCTAACAAATGCGATTTTTGCGGATGCACGTACTGGCGTCTATAGTTCGCGCGTACCAGAGGACAGTAATTTTCGAGATACTGTCCTTCGCGCGAAAAACGGGGAGAAAAGTACAGGTCCACAAAACAGGGATTTGTGTGAAAGCGCGATTCCGGCGAGGAAAGAAGCGGCGGCGGCGTTTACACGCGTATAACTTGACCGGTGCGGAGGTGTGCGCTAGTTTGAAGGGAGTTACTACCTTTTTGAGGCTGGGCGAACTCCTGGAGGAATCCATCGGCCACCCATACCGGGCAGCATCTGAACCTTCCAACTGGATGAAACGAAGCGTACACATCACCGGAAAACTGGAACCCTTCTTCGGAACCCTGGACGAAAACATAAAACTGCTGGAAGACGCACTGGGCGTGCGGACGCACCTACACGATACGCGCCTGACGATTGAGGGCGAACAAGAGGCCGTGGATCAGGCGGTGCGAATCGTGGAGGAATACAACCACTTGACGCGGCATGGGCGGACACTGAGCAGCACGGAAGTGAAATCGCTGCTGCGCGTGGCGACGGAGGAGCCGCAGGAATCGCCACGGGGGATGTTCGAGCACGGTCGCGCGCGGTCGTTTGGGAAGAAGTCGGTCACGCCGAAAAATGCGAGCCAGAAGCGGTACATGGAAGAGATCGAAACGCACGACATGACGTTTGGGATCGGGCCCGGCGGGACGGGGAAGACGTACATTGCGGTGGCGATGGCGGTGAGCGCGCTGCTGACGAAGCAGGTGAATCGAATCATTCTGGCGCGTCCGGCGGTAGAAGCGGGAGAACGGCTGGGATTTTTGCCGGGGTCGCTGCAGGAGAAGATCGATCCGTATATGCGGCCATTGTACGACGCACTGTACGACATGCTGGATGCGGACAAACTGGAACGGTTCTTAGAGAAGGGAATTATCGAGATGGCACCGCTGGCGTTCATGCGGGGGAGAACGTTGAATGATTCGTTTGTAATTTTGGACGAAGCGCAGAACACCACGAGCGAGCAGATGAAGATGTTCCTGACGCGGCTCGGATTCAATTCGAAAGCGGTGATCACGGGCGACGTGACGCAGGTGGATTTGCCGGCGGGGAAGAAGAGCGGGTTGGTGGAGGCGATGGAGATTTGCGGGCGGATTCCGGGGATCAGCGTGATTCAGTTCGGGGAGAAGGACGTGGTGCGGCATAACCTGGTGCAGCAGATCATCCGGGCCTATGAGGAGCACGATGCAAGCCAGCCACAAAGAGGGGGGAACGGGAAAGCAGGGCTGAAAGAACAGGGACAAAGTCCGCCGACTAGCGAGCCGCCGCGTAATTAAAATCATTTCTTCAGGGGCTAAAGCCGACGTCGTGCCAAGGTCCTTACGCCGGAGGCTGAAGCTCCGACGCCCTGAAGACAAAATTAAAGAAGAATGGCGACGAAGAGAAGAGCCACTGGCAAGCGCGAACCGACAGACCGGTCCATTGCGATCGAGAACCGTCAGGGTGGCGTGAAGATCGATTTGGCTTCGCTGGAGAAGTTTTTCCGGGAAATCGTAAAAGAGACAGGATTGCGCTATCCGCCAGCGGCGGTGTGTCTCATTACGGATCGCGAGATGGCGGTGCTGAACGGAAAATACCGAGGCAAAAATCGAACGACGGATGTGTTGTCGTTTCCTTCCGAGGAACGCGCGAAGCCTAAATCGCTGGGAACGGCTGCTGCGGAGTTGCGCCGCGAATTCCTGGGGGATATTGCGATCTCGCCGAAAGTGGCGCGCAAGAACGCGAAGCAATTTGGGCGGACGATGGAAGAAGAAATTCGCGTACTGCTGTTGCATGGGATTCTGCACTTAATGGGATATGATCACGAGAGCGATCGCGGCGAGATGGGGCGCGAAGAAGCGAAGCTGCGGCGACGACTGAGGCTCGAGTAAATGAGATTGTGGTGGGTCTACATTGTCAGCGTGGTCGTGCTGGCGCTGGGACTGCCGATATTTTCCTACCTGACGCTGATTTACCGCGAACTGGGACGTATGACGACGGGACGCGTCCACGAACATCTGGATATTTTCGAAGCGGAAATCGAACCGAAATTAAAGATCAACCGGAGGAGCGGCGGGCGCACGTTCCGGATTCTGGGCCATCTCTGGCTGGCGTTTGTGGTGCTGGAAACGACAAGAGGGGTGGTGTACCTGGTGCCGGGGGAGTGGGAATCGGCGCTGCAGTTTCTGGTGTTTTTGTCGCTGCAGGTGGTTATCCTGATGCATTTTCTGCCGGACATGCTGCTGTATCGAACGACGGGCAGATGGCTGGTGCCGCTGATTCCGTTGATCCGTGTGGCAATGCTGCTGGTGTGGCCGGTGCGAGTATTCCTGGAAGGGGCCGAGTCGCTGGCGCGCATCTCGGAGAAGGAAGTGGAGCAGACGCAAGAGCAGCGGACGGAAGAAGGAATCGAGGCCTTAGTTGAAGTGGCGGAAGAAGAGGGGATTATTGAGCCGGAGCAGGCGGACTTGATCGAACAAGTGGTGGAATTCAGCGACAAGCGGGTGCGGGAAGTCATGACGCCGCGTCCGGAAGTGGTGGCGCTGCAGGCGGACGCGACGCTGGAAGAAATGCACGCGAAGTATGTGGAGGCGCAGTTCGCGAAGATGGTGGTGTATGACAAATCGTTGGACGACATTGTCGGAATGGTGGAGGCGCAAGACCTGCTGAAGATCGCGGATACGGATCTGCCGAAGCGCAAGGTGCGAGAGATTCTGAAGCCGATTTTGTTTGTGCCCGAAACGAAGGTCGGATCGGAATTGCTGAAAGAGATGCGCCAGAAGGATCAGCGCATGGCGGTGGTGATTGACGAACACGGTTCGGTAGCGGGCATTGCGACGATTGAAGACCTTGTCGAAGAGATTGTGGGGGAGAGCGGCGCAAGCGACGAGCCGTCTCCTGATGCCGTGCGCGAGCCGGATGGAAGCCTTGTAATGCGGGGAAGCATGGCGATTCCCGATGCGGAGAGGCTGCTGGATGTGCAGTTCGGAGATCATTCGGACGATGCGGTGACTACTCTTGCGGGATTGCTGAGCCACGCGATGGGGAAAGTGCCGAGTCCGGCGGACAAAATCGACCTGGAAGGCTATCGGTTTGAAGTGTTGGAAGCGAACCAGAGAAAAGTGCTGCGGTTGCGCGCGCGGCGGCTGGCGACGGCGAGTTCGGGAACGGCGGATTGAGACATGGTTGCCGGTACGGAAGACAAAGAGAAGAATTAACGCAGAGGGCGCGGAGGAAGAGCGCAGAGTTCGCGGAGAGTTGGGGGCGACGAACCCGCATTGAATCAGTAAATGGTTCGTCCTGCGCTATGATTCGCGTTTGAGCGGAAAAGCAGATCCTTCGCTTCGCTCGGGATGACAACGTGGTGCATGTGGAGTTTGTGGCTAAAGGAGAAGGCATGTCTTCTTTCGTGAAGGCAGTGGTGTGGGCGTCTGTCTCGGTCATGCTGTTCACCTGTGGTCATGTCATGGCGCAGGATGGTGCTAAGCAGGAAACGCCGCCGGAAGTGGACATGACTTGGGGAGTGAAGATCCCGTTGCGGGACGGAGTGAAACTGAACGCAACGATTTACCAGCCGCACGGGCAGAAGGAGCCACTGCCGCTGATTTTCACGTTTACGCCGTACATCGGGGATTCCTACACGGACCGAGCGATGTACTTTGCGGCACACGGGTTTGTGTACGCGCTGGTGGATGTGCGGGGACGCGGGAACTCAGAAGGCGAATTTGAGCCGTTTGCGAACGAGGGGCGCGACGGGGCGGACGCGGTGGAATGGTTCGCGAAGCAGTCGTATTGCAACGGGAAAGTGGCGATGTGGGGCGGGTCGTATGCGGGCTTCGACCAATGGACGGTGGCGAAGGAGTTCCCGGCGCACCTGGCGACGATTGTACCGGCAGCGGCGGCGCATCCAGGCGTGGACTTCCCGTTTCAATACAACATTTTCTATCCGTATGACATACAGTGGCTGACGTTTACGAGCGGGAGAACCGGAAACGAGAAGACCTTCGGGAACGACATGTTTTGGACCGCAAAAACGAAGGCGATGTACAAGGAGCACAGCGCGTTCGCGGAATATGACAAGCTGGTGGGGAACACGTCGACGGTATTCCAGAAATGGATGGAGCATCCGATTCCGGATGCGTATTACGACGCGATGGTGCCGAATCCAGAGCAGTACAAGAACCTGAGCCTGCCGATTTTAACGATTACGGGGCATTACGACGGGGATCAGCCAGGTGCGTTCACCTTTTACAAGCGGCATATGGAATACGGATCGGCGGAAGCCAAGGCGAAACATTATCTGATCATCGGCCCGTGGGACCACGCGGGAACACGTACGCCAAAGCGGGAGATGGGCGGGTTGAAATTTGCGGAGGCGAGCGCGCTGGACCTGAACAAGTTGCACGCGGAATGGTACGGCTGGACGATGAAGGGCGGAGCGAAGCCGGAGTTCTTGAAGAAGCGGGTAGCGTATTGGGTTATGGGCGCGGAGCAATGGAAATATGCGGATTCGCTGGAGGGCATTTCGAATCGCACCATGAAACTGTATTTGGGATCGAATGGGAGCGCATCGGACGTATTCCATTCGGGGACGTTGGCGGAAAAGGCTGGGGGCGGCGGAGCGGACAATTGGACGTACGATCCGCTGGACAACCGGCCCGGAGACGCGGAGCCAGCGGAAAATCCGGCGCCTCTGACGAGTCAAGCGGGGCTGATCAACATGTATGGGCAGGGCGTGGTATATCACAGCGAAGCGTTCCCAGCGGCCACGGAGGTGAGCGGGTTTGTGAAGCTGACGCTTTGGCTGGCGATGGACGTGGCGGACACGGATTTGCAGGCTTCGTTGTACGAGATTTTGGCGGATGGAAGCTCGATCCAGTTGACGAACGCCACGATGCGGGCGCGGTACCGGGAATCGGTGCGGAAAGAGGCGCCGGTGCCGGCGGGTAAGACGGAGAAGTATGTGTTCGATAATTTCACGTTCTTCTCGCGGCAAGTGGCAACAGGGAGCCATTTGCGACTCGTGGTTGGAAGCGTGAATACTCCTTCGGCGGAGAAGAACTACAACAGCGGCGGGGTGGTGGCGAAAGAGACGGGCAAGGACGCAAAGACAGCGCACATTCAGTTGTTGCACGACGCGGAGCATTCGAGTGCGCTGGAGTTGCCGGTGGTGAATTGAGGGAACGAAAAGAAGGAAGATTTAACGCAGAGGGCGCAGAGGAAGAGTGCGGAGTTCGCGGAGAGTGAATTGAGGCAAGTGTGACGGCGAATAAAGAGACAAAAGAGGGGAAGCGGGCGGGGTTTGTGGCGATTATCGGGCGGCCGAACGCGGGGAAGTCGACGCTGCTGAACCGCTATGTCGGGCAGAAGGTAGCAATTGTCACGTCGAAGCCGCAGACGACGCGGAACCGGATTCAGGGGATTGTAACGCGGCCGGAAGGACAGATCGTTCTTATCGATACGCCGGGGCTGCACGACCCGGACACCTTCCTCAACAAACAGATGATGCGGGAAGTGTCGGCGGCGCTCGAAGGAATCGATCTGCTGTTGATGATGGTGGATGCCAGCCGGACGCTGCCGCACGCGGATTCGTTGTTGTTGGAGAGGGCGCAGCGCTTCGCGGGGAAGACGATTTTGGCGCTGAACAAGGTCGATCGCGTGCCGAAGCCGAAGCTGCTGCCGTTGATGGATGCGTTTGCGAAGGCGTTTCCGTTTGCGGCGCTGGTGCCGATTTCGGCGCTGAAGGGCGACGGCTGCGAGGAGTTGCTGGAACAGATTTTGGAGAAGTTGCCGGAGGGCGAGCCGTTTTTTCCGGAAGACCAGATTACGGACCAGCCGGAGCGATTTCTGGTGAGCGAGATTATTCGCGAGAAGGCCGTCAATTTGACGTATCACGAAGTGCCACACGCACTGGCGGTGGTGGTGGACAAGTTTGAGGAGACGCCGAAGATTCTGCGGATCCATGCGACATTGAATGTGGAGCGGGATTCACAGAAAAAGATTTTGATCGGGCACAAGGGAGAGATGCTGAAGAAGGTGGGGACCGAGGCGCGGAAAGAGATGGAGAAACTGCTGGGGACGAAGATTTTTCTGGAAATGTTTGTGAAGGTGGTGCCGGGTTGGAGAGAGAATCCGCAGAAGGTGCGGGAGTTGGATTGGCACGCGCAGTTGGCAGACTTGGCGGAGCATCAGGCACGGCAGAAAGATGAAGGCGAAGAGCAGGCTTAACGCAGAGACGCCGAGAAGGCAGAGTTTAGGAGAGGAGCGTCACCACCGAGGAAGCAGAGGGGACGGGGGAAGCGGAGAGCCGGTTGCACTATAGGTGCTGAAATGGGCCTAGCGCGTAGTTATCGGCGGTTGATCTGGCTTCTGAAAATGAACTTCAAGGCCTATACCTGTGCAGCTGACGTTGCAGGCGGCGAAGCTACTTTGCAGCGCCATGCGTTGAAAATCAGCTTGCGAGTAGGCGCGCTTAATTAACATATTCCGGAAGGTCCACCGGGTCATCCAGACGTCAAACCACTTGCGGCCGCTTTGGCGTATATAGGAATTGATTTCGTCGAGCGAAGCATCCCTTCGAAGATCCTCGATCAAGGCCTGGCCTCCGGGGCGCAGAACGCGGTGCATCTCATTCAGTGCCTGTATTGGTTCCGAGAAGTTTTTGAAGGCCGCTGAACAATAGACAAAGTCGAAGGACGAATCGGGAAAGGGCGTTGCGGATGCGTTTCCGAGGCGAAAATCGATGTCCACGCCCGCTTTGCTTGCATTTTGCGTAGCGATGTCGACAAAGGTTTGGCTGATGTCCAAGCCAGTGATTCTAAAGTCTCCCAGCTTGGCGAGCTCGATGGCAAAGAATC
Source organism: Dongiaceae bacterium (assembly GCA_035499255.1). Lineage (GTDB taxonomy): Bacteria > Acidobacteriota > Terriglobia > Acidiferrales > UBA7541 > Acidiferrum. The sequence goes on along the minus strand of DATJZF010000058.1, from coordinate 5,828 downwards.
CGGGGCCGGGAGCGACTTCCAGGAGGTTACTGCCAGGCCGGAGGCGCTCCTTCACGGCCTTAGCCCGCAGGCGGAAATCTTCCATGTCGTTGCTTCTTGTGCGCGCGTACCACTGCGCGATCCAACCATTCATTCCTATCCCTTTGAAGGGCTTGTTCTGCGAAGCGGACGAGGTACCGTGGCGGTCGGAGAGCATAACGGCCTCCCTGTTCGGTAATACGGCGAGAGCGGACGAAAAATAACCCCAAGACGAAGAGAAGAGTTACCGCAGAGAGAGCAGAGGGGAGCGGAGAAAACGGGGAGTGCGCAGGGCACGCAAAGTTGGGACGCAAGACGCCACGGCAGAGATCCCTCGTCGCACAAAACGCTCCTCAGGATGACAGATGGTTGGGTGAGAGGCCTGCCCAGATGGGGCGCTGCTACAGAGCGGCGACGCTACTCCGGGGCGGCGATGCCGAGGGACTTCATTTTGCGGTAGAGGTGAGAACGCTCGAGGCCGAGGGCCGAGGCGGTTTGGGTCATATTCCAGCGATGCTCCTGGAGCTTGCGAAGAATGAACTCACGCTCGTAGGCGCTGCGGGCTTCGTGGAGAGTCGAGTAAGGTTGCTGCGGGCTTTCGCTGACGCCGCGGAAAAGCTCCGGCGGCAGATGATGCGGCTCGATGCGGGATTGCGGGCAGACGATCACGAGACGCTCGACGAGATTTTTTAGTTCGCGGACGTTGCCCGGCCAGGGGTAGCGAAGCAGAATTTCCATCGCGGCGTCGCTCAGTTCGCGGGTCTTCTTGCCGTATTCGGCGCTGAACTCATTCAAGAAAAAACGCGCAACGACGGGAATGTCTTCCTTGCGGTCGCGCAGCGGTGGAACGTAGAAGGGAATGACGTTCAGGCGATAGAAGAGGTCCTGGCGGAAGGCTCCACGGGCGATTTCGTGCTCGAGATTTTTATTGGTGGCGGCGATGACGCGGACATCGACGCGGAGAGTCTGATTGGAGCCGATGGGCTCGATGCGCTGCTCTTCGAGAACGCGCAGAACCTTGGACTGCGTGCGGTGACTCATGTCGGCGACTTCGTCGAGAAAGAGCGTGCCGCCATCAGCTTTCTGGAACTTGCCGATCTTGTCTTCGTTGGCGCCGCCGAAGCTGCCTTTGACGTGGCCGAAAAGTTCGGACTCGATCAGTTCTTCGGGAATGGCGGCGCTGCTGACTTCGACGAAGGGGCCTTTGTTGCGAAGGCTGTTGGCGTGAAGCGCACGGGCGACGAGTTCTTTGCCGGTGCCGCTCTCGCCGTAGATGAGCACGCGGCCGTTGGTGGGGGCGGTGACGGCGATCTGCTGGCGCAGGGCTTTCATGGGGACGCTGTTGCCGATGACCTGGTAGCGCTGGGAGAGTTCACTGCGGAGGGTCTGGTTTTCGTCTTCGAGGCGGCGCTGTTGGATGGCATTGCGGACGAGGACGATGACTTTTTCGAGGGACAGCGGTTTCTCGATGAAGTCAAAGGCGCCGAGTTTGGTGGCGCGCACAGCGGTTTCAATGCTGCCGTGGCCGGAAATCATGATGACAGCGGGAGGGCGGGCAGCAGACTGAATGCGGGTTAGAGCTTCCATGCCGTCCATGCCAGGCAGCCAAATGTCGAGGAGAACGACTTGGAACTCGGACTGTGCGATGCGGTCGAGGGCGTCTTCGGCGGAAGGGACGGCTTCGACGGCGTAGCGCTCGTCGGCGAGGATGGAGGCAAGAGAGTCGCGAATGCCTTCTTCGTCGTCGACGATGAGAATTTTGGGAAGGAGGGCCATTTAGTCGGCGTCCGCTTCGAGAGTTTCGGTGCTGGAGGCTATGGGTTGTTCCGCGACGGGCAATTCAATCAAGAAACGGGAGCCGACCGGACGATTGTCTTCGACGCGGAGCGAGCCACCGTGCTCGGAGATGATGCGAGCGGCGATGGCCAAGCCGAGGCCGGTGCCGCGATCCTTGGTGGAAAAGTGTGGCAGAAAGAGCTTGTCCTTGTCTTCCGGGGAGATGCCGTGCCCGGTGTCGGCGACCGCTATTTCAATGGTATCGGATTCGGTGCGCAAATGCGTGGCGACGGTGATTTCGCGGAGGGGTACGCCTTCGAGAGCTTCGGCGGCGTTGTCGATGAGATTGATGATGACGCTGCGGAGCAAGGGGCCGTCGGCGCGAACGGCAGGGAGATTCTGTTCCAGGGAAGTGTTGAGCTGGATGCCATCGAGGCGGCCGGAGAAGACTTCAAGGGCCTCGTGCACCGTGGTGTTCGCATCAGTGGGGAGAAGTTTGGAGGCGGGGAAGCGAACGAACTGGGAGAACTCGTTGACGAGAGAGGAGAGGGTAGCAACTTCGCGGACGATGAGTTTGGAGCACTCACTGGAGATGCGGGCGAGGTCGACGTCTGCGAGCGGCACGCCTTCGGCGTCGCGGCACTCGAGGTAGTGAAGGATGCGCTGAGCAGAAAGCTGGATTGGTGTGAGCGGGTTCTTGATTTCGTGAGCGATGCGGCGGGCGACTTCCTGCCAGGCGGCGGATTTTTGTGCGCGAAGAACCTCGGTGAGATCGTCGAAGACGAGAACATAACCGATGTTGGCGCGGCGAGGACCGAGCGAACTGACGGTCACGGCGAGGTGGATCAGGCGGGAGCCGACTTCGACTTCGATTTCCCGGGTGACCACGCCCATGCGGAGAGCGCGGCGCATGAGATGTTGGAGCGTGTCGTTGGCATCGGGCCCGACGAGGGTTTCGAGGGAAGCGACAGCCTCCTCGGGAGCATTCTGGAAAATATGCAGCAAGGCCTTATTGGTGCGCTGAATGGCGCCGGCGGCGTCCATGTAAATGACCCCGGCGGGAATGTTCTCGAGGACGGTTTCCATGAGCTGGCGGCGGCGTTCGAGTTCCTGGACGGCCTGCTGAAGATTGCGGGTGAACTCATCGATCTGCGAACGGCTGTCGCGAAGTTGCGTGGTCATTGTATTGAAGGAGCGGATGAGCACACCGAGTTCGTCCTGCGCCTGTTCGGGAACCTGGTAGTCGAAATTGCCGGCGGAGACTTCGCGGGTGCCTTCGGCGAGGGCCTGAATGGGCACGGTGACTTGCTTGGCGAGGAAGAGAGCGACCCACGTTGCGGCGGAGAGAACGAGGATGGTGAAGAAAAAGAGGATGAGGAGCATCTGGCGCTTCAAGGCGCGAAGGCTCTGCTTGACGTGCTCGTATTCCAGAGTTTGGGCCTCGATGGTGCTCCAATGGGCGAGGAAATCGGGGCTGGTGAGATAGGCGGCGACCAGTGAAGCGCGCGGCTGGTTGGATAGGTCGAGCGAAATGGAAGCGGCGAAATAGGTTCTACCGGCAGCCTGCCAGATTTCGACACCACTGGGGAGATCGCGGACCTTGGTACCTGTGACCCCGCTGACCGTGCAGAGATTGGCGGTGCGATTCTCGGATTGATTGGCGCAGACGACTCCGCCGGTGATGAGGCGGCCGTGTTCGTCGAAAAGCCAAGAGGCATCGAGGCCGAGGCCGGCGGCGTGTTGCAGGAACACATCGGGAGAGGCGGTGGCGTCCGCGGCGGCCTGATACGCGAGCATGCGCAGGCGGGGAACGGTGGTGCGGCCGAGATCGTTCAAAAGTCTTTGTGTCTCATCCGAGGCGATTTCAAGCGGGCGAGGGAACCAACGGCCGAGCGTACGGTTCAGAAGGGAATAGCTGACGAAGAACATGAAGACCACCGGGAGAAGGGAAATGGCGGTAGCGCCAAGGACCATTTTCGTTTTGAAGCGCGCCCCAAGCTGGGCTTTGTTGCGCTCCATCTGCAGGCGCACGAAGCTGCGGATCAGAATGAGGCTGAAAATAAGGAGAGCGGCGGTGATGAAGGTGGAGACGGCGTAGAGAGGAATGACGACGCGCCAGGAACTGGGCTCGAAGGGGACATCGAGCGAGCCGAGAGTGAAAACAGCGGCAAGAAGGAGTGTGAGAAGAATACCGCCGACGACGAGGCGGATACGGAGCCTGTTGGAGACGGGGCTCACGGATTCGCCTCCATTGGTGATGGCAAAAATGGTTGCAGGGGGCAATGGGCGCAATCGGGTTCCCGTTTACGGCAAAAATGCTTGCCGGTGTGAACGATTAGGGCGTGGAATTCGTTGAAGAGCTGGGGGTCGGAGGGCAAGCTGGATTCGAAGGTCTGCCGGATTTCGTTGTAAGACTCTTTGGCATGGGAGAGGCCGTGGCGTTCGAGGATGCGGCGGGTGTAAGCGTCGACGACGAAAACAGGGTGATTGCCGGCGTAAAGAAGGATGGAATCAGCGGTCTCGTGACCGATGCCATGGACAGCAAGGAGCTGCTCGCGAAGAGCAGCGGTGGGAGTGGCAAAGAGTTTGTTCAGCGAACCGTGATAGTTCGTGCGGAGGAACTCGACAAAGGCCTTCAGTTTTTTCGCCTTTTGACGGAAGTAACCGGAAGACCGAATCAGGGACGCCAGATAACCGACTGAGACCTGCTCGATCGCTGGCGGGGAAAGCAGTTTTTCGCGGCGAAGATTGGCGATGGCCCGTTCCACATTGGTCCAACTGGTGTTCTGGGTGAGGATAGCGCCAACGATAATCTCGAAACGGGTGCGGCCCGGCCACCAAAATTGGGGCCCGTAGGCGTGAAACATGGCATCAAAGTAGAGACGCAGTTCCATCCTGTAACGAGCGCGAGACGGCTGGCGCGGCACACGAGACGCGGGGGGAGAGGAGTTGCGGAAAGGCGCGTCGCTGGGCAAAATGCGGGATGCTGACATCTCGTCTGCAAGATAGCGGTGAGGTCGCGGCAAGTCAAGAAAGAGGCACCGTACCAGCAGGCAAAGACCTGTTCTGGTGGGCAGGTATTAGCGAATTCACAACGGTCGGTCAAAATCGAACGACGTGTTTGCACTCGCTTTGTTATGTTGAGCGGTAGGTGCACTGCCGTTAGGGAGCGCTGCGGATGTCTGTCCGTTTGGGCGAAATTTTATTAAAGGAAAGCCTGATCACGCAGGACCAGCTGGAAAAAGCGCTGGAGTTCCAGCGTTCGAACGGCGGGAAGCTGGGAAGCTGCCTGACGAAGATGGGCTTCATTACGGACGACGACATCACAGGAGTGCTGTCGCGGCAGTACGGCGTCCCTTCCATCAATCTGAAGTATTACGAAATCGATCCCAACGTTATCAAGTTAATACCGCAAGACACGGCGCTGCGATACCAGGTGATCCCGCTGTCGCGCGTGGGTTCGGTGCTGACGATAGCGATGACCGACCCGACGAACGTGTTTGCGATGGACGACATCAAGTTCATGACCGGGTTCAACGTGGAACCGGTGGTAGCGTCCGAGTCAGCTATCGGCGAAGCCATTGCGAGATTTTACGGTGGGGGCGCCTCCAGTCATGAGGAGCTGAGCTCGCTGATGAAAGACCTGGTCGAGGAAGACCAGGAACTGGAACTGGCGGCGGAAGAGCAGGAAATGGACGCGGCGTCGCTGGAGAAGGCCGCGGAAGAAGCACCCATCATCAAGCTGGTGAACCTGATTCTGACGGATTCGGTGAAGCGGGGCGCGAGCGATATTCACGTGGAGCCATACGAAACGGAAATGCGCGTGCGGTTCCGTATCGACGGCGTGTTGCAAACGGTGATGACGCCGCCATTGAAACTGCGCGACGCGATTACTTCTCGTATGAAGATCATGGCCAAGCTGGACATTGCGGAAAAGCGCTTGCCGCAAGACGGCCGCATCATGATCAAGTACAAGGCGGAAGGGAAGAAGAAGGAGTTGGACTTCCGCGTATCGACCGTGCCGACGTTGTACG
>DATJZF010000057.1:0-114300 GCA_035499255.1 Dongiaceae bacterium | reverse complement strand
CGGATTCTCCCATTTTTCCCGCCCCACAAAAACAAAAAACGCGGCCCACCACGCCGCGCCGCAAACTTTCCACCTTATACCTGATACCTTGCACTTTTAACGGTTTTGCCTTCCACTTCTTAAATCATCCAGAGTTAGCTCTGTTTCTCGCCATCCGCCACTGCCTCCTTCATTTCTTCAATCCCGCATCCCAATTCTCCACCAGCGTAATCACCGCATTCGGCTGTCCTGCCTCGTACGCCACGATAAACCTCTGCCCATCCGCGCTCACGTCATATCCGCCGTTATACCGGTACATGCGCGTCTCGAATAGCGCCTTCACTTCGCCCACCTCAAAACCGCTCGCGCTGGTCTTCACCGCCACCGACATAATCTTGTTGTCGTTCGATAGATAGAACAGCTCCTTGCCGTCTTTTCTCCACCGCGGTACGCACCCTCCCCCCGGCGAAACCTGTGTCTTCCCACCGGGCCCGGGAAATGGCGACACGTATACGCCCTGCGTTCCGTTCTCCGTCGAACAATATGCCAGCCACTTTCCGTCAGGAGAAAACGCCGGCGAAGCCTCCGGAAACGGTGAGCTGTGGAACAATTCCGGCTCGCTGCTCCCATCCGCCTTTAAGATGTAGATCGCCTGCTGTTGCTTCTGAATCGCCAACAGCTGTCCATCCCGCGACCAGTCCGACAAATTCTCCACCGCCTCCGCTCCCTTCGACAGCATCTGTTCCTCGCCCGACCCGTCCGCTGCCTTCGCGTAGAACCCATACACCCCGTTCCTCACCGAGGTGTACGCAATCCTTTTCCCGTCGGGGGCCCACACCGCATCCAGGTTTGCTTGGCCAGACGTAAACCCGAACGTAAGTTGCGTTTTCACTCCTCGCGCGACGTCGTACCTCCAGATGTCATACCCGTTTCCGCTGCGTGTGTACGTCACCGTGTTGCCGTCCGGCGATAGCCGCGGCGACCGGTACGCTTCCGCGCCCGGCAAGTCCCCGACCCGTTTTCCCGCCCGGTCGAACCACACCAGCTCTCGCCCCGTTCCCGTCGTCCCTTCCGCATACGCCAGCAGTCCGTTCATCGAAACGCTGAACACGCATCGCAACACGGAGTCTTCCTCTTGAACCGGATCCGCTACCGGCACCGCCTCCCCAGTCACTTCCATCTTCTTTTCATCGAACGGCTGCGCCATCAACGTGTTCATCTTCAGAAACAAGATCCATCCCGGCACGTACCCCACGCTTCCGTGGGAATGAATCAGGTTTTTCGCCTCACCCCCATCGATCGATCCGACCCGAACCCAGTTCCCCGGATTCTCCTTCGGCACAAACGGCGTTCCCGCCAGATACAAAAAATGTTTGCCGTCCGGCAGGAACACCGGCCATCGATTTGTATTGTCTCCGTGCGCTGGGTCGGACTTCGTCACCGGAGATGCCGTTCCTCCGTTTGCCGACACTTTCAACACCGGTCCATAAACATTCGGCGCGAATAGAATCACTCCGTCCTGATTCCAGGTTCCGCCCCGCGCCATCGGTGCGTCCCCCAGCGTCATCACCGGTCCGCCGTTCCCATCCACTCGTTTCAATTTTCCCGTCGCGAAGAATCCGATCATCTTTCCGTCTGCCGACCAGAACGGAAAATTCGCATCTTCCGTTCCCGCCAGAGACTGGGCGCTCAACGAGTCCAGTGACCTCACCCACAACATCGCTCTTCCTTCGTTCCCCTGTGCGATGTACGCCAGCTTTGTTCCATCCGGCGACAGCGCGAACCCCGACACCATGCCCGAAAACAAAAAGCTGCTTCCCGGAGTTGGCTTGATGAACGTCTTGACCACACGCTTCCCTGGCGGTCCCTGTCTCGTACTCAGCCATACAATCCCCAATACCAGTACAGCCAGAATTCCCAGGGTCGTCACCGCCCACGTCATCCAATGGGTCTTGACGGTGACCCCGTCCGTCCCGCTCACGTCCTCGCTTTGATCGCCCGCCAGGAACCTCTCTAGCGCGATCCGCGCCTCTCCGATCGCCTGCAATCTTTGCTTCGGATCCTTGATCAAGCATCGCCGCAGCAGCTCTCGAATCCGTCCCGGGGTTTTTGCCGGGAGCGTTTCCATCTCGGGTTCCCCACGCACCACCGCCGCCAATCGATCCGTCACCGTCTCGCCGTCAAACGCCGCACGCCCCGTCAACATTTCGTATAGCACGCACCCGAACGCCCATATATCCGTTCGCCGGTCCACCGCCTTCCCCTTCGCTTGCTCCGGCGACATATACCCGGCCGTGCCCAGCATCACTCCTGCACGCGTCGCCGCCACGCTGATCGTCGGCGATGTGGAAATGTCCCCGTCCTCTCTCTCCACGTCCAGCGCCTTCGCCAATCCAAAATCCAGAATCTTCACTTGCCCTTCCGGCGTCACTTTCACGTTCGCCGGTTTCAAGTCGCGGTGAATGATTCCCCGATCGTGTGCGTACTCCAATCCTTCCGCGATCTGCTTCGCCAACACCGCCGCTTCTTCCACGGCAATCGGCCCGCGGCCTATTCGCTCCCCAAGCGTCTCGCCCTCCACCAACTCCATGACAAGAGCCCGCGAGCCCTCGGCGTCTTCCACTCCATAAATGTGTGCAATGTTTGGATGGTTCAAAGAGGCCAACACCTGCGCCTCGCGCTCCAATCGCGCCATCCGCTGCGCGTCCCCGGCGAACTCCCTCGGCAGCACTTTGATTGCTACGTCCCGCTTCAGTCGCGCATCCCGCGCGCGGTACACCTCTCCCATCCCGCCAGACCCCAGCGGCCCTACCACCTCGTACACGCCGATCTTTGTCCCCGCCAGCAGGGTCGCCATATTGCGCGCGATTATACGACAGTATCCTTCATGCGACTTCAGCCTCGCGCTTTATACGTTTCACCTTCTACGATGTTGGTTATCGACCGTCTTCCCCGTTTTTTTTTACTTGCCGTTCGCCCAATTCAGCACCACACTCATCGGCCGCGCTTCGGCGTTCTTCACTTGCGTATTAATCAGAAACCTCTGCCCGTCCTTGCTCACGTCGTATTCCATTAGCTCCGACGTCGCCACTAACTCTCGCGGGTTGGCCTGAAACAGCGCCACCGGCGTTCCCGCATCAAAGTTCGCTCCGCTCTTTATCGGTGTGGCCATCATCTTCGCGTCTGCCGACAGGAAGAAAAGTTCTCTCCCATCTCCTCTCCATCGCGGCTGCTCTCCTCCTCCGCTCGACACTTGCCATTTCCCGCGCCCCTCCGGGAAGCTCGTCACGTAAACCTCCCACTTCCCGCTTTCGTTCGACGCGTATGCCAGCCATTTTCCGTCCGGAGAGATTTGTCCGTTCTTCAGCGTCGCCGCGGCCTTCAAGAGCAGGCGGCTCTTCTTTTCCTGCTCCTCCATAACCCACAAATCATATCCCTGCTGGAAAACAACGTACTTCCCGTCCCGCGACCAGTCGCATGCATACCGGTCCTCTTCCGAGCCCTCGATCACTTTCTCTTCCGATGATCCATCGGAGTTCTTCAAATACAGCTCGAACGAATGTTCCCGGCTCGAACTGAACACTAGCCGTCCCCCGTCCGGATTCCAGATCGGCATCGCATCCACCGCGGGATCGAAGGTCAACCGTTTGCTGTTTCCTGCCGGCAGGTCCATCACCCACACATCCGCGTTGCCGCTTCCAGCATCCGTAATATCCACCGCAACTGATTTTCCGTTCGGACTTAACACCACATTCGCGTAAGCGTCCGGTTTTCCCACCATACCCACTTCCGTCCCCTTACGGTCAAACCACGCCAGTTTCGATTGCGTCACTCCCCCGCTGCTTTGCGCCACCAGCAATCCACTGGTTGTCGCTGCATACGTCGCACGGCCGATTCGCCCAAGAAACTGCACATCCTTCAACACCGGCTTTGCTTCCCCGCTCAATTCCAGTTTTCCGGCGTCAAACGCCTGCTCGAACAGCGTATTGTCCCGGTAGTACAACAGATACCCAGGCTCCGCGTATGCCGCATTTGCCACCGCGGCCACCAGAAACTTCTTCTCGTTCGAATCTAACGCCCCGGCGTAAATCGCATTCGCGTCCGACGCCCCCTTCTTCCACGCCACATTAAATGCCATGTACAGGTAATGTTTTCCGTCGGGCAGGAATTGCGGCCAGCGGTGGCTTGTCTCGCCACGGCTGCGATCCGGAGGGCTGATCTTTACCGGCGTCCCTCCCGACGCCAAAATCCGGAACAGGCCGTCATCCACTTTCCCGCTGGGCGTGAACACAATCACTCCGTCCTTGTTCCAGCTTCCGCCCCGTCCGTTCGGCGCATCACACAGCGTCTGTACGTCCCCATCCGCAAGGTTTAATCTCTTCAGTTTTCCTGCCGCAAAAAACCCCAAAAATTTCCCATCCGGCGACCAGAACGGGAAGCTCGCCCCATCTGTTTCCGACAGGCTCTTGACTCCCCGTCCTCCCAATTCGTACAGCCACAGCACAGTTTTTCGGCGCTCCTCGTCTTTCCCTACCACCGCCACGGTGTGCCCATTTGGCGCCACCGCCATGTCCTTCGCCTCGAACGGCGCCGAAAAATACATCATCTCCGTTCCAACCCCGCGTGCCCCGCCTTTTCCCGTATCGAACAAACGCAAGATCCCGTATCCCGCTGCCCCGACCAGCATCCACAAAATAACCACTCCCACCTTGCGGCCGGTATTCTTCAGCCCTTCCTGTTCTTTCTCCTGGCTCGCCGCTGCCAATAATGCTGTCGCCTGTCCGCTTCCGCTCTCCGCGATCCACTTCAGCTCCAGTGCCAAATCTCGCGCCGTCTGCCAGCGTTCTTCCGGATCCTTTGCCAGGCATCTCCGCACCGCATGATCCAGATTTGCAGGCGTCAGCGGCTTCACACTGCTGATCGGGGCAGGTTCTTTTTCCAAAATCGCGCTCGCCACGCTCAGCTGGCTCTTGCCCCCAAACGCCCGCTGCCCCGTCACCATCTCGTACAAAACTGCGCCCAGGGAAAAAATGTCGCTCCGCCCATCCAGTTCTTTTCCTTCCACCTGCTCAGGCGACATGTACTGAAACGTTCCCACGATCATCCCTTGCTGGGTCAACGGCGAATTCGGCGACGCCACTGCCGTTAATGTCGCCAGGCTCGCTGGAATCGCCGCAGGTCGCGCCAGCCCGAAATCCATCAGCTTCGCGCCCGCTTTCGTCAGCATGATGTTCGAGGGCTTCAAATCCCGGTGAATGATTCCGCTGCGGTGCGCCCTGTCCAGCGCCTCCGCGATCTCCCGTCCGATCTTCAACACCTGTTCCGGCGGCACCGACCCCTTCGCCAGCCGATCTGCTAGCGTCTCGCCTTCTACCAACTCCATCACCAGGTAGTCCATGCCGTCATGGCTGCCCACGTCGTGCAACACGCAAATGTTCGGGTGATTCAGTCCAGAGATGGTCTTCGCTTCCCGCTCGAACCGCGCCTTGCCCGACGCATCCGCCGACATATGTGCCGGCAACACCTTTACTGCCACTTCGCGCCCGAGCCTCGTATCTCTTGCGCGGTACACTTCTCCCATCCCGCCCGCTCCGAGCGCACCCACAATTTCGTATGGTCCTAGCTTAGTCCCCGCCGCAATCGCCATATGGCGCGCGATTATACGTCATCTGCTTATGGAGTGCGGGAGATCTGCTCCCGCGTTTTGGAACCACGCTCACAAACAACGCCAGGCAGCCCTGCTGCCTCCGTTAGCCGCCACGCGTTAAACACACGCGAATCGATTGGCGGTCGAATCGCGACGCCCTCTTCCACGTTCAGTTGTTCTTATTCCACCGCCGCATCCGTGCTCGTCGCTGGCCCTGTCTCCGACGAGGTCATTACCCCGCGCTGGTCCACATAAAAGTAACGATTCCCGCTCGCCGTCGACGCTGGATTCGCGTTAATCGTATACGTCGTTATATACCCGCTCGCGTCCGGCGTCCCGCTGACCAATACGAAGTTGTACCCGCTCTTGTATCCGCCTGCCAACATGCCATCCACCAGGTTCGCCGCGGTAATGTCCGGATCCGCCGAGGGTCCTAGATTGCTAAGCGTTGCTGGATAGCCTCGCCTGTAGGTGTCCGCATACGTGTTGCACGCAGAGGCCAGTGCATGCATCGTTGTCACCGCCGATGCTTGATTCGCCGACGCCTTCCCGTGAAGAAGGCTCGGAATTGCAATTGCTGCGATCAACAGGATGATTCCCGCCACGATCAGCATTTCCATCAGAGAAAAGCCCTTTTGATTCGTCGCCATTTTCTGACTCCTGCAACTTTGGCTTTTTTGTTCTCGTGGGGCCGTCCTCAGGTGAACCCATTCTGCCCGCAGACCGCTGCAAACCCCATAGCGCATCTGTTTCAATTTGGCACTTACCCCTGTCCTATACCCCGGGGACCCTTCCCTCACTCCAAAGTTTTAGTACCGTATACCTCTTTGCTACTGTCCCCGCTCGGACCAGGGAAGTTAAGTCATTACAAATCAGCAGCCTGAGGCGTGCCCTTTACCGGCGCGAACCGGCAAGCGACCTTCGAGTGGCGCCCGTACCGAGCCCGTCACCTGTCCTTGCCCAAAGGCGTGCCCTTCACCCTTGCACCCTTAAACCTCTGCACTTTTTCACTTTCCTCTTAGACCCCTTGACTATCTACAATTCATATTGTAGATAATCATACTATGGGCAAACCCATCGACCTCGTCCAGGGCACTCTCGATCTCCTGATCCTCAAAACCATTGCCCTCGAACCCAAACACGGTTGGGCCATCGCCAAGCGTATTCAACAAATTTCCAGCGACGTCCTCCTGGTCCAGCAGGGCTCCCTCTACCCCGCCCTTCATCGCCTCGAGCACAAGGGCTGGATCAAAGGCAAGCGCGCCGAAACTGAAACCGGTCGCATCGCCAAGTTCTACTCCCTCACTCCCTCTGGCCGCGTCCAGCTCGAAAAGGAATCCGCCAACTGGAGCCGCCTGTCCGCTGCCATCAATCTCGTTGTGCAATCGCAGTCTTCATAGGAGTTTCCCGTGTCGCTCTTCGATAACCTGCGGCTTCGCTTCCGAAACCTCTTCCGCCGCCAGCGCTCTGTGCAGCACCTCGACGAAGAACTCCAATTTCACCTGGATCAACAGGCGGCTGAAAACGCGACCGCTGGCATGGACCCGCAGGAAGCTCGCTACGCCGCCTCGCGCACTTTCGGCAATCGCACCCTGCTCAATCAAGACACCCGCTCCACCTGGGGGTGGGACTGGTTAGAACATTTTCTCCAGGACCTTCGCTTCGCTCTTCGTCAACTCGCCAAGACTCCCGGCTTCACCGCCACCGTCATTCTCACCCTCGCTCTCGGCATCGGTGCAAACGCCGCCATCTTCACTCTCGTTCACGCCATCCTGCTCAAAAGCCTTCCCGTTGCTGATCCCAAATCTCTGGTCCGCCTCGGCAACAACAACGACTGCTGCGTCACCTCCGGCACTAGGGACGACGGCAACTACTCCCTGTTTTCCACCGCAACCTACGAGCTGCTCCGCAAAAATCTTCCCGAGTTCGAGGATTTGGCCGCCATTCAAGCCGGCTTTGGCTATCGCCCCGTCACCGTTCGTCGTGATCACTCCCAGGAAAACGCCCGCTCCGTTATGGGTGAGTTTGTTTCCGGCAACTACTTCCGCACCTTTGGTCTTCAACCTTATGCTGGGCGTCTCCTCGCCGATGACGATGACCGCAAAGGCGCCGCCGTGGTCGCAGTCATGAGCTACGAAGCCTGGCAGCGCAACTATGCCGGTGATCCCTCCATTGTCGGCGCCACATTTTTTGTCAACACTCAACCCGTCACCGTTGCCGGCATTGCCCCCAAGGGTTTCTATGGCGATCGTCTCGCCGTCTCCCCGCCCGAGTTCTATTTGCCTGTCGAATCCATGCCCACCCTCGCCAACGTGCCTTACGTTCACGACTCCAGTTCGGATTGGCTCTACTTTATTGGTCGCTTGAAGCCCGGCGTGTCTCTGCCGGTTCTCCAGCAGAAAGTGGGCTCCCTCGTTGAGCAGGCTCTCGCCCAGACCAGGCCGTTTGCCTCCGAGGAAGCGAAGAAACTGCTTCCCAAGACCCACGTCGTTCTCACCCCAGGCGGCTCCGGCATCCTTTCCATGCGCTCCGAGTACGCCTCCAACCTTCGCCTGTTGCAGTTTGTCTCCGGCCTCGTCCTGCTGATCGCCTGTGCCAACATCGCCAACCTGCTGCTCGTCCGCGGCTCCCAACGCAAACTCGAAATGTCCGTGCGTACCGCCCTCGGCGCTCCACGGGGCAGAATCGTCCGCCAGTTGCTCACCGAGAGCCTACTCCTCGCTCTCCTTGGCGGGTTCGCCGGACTCGTCCTCGCCTACATCGGTACCTCGTTCCTTCTTTCTTGGGCCTTCCCCTCTGCCGTCGGACTGCCGATTGACGCTCGTCCCTCCGTCGCGGTTCTCGCCTTTGCCTTCGGCCTTTGTCTCCTCACCGCCACCCTTTTCGGCGCTGCTCCCGCCTGGATCGCTGCCCAAACCCAGCCCGCCGACGCTCTTCGCACCGGTTCCCGCGGTACCACTTCCGGCGCTTCTCTCCTGCAACGCGTTCTCGTCGTCGCCCAGGCCGCTCTTTCCCTTATTCTCCTCGTGGGCGCCGGCCTATTCTCCCGCAGCCTCAACAAACTCCAATCCACCGACCTGAAGCTCGATCCCACCAATCGCTATATCGTTCATATCAATCCCCAAGCCGCCGGATACTCACAACTCCAACTAGAAGCTCTCTATCGCACCATCGAACAGCGTTTCCACGCCCTGCCTGGGATGGTAAGCGTAGGCCTCAGCACCTACACCCCCATGGAAGACAACAACTGGGGCACCGGTATCCAAATCCAGGGACAGCCCGATACCAAAAGTGATGGTGCCTCTTTCGTCAAAATCACCTCTGAGTATTTCGATTCCGTCGGCACCAAGCTCCTCATGGGCCGTCTTAACGGTCCGCAAGACACGCCGGCGTCTCACACCGTTGCCGTCGTTAACGAATCGTTTGCCAAAGGCTTTTTTCGCGATGGAACCAGCCCGCTTGGCCAACATTTTGGCGGCGATCTCGACTCCGCTGGCGATTTCGAGATCGTCGGCGTCGTCGAAGACAGCGTCTACCAGACTGTCCGCTGGAAAGATCACCGCATGTATTTCGTACCGATGATGCAGCGTCCCGCCAGCGACAAAGACCCCATCGAAAAAGACTCGGCCCTTTATGCTGGCGCGCTCGCCTTGCACACCCAGGCTCCCATCGCCAACATGGAACAGCTCGCCCGCCAGACCCTCGCGGAAATCAATCCCAACCTTGCCGTCGTGAAATTCCAGACCTTCGATCAACAAATTGCTGATCAGTTCAACGATGATCGCCTCATCGCCCATCTCACCGCTCTTTTCGGCGCCCTTGCTCTTCTTCTTGCCACCATCGGTCTCTATGGCCTCACCGCTTACACCGTCGCCCGACGCACCTCAGAAATTGGCATTCGTATGGCTCTCGGCGCGAACCCCATCGCGGTTACCGCCATGGTCCTTCGCGGCGCTCTCCTGCAA
This sequence comes from Dongiaceae bacterium, assembly GCA_035499255.1. Lineage (GTDB taxonomy): Bacteria > Acidobacteriota > Terriglobia > Acidiferrales > UBA7541 > Acidiferrum. Next base: position 104,709 of record DATJZF010000057.1, on the reverse strand, counting down.
ACCCTGATTGGCCTGTTGATTGGTGTTCCGGTGGTAATTCTCTGCGTCCGCTTCGTCGAATCGCAACTCTACGAAATCAAAGGCATGGACTACACCGTCCTGCTGATCGCCGTCTCCGCCCTGGCCGCCGCCTCTGCCCTGGCCGGTTTCATCCCCGCCCGCCGCGCCGCCCTAACCGACCCCGCGCAAACCCTCCGCACCGAATAAACCACCGGAAATTGTAGGGGCGGCTGTACGCCGCCCGCGGCCCCGCTGCCTCGAGTGTCTTATTGGTTCAGATTCCAGACACGGCCTTCGATAAGGACAAACAGTTGTCATCCTGAGGAGCGTCTTGCGCGACGAAGGATCTCAACCAATTTATCTTGGCGCGATTTTCAGCAAAAAACGAAGCTCCAGAAGCTCGTAGGCGAGATTTCGACGTGCTTCACTCACCTTGCACCCTTCGTTCTCACTTTCCCAACTTCTCGTACTCCCACTGCGCTTCATGCATGATCGAAATCCCGCTGTCTGCCCCATTCCACATCGCGAAAAACTTGTCGTATGCCTTTCGCCCTTTCTTTACATCCCCCGCCTTCACATATGCGCGCCCCAGCCCCAGTTGCGCCAGCGCTGCAATCGGCTCATTCACCACCACACCCGGCCAGTCGGCGATTTTCTGGAATTCCGCGGCCGCTTTCCCTCCATCCCCTGCCGCCAGGTACGCCTCCCCTCGCACATAAATCGGATACAAACTCGTCCAGAACGTGCTGCTTCCTGGTGCTCCCAGGTCGTATGGCGCCGCTGCCGCCAACTCCTCGATCGCCTTCTCCGCACCGCCCGGTTGTCCTAACGCCAACTGCGCCTTCAACGTCGGCACGTAATTGAATTTCACAATGGTGTCTTCCGCGAATCGCCTCTCCAAATCCGCCGTCAAAGACTTGGCGCGCTCCGTCTCGCCGTTTTTCGCTGACGCCAACGCTGCTACATATTGCGCGTCTCGCCCCTTTGAAAGGTCCAGCGTCTTGTTTACCCGTTCCTTCGACTTCGATGGATTCTCATACAATGCTTCCCATAATGCCGCTGCTGCCGCGCAGCCCGCCGCCATCTCCCGTTCGCCTGCATCTCTCGCCGATGTCTCCGCCTTGCGCGACAACTCCCGCGCCAATTCTACCTGCCCTGCCGATGCCGCCGTTTCTGCTTCCATCGCCAGCATCTGGTTCTCTACGCCCGGTTTCCCCACGGACCAGTCCACGTGCTTCTTCATTCCCTCGTGATCAGCCTTCAAATAAGCCACCTGGTACAAATATTGATGAATTGCGCCGCTCTCAAATCCTTTCTCCTGCGCTTCTGCCGCCATCCTCTCAGCTTCCTCCAGACGGTTCAGCCGTAAATTCGCTGCTACAAGATTCGAATAGCTCAGGCTGTCCCCGTGGCTCAGCCTCAATGACTCCGCGTATTTCTGCCTCGATTTCTCAAACTGGCCCAGCATCGTATAAATCTCGCCCAGGTTATTGGCCGCAAAATTCTCTCGCGGGTAAATCTGCAGCCACAACTCATATGTTTCACGCGCCTTCGTCAGATCCCCTGTCACGAAGTGGTAGTAGTGCGACTCGATGTACAGTTTCTCCCACTCGCTCACCTTCGCCCGCAGCTCGTAAGCCTTCTCCGTGTTCTTCGCCGCTAGCGCCTTCTCTCCCAGATTGTGATACGCCGTTCCCAACATCGCGTACGCCATCGCAAAATTTGCGTCCGCGTCGATGGCGCGCTGGAACAACACCACCGCCCGCGTGTAGTCTCCTTTCACCTGCATCATGTTTCGACCCATGCTGAAGGACTGCAGCGCCTCCAGTGACGGCGTGGTCGCCTGATCGATCGGCGTATCCAGTTTCCTGACCGACTTCAATTCCTCGCCCAGTCTCTCCCGCAAGGTTGTCGACACATTACCCAGCGCTGCTAACACATTCGCTTTCCCGGTCGCCGTCACCTGCTCCTGCGCCAGCGACTCCCCGGTCGCGCAGTTCACTGCGCTGACTGCAATCACATACTGATCCCCAATATTCGCAATCGATCCGCTCAAATACGCCTTGCTTCCCGCTCGCACGCACACTTCCTGGGCAACCGCCGGCCCCAGCTTTGCTTCCGGCGACTTCCCCATCATTTTCAACGTTTGTTGGATCCGTTGGTCCGGCACCAGGCTCAGAAACGGCGACTGCTGCAACTGCGCCGCAAGTCCTTGCCTCAGCGTGTCGTCAAAAATCGGATCGCCGGTCCGGTTTACGAAATCCGCCAGCACCACCGTGTCGCTCTTGCTCAGCGCGTGCGCACGCCGCGAATAAATCCAAACTCCCACGCCCAACAGCACGACGAGCGCCGCCCCACCCGCCGCGATCCGCTTCCACGGAATGGCAGCCTCTTTCACAACCACCACCTGCTGCGTCACTGTTACTTGCTGTCCCGTCTCTGTCGCTCGCTTCAACTGCTCGAGGTCTGCCCTCACCTCCGCCGCTCTCTGGTATCTCTTCTCCCGATCCTTCTCCAAACACTTATTGATGATCTCTTCCAGTTGCGGCGGCAGCTCCGGATTCACCGACTGCGCCGCCACGGGCTTCTTCGTCAGAATCGCCTCAATGATCGCCCCGCCGGTTCTCCCGCCAAACGCCTGCTTCCCCGTCGCCATCTCATACAGCAACAACCCCAGCGCAAATACGTCCGCTCGCGCATCCAGATCGTCTCCCCGCACGTGTTCCGGCGACATATACGCTGGCGTCCCGCTGATCACTCCTACGATCGACACCGACGTCTGCGGCCCCCGTGCTGACGGCGAGCTCGACGACGCCGTCTCATTCGGGTCCATCGACAGTACATCTTGCTGCGCCATCAACTTCGCCAGCCCGAAATCCAGCACCTTCGCCTGGCCGCGCTTTGTCACAAATACGTTCGAGGGTTTAATGTCCCGGTGAACGATCCCTCCGCTGTGTGCCACGTCCAGCGCATCCGCGATCTGTATCCCCAGCTTCAGAATCTCCGCCAGCGCCAGCGGCTTTCCCCCGATGTATTGCCTCAGTGTCTCTCCATCGATAAACTCCATCGCGATGAACGACCGCTTTTCGCCGCCGGAGTCCACCGCCTCTCCAACATCGTAAATCGTGCAGATGTTCGGGTGATTGAGTGCCGAAGCTGCTTTCGCCTCGCGCCGGAACCGCTCCAGCGCCGCCGCGTCTTGCACCATGTCTTCAGGGAGGAATTTCAGCGCGACCGGACGCTCGAGTCGCGTGTCGATCGCCTTGAACACCACGCCCATCCCGCCCGCGCCTAATTTCTCGATGATTCGAAAGTGCGAGATGGTCTGGTCAATCATCGCTGAGCGTTTTGCGCTACGTTTGCCGCTTTACCCGTTCCCACATCAATGGGAAACATTTCACCTTGTACCTGGCACGTTAAACCTTTTACCTTTTGTTTTGCCCGACGCTCGCTTCTCAGGGACTCTTGCCGTTTCACTCCTCTACGCTGGAGCTGTTCCACCCGCCTTTGGAACTCTTGTACCTTTAAACTCTTGAACTCTTCAACCTTCTTCCTTCTCTACAACGTCAAATCATTCGTGGCCGCATCTTCGTCAATCCTCTTTCGCGGCTCCTTCGGAGGTTTCGGCGATCCCAGCATATTCAGCACTTTTGCCCCATCGCCATATCCGCTGATGTCCGGGCTGTGTTCCAGCTCATAGGACACGTTCTTGTTGCACACCGTACACACTAACGACCCATACCTCGTGCCGCTCTTCTGCACGAAGATATTGAAACGCATCACTCGCTCGCAACAGACGGGTATCCAAATATTTGCTGCTTTCGTCGGTTCCAATTCTCACATTCCTCCGGGATTGCCGGGATTATACACCGAAACCGCGCAGCGCCGGGCTTGGCCTTCGGTTTCAAAACCACGTCTGCGCTCGGTACGAGCGGTATTCCTCTCCGAACCTCTCCTCCAGCACTCTCGCTTCCTGCTTTGCTCGATAGACTTGCAGCGGAATAATCGCCGCGAGAATCCACAGCAGAATTGGCCGGTCCATGTAAAGGAACACTCCAGCGACCACCAGCGCGCTAAACACGTAGATCGGATTCCGTATCTTCGAATATATCCCCGTCGTCACCAGCGCCGTCGCTTTCGGCCTCACTGCAAACGACGAGCCCAGATCAACCCGCGCCCGGATCAATATCATCAACGCAGGTACTCCGATCGCCACTCCCGCAATTCTCACCGGCGTCCACGCCAATCCGCCGTAGTGCACCGCCAACAACACCATTCCTGCTACGATCACAAACAATGTCACCACGTTGGTTTTCATAAGGAGTTTCCCGGCACCGGCGGCCATTCCAGCTCTCTGGCCGGTAGACCTTCAAACCTCCCGGCGTTCCCTTGCCGCAAACCAATCTCCCACAACCCACGCTGCGCCCAACAGCGCCAAGTTCTGCGCGTTCGCGCACCACACAAAATGATCATGCGGGCCACGCACCAAGGCCGGCAACCAAATCGTCAGTCCGAACACCGTGATCATCGCCGCCAGCAGCCGCGCCCCCAGCTTCCCCATCACTCCGTTCGCAATCGCCAGCGCCGCCATAAAATGAAACACTCCTGTCGCGATCGCCCAGAACTTCTGTCCCGGGGGAATCCACTTCGGAACGAAACTCGCCGTCTCCTTCAGCGCCATCCAGTGCACCAGTGCTAGTGACACGAAACTCAACGCAAACAGTACACGGCATACCTGCGCCATCCACCTTGCCCAAGTCTTCCCTCTTCCGCCGTACCGCTCGTACGCCATTAAACCTGCCGTCACCAGCGCGAGTTCTTCTCCAAGCCCGCTCCACGTTCCAATCACTCCCGGAAATCCAATTACCCGCCGCAACCACAGCCACGCGTATGGCATAAACAAAACCGCCAACGCCAACGATCCTCCCGCCCGTGTCCGGCCCCACTGTACTGCCAGCCCTCCTAGCAGAAATAAGCACGCGGCGGCATAGGCCAGCATCCGCCGATGCGGCACTCCCTCCGGTACCGGTTGCCACACCGCTCCAAAATCTCCCCAGACCAGTCCCACCACTCCAAACAACATCGCTGCCAGTCCATACACCCGCACTCCCCAACTCCCATTTCCCTGCATAGACACAACTCCCCCGTTCAGCCGTTTCCGCTGCCCCAAAAAAGTGCCGCGATAATATCAGCATTTATCCGTTGAATTGCGAATGCGTTGCCGCGCATCGCCGCGTCGGGTGCCCCATCCTTTCGGGCTGTTTGCGAATGGGTGGGTCCGCTCTTCGCCTTTGCGTTTCCACCCACGACGGACACGCGGCACCCAAACCGTCATCCCGAGCGTAGCGAGGGATCCCTCTTCTCGAATTTCCTCTGGGTGCCCCATCCTTTCGCGCTGTTTGCGAATGGGTGGGTGTGCTCTTACGCTTCTGCGGTTCTCCTCCAGTTCACTTGGAACCCGTCCTCGTAGTCATCCTGAGCGCGCCTGCCGCGCGAAGGATCTCGACCACCGCGTCTTGTCGCAAAAGAGCCCTGCGACGGTGCCCCTTCCTTTGTGCGTAGTTTGCACAAAGGAAGGGGCTGCTGTTCGCTTTTGCTTTTCACTCCACAACGCAAGCCCGGCCGTCCCATTTTCGTTTCTTGGAACCCGTCCTTTGATTCTTGGCCCTTTTTCCACGTTTGACCCGGTACTAGACCAAGCATTTACCGCAATCCCCCGACCCCCTCCAAGGTCTTCTCTCGATACCCGCTCGTCTCCGTCAAACGCAGACTAGTCCGCTGCAAGGGGGATATCCTGCTTCCCCCCTCGCAGGCAAAGGCAAAGGAGGCCTCATGTCGTTTCTGGCTTGGATTGTTCTCGGGCTGATCGCGGGGTTCATCGCCAGCAAAATTGTCAACAAAACCGGCGAAGGCGTGCTCATGGACATCGTTCTCGGGATCGTAGGCGCCGTGGTCGGTGGCTGGCTCTTCAATACTTTCGGGCACATGGGTGTAACCGGCGTCAACCTTTACAGCATTCTCGTTGCCGTCGTCGGCGCCATCGTTGTGCTTGTCATTTACCACGCGCTGGTAGGTCGCGGCGCCGGCGCTCGCATATAGCTCTCGCACCATTTCCTAAAAAAAGAGTGCATCCTCCCTAGGGGATGCACTCTCTTGCTTTGAACCTTAAACTTTATACGAGTTGCTTCTTCCTCGTTCTTTATTCTCTCCCCATCAAATACAAATCCGCATGCCCACCTGGTCGCGCGTACACCACCGTACTCAAATCCCGCGCAAAATCATAAGCATTCCCACCCGACGTCAACGGAAACGCAAAAGGCAACGTCGCGGCTACTTGCGGCTGCCCTACAGCCTTCCCGTTTTCCCACTTCTGCCGGTAAATCGTCACGTCCTTCTTACCCGGCACCGCATACAGGAATGACTTGCCGTCCTTTTCTCCGTTCAATCCAAATGTTGTCACTCCCGGCACCATCATCGAGCATGTCTTATCCGCTAGCGACACCGCATAGATCCCACGTTTTTCCGGGCTCCCCGCCCAACTCAGTAGATACTTTCCATCTGGCGACGCATCGAACGCAATTCCGCAATCTTCCACAACTTTTTCCATCGGCAATCCGTCCCCGCTTCCCCGCCAGACCGACATCGTTCTCGACCCTCTTTGCGCCCCATCCATAAAAAACGTCTTCTGGTCCGCGCTCCATAAGATCGACACCACCGTTACCGTCTCCGGCGCCGTGTGCGTTTTCATCTCGCTTCCGTCCGGCTTTACCACATAGAACTTCGTCGCTTTCCCCTCTTCCTCCGAGAAAAATATCAGATGCGCATCGTCCGGAGCCCACGATGCCACACCCATCGCCACTCCCTCCGCCAGCTTCGTCTTATTTCCGCCATCGCTATCTGAAACCCACACCTCGCTCCGGTCCCGCGACGGTGTTGTCACATACATTAATTTCTTCCCATCGTGCGACAACGTCGGCTGCGTCGCATTTTCTCCCGCGATATCCACCGACGTTTTCGCCTTGATGTTGTACGCCGTCAGATACCCCGTGGACTTCCCGTTCACCACGTAAATCCCTTTTCCCGTCGGATCAGGCATCGGCGAGCGATCCGGCCCCGGTCCGAACGTCACTTGCGCCAGTGACCTGTCTCCGACGTTCATCTTCCAGATATTCGTCAGTCCATTCACCGTTCGCCCGTACAACACACTCTTCCCCGCTTCGCTCCACACCACATCTTGCCCGGCGCCTTCAAACTGCCCCAGATCATCCGCCTTGCGTGCTTCTACGTCCCCCACGTACGCATGAAACAATTCCAGTGACGAGATCGTGCTCGCCGTGATCACCAGTAATTTCTTTCCATCCGGAAACGGCAGGATCCGCGCGGTTGGCCACGCCTTTTCATCCAAACTGACGATCTCTTCCTCGCCCATCCCCGTTCGACTCGCTCGGAAAATCGCTCTCGTCAGCGTCTTTGAATAGTAGATCCACCTGCCGTCCGGCGACGGCGCCGCCGACAGTCCCGTCAACACGCGCTTCGCACTTCCTCCCAGCGTCGGCACCGACCAGGTTTCCCCGGTGCCGAACACCTTCTCGAAATAAATCTCCGTCCCATCGGTCGAGAAATTCGAAACAAACTTGTCGCCTTCATCATTCGTCAATTGCAACGGCTCGCCCCCAGACGCCAGAATCACAAACACCTGCATCAGCCCGTTCACCGGCGAACTGAACGCCACCGTGTGCCCATCCGGCGAAAGCCGCGCCTGCTCCATCGGTTTATCCCAATGACTGATTTGCGTAATTTTCCCCGGTGCGCCCGACGATCCCTTTCCTCCGCCCCCGAAGTGATACGCCGCCCATCCCACCGCCAGCAGCGCCGCCACCGCCAGCACTCCTCCCACAACCAATTTCTTATTCCCCGAACCCGTTTGTGCGGCCGCGATCCCCGAACTACTCTGGCCCGCCCCGACATTCACCCCACTCAGTCTCGCCGCACTCTCTCCCGTACCTCTGCTTCCCTCTGTTCCCTCTGCGGTAATCTTTTCTCTTTCTACCTCACCACTCCTGGTCACTCTTCCTGAATCCGTATCCCGCCGCAGCCTCTTCAAATCCGACTGCATGTCCGCTGCAGACTGATACCGCAAATCCCGATCCTTCTCCATCGCCTTGCTGATAATGCGTTCCAGTTCCGAAGGCACTTCCGGATTTACGCGCACCGCCGCCGTCGGCGCCCCGTCCAGGATCGCCTTGAAAATGAGTCCTGAAGTTTCCCCGCGAAACGGCAGCCGTCCCGTCGCCATCTCATATAGCACCGCACCAAACGAAAACAGGTCCGTCCGCGCATCCAATTCTTTCCCGCGCACCTGCTCCGGCGACATGTACGCCACCGTTCCCAGCGTGCTCCCCGGGCTCGTCAACTGCTCCGGGTCTACCCCCACTGTCGCCATCGTGTCCCCGCCGCCCGAAGCCGTCACCTTCTGTCCGCGCACTTTCGCCAATCCAAAATCCAGAATCTTCGCGTGCCCGCCTTCCGTCACAAAAATATTCGCGGGCTTGATGTCCCTGTGTACGATTCCTTTCGCGTGCGCGGCGTTCAGTCCCGCCGCCACCCCGATCGCCACGTCCAGCAGCGCCTCCAGCTCCATCGAACGCCCGCCGATCGCATGCTTCAGCGTCTTCCCTTCCAAATACTCCATCGCGATAAACGCTAAACTGTCGGAGCCTTTGTAGGGTCCACCTTCTGAGGCGGACCGCTCCTCCGCTTCTCCAATGTCGTAAATCGTGCAAATATTCGGATGGTTCAGCGCCGACGCCGCTTGCGCCTCTCGTTGAAAGCGCGCCAATGCTTGCGCGTCCCCGGCCACGTCTTCCGGCAGAAATTTCAACGCCACGAATCGGTGCAGGCGGCTATCCTCGGCCTTGTACACCACACCCATGCCGCCGCCGCCAAGCTTCTCCAAAATGTGATAGTGGGAAACAGTCTGACCAATCAACGAAGGGCGTTCCGTCATATCCCGCGCATTCTAGTTTCCAGACTCATCCAAGTCAAACCTCGCCACACATCGGCGGTTCCTCTAAGGTACCTCTCCGAACTCTGCTTCTCTGTGATCGTCTTCACGCAAAGCCAATAGCTGTCATCCTGAGGAGCGCATAGTTCGCGTAGCGAACTGCGACGAAGGATCTCAAGCGCCGCGTCTTGGCCTGTTTGCGGCATCCTTCATGGTTCTTTTTCCGCCCTTTCGCTTCCTTACTTCCTTGCTCATCCGCTTCTTTCCTTGGCATCATCATATTTGCCCCACGCCCATGTGGACGTCACTCATCACTCGCCTGGTGCCCCTCGTTCTTCTCCTTCCCCTCTTGTTCGCCCACGAAGCCGTCCCCGGCATCCAACTCCCCATCGAAGTCCTCGGCGATGATGGCACCACCGTCCCCATCACTCTGTCTCTGTCGCACGAGCAGCGTGATTCCGCCACTGCTCTCTTCCTCCAGGTCTACAACCTCCGCTACGCCCAACAAGCCAGCATCCAGATCAACTCCTCCCCCTGGCTCCCCCTCACCAACGACACCGTCTCCGTCGCCGAGCCCGCCAAATCCTTCGGCGGCATCGGCGGCGCTTTCGCCACCATCGCACTCACGCTCCCGCTTCCACCCGGCTCTCTTGTACCCGGCACGAACACCATCCGCTTCCGCTTCAATCACTCCGACGGCCTCTCCAGCGGATACCGCGTCCTAACTCTCAATTTGCTCTCCGCCACGGGCACGCCGCTCCTGGACTCTTCCGTTTTCTTCGACGACTCCCCCGGCTCCTGGTCCTCTCCCCACCCCGATTCTTCCTCCATCGCCGCCGGTAAACTGCTCTGGAACGCCGCACCGCTGGTCTCCAGCAGCCTTCCAAATGCCTCTCGCATCCTGGCCACCTGCGCCGATTGCCACGCACAAGACGGCCGCGACCTGAAGTATTTCAACTTCTCCAATGGCAGCATCATCGCCCGCTCGCGCTTTCACGGACTCTCCACCCTCCAGGGTGAACAAATCGCCAGCTACATCCGCAGCCTTCCGCTCCCCAATCCCGGTCGTCCCTGGAATCCTCCCTATCAACCCGGCCCCGGCCTCGATCAACAACCCGCCGCAAATTGGTCCGCTGGCGCCGGGCTGAATTGGGTTCTCTCCAACGATTCGGACGCTCTGCCCTATCTCGTTCACAGTAAAATCACACCCTCCGCGACACCCTCGCCTGCCTCAGTCAGCGCATCCGAGTTCCACACTCTGATCCCCCAAATCACTCCCGCTCTTTTCCGCCCCGACGGCAACCTCAATCCGCGTGAAATCCCCATCTCCCTCCAACTCCCCGACTGGAGCCAGTGGCTCCCGCGCATTCATCCCAAGGACGCGTGGGGCACCGCCTTCACCAAAAGTGAACTCAACGCGCTTTACGGCAGTGAAAACTCCACGCGCTCGACTTCCGCTTCAAAGCCGTCGCTCCGCGCAATCTTGAACAACGCCTCGGCGTCTTCCTCCAACTCGAACTACTCGAGCGTCGTCCCCGCCTTCACGCGCTGGTCTCAAGCTCGCCGCGCTTTCCTCGCGCAGTCCGTCAACCCCAAAACAAATTGGTCGCCCAGCCTTGCCGAAAAGGTCTACTCCACACAACTTTGGCAACTCGTCAAAACTTGGGAAATCACCCAGGAGTTCTCCCTCGAATCGCAGGGCCCCGCCCTCCTTGGTCCGTCCGCCGACGTTCTCACCTGGGCCAACTCGATTCCCGCCGAAACCGCTCCTTCCTCCACACACATCCCCAACGGCGCGTCCGGCATCGGCGGTAGCGCTCTCACTAACGAATACTTGTCATCGTCCTGGTATCAACTGCAGATCATTCTCAACAGCGGCACGCATCGCCGCCATGATCGCTCCCCCCTCGATTGGCCATACATCCTCGGCCATTTCCGAGACCTCGAGGCCCTCTCTCACCGCCCCGAGCCCGTCCGGCTCCTCGTCGCGGTCACCAAATCTTTCCAGTCCTCCAACCCTCGCCTCGGCCCTGACGATTTCAATCAAGGTTGGCGGCCCGACCGCAGTATCGACCCGCGGATTCTCGTCACCTCGCCTTGGGATTCCTACTTCACCCCATTCCCGTTGGAAGTTCGCCGCGCTCTCACCGAATCTCTTCTCTCCGCCTGGATGGACAAGACTCTTCAGTACTCCGTCTCCAAATATCTCCCGCTCCCCGTTGTCCACAACAACTATTCTTCGTCGTATGGCGTGGCTGACGTCAGCGGCGGCCAGGTCTGGCAGGCTCTCGATCAATTTCGCGCCGCCGGCGTCTCCAGCGATCTCCTCCTCCGCCTCCAATCTTGGGGCCAAACCTACACTGACCGCGCCGCCCGCCTCCAATACCACTGAAAACTACTTTCACGGGTGCCCCATCCTTTGTGCGTAGTCTGCACAAAGGGTGGCTCTGCTCTTAAGCTTTTCGCCTTTGCATTTTGAATCGCGCTACTCCGCACCTGCCAGGCTCAATTCTGCGGCTTCGGCTGCTCCGTCTTTGGAGCTTCTTGCTTTGCTTCCTGCTTCGACTCTTCCTTCTTCCCGGCTTCGCCAGTAGCTGTCCCTTCCGTTCCAGCCTTGGTCTCCTCCTTGTCCTCAACCGGCTTCGACAAATGCAGCTTGCGGATCTCTTTCGCGCCCTTCTCCGGGTCCTCCGGCGTTACTTTGATTCCGGTTTCCATGGCTCCGGCGGTCCATTTGAAGTAATACGTTTTGCCCGCCTCTGCCTCAAACCGTGCTCGCTCGTTCTCTTTCTTCGTAGCGTTGGCAATCGCCGTGTAACTCGATACCACCACACCGCCGGCGTAGTACATCTTCGGCAACCCGGAGATCACCACCGTCCCCGGCGGAACTTCCATAAACTCATATTCATCGTTGAGGAGCCTGCCTACGTGCGTGCCGTTAATGAAGATGTCGTCGTGTGACGCCGAGCCCGTAAACCGGTATGTCCGGTAGACACACACCATGGCTTTCCCGCTGGATGGCGCAGGCACTACCGCGGGCGTTTTGGAGTCCTGTGCGGCGCAAATGGCCCCTGCGAAAAGAATCGCCATCGTAAGGAATCCCGCCAGAATGCTGGCCACCACAAATTTCGTTTTGATCATAAACATCTCCTTTGGCAATTGAGCTGTGAAATGAATCAGGAGCGGGAAGAGCGGGCGAAAGCCTCCGCTTTTTCTTGTCACAGCCGGGAGGGACCACGCATTCCGCCCGCCGCGTGGCCCCGTTCTCGGCTTGTCTCCACTCGCCGTGATCCGTTGCTACCACGGTTCGCGCTATTTCGTCGGTGCCGCGTTGAAGACCAGGATGTCCGCCCACGTCTTGCTCGCGTCATCCACCCAAATCACCTGTGTCGGCGAGATGATCAGGCCACGGATAACTCCCGGATCACTCTCCAGGCTGAACGTTCCATCGGAGTTCACCGTCATCGTGTCGCTGAGCGGCTGATTGAGTTCCCTCGGCTTGTCTTCTGTACCCGTGATGGTTCCGTCGCTGGCTGCCGTTGCGACTCCCGTCGCGGTGTCCCAGCCTTGCCCTGCCCAGACCTGTGCTTCGAATGTGCCGAAGTAGTAGTTGCCGGCGCTAACGCTGGTCGCCGTCTGCGGCGCAAGCTGCCCAAGAACCGCGCTGGCATATGCCGAGCTGGGTTCCGTCCCGAACATGATCCCCGTATTGGGACCGGTCAGGTAAAAGATGGGTGGATAACTCCACGTGCCGTTCGCATAGGAAGTCCCACAGCTCGTACCACTCGTCACAACTCTGCCGGACGTATCGATGGTGAAAGCGCACGTTGGAGTTGCCGGGCTTGGCGTCGCACGGGTCCCGTTATCGTCCTCGTAGATGTTGGCCGTGAAGTTCGAGCCACTCACCGTCATGGTGGCAAACTGCGCGATGCCCGCCGCGGTTCCAAACGAGGCCAGCTTGCCCGACAGCGTCAAGGATCCACTCTGCAGTTGCACGTATCCGATCAGAATCTCGGTCCCTTGGCCGGTGATGGTGACCTCGATTTCCTGTGTACCCGAAATCTGATACGCCGCCCGCGTAAGGGATACGCCACTCAGCGTCGTAGTCACCGTATACCTGCCCGTCGTGGCATCCGGTGTGGTGTACGTGCCGGTCAGGCCGCTCTTGTGCCCACCAAAATTCCCGTCATACTCGCCCGCGGTAATCGTTCCGCCGCTGGCGATTGTTTTTGTTCCTGCGATGGTCAGCCGCGCTCCGGAATACACGCCCCTCTGCGAGTACACCCATACTCCCGGCGTCACAGAGCCCGTAACCTTCTGCTGGAAGATCTGTCCCGAACCAATAAAGTATTCCGGGACGCTGTCGATTTCCTGGATTGTGCCAGTCGCATTTCCGCTCGCGCTCGGTGGAATCACGAAGCGCGTTGTGAACATATAGAACGGCGTCACAATCGTCGCGCAACCTCGATTGTCCGCCCCCATCGTGTAGGAACTCCCTGTCGCGGTTATTGCCACGGATTGCACACCGAAGCCGTTGCCTGCGATCTGCGCCCCGTTTGCATCCACATTCCCCGCGGTTATGTTTCCCTTTCCATCCGCGGTGAACGAACCCACGACCGCCGCGAAGCCATCCGACGTGTATCCGCTTAGGCTGAACGCATACTGGCCTTTCATGGCCGACTCATTCCCGCTCGGACACGCTGTCGAAATCGCGTTAACCGTGATCGACAGATTCGCCGTCGCCGTAGTACTCGCCGAATCTGCCACCTGCACCGTGAACGGATACGTTCCCGCCGTCGTCGGCGTTCCGCTGATCGCTCCCGCCGTGCTCAACGCCAAGCCTGGCGGCAGCGGTCCTGTCCCAGGACTCACCAGCAGCCAACTGTACGGTGCCGTTCCTCCAGCCGCTTGCAGCGTCGTTGCCGTATATGCCGCCGAAACTGCTCCTGCCGGCAGCGTTGTCGTCGTAACCGATAACGGCGGCGGCGCGGCCATCGTCACCGTGTACGCCTGCGTTCCCTTCTGGCTCGGATTGCTGGAATCCGCCACTTGAATCGTAAACACCACTCCACTCTGCGTTGCCGTCGGTGTTCCGCTAATCGTTGCGGTCGCTCCACTGCCCGCAAGCCCCAACCCCGCGGGCAACGTCCCCGCGCTCACGCTCCACGTGTACGGTGCGAGACCGCCCGTCACCGTCAGTGTCTGGCTGTACGGAGTCCCTTGCGCCCCATTCGGCAGCGTGCTCGGCGCAATCACCGGCGCCGCTGGCAAATTGATCACGATGCTCAGCACCCTCGTTGCGGTCTGCGCTGGATTGCTCTGATCCTTCACCTGTACCGTAAAATTCGCCGTCCCGTTCGGCCCTGTCGGCGTCCCGGTGATCTTTCCGGCAGAGTCCATCGTCAGCCCGGCCGGCAAACTCCCGGCACTGATGCTGAACGCCAGCGTCCCCAGCCCTCCTGTTCCCGCTACGCTCTGGCTATACGTCGTGCCTTCCGTTCCCGCGGGCAGACTCGTCGTCGTGATGGAGGGCGGCGCCGGCAGGTTCACCGTGATGGCCAGAGCCTGCGTCACCGTCTGAGCGGGATTGCTTCCGTCCTTCACCTGCACGGTGAAATTCGTCGTTCCCGTTGGGCCCGTTGCCGTTCCGGAAATCAATCCGGCACTGCTCATCGTCAGCCCCGGTGGCAAATTTCCCACGCTGATGCTGAACGCCAACGGCGCTAACCCCGTAGCCGCGACCTGCTGGCTATACGCTGCCCCTTCCGTCGCCGCTGGCAAACTCGTCGTGCCGATCGCTGGTGCTGCGGGCAGATTCACAACTATGCTCAGCGCCTGCGTCACCGATTGCGGCCCTGCCGTGCTTGCGTCCGTCATCTTGATCGTGAAGTTCGCCATGCCAGCCGGGCCCGTCGGCGTCCCGCTAATGGTTCCCGAAGAATTCAGCGTCAGTCCCGCCGGCAGCGCACCTGCACTCACCGTGTACGTGCACGTGCCGGCTCCGCCGGTGTCGGTAATTGCCTGGTTGTACCCCGTTCCTTCCGTCCCTGCCGCCAGCGACGTGGTCGTAATCTTCGGCATCGCCGTCACCGTGATCGTCACGGATGCCGATTTCGTCTTGTCCTTTACCGATGTCGCTGTTACCACCGCCGCACCGGTCTGCCCGTTCGCGCTGTACGTCACCGAACTCGTCGTCGGATTCGTCAGTGCTCCCGGTCCGCTCGCCAACGCCCAGGCCACGCCTCCATTGCTCCCGTCGTGCGCCACCGTCGCTGTGATCGTTACCGTCTGTCCCTGATCGAGCGCCTGTGCCGATCCCGGCGTCACGCTTACCGTCACCGGTGCCGATCCTCCCGAACACCCGCCCAATGCCATCAAGCTCGCCAAAATCAATGCCATCCAAACGTATCCGCGCACACCCCAACCCTCGTATTCGTAAACTCGTTTCATAAGAGTTTCCTTTTGTTTGTTCGGCCTACTGCGGCTTTCAGCAATGGGCGGAATCTTCACCGAAAACCGGGCTCGAGAATTGCCCACTTCTCTGGCTGGTGTTATGATTCCTGCTAATCGCTCCACTACTGCAAGTGCCGTCTCAGGTCCCGATAGGCCATCTCATGTCAGACCCGTTGCATGGCCCCTCGCCTTCGCTGAAGAACTCACCACGTGCGCGCCTAGATTCGTGGAAAGAAATCGCCGACTACCTCGGCAAAGCCGAACGCACCGTTAAACGCTGGGAGACGGAACGCTCACTCCCCATTCATCGCCTTCCCGGTGGTGGGCATGCCACGGTTTACGCTTTTACCGATGAACTCGACTCGTGGCTTCTTCCCGAAAATAAATCCTCGGCCTTGGTCCAGGACTCGCCCAACTCATCCGCAACAATTCCCCCCGCCGTTCCCTCCCAAATGGCCTCCCCATTTTCACAGCCTCCGCCCAACGCCGCTTCCGTGTCTAGCCGCACGCCTCGGCGTGTTTTGACCTTTCTGCTGGTGCTCGTCCTCGTCGGGTTGTGTGCTGCCTATCTCCTTAACCTCCATACGAGTGCCTATACCACTTCCCTCTTTTACTCGCTCTTGGGCAATACAACTCCAAAATCTTCCGATTCCGAAAAGCAACTCGCGCACGGCCTCTATCTTCGGGGCCGTTTCGAATGGGATAAACGTACCCCGGATTCCCTGAATCGCGCCCTCGACTATTTCACGCAATCCATCGTCCATGATCCCTCCGACGCTCAGGCCTACGTCGGTCTCGCCGACACCTATCTCCTCCTTCGCGAATATGCACTCATGCCCGAGAACGAGGCCTACGACCGTGCCATCTCGGCCGCGCACAAGGCTCTCCAGCTTGATGACAACCTCGCTGAGGCTCACCGCTCCCTCGCCTTCGCCCTTGTTTGGGGAAAATGGGATTTCGTCGAGGGTGAGAAGGAATTTCAGCGCGCCATCCAGCTCAACCCCAACGACCCTATCACTCATCTCTGGTTCGCCAATTCCTTCGCCGCCCCCGGCTGGTTTCCCACATGTCTTCGCGAAATCGATCGCGCTCAGGACCTCAATCCTTCTTCTCACGCCATCCTCGCAGACAAGGGCTTCCTGCTTTTTCAATCCGGGCAAACTGCCCCAGGCCTCGACCTCGTCAAACAAGTCGCGCAAACCGACCCGAACTTCCTCTCTCCTCATCGCTATCTCGCCTACATGTATTGGGCTCAGCGCGATTACCCGAAGTTCCTCTCCGAAAACGACACCGCCGCCGAGCTCTCTCACGATGAAGTCCTCAAAGCTACCAATGCCGCTGCACGCGCGGGATTCAACCGCGATGGCGAACTCGGCCTTTTTCATGACCTATATATGTCGCAGAAAAAATTCTGCGCCGAAGGAAGACTGCCCGCTACATTTCTCGCTCGTACCTGTGCCCGCATGGGCAAACATGCGGAAGCCCTTCGCCTGCTCCGTGAAGATTATGAGCAGCACATTCCCGTATTCCTCATGATCCGCGAAGACTTGGATCTCCGCCTTCTTAAAGACGAGCCCGAATTCCAGGCCCTCCTCGCCCCCGTAAATCCCCCTCCTCCCGCCGCCTCCCCTCGCCCTTCTTCCACCGCGCCTTAATCTGGTTTTTTGCTCCCACGTCGGTAGTCATTCCAATCATTCCTGTGATATAAACACGCGGTCTCTTCCGCCTCCGTTCCCATGCGTGCTTGCCCATTTTTGCAGATACTTTTGCAGCTGATTGGGCCTCGAATATTGACTCGAAATCCCAGGAGATAACTGTCATGAATAACATTCTCGCTCGCCGTAACTTCATCGGCTCCGGCCTCGGCGCTCTTTCACTTCTTCCCGTCACCTCGCTGCAGCCTCAACTCGCTGCCAACACCAGCGGTTCCCTCACAAAAGAGCAACGCGATGCCATGTCGCCTCAACAAGTTCTCGATGAACTCAAGAAAGGAAATGAGCGCTTCCGCTCCGGCAAGCCGCTCACCCGCGACTATCTCGCGGAACAGCGCGCCAGCGCCTCAGGGCAATACCCAGCCGCCGTTGTCCTGGGCTGCCTGGACTCCCGTGTTCCCGCCGAAATCGTCTTCGACACGGGCATCGGCGACATCTTCGTAGGCCGTGTCGCTGGCAATGTCCCGAACGATGATCTCCTGGGCAGTATGGAATTCGGCTGCGCCGTGGCTGGCGCCAAGCTTGTTCTCGTTGTCGGCCACACTGCTTGTGGCGCGGTCAAGGGCGCCATCGACGATGTGGTCCTTGGTAATCTCACTGGCCTGCTCGCGCGCATCAAGCCCGCGGTTCCGGCCACTAAATTCGACGGCGATAAGACTAGCAAGAACGCCGCTTACGTGGACGCCGTTGCGCACACCAACATCACCCTGGCTCTGGCGGACATTCGACGCCGGAGCCCGGTTCTCGACCAGCTTGAACAAAAGGGTTCCATCAAGATCGCCGGCGGCATGTACAACCTCGCCACCGGCGCCGTTGACTTCCTTTAGCCGTCAGGTTGGCACTGCTTCAGTCGCGCCGAAAGCAACGCCCAAAGCAAGCGCCGCCCATCCTTCGTCGTCATTCCGAACGGAATCTGCGGAGTGAGGAATCTCTCTTGCTTTTCGCTCACCGCCCCCGTCGGCCACAACTTCAGCTGCTAAGAGGGCACGGGCCTGTAACGCAGGAAGCCGGATTCTCTCCGAGCGCCTGCTACTCCTATCACGTATCACGCCACCGGCAACGCTACGGGCTGCTCCAGTCGGAATTCCAGCAGAGTCTCGCTGGGAATTTGCAGCTGCTGCCCTTTTTTCGAGGCGGCGATCGCCGTTCCGCCTGCGGCTCCCGCCAGCGCCCCGATCCCTGCTCCTTTTCCGCCTCCAGCCAGTCCGCCAATCAGCGCGCCTAGTCCCGCCCCGCCAATCACCTTCTTAGCCGTGTTTCCGCCTTCGCCTTTTCCCTTGATTTCATACGTGCTCGTCAGCAACGGATAGGCAGTCCCGCGGATCACTATGTCCGTCAGCTCCAATTCCAGTTCCGAACTGCCCTTCATTCGCCCTGCCGACGAGGCCTCGATCAATTTCCCGTACACCGTCGTTCCCCGCGGCGCGATCACCGTATCCTCTGCCTGAAGGTTCGTCTCCAGCGTTGCGGTAAACCGGTAACCCGCCTTCTGCTTGCTCGAATCAATCGAGTCCACCATGCGCACCAGCACTCTCGTTCCGGCGGGCACGGTAATCCGTTTCTTGTTCTGCGGGCTTGCGCTCGCCGCGTTCCCCCCTGCATTCAACGTCAGCGCCATAATCCCCAATCCAATTGCGAGTGCCCTCTTCATCGTTACTCCCTTTCGCATCATTTTCCCATCTCCCTTACTTGCTCGATCCCACGATCGGCAGCGACGAAGCCACCTGCAAATCAATAATCGCCAGCAACTGGTGCTCCACCATCCCAAATCGCGCGGCTTGAACTCCCCCAAGTGCCTGTCTCACCTTTTCATATGTCTTCGACAGCAACTCCGCCCGCGCCTTCTGATACGACACGGCCTCCTGCATGAGTTGGTCCGCCTTCTCGTCCGTCATATCGTTGTAGCTCTGTACATAATCCTTGATGGTCTGCACTCGCTGGTCGTTTAGCTTCGCCAGCTCCGTGTCGTAGTCGCTGTAGATCGGCCAAAATTTCGCCGAATCTTGCGCGCTCAGTTCCATCATCGACCCCATGATCTCTACTTTCTCTTGCCGCACATCCCTTCGCATCAAGGCAATGTACGCGTCCAAATTCTTCTTCTTTGCATCCGCTTCCGGCGATTTCTGCGCCTTGCTGGCTGGTGCAGCCGCAGGCGCTGCCGTTTGTGCCACGCACCGTGGAGTTAGGTTCAGCAACACTGCCACTCCTGTAATCAGCGATACCCACAAACCTCTTTTCATTTCGCACTTCCTCCTTTTCTTGTTTCCCCGTACTTGCCTGCTCTTCACTTCGCTGCTTCTACCCATACGTTATCCGGCGACAGAATCTCCGAGTTCGGCAGTTCCGTGTCGATCTTTACGCGCTGCAATCCGCCCTTCTTTTTCGGCACCGCCAGGAACACCAGGTAATACTGATTGTCGAGCGCCTTTTGAAATCGCTCTAGGTACGGCTTGAAACTCACCAGAGAATTTGTCCCCAGCGAATAACATTCCCCGCCCGTTTCTTCGGATACCTTGCTCAAGCCGGAGAGCCCTATCTCCAGATCCCACGAACTGCGCCCCATTCGCCCCACCCCCGGCGAATACAGCGTGTGTACAATCACGTTGTACCGCTGGCTGATTTCGCTCGCTCCCGTCGCATCCACGCTGATCGTCGGCATGCTGTGATATGCCGGGCCGTAACTCAGGCTCGGCCCGAGCTGTGCCATGGTAGGCTTTTCCCCGCGCAGCCGGTCGATCCCGTCGCTCACCATCAACACTTCTCTCCTTACATTCTTTTGCGGCCACGCTTTGACCAGGCTGATCAACGACAGGTACGGGCTGTCTTGCGTCGACAACGTGCCGCGCGGCAGCCGGATCGCATTCACCACCGCTTCCTTATCCGCTGTGAAATTCTGCGCGAGGTTTATCCCCGCGTTCGACATGTACGCTACCCCAATCACCGCGCTCGCCGGCTGCGCCTTCACAAACTCCTTCAGATCCGTCAGGTTGTTCCCCACTGAACTGTCCAGCGTGTCATCGATCAGAATCATGAGCTGTAGCGCTGCGTTTTCACCCTGCGCCGGAATCAGTTGCGTCACCTGCAGAAATGTTTTCCCTTGCTTCACCTTCACTTCATCTTGTCGCAACCGCGGCAATTCCGCGTCGCTCTTTAAACCCACATCCGTAATCACCACGTGTACCTGCACGGTGCTTGCACCGGCCTTGCTCGCCGCTTTCTCCTGGCCGCTGGCCGCGCCACTGCCAAACAAACCAATCGCCAGCGCCGTCGCAAGCACACACAACGTTCTGCGGTTCCCCATCACTGTGCCTCCAAGTCTTTGATCGGTCCCGGGTATGTCGTTCAATGGCTGGCCGGAGTTGGTCGCTTTTGCGGATAGGCAAGCCGTGTCAGCACTCTATCTCTTCACTCTAACCCGTGCAACCGTCCTATCAACCCATGGCCTTTCCGCTTGCTCCGAGGTACATTGGACGAAGCCTTTCCGCTCCGAAATTGTCGCAAGGATCATCGCTTTCCCATGTCGCGTCATCGCTACGCGTTCGTCGTCCTCGCCCTCGCAATAATCGCCGCCGTCTTTGGCTTGTACGCCTGGCGCCGTCCCTCCAGCTCTTCCGTAATCGTCTCCGCCCACGATTATGTTGGCTCCGCCACCTGCGCGTCATGCCATAAGAAATTCTACGAACTCTGGTCGACTTCCCATCACGGCCTGGCGATGCAGCGATACACTCCTGCTCTCGCCCGCTCTGAATCCATTTCCAACAGCCCCCTCATCCGCATCCGCGATACCACATACAGAACCGACCTCACAGATCAAGGCGGGACTATTGTCGAACAGTCCTCTTCCGGCGAGCGCCGCTACCCCATTGAGTTCACCCTTGGCGGCAAAAACGTCTATTACTTTCTCACTCCTCTCGATCGCGGTTTCCTTCAGGTTCTTCCTCTTGCCTACGATGTCCGCGAGAAGACCTGGATGGATTCCACTCGCAGCATGACCATGCACGAAAATATCTCCCGCTCCGATCCCGTCGCTTGGCGGGACCGCGCTCTTACCTTCAATACTTCTTGCTACGGCTGCCATGTCAGTCAAATTGAAACCAACTACGTTTCTGCCTCTGACGCATACAACACCACTTGGCGCGAGCCGGGTATCAACTGCGAAACTTGCCACGGCCCCGCCGGCGAGCATGTTCGCCTCTATCAGGCTGCGGAAAAATCCGGCAAGGCTCCCGGCGAACTTGGCCTCATCAGTTTCAAGGAACTCTCTCACTCCCAGCGCAACGACTCTTGCGGTTCCTGCCACGCCAAAGCCGCTCTCCTCACGGACGGCTTCCGGACCGGCGACAAATTCTTCGATCATTTCTCGCTCGCAACCTATGAGAACCCTGACTACTATCCGGACGGCCGCGATATCGGTGAAAACTACACCTACACCTCCTGGCTCCTTAGTCCCTGCGTCAAATCCGGCAAACTCGACTGCGTCCACTGTCACACTTCGTCCGGCCGCTACCGCTACGCCTCCGCCGATCCCAACCGCGCATGTCTCCCTTGTCACGAAGCGCGCGTGAAAGATTCCACAGCACACTCTCACCACAAATCCGGCAGCCTCGGAGATCGCTGCATCTCCTGCCACATGCCCATGACCGGCTACGCCCACATGCGCCGCAGCGACCACTCCATGCGGCCCCCTTCTCCCTCCGCGACCCTCGCCTATCACTCTCCCAACGCCTGCAACATCTGCCACAAGGATAAGGACGCGCGTTGGGCTGACAAACTCGTCCGCGAGTGGCACAAGGACGACTACCAGGCTGCCATCCTCACCCAGGCAACTCTCATCGACGCCGCTCGTAAGCGCGACTGGTCCTCACTTCCCGCCATCCTCGCCTACATCAAGGATCCCAACCATGAGTCCGTCTTTGCCGCTTCCCTCATCCGCCTTCTCTTTCCTTGTCCAGATCCGCAGAAATTCGACGCCATGGAATCCTCGATGAAAGACGCTTCACCTCTGGTTCGCGCTTCCGCGATCGACGTTCTCTCGCAGCGTCTCGACGCGCATGCAATCAACCTCCTCTCCGAAGCCACTAAGGACGACACCCGCCTGGTCCGCATTCGTGCCGCAGCCGCTCTCAGTACGGTTCCTTCTGCCTCCCTGGATGCGCCTCTACGCGCTCCGGTCGAAGCCGCCACGCAGGAGTACATCGCTTCCCTCAACACTCGTCAGGACGACTTCGGACAGCACATCAATCTCGGTAACTTCTACGCGAACCGCAAGCAGTTGCCCGAAGCCGTCGCTCAATACGAGCGCGCCGCTGCGTTGCGTTCCGGCATCGCCGCCCCTCTCGTGAACGCCTCTGTCGTCTATAGCCAACTCGGCGATCTCTCCAAAGCCGAAGACTCCCTCCACCGTGCTATCGCCGCCGATCCTAACGAACCCGCTGCCCACTTCAACCTGGGGTTGTTGCTCGCGGAAAAAGGCCAGCCAGACGACGCCATCAAGGAACTTCGCAAATCTCTCCAACTGGACAAGTCCAATGCTCCCGCTGCCTACAACCTCGCCATTCTCATTGCCTCCAAAAACCCTGCCGAGGCCCTAGCCCTCACCCGGCAAGCTGCCGCACTCGAACCCGCCAATCCCAAATACTCCAACGCTGCCGCCTACTACCAACAACAACTCACCCACCCTGCGCCCGTTTCCCGTCGATAAACTAATCGGTGTTCTGTCCGATCTTCCCCTCTTCTACTCAACTGACCTTTTCCGTCATTCCCGGTGTGACGGAATTCCTACCTCCAGCCGCCCCTGGCGACGTTTCCGCTATTTCCCTATTACGCACATCGCTTCGACGTCCCAATTAGCCCTCGAAGACTCAATCACTTACGGCGTGGAAATCCCTGAAGCTATTCGCTCCTGTTTGGACCCCTCCGTGCCCCACTATCTTGCGTTTTTCATCAGTTCTCTTCTGAGGGGAAGAGTATGAACATCAAAATTGGCATCAGCCTTCTTCGAATCGCCTGCGCTCTTTTGGCTACGCTCTTTATTGCGGGCATCATCGTGCCCAATCTCATCCGCACCCAGGCCGCATCGCTTTCCACCATGCATTTCGCTGGAGTCTCGGTCACCTTCAGCCCGTTGAACATCATGTTTGCCAGCTTGGGAGAACTCGCTGCCGTATTACTCGTTTTCCTCGTGATGTGGCGCAGGCTCGCCGCCAAGCGCCCGTAGGCCGCAACAACCTCGTGGGATTGGGACAAAGAAGAGGTGTCATCCTGAGGAGTGTTGTACGCGACGAAGGATCTCAATTGCCGCGTCTTGCCTTCCAACTCTCCTTGTCCTCTGCGCCTCTGCGTTCCTTTTGCTTCTTCTCCCTCTTCCTCGCCTCCTGTCCCACCGTCCAGTTGCCGCTTCCGCATCCTCCCTTCACGTCACTCTAGCGGCCGCCCGCCCGCTCTTTATCATTGTCCCTACGCCGAGCCTGAAATCCATTGTGAGGTGTGCCATGAAAAAGTCCCTTGCCCTCGTTGCGATCCTCTCGCTCTCCGTCTCCTCTCGCGCCGCTGCCCAGACCCCCCAGCCCAAGCCGGTTTCCAAGAAATCCACCAAGACCGCCGCCGCGCCCGTCGCCAAGCCCGCCGATCAGCCCGCCAAGCCGCTCTACCCCGAGCTCACCATTACCGAGCTCATCGCCGAAGACGCCAACCGCTGGTCCGATAAAATGGACACCCGCGTGGCCGTCAGTGGCTTCGTCACGCAAATCGACAAAACACCCGACGGGGACACCTCGATCCGCATCTGCGAAAATCCCAAAATCGATGGCATGGATCGCAACCGCTGTGTCATCGCCAAATGCATCCCCAAGCTCCCTTGCGATGCTCCTCGCGTCGGCAAGCCCATCACCGTCCGGGGCATCACACAGTACGACGCCAAGGTCGGCGCCCACTGGTGGGAAATCCACCCCATCGAAGAAATCGAAAAGTAACCACGCACTCGGCCCCCATATTTCTTCACTTCATTCCGATATTCCCAAACTGTCATTCCGATATCCCTAAAACTCTCAGTCCGACATTCCTAAAACCGTCGTTCCGAGCGCAGCGAGGAATCTCTCTTTTTTCCCCACACTGCCCATACGACCCGCTTTGTGCGGTCCTTGGCTACCCATCCCGTCCCGCATCCCACCTCGAGCACTCCAATCCGCACAATTCCGTCTAGTTTCTAACCGATTTAATCCGGTTTGACTTAACGCCTTGAACCGTATTGAATCACTAGCTTCTCTGTTGGGCGCTGTCTCGCTCACTGCTGCCAAGGAGATGCCTAGTGTCCTTTCGCTCTGTCATACGCTCCGGTCTTGCCTCTGCCGTTCTTTTCTCTCTGATTGGCCTCGCCGGCACATTCCCTGCTCGCGCCCAGGTTTCCGCCTGCATTAAGGGCATCGTCTCAGATCCTTCCGGGGCTGCCGTCGCCGCGGCCAACATCACCGTCCGCAATTCGGAAACCGGCGTCGTTCGCACCGCCGCCTCGAACTCCGCCGGCGACTACCTCGTTCTTGCTCTCCCCGTTGGTCAGTACGAAGTCCTCGCCTCCAAGTCCGGTTTCCAGGACTTCTCGCGCTCCGGCATCTATCTCAACGCCAATCAGGAAGTCGCCATCGACATTCATCTTCAGGTCTCCCAAGTCAAAGCCGCCGTCACCGTCACCGAAGACGCTCCCATCGTCAATACCACCACCAGCGATATCTCCGGTCTCGTCGGCGCTCACGAAATTAAGCAACTCCCTCTCAACGGCCGCAGCTACGATCTTCTCCTCACCCTCAATCCCGGCATCGTCAATTTCACTTCCCAGAAAACCGGCGGCACCGGAATCTCCAATTCCACCACTGCGAATAATTTCTCCGTCTCCGGCAATCGCCCCCAGCAGAACTTGTTTCTGCTCAATGGAGTCGAGTTCACAGGCGCCGCCGAAAACAACATGACCCCCGGCGGACCTAGTGGACAGCTCCTCGGCGTCGACGCCGTCCGCGAATTCAACGTTCAGCGCGATTCCTACGGCGCGGAATTCGGCAAACATCCCGGCGGTCAGGTCATCATCGTCACGCAATCCGGCTCCAATAACTGGCACGGTTCGCTCTTCGAATTTGTCCGCAATTCAGCCCTCGATGCCGCCAACTATTTCGATCAGGGCGGACCGCCTCCCTTCCAGCGCAATCAGTTCGGCGCGTCCCTCGGCGGCGCCGTCGTTCCCGACCATTCCTTCTTCTTCGCCAACTACGAAGGTTTCCGCCAGGATCTTCACCAAACTTCTGTCGCCTTTGTTCCCAGCCTCCCCTCCCGGGCCGCCGCCATCCCCGCCGTGCAGCCCTATCTGAACCTCTGGCCTACTCCTCTCGCGTCCGCTCCCGATTTCAACGGCATCTCCCCTTACTCCAGCAGCCCCCTGCAAACTGTTCGGGAAGACTTTTTCACTGCTCGCCTCGATCACAACTTCTCTTCCAAAGATTCTCTCGCTTTCATCTACACAATCGACGACGGCAGTTCC
The DNA here is from genome assembly GCA_035499255.1 of Dongiaceae bacterium. Taxonomy (GTDB): domain Bacteria; phylum Acidobacteriota; class Terriglobia; order Acidiferrales; family UBA7541; genus Acidiferrum. Next base: position 79,016 of record DATJZF010000057.1, on the reverse strand, counting down.
ACCACTGCCACACCCGCCAATCCTTACAGCAGCGACATCCTCGCTCTTCGCGAACAAGTCTTCAGTGCCGAAGAAACCCACGTCTTCTCTCCTTCTCTGCTCAATACTTTCCGTTTCGGATTCTCCCGAGCCGCCTACTTCTTTGCCGGCGAACCTACTCCCGGCACTCCTGCCGCCGCCGTTCCCGGCTTTCTAAAAGGCCTCCGCGTCGGTGCCGTCGTGGTTGGTGGCAGTGCCGCGTCGAATCCTCAGGCGCAAGTCGGCCTCGCAGGCAGCAACAATGGCAGCAATCTCCCCATCAAACGAAACATCTTCACTTATGAAGACCGCGTCTCGCTCACCCGCGGCCGCCACCAGTTCAGCTTCGGCGTCTGGTTCCAACAGTTCCAATCGAATGAAGTTATTGCTCTCAGCCAGTACGGCCAGGCCACTTTCCCCAGCCTCACCCAATTCATCACCACCGGCGTGGCTAGTTCTTTCCTGTACGATCCCGCCCCGACGCAGATGCACTGGCGCTCGCTCTTCGCCGCTTTTTATGCGGAAGACGTGATCCGCTTCTCCCCCCGACTCACTCTTTCTCTCGGCTTCCGCGGCGAATCCTCCACCGGATGGAACGAGGCCCGTGGCAGTGCTGCCAACTACACCTTTCCCAACGGCGTTATCTCCAATACCCCGCACACCGGTGACAATTTTTTCACGAAAAACAACGCCACATTCCTACCCCAGCCTCGCATCTCCCTGGCTTGGAGCCCGCTCGGCCCCAAGACCGTGCTCCGTGCAGGCTTCGGCATGTATAACGACCTGCAGGACGCTCTTGGTTATCGCGCCGACCAGAACGCTCCCTTCAATCCCGTCTACACCCTTTCAAACTTCAATGTGTCGAAGTTTCCTATCGATACCACCGCGCCAGTTCCCGCTGGCGCTAAGCTCGTGCCCGGTGGCGTACAGCCCAACATGCAAACTCCCACCCTCATCTCTTGGTCGCTCCGCCTGCAGCGCGAACTCTCTCCCAACACGTCCCTCACCGTCGGCTACGTCGGCTCTCACGGTTATCACGAACTCGTCGGCGTCGATGGCAACCCTTCGGTTCCTGTCGTCTGCCCCACCGCCCCTTGTCCCGCCGTCTATCCAACTTACGATCCCGCTACCTACGATCCCACCCAGCCTCCCAGCCCGACCAACGTCCCTCCCACCATCGGCTTCGTTGCGGGCTCGCCCTATGCTGGCGCTCCCGTTCCCGCCGGCTCATTCTATATTCCGAATGGCGCACCCAAAGCCAACCCCACCATCGCCAACACCTGGACTTGGTTTTCGGTCGGCACCGCTTCCTACCACGCCTTGCAGGTCGACATCACTCGCCGTTTCAGTCACGACATCTCCTTCCGCGGCGTTTACACCTTCTCGAAATCACTCGACGACGGCGACTCCATCAATCAGACGACGGCCGCCAATGCCCCGGGACTCGTCTCCAATCCCTACGATCTCGCCGCCGACAAGGGTCTGGCCACCTTCAATGTCACGCACATGGCCTCCATTAACGCCCTCTACGCGCTCCCCTTCGGTCACGGCGAGCGTTATGCCAGCGATCTCTCGGGTTTTTCGGGCCACCTCGTTTCCGGCTGGTCCCTCGCGAGCATTGTCACTATTCAATCCGGTTTTCCGCTCACACCTCAGCTCAGCTATAACCCGTCCAACAACGGCGACACTCGTAATCCCGTTCGCCCGTTCATCAATCCAGACTTCCACGGCCCGCTCGTCCTCGGCAAAGCTTCACAATGGTTTAATCCCGCGGCGTTCATCGCTCCGCCCAGCAACTCCGGTTTCTGGGGCAACGCCGGACGCAGTATCATTCCCAGCCCCGGACTCGGCACCTGGGATTTCTCCGTCATCAAAGACACCGGCATCACCGAACGCGCCCATCTCCAATTCCGCGCCGAGTTTTTCAATCTCCTCAACCGTGCCAATTTCAACACTCCCAATCTCATTGTCTTCACTCCACCGACCGCTGCGAATCCCAATGGCCTTTCCGGTACCGCCGGCGCCATCACCTCCACATCCACCACCGCCCGCCAACTCCAATTCGCTCTCAAGCTCCTCTTTTGAGCCCGGAGCATTGGCTCGCCCTATGCCGATCGAAGCGTGGCTTTTGTAGCCTTCGCCTTTCGCCAGCCCTGACGCTGGCAGGGAGGCGCACCGCTCCTTGCAGGGTGCCCCATTCTTTCGCGACTTTTGCGAAAGGGTGGGTCCTCTCTTTCGACGTTGCCTTCGATGCTTTCTTCATCCCTCGTTTCAACGCTAAACTATCCCTCATGTCTGTCATCGACGAAGTCCTCGCCGCAAACGAAGTTTACGCGCAAACTCACGAACTCCGCCGCCTCACCCCGCGCCCCGAACGCAAACTCGCCGTTCTCACCTGCATGGACACGCGCCTCTCCATCCGCACTCTCGGCTTGAAAACCGGCGACGCTCATATCATCCGCAACGCCGGTGGTATCGTCACCGACGATTCCCTCCGCTCTCTCCTCGTCTCCCACTATCTTCTCGGCACCGAGGAATTCATGGTCATCAACCACACCGATTGCGGCCTCATGCACACCAGCGAGCAAGACCTTCGCAACCGTATCCAGACCAGCGCCGGCACCGCCGCCATCGCTCCCGCTTTCTTCTTCGCCTTCCAGAACATCGACGAAAACGTCCGCCACCAACTTCAGAAACTCCGCACCCATCCCTGGATCCCTAAATCCATCGCTATCCGCGGCTTCGTCTACGACGTGACCAACGGCCGCCTCCGCGAAATCACCGCCTGAGTTCCGCATTCTCGCCATCTAAAACAAAAAGGGACCGGCCTCCGGTCCCCTTTCACCTTACACTTTCTACTTTGTACGGTTCTTCTTAACGAATTTCGAACTACGAATTTCCGCCTGGCGATTAGCTGTTGACTAACGGCTGTTGGCTTCCGTCACGGCTCTCCCACTTCCATACCATACACGTCCTGCAGCCCCGTATCCCGCAGCAACAGCGGCTCTTCATTCTCGTCCAACCCCATCCAATCGTCCCAATACCCCGTCGGCCGGAAATCCTTCAAATCCGCCACCCGCTCCACTTTCAAATCGCTCATTCGCACCCGCAAAATGGACGGCTTCTCCGGCCAGCTCAGCAGATACAAATATTCTCCGCCCTTCGACCATACGGGAAAACTCACATTCCGCGCTTCGTATACCTCCGCCCACTTTTGCTTCGCTACATCAAACAACATCAACCCTTGTGAATCCGAGCGAATCGCCGCAATCCGTTTCCCGTCCGGCGACCACCGCGGCGAAAACAACTGCTCCGAGCCCGGCAACGATTTCACTGCTTTCGTTTGCACATCCACAACGCGAATCCCGCTTTTCGCCGCCGAATACACTGCCCCAAATGCAATCGATTTCCCATCTGGCGACCAGCTCGGATCCGCTTCCGAACCTGACTCCCCCGTCAGCAACTCCTGCGGGCTTCCCCCTTCCGGGGACACCAAATAAATCCGCGAAGTCTTTCCCGTAGTGGTTGAAAAAAACGCAATCCATTTTCCGTCTGGCGACCATCTCGGCAGCGACGCATACATCGGCGCATTGCTCAACTGCAGCCGTTCGCTCCCGTCTACCCGGCTCCTCCACAGTGTCCCCTCTGGGAACAGCACATACGTCGCCCACTTCCCATCCGCCGAGAGGTCCACATGCTCCGCTGAAATCCCTCCCAAAAATGGCACCAACTGCCCGGACTTCATGTCGTACTTCACCAACTCCCCGCGGGGCCGTCGTCCCATCATGAACACTTTCTTCCCGTCTTCGCTGGCCACTGGCCCCGACAGCGCCAGCGGTCCCGACGTCAGCTGCACCGGTGCTCCGCTCTTCAGTAACTCCCAAATACTTCCCTGCGATGAAAACAGGAAGTGCTTCCCATCTGTTGTCCAGACCCCGCAGCATTCCGCCGCCGGACTGTGCCAACCCGCCAGCAACTCCCGCGCCTTCCCACCGTCCACGATCACTTCCCACAACGACGTCGCGTTCGTAGTCAAATCCTTCAATGTAACGCGCAGCGACTTCCCATCCGGCGACCATTGCATCGCATTCGGCCAGGCCGCCATGCTCGCCAGCAGCTTCGCGTCACTCCCATCGCCCTTCGCCAAATTCAAATCGTTCCCCTTCGCGTACACCAACTCTTTTCCGTCACGGGACCATGCTCCGGCATGTCCCATCGCGTCCCCTAGACGCCTCGGCAATCCTCCCAGCACCGGCAGCGCCCACATCGGACCATCGAATGCCGTCCCCGGCTGGTCGGACACCAGCAGCGTTGCCCCGTCTTCGCTCACGTTGAGAATCTGCATGCTTACCGACGGTGCCGCCAGCGGCACCACATCGCCTCCGCTCACCGACACTTGCCCGATCGACGACGTTCCCGCCTTTACCGCCGCCGTGTATTGCAGGTACAACCTCGCTCCGTCCGTTCCTGCCAAAACTTTCGTTCGACCATCATTGGTGATCTGCGTACCACCTGTAAGCTTCAGTGGCGTTACCGTTAGGCCGCGCCGGTAGACCATTCCCGCCGCCACAATTACAACCCCCAGCGCCACTACCCCTGCGGACCAGATCCACCCGGATATTCCATTGCGACTTACACCCACTTCCTTTTTCGCGTCTGCTATCGCCACGCTTGCTCCCGCGTGGCTCCGTTCCAGTTCCCGTCTCACATCGGCCGCGGAAATCGCCAGGCGGCTCCCTGACCCGCTCGACGACTTGGCCACGTCTACGTCTCGCCGCAGCCGCTGCAGATCCGCGCGCATCTCCGCCGCGCTCTGGTATCGCAAATCCCGGTCCTTCTCGAGTGCCTTAAATATGATGTGTTCCAGCTCCACCGGTAGGCGTGGATTCAACTCCGTCGGCGCAGTCGGCGTCTCGTTCAGCACGGCCGACAACACCACTCCCAGGCTCTCTCCTCGAAACGGCAAGCGTCCCGTCGCCATCTCATACAAAACCACTCCAAACGAAAATAAGTCTGTCCGCGTATCCACCGGCTTTGCGCGCACCTGCTCGGGCGACATGTACGACACCGTGCCCGGCGTCGCACCCGGCGTCGTCAATTCGAAAAAGCTTTCCACCGCCGCCTGTGCATCGGTGAACGTTGCTCCCGGGTCCGCCTCCAGCAGCGCATTCCTTTTATTCGGCAATTTCGCCAGTCCGAAATCCAACACCTTCGCATGCCCGCGCTTCGTCAGAAAAATATTTGCGGACTTGATGTCGCGATGGATGATTCCCTCCGCATGCGCGGCTTCCAGCGCATACGCGATCTCCCATGCCACCGACAGCAGCATGTCATTCTCCAGCGCCTGACCCTCCACCCGCTCCTTCAGCGTCTCTCCCTCCATGTACTCCATCGCGATGAATGGACGCACGGAGTCCTGCCCAATTTCATAAATCGTGCAAATGTTCGGATGATTCAGCGCAGACGCCGCTTGCGCCTCTCTTTGAAATCTCAGAATGGTTTCGGAATCCGATGCTTCATTCGGCAGGAACTTCAACGCCACAAATCGGTGAAGGTCGGTGTCTTCGGCTTTATACACCACTCCCATGCCGCCCCCACCCAGCTTCTCAGTTATCCGATAGTGCGAAACCACTGAACCAATCAACGAACGGCTGTCCGTCATTGCCCGAGCATTCTAGTTTCCGCCTTCGCTCCAAGTCAACGCGCCAAACGCCGTAAAATACGCTTTACCCTCTGGCGCCCCTAGTTACCGTCAAAATCGAACCTTGTTATCCTGAGGAGCCCGCCGCGGCGGGCGACGAAGGATCTCAGCCGTTGCGTCTTGGCTGGCTTTCGTGCCCAACGTGTTATCCCCTCACGCGCATGCATGCCCGCCCGTTTCCCTTTTCGCCCCATAGTACTCCAGTACAGTGTTCCCCCAACTGACCGCCGTGCTACAACCTCTTAAGGTGAATTTCATGAAGCGATCGCTTCCCGTGTTGGCCCTGGCCCTCTTCCTTTGCGCCCTCGGCGCCTCCCCGGCTCATGCTTGGTGGTGGAGCCACCACAACTCTCCAGGACCCGCCGGCGCTGGCGCCACCTCCAAACCCGTTAAAGTGAAAAAAGAGAAGCACCACAAAGAGAAGGTCGAGCACCTCTATAACTCGCCCAAATCCTGGGGTTGGTTCCACAAATCCCCAGGCCCCATGGGCGCCGGCTCCTGAACCTCCAAATGTAGTGCCGTGGCTTCAGCCCGGCATCTGCGCCCGCCGCTGAGTTCTGCTCGCAATTAGCCATTCTCGTCACATGGACTCTGGGCCAACCAGGTGGTGGACCTGGGTTTCGCGGAAACCGGCCTCACGCATCCTCGAGTTCTTCCGCTGTAAAGCAATGTCATCCTGAGGAGACCTTCTGCCTGCGAAGCAGGCAGGCACCGAAGGATCTCAACCGCCGGGTCTTCTCGCGTGCGTCTCCTATTCCGTCTCCGCCCTCTATCGATCCCGCTCACGCCTGCAAATGCCGCGGATACCTTCCCGTCAACTTCCGGAACCACCCATGCACCCGGTGGACTCCGCCGCTTTGTGGCAAGAACATCAGCGGGCACTCCCCCGGTACCACCCGGATACCCTTCTCCTGGCACACTGCGATTCCGGCCTCGCTGACCGCTCCCACTCCACCCGCGCGATACATCCACACCCGCCGGATTCCCGCTTCCGCGCAATCTCTCACCACCGCTTCCGTCGCTCCCGGCGACGTCATCAGCAATGCGCCATCCACCGGCGGCTCAATATCCTGCACCCGCGCGTAACACTTTCTTCCCATCACTTCTTTCGTTTGCGGATTCACCGGCACCACATCGTACCCGCGCCCGCAAAGCTCCTTATACAAACTCATGCTGAAGCTCCGCGCGTCCCGCGAGATTCCTACCATTGCTATGCGTCTTTGAGCCAGGAAATCTTCGATGCACTCTAACGTTGCCTTGTCCGCCATGGTCGTCTCCTCCCGCTAGCATCCTCCAGGAAGTTCGACCATAGTTTCACAGCGCCCGCGGGCGCAAGGACCCATGTCACCAAAACGCCGTGCCGACCGAGACAACGACGATCTCGACTCGACCGGCTTTCACTTTCGAAGGTGGCCTCCTCCCTCTAAAGGACGTTTGTCATCCTGAGGAGCGTTTCTGCCGGCGAAGCAGGCAGGCGACGAAGGATCTCAACCACCAAATCTTGGCTCGCTTCTTGGACTTACCGCCAAATCGAGCACCCTTTACGGTTTTGGCGCGGGCTTTGCAACCGGCGGCGTCGCCGGCTTTGCTGGCACCGCCTCCGCCTTTGCCGGATGCTTCTGGTCGAACAGCTTCACGACCTCCTGCGTCACGTCCACCTGTGCCGCCACCCAGACCACCGGCGTCTGCTGCGCCGACGTATCCAAAATCACCGTGTACCCGTTGTCTCTCGCATATTGACTGATCACGTCCAGCAGTTGCCGCCCAATGTTCCCTCCAATTTCCTGCTGCGCGTTGGTTAAGTCATCCTGGAAGTACTGCTGCTTCCGCGTGTATGCGCGGTTCAGTCGCTCTCCGTCAGCCTGGGCTTTCCCCTTTTCTTGATCGCTGGTTGTTGGGCTCTGCATTTTCGCCTGCAAGTCTTGCAACTGCTTTTGCAGATTTTGCAATTCCGTCGACCGCGCCGCGAATCGCGACTGCAGTTCCGCCGACGCTTGCTTTCCTTCTGCCGTCGCCATGATCGCCCCTTGCATGCTGATGACTCCCACTTTCGACGCCGCCGCCCCGCCCGCGCTGCTGCTTACTTGCGACCGAATCACCGGCACGATGAGCAGTGCCCCGGCGCACACCACCACTATCCTGATTTTCATTTCTCGTCACTCTCCTAAGGAAGGACTCACGGACCCGATTGATCCCGTGCTGTTAGCTTACTCGCAAACGATGCCCCGCGCGAACAAACCATCTGGCTCGTTTTGTCTCGCAGCTTCCGGAATTCTTCCCCAGCCCCAAAAACCGTTGTCATCCTGAGGAGCGCTCCTGCCTGCGAAGCAGGCAGGCACCGAAGGATCTCAACCGCCGCAACTGGGCACCATCTCTCTGTTTACTCCGCACCTCTGCGCTCTCTGCGTCTCTGCGTTCCTTCTTCTTATATCCACCGCGTCTTGCTACCAGCCTCACCCCAGCGAGTGATTCACTATCTCTTCCGCCTCACTCACAATCGCCGCCAAATGCTTCTCACTCTGAAAACTCTCCGCGTAAACCTTATAAATATTCTCCGTCCCCGACGGCCTCGCGGCGAACCACCCACTCTTCGTCACTACCTTCAACCCACCGATCGCCGCCCCATTCCCCGGCGCCGTCGTCAGCTTTTGCAGGATCGGCTCGCCCGCCAGGTTCGAGGCCTTCACATCGCTCGCCGACAAGTTTTTCAGTTTTGCCTTCTGCTCCGGCGTCGCTGCCGCGTCAATCCGCGTGTAGTACGGCATCCCGAACTCCGCCACCATTTCCTTGAAATGCTCGCCAGGGTCCTTCCCCGTCACCGCGGTAATCTCCGCCGCCAGCAGATCCATAATCGGTCCGTCTTTGTCTGTCGTCCAAACCGTCCCGTCCAGCCGCAAAAAACTCGCTCCCGCGCTTTCCTCCCCGCCAAAACAAAACGATCCATCAATTAATCCCGGCACAAACCACTTGAAGCCCACCGGCACTTCACTCAATTTCCGCCCGAGCTTCACCACCACCCGATCGATCAGGCTGCTGCTCACCAGCGTCTTCCCCACGATCACGCCCGCCGACCACTTCGGCCGGTGCGTCAGCAAATACTGGATCGCCACCGCCAAAAAATGGTTCGGATTCATCAACCCCACCGACGGCGTCACAATCCCGTGCCGGTCGGAGTCCGGATCATTCGCAAACGCCACTTGATACTGATCCTTCAAACTCACCAGCCGCGCCATCGCATATGGACTCGAGCAATCCATGCGAATCTGCCCGTCATGATCCACCGTCATGAACGAAAACGTCGGATCAATCACCGGATTCACCACCTTAATGTCCAAGCCGTACACCGAATTGATCGGCTCCCAATACGGCCGCGCCGCTCCGCCCAGCGGGTCTACTCCCATCTTCAAATGCGCGTCACGGATCGCCGGCATATTCACCGTGTTCCGCAAATCTTCCACATACGGCATCACAAAATCCTGCTGCTGCGTCGTCTCCCCTTTCAACGCCGATTCGTACGGCACACGTTTCACACCTGCGTTCCCGCCTCGCAGCAGATCATTCGCCCGCTCCTGAATCCAGCCTGTCACATCCGTGTCCGCTGGCCCTCCATTCGGCGGGTTGTATTTGAATCCGCCATCTCGCGGAGGATTGTGCGACGGTGTGATCAGAATCCCATCGGAGACACGCTCTTTCCGCCCCCGGTTGTACGCCAGAATTTGCCGCGACACCACCGGCGTCGGTGTCACTCCATCCTTTTCCTGAACGACTGTCTCCACACCATTCGCCGCAAGCACTTCCAGCGCCGTCCTCTGCGCTGCAGGCGAAATCGCGTGCGTGTCCTTGCCCATGAACAGCGGCCCATCAATTCCATTCGCCTTCCGGTATTCGCAGATGGCCTGCGTAATCGCCAGGATGTGCGCCTCCGTGAACGTCGCCGCAAACGGTGTTCCTCGATGCCCGCTCGTTCCGAAGCTCACCAATTGCGTAGGATTCCCGACATCCGGCTTCCGCTCGTAGTAGTCCTTCTCGAGCTTCGCCACATCGATCAGCATGTCCTTAGTCGCGGGTTTCCCCGCCAGAGGTGATACGCCCTTCTCAGCCTTCGCCGCTTCCGCCATAACCTCTCTCCGTTCCCGCCTAAGCTTATCTCATAAAGCAACTATAGCGCCCCGCTGTTGCTGCGGGTCTTCAGACCCGCGCTTTTCGGGCGCCCCGTTTCGATTGTTGGTCTTGAAGCCGCAACGCAGAATTTCGAAAAAAAACCATTGTCATCCTGAGGAGCGTTTTATGCGACGAAGGGATCTCAACCACCGGGACTTGGCGCGCACTCTCCGTGCCCTCTGCTCACCTCTGCGCTCTCTGCGTTAACCCTTCTCGCCCCACCCTCACCCCACCGGGCAAGCCGCCACGTTCCAAATCTCCGTACTGTATTCCCGAATCGTCCGGTCGCTCGAGAACTGCCCCGAGCTCGCAATGTTCAAAATCACCTTGCGTGCCCACGCATCCGGCTCCGCCCACAATTCACAGAGCCGCCGGTCTGCATCCATATATGACTTCAAATCCGCCAGATGCATGTAGTGGTCCCCGTGCGTCAACAGCGTGTCCAGGATCGGCGCAAACACCCCCGGCTCGTTCCGGCTGAAATGATCCGACGCGATCAGATCCAGCGCCGCACGCGTCTCCGGCTCATTCTCGTAATGCCAGCGCGGGTTGTACCAGCCCTTGCTATCCAACACTTGCTGCGCCGTCAGCCCGAACAGGAACAGATTCTCCTCCCCGGCCGCCTCCGCCATCTCAATCGTCGCGCCATCCCGCGTCCCAATCGTCAGCGCGCCATTCATCATGAACTTCATGTTGCTGGTGCCGCTCGCTTCGTATCCCGCCGTCGAAATCTGGTTCGACACGTCCGATGCCGGAATCAGTTTCTCCGCGAGAGTCACGCGATAGTCCGGCAGGAAATGCACCTCCAGGCGCCCCTTCATGGCCGGATCATCATTGATCGTGACTGCCAGGTTGTTGATGAACTTGATGATCAGTTTCGCGAACTGGTACGCCGGCGCCGCCTTCCCCGCAAAAAAGAACGTTCGCGCCGGCATCGCTGCCTGCGGATTCTCCCGCACCCGGTTATACAGCACCACAATTCGCAGCGCATTCAGCAATTGCCGCTTGTACTCGTGAATCCGCTTCACCTGCGAATCAAAAATCGTATACGGCTGCACCTCCACCGAAGACGTGGCCTTCAGCCACTCCGCAAATTGCTTCTTGCAGTCATGCTGCCCCCTCAGCACCGCTGCCCGGAAGCTCGCATCTTCCGCCAGTGGCTTCAGACGGGAAAGCTGCCCCAGGTCCGTGATCCATCCGTCGCCAATCGCTTCCGTAACTACGCTTGCCAGCGGTTCGTTGCACAGCCGCAACCATCTCCGCGGTGTCACGCCATTCGTCTTGTTGTTAAACCGCTCCGGAAAAATCGTGGCTAGGTCTTTCACCGTCGTCGTACGCAGCAGTTGCGAGTGAATCGCCGCCACTCCATTTGTGCTGTGCGAACCCACAATCGCCAGGTTCGCCATCCTCACCCGCCGCACTGGTTGCTCTTCGATCAGACTCACCCGTTGCACCAGTTCGTCGTCTCCGGGGAATTTCTTCCTCACATCATCCAGGAATCGCCGGTTGATCTCGTAGATGATCTCCAGCAGCCGCGGCGCCACCGTTGCGAACCACTCCACCGGCCATTTCTCCAGCGCCTCCGGCAGCAGCGTGTGATTCGTATACGCCAGCGTCTTCTGCGTGATCTCCCACGCCTGTTCCCAGGTCATGTGTGCGTCGTCCAGCAAAATCCGCATCAGCTCCGGCACCGCCATCGTTGGGTGCGTATCGTTCAACTGGATCGCCACCTTCTCAGGAAACGAGTTCCAATGATCATTCACGTGCCGGAACCGCCGCACCAGGTCCGCCAGCGAGCACGCCACCAGGAAATATTCCTGCACGAACCGCAGCGCCTGTCCCATGCTTGTCGAATCATCCGGATACAGCACCCGTGTGATCGACTCCGCCGCCAGCGTCTCCGCCAATGCGCCGACAAAATCTCCGCTGCTGAACTCCTGAAAGTCGAAATAATCCGGCGCCGCCGCGGCCCACAGCCGCAGCGTATTGATGGTTTTCCCTCCGTATCCGACCACCGGCCGGTCATACGGCACCCCGTACAGATACGAATCGCGGTCCGCGATCGCCTTCAACGTCCCGTCACGCAAAATGAAAGAACAATTCAGCTTGATGCACACCCTCGCATACGGTCTCGCCACTTCCCACGGGTCCGGGTGCCGCAGCCAGTTGTCCGGCACCTCGTGTTGCCACCCTTCCCGAATCGTCTGCTTGAACATTCCATACTCGTACCGCAACCCATACCCCGTCGCCGGCAATTGCATCGTCGCCATCGAATCCAGAAAACATGCCGCGAGCCTGCCCAATCCCCCGTTCCCCAGCCCCGCATCCGGCTCCTTCTGCAGCAGCGCCAGCCAATCCACATCCTTCTGGTCGATTACATTCGCCAGCAGCGGATCGAGCAGCAGGTTCGTCACATTGTTCGCCAGCGACCGCCCGATCAGAAACTCCATCGACATGTAATAAATCCGCTTCGGGTTCGCATTGTGATACGTCCGGCTGGTCTTTACCCACCGCTGCGCCAGAATGTCCCGCACCGATCGTGCAAATGCCTCGTAGTGCTCCCGCGCGTTCGTTACCGAAGGATCGATGCTGTTGTCCAGCATCAGATGCCGCTCATACAGCCCGTGCAGCGCGGTGCCAAATTCCGCCGGCGAAATTCCGTACTGATTTGCCAGTTCCGCCAGGGACGCCGTCCCCCTCATTTTCGATAGTGCTGCCATATTCGGTGTGCTCATGGAAACCTCGTGTAGCGCAGGGCGAGTCTGCCAGCCCTGCGGTTTGTGGACTGAACCTTAGGCGGTCTCCCGCGGGCGGGGCGTGAGACGCCAATCTTACACCTCTCAGGTGAGTCCTCAAGTCTCCCACCTCCGCATTTCACCCCGGTTACAATCTCGACAGCCCAGCCAAACACCTTCTTTGAGTATTCCAGCCGCCCGGCAGATCTAAAAACTTGAGGGTGCCCCGTCCTTGCACGGACTCTGTGCAAAGGGTGGGCTCTGACGATCGAAAGGCAATCAACTTCCTCTCCTACGATTTTTGTCTTCCCCTCCGCTCTCCTCTGCTTCCTTTTTCCGCTATCATGTCTCTCGAATGCCTCCGTCTGCCGCCAACTCCTCCTCAGCTCCGCGCCGCCGTGTCTTCCCCAACTTGCTTCTCTTCGGCCTCCTCGGCGGCCTTCTGATCACTCTCCTGAAGCTCACCGAATACCGCTTCCTGGTCCTGGAACACTCCCTCGAAATCTACGGCGGCCTGGTCGCCGTCATTTTCGCCGCTCTCGGCATCTGGCTCGGCGTGACCCTCACCCGCAAACACCCTCCGCAGCCCATACCCCCCCAACCGGCCATCTCTCCCTCCGTCCCCTTCTCTCCCGACCCAGCCCACCTCTCCACCCTCGGCATCACTCCCCGCGAACTCGAAATCCTCGGCCTCATCGCCGCCGGCCTCTCCAACCGCGAAATCGCCGAAAAGCTCTTCGTCAGCGAAAACACCGTGAAGACTCATTCCAGCCGGGTTTTTGACAAATTGGGCGCCAAGCGCCGCACGCAGGCCGTCCAGCTAGGCAAAGAACTTCGCCTCATCCCCTGAACCGCTCGCCCAAAAGCATGATTCTTCCCCTTATCCCCCAAAATCACTCAAAAGTATGACGACAACTCCCCCGCCGTCTGCGCTAAAGTCCCTCCGCAATCACAATCCGCCGTTCAGGAGCGTTCCGTGAAAAGAACCATTCTCATTTTTGGACTGATTTCTGGTGTCATTTCCTCTGTCTTGATGATCGCCAGTGTCCCCTTCATGAAAAGCGACAGCTTCCAGCACGGCTATCTCTGGGGCTATACCGCAATCGTTCTGTCCCTGTTACTGACCTTCTTCGGCGTGCGCTCTTATCGCGACAATGCGGGGAACGGCCACATCACTTTTGGCAGAGCCTTCCTCGTCGGCCTCGCCATCACCGTGATCTCGTGCCTCTTTTACGTAGCCACCTGGGAAGTCATCTACTTTAATTTCATGCCGGACTTTATGGATAAGTACGGCGCCCACGTCCTGCAGAAGATGCAAGAGTCCGGCGCCACCGCCGCCGCCATTCAGCAGAAAACCGACGAACTCAGCAAACTCAAAACCATGTATAAGAATCCGTTCCTCAACGCGGCGATGACGTTCATGGAGCCGTTCCCCGTCGGCCTCATTATTACGCTTCTCTCCGCCGCGGTTCTCAGAAAGAAAGCACCTACGCAAACAACAGTCTCCGCCTAGGCTCGATTTGTCCGACTTTTTGGCCCGGAGTCTGCCTTTAGCACTTGTAATCCTGAGGAGCGTTCTTTGCGACGAAGGATCTCAACCCATCCGCCTTGGCACATTCCAAGAAGACCACGCTCTCTACGGATGAAACGCGAACTCCAATATCGTCACCGTCTCGCTGTTCGACGGTGCATACTTCCACCTCTTCAGGGCATCCTTCACCGACTCCACCAGCATCGGGTGCCCACCAATGATCTTTGCGTCTTTGATGGTTCCATCCGTCCCGATCACTACCTGAACCTTCACCACACCCCTCAACCCCGCCACTTTCGCGATTTCCGGATATACCGGCTCCGGATTTGCAATTATCTTCCGCTTCTCTTGAGCCTGCACCGCCGTCGCCGGCAAAAGCAATATTCCCATCATCGCCGCTGACGCCGCCACCTTCCCTGCCTTCCACAACCTAAATCCCCGCATGTCCTGACTCCTCTATCGTATAAGGCTTTCGCGCTGGAGCGACCACCTTCAACAACGCGTCTTTTCTTGATCGCTTCTAATCTAGCCGGGACGATTTCCTTTGTGGAATCGTCCGCTCGTACAGGTGTGTTTCTCTGCAACTGTCCATTCGGATGGCGAAACGGTGTGTCGACCGTCACTTACCCTTCGCCATGACGGTTTGGCGATCGTCACCGTTAACGGCCGGTCACTCACATGCTCACTCTGTCATGCCTCGACACGTATTGCCATTCCTGCAAATAACGTAACTTCCTGTGCCCAACTAAGGTCTTTACCGTAGTCCCAACCCGAGCGCTAGCTGGTAGAACATAACCACTACGATTGGCCGCTCTCCGTCAGGCTGATCGAATTCCTCAACTTGAGGAATGATAAGGGAGGCGGGATGACCTGGCCCGCCTCCCTTTCTCCAATCCGCATCCCTACGAACTCGCTGAGCGAAAGTACTGCCACGCTGGTGGCCTCAACAGCGCGAACGCAATCAATCCGAAGATCACCACATGAACCGCTAGCTTCTGCAGGGAATCAAACGCGCTGATCACTACGTGGAACCCCATCCACACCAGCAACAACCATCGCGCCCAGTTCTTTCCCATGAGCAGGAACACCCCCCCGACCAACGCCACCAACTCACTCAATTCGATCAGCGCCAGTCCCCAACCGATTGGCCCTTCTTTCGCGTGCGCTACGCCTCCGACTGCTCCTACGGCTATAAACAGAGTTCCAATCAACGTCACAATCAGTGGCCGTTTCATTCCTTATACCTTTCACTTCCTACTTTCACCTTATGCGCGCTCTCCTTATATCTTGATTGCTTCGCATTGAATAGACCTTCTCACCCTGACTTATAATGACTCACTAACGGAAGGGAGCTCTCGATGTGCCGCAATATCAAAATCCTCTATAACTTCGACCCGCCCGTTACACCAGACGAAGTCCGCGCCGCCTCTCTCCAATTTGTCCGTAAGATCACCGGCTTCCATAAGCCGTCCAAGGCAAACGAAACAGCTTTCCAAAACGCCATTGAGCAAATCTCATCGATCTCTCTTGCACTTCTTAACTCCCTCGAAACCACCGCTCCCGCAAAGAACCGCGAAGAAGAGGCCGCCAAAGCCAAGGCCCGTTCCGCCCAACGCTACGCCTCCTGACGCCACCTCCCCCTACCCAAGAACTTGAGGGTGCCCCCATCCTTTCCGCTGGTTCTGCGGAAAGGGCGGGCTCTTACGATCCAACGCCACAGATCTTCCTCTCTTCGATTTTCAGGACACAAAAAAAACAAAACCGGGGACTCCCCGCCGCGTTTGCGGAAAGTCCCCAGATTACAACTCCACCGATTCAATCTAGCCGCGTTACTGGGTCTCCGGCCGGGCAGACGACGCATTCACCGGCTTGGCCTGGTCCATCGCCACCACCTGGTACTGCTTCATCTTCTTGCCCCCGTCCGCCACACCCATCAACATGTGGTCTTTCTCGATCTTGAACACGACTTCCCGCCCGATCGGCAATACATCCGGATGCTTCAGATCCTTCGGCTGCACCCGGTAATCCATCTCATCCGTTCTCACCACGTATTGCGGGCAGAGTTTCTCGTTGGAGTCGATATGCGTGATTCCCACCGACGCCCAGAACGAGCCCAGACCCGACAATCCTTTCTGCTTCGCCCCGCACGGCACCGCTTCCATCTTCTCCAGAATCGCGCGGTTCGGCTGATTCTTCTTTTTCGCCGCTGCGCTCATCGGCGTTATCGCCATCAACGCCACCGCCAACATCGTCGCACTCTTCGCCTTCATTATTTCCTCCCGTCAGGGCCATCAGTAAATTGCGCCGAGGGCATACCCAAAACCCGGTGCACTGGGGAGGCTCCATCGGAGCTCCCCAGTCTTCCGGTTGAACTTAGTGATGTGGTTGGCTGGGTTGGCTTGGCGTCGTCGCAGACGGTGGTGCGGTCGCCGTCGGAGGCGCGGCCGTCTTGTTCGTATTGTTCGTGCCGTTGTATTGCTGTGCTGCCTTCATGAACCCTTGCGGATTCTGCATCAGTTCGTTGCGCACTTCTGGATGGGAGCTCAAGTACGATTGCAATTCCGGATGGCTGTCCAAATAACTCCGGTCGTTTGCCAACGAAGGGTTGTTCGAAAGCTGGTGGGCAATCGCCGAGTGCGTGCCCAGGAACTCCCCGAAGCTCGCCGAACGGCTCGTCATCGCGTCGCGGTCCCGGTCGCCGTATCCAGTGCGGCCTTGATCGCCCGCTGTGTCTTTACTTCCGTTGTACGAAGACTGGTTTCGCCCATCATAACGCGACGCGTCCCGGTCATACCGCGCGTCCCGATCCGTCCGTGCCGCGCTCAGGTCGCTCGGCTCACGGTGCTCGTAGTTCGCTTCCTGCCGTATGAACGCATCCGGGTTTCGTACTAAGTCATCGCGGACCATCGGGTGTTGTTGCAGGTAAGACTGCAGCTCAGGATGGGTCTTCACGAACGTCGGGTCGTTTACCAGCGAAGGGTTTTTCCTCAGTTGCTCCGACACTTCTCGGTGCCGATCGAGGAATTGATCAAATCGAGCTACTTCCGCTTGCCGTTGGCCGCGATCCCGGTCGGCATCACGGTCCATGTCTCGGTCGCGGTCCGTGTTCCGGCTCATATCCCGGTCCCGGTCTTCACGCTGATTCTTATCCTCCCGCCGGTCATAGCGTTCTTCCGACCGCATGAACCCGTTCGGGTCTTGCGTGATCGCTTCGCGCGTGCGCGGGTGGTCCTGCAGGTACGACTGCAACTCCGGATGGTCCTTCAGAAATTGCTCGTTATTGATCAGCGAAGGATCTTTTCGCAATTGCGTATCGATGTTTTTGTGGCTGTCCAGGAACTGGTCGAACCGTGCCAACTCTTGCCGTCTCGCGTCGAAATTATTATCTTCCCTCCGGTCATAGCGTTCTTCTTGCCTCATGAATGAATTCGGATCGCTCGCCAATTGCTGGCTGATCCTCGGATGGTCTTGCAGGTACGCTTGCAGCGCAGGGTGCGTTTTCACAAACGCCGGATCGTTAACGAGCGTGGGATTCTTCCGCAGTTGTTCCGCTACTTCTCTGTGGCTATCGAGGAACTGATCAAAGCGCGCGAGTTCTTGTCGTGTGGCACTGTCGCGATCGCGATCCTCCATATTCCTTTCGTCACTTTGGGCGGGCGTGGATTGTGCGCTTGCTAACGCGGTGAACCAGAAAAAACTCCCTGCCATGACTAGCCCGAACTTCTTTACATGCCTGATTTTTATCTCCATGCCCTATTCCTCCTGGTAGGCTGGCCCTGCCTACTCAAACTGCAACCGCCATGCCAAGCGCCTTCAAAAAATCGGAACTCTCTGCGCTTCAATCACTTCCCCTCTTCGCAAAAGACACACACCCGCCCCATCGCATGGAATTTCTACATCGGCCAAACCTTTTGTCGTACTAATTGGCCTTACAGGGTTCTGCTACGCCATTGTAGTGGCGAGTCTTCAGACTCGTTCTCCGCCGCATCTTGAGGGTGCCCATCCTTCGCGCTATTTGCGAAAGGGTGGGTCCGCTCTTAAGCCTTTGGTCTTGCCCTCAAAATTTTCGATGGGTCCTATTCGTTCTTTGCCTTTCCTCCCCGAACGCTTATTCCGTATAGTCTCCTCATCCCGGTTCAACACTCCTGCAGGAGGCATTCATGGCGCAGTCCAGACTACTCATCCAGATCGCTTCCGCCTCGGCCCTGCTCCTCGCTGCCGCGATCGTTCATACCTCCGCCGCCCAAAAATCCGTTCCCAGGACGCAAGACAATCTCGCGATCGCCGAAGAACAGGTGAAGCAGCTCCTTCCCCTCATGACCTCGGATCCCCACGGCAAGCTCTCTCGCCAGGAATACATGCATTTTATGGAAGCCGAATTTGACCGGCTCGATAAGGACAAAAAGGGCGAACTCGACGTTCGCGCCATCACTCAATCCAACTACGCCACCGCCAACCGCTTTGCCGGCAAATAGCGGCCACCGGTGCTACTCCAGCCCCTCTCCACCACATACCGCCACGTGGCCCCGCCATCCTTGGCTGTGCTCTCCTACACTCGCCGTCACTTCTTCCCCACCACCAACCCTTCCTTCTCAAACGCCTTCACCAACGCCTTTACAATTCCATCCACCGTGTCCGTCTCCGATCGCGGGTTCATCGTATCCGTCGTCCCGCTCCACACCAGTTCCCCATCCGGCTTGCTCGTCGCGTACCAGTTCGTCTCCACCTGAATATCGATTTCCGTCTGCAAGTACGTGGGAGAGTACACGAGCGGCGCAATCGCTCCGTAGTATCCGTAGAACGTCCCGTAATACGGCAGAAACGGAAAATCGTCCGCATACACTTCCGTCTGCTTTTTCTCGAACTTCACCATCCGCGATACCACGATCGCGTCAAACTTCAAATCCTGCACGTACCCTCGCAAGTCTCCCTCATTGATCGGCGTTGCGTCCGGCCTCGGCATCAATGTGTAGCTCTGTACCACCGTCATTCCCGGCCGCGTCATCTCCTTCACCATCCGGTCTTCAAAATCCGCCCGCGCTTCCGCTTTCCCATTCACCGCCAGCACCAGCACGTTCTTGAATCGCGCTCCCTGATACTTCGAATTCTTCCACTGAAACACCACCTTCGACGCCGTGGCCACACCCGCGACCAGCAGCATCAATAGCCCCAACGCCGCAACCCTTTTCACACTTATCCCTTGCACATCCCCTCCTCCGTCCCACACCCTTCCCTGTGAATCGCTAACCCTGCCGGCAATTCCGGCTGGCGCGACGAATTTTAACGCATATCCGCTCTGCCTCTACTTTCAATCATCAACCGAAACGTGAGTGCTCCGCTATGCGCACCAACTCTCGTGTTTGAGCAACAAACAAAGCGATGTTGTCATCCTGAGGAGCGTCTTGTGCGACGAAGGATCTCAACCGCCGCGTCTTGACTCCGTCGCGCAGACGGGGTGCCCCACCCTCGTAGGTTCACGGTGGGTCTTGGGGTTCAACCTTTAACTTTCTACTTTGAGCTTTGAACCTTAAACGGTTCTTCTTCCCCACAACCCTTCCAACCCCTCGAGCCGTCCTCTACTTCCCCCGCTTCTCCGTCTTCCCCTGGCTTCGGTCCAACTGCAGCTTGGCCTGCGCTTCCAGATCCTTGTCCGGCTTCGCGCTCAGCAACTTCTCCGCTGCCTCAATATTCCCTTTCACCACCTGGCTCACTGTCGCGAGATGGTCTACTTCGTTCAGCCCATGCGACCCGAACATCGCTCCCGTCGTCAAAAAACTGTCACTCAACGCAATCAGGTACACGCGCGGATCGATTTCCACTTTTCCCTTTCCGTAAATCTCTTGCCCTTTGTTCACATCGTCTTTTGCTCCGGCAATCGCCGTCAGCACTTTCGCCAGTGCGTTCCGATCCGCCTGCAGTTCCGCTTGCACCTGGTCCCCCTCGGACAGCAACTGCCCTTCCTTCAGGTGCTCGAGCGTTGGATTACTCCCGGTGAAGCCTGGAAAAGTCAGTTCAATGGTCAGTGGCTTATCTCCCAGCTTCGACCGCTGGTCCATTACGCCTTGCATCGCGTTCATCAGCAGTGAATGCGCCGTATTGTAGTAGTCGCTGCGATTCTTCAGATATGCTCCCATGTGCCCATTCGCGGCCGGCTGCTTCGACCCGATCTGGTACGCCTCGCCCATCTGCCGGTCCGCTTCCGCCATCGCCGTCAGCACCGCCACGCGAATGACATACGCTTCTTCCTTCATCGCCGGGTCGGTCGCCGTCTTTATCGTCGTGTCCAGGTTCGTCAGAGCTGCCTTGAAATCCGACGCCTTTAAGTTGTTTTTTGCATCCAGGAATCGTTGTGTTCCCGGTGGTGCGGTAGGGCCACTTGAGCAAGCGGCCAGCAGAACATACAAAATCGTTGTCAATATCGCAAGCGGGCGGGCTTTCATGGGGACGCTCCTTAGGCAGGATTGGACTCCAGGTTGGAGCGCACCTACCGCGATACTATTCCCCGCCCATTTCGCAAGTCAATGACCTGCAACCGTCTAATGCATCCCCTTAGCTTGCGCTTTCCGCTGAATTGCATATCATGGCTTCACTCGCGGAGGATGCATGCCCACCCAGGTCGGCTCTCGTCTTTTGAAAAGTTCACTGACCTTCTGCCTGCTCGCTGCCCTTTCGCCTCTCGCCCACGCCAAATCCAATGTTGATCTCAATCCCAACCTCGATTTCACGAAATACAAGACCTTCGCCTTCATTGGTGGCGTTGAGCATCTCGCTTCCCTCCAGGTCAATCCCAATCAACTGCGGGATACCGTCCACGACGCTATCTCCCGCGAACTGGCCAAGCGCGGTCTGAAGGAAGTCCGCCGCGACCAGAATCCCGACCTCGCCGTTCGCTACCTCGCCGAAAGCAACAACCAGCTCAACTATGCCGGCGACGATGATTGGCTCGGCTACGACAAATTTACCGTCGACTGGTGGTCCACCTCCTACACCCTTTGGTTCACCAACGTCACTCGCGAGGGCGCCCTCATGATCGACTTGATCGATGTCCAACGCCGCGACTTGGCCTGGCGCCTTATGCTCCAGGAAAAGATCATCAACGTCGATAAACTCCCCGAAAAAGTCACCAAGGAAATCGCCAAAGGCTTCGAAAGCTTCCCGCCCTCCGAAAAAGATAAGGACGAAGTACGCAAAGAACACGCCAAGCAGGCTTCCAAGAACCAGAAATCTAAAGCCAATTAAGTTCTCGTGTTTGCCTTTTCTACTGTCTTTCTCTTACACTGAATAAGCCTTAGCCCTCCTTTTCCTTTTGCCAAGGAGTCACCCGTGCCTCGTAAGCCCAAAACCAAGAAACCCGGTGTGGTCGAAAAAATCATCAAAACCCCGCACGAGCCCGAAAAGGCCGAGATCACCATCCATGACGCGGATGAACTCTACAAGGAAATCCGTATCGAGAACACCCTGGTCACCGACGACGGTGAAAAAGTGAAGCTCAAGAAAGGAGCTCACGTCGAGATCATCGTCGAAGCCGACGACAAGGATACCGTCTCCAAGGAACACGACTCCGGCTCGCGTTCTGACTAGTGCTTCGGCGCTGTCTTTCAGCCCCTGGAAGAAAAACGGTGGACGGCCTCCTCGGCTCGCCCACCGTATCGTCGCCCACTGTAATCTTGCCGGTTTACTTCCTCGCGGTGTCTTCTCGACCGTGTTCGTTGGCTTCCGCCGCCTTGGCGTGATTCTCTACCCGCCGCACTTCCGCCAGAAATGGCCGCGCGGATTCTGGAGGCACTACCTTGCCCGTCAGCAGTTCCGTTACGCTGTGGTCTCCTCCATACAACG
Organism: Dongiaceae bacterium; assembly: GCA_035499255.1. Taxonomy (GTDB): domain Bacteria; phylum Acidobacteriota; class Terriglobia; order Acidiferrales; family UBA7541; genus Acidiferrum. The sequence goes on along the minus strand of DATJZF010000057.1, from coordinate 57,034 downwards.
CCAGCGTCGAATCCTTGTCCCGCTCAATCCACGAGCCATCCAGGTCGATGCCCGCAAATAAGCCGTGCGCGCGGGAATAGCTGAGGATTTCCGTGCTCGCTTTCCAGTCCGTTCCGGCCGCCGCATGTCTTCCCACCGGTCCCGCCGCTGCCGCTGCGTCTGCCCCGACCTGAAACTTGTCGTGCAAAAGATTTTTCATACCCTCATCATTCATGATCATCAGGATCAACTGCACATCTTCCACGCCGATCTGTGCTCCCCAACTGCCTCCGGTGATCGTGAACATCGCTGGCGTACTCCAACTGCCGTCGGGCAACCGGCACGTCGAAACGCCGCGCCCGTGCTTCCCTCCGATGATGAATGCACCCTTGATCATGCTGGGCACCACGGCGATGCACTTCGACCCCTTCAACACCTCGTCCGGAATTCCTTTGTCGGGCGCATCCACAATCTGTTGCAGCGTCGTGGCCGCGCTCTGCAGCCGTTCCACTACGTCCGTCTTCGTCTGATCTGCGCGCGTAACGCCGATGCCGCCGGCGCAGAACAATACCAATATCGCGATTTTCGTTTTCATCTCCGCTCCTGAGTGAATTTGACTCTCTCTCGGAGTACAACATGCGTACGCAATTCCCCCCATCGACGAAATCGCCTACTGCCTTAGAAGTTTCCCGGTAACCTCACACTGCGGAGTTCCTGTAGGCTTTTCTTGACTCTCCGGCCCTACGATTCCCTGCTCGCTGGTTTCACGTCGAACGCACCATGGCCGGCGGTCGCTGGACTTACGAATCCTGAACCCATCGTAATGGGCAGCACTACAGAACACACGGTCATCCTGACGACCGTTGTTGGCGACAAAGGATCTCAACCACGACCGACTCAACGTCCTATAAAATCTCACCCGCCCCACTCAAAAATTCTCCAGCATCCACACGTTTCCGCTCGGGAACGTTCCATTGATCGCCAAATGCTTCCCATCTGTCGACGGAATTCCCCATGGCGTCGCGATACCTTGGGCTCCTTGCAACGCTGTTTCTTCCCACACCTGCCGGACATTTCCGCGCAGGTCAAGGTATCCCAGCGCCATGCCCCGCTTTGTCGCGTAATCAATGAACACGCCCTTGCCGTCCGCCGCCCAATCCAGCGCGTCGCCGAGCGTCACTCCCTTTGCCACGACCTCCTCCGTTGGTCTATGGTCCACGTGCCGGATGTATACCTTCCCTTCTTGCGGGTTCAGCGTTGCAATCCGCCTCCCGTCAGGTGACAGCCCCCAGCTATAAATCGCCTCGGGAATTGTGTCCATCCGTAACAGCTCCGCGCCTTTCCCTTTCATCGGATCGAAGGCTGTAAAGATGAGTTGCTTGTTGTCGGGCGTACGTTCCGCTAGCACACACAGACTGGAGGGTGCCACGGCGCAACGCGCTATGTTGTCCATGGTATTTCGCGCTTTCAACACTGGCTCGGAGTGCCCTCCCTGAATTGGCATTCGCCGTAGTTCCGATATCGGTACCGACAAATCCGGTACTGTAAACACCAGGATCCAGTTCCCGTCCGGGCTCACACAACACAATTGCTCCGATGGAAAATCGAACGGCACCAGCTCCGCGTTTTCGCTATCGAGCGCCTGCCGGAATACCTGTCCATGCCCATTTCTCGTCGATGTGAACAGCACTTCCTTATTGTCCGGCGTCCACGCTGTCGGAATGTCCAGGCTGTCACTAACCGTCAGCCGCGTCGGTGCCTTGGTTGGCGTGCCGTTGGCACCCAGTTCTGCGACCAGCACCGTGCTTCGAAAACTGCCCTTGATTACCGCCAGTTTCCGGAAATCAGTCGTCGCCGACATCGAAAATGCGCACTGGCCCGGCCAGTTTGTCACTCGTTCCGGGGCAGTCGTCGGCCGCACCGCCTGTCCGTTAAAACGCAACGCCCACACATCACAGCTGAACGCTTCTCCTTCGCCTTGCCTCGTAAACAACAACCGCTCATCCGGCAGCCATATCAGTGGCGGAAATATGTCCGTGCCGAGGTCATGCACCGGCTGCGCATCATTGCCGCCCACTTCGCGCGTCTCAATTTGCAGTTTTACCTTTTCAGCCCCGACCTGGGCTCTCACGTACGCCAGCTTTTTTCCGTTGGGGTTCCACACTAAACTGTCGATAAACGTATCCGCTCCAAATTCCGCCAATCGTTGCGGTTGCTCGCCATCTCCTTTCATCAGCCAGATATCTTGGAATCCCCCTCGCGGTACCGACTTCACGCCGTATGCGATTCCTGTTCCATCCGGAGAGATTGCCCACGCCGCCCCATTGTCGTTTAACTGCCTGCGCGATCCTCCAATCACGGAGAATTTCCATATCCCGTGTGGAGTTCCTGCTGCAGACGCGTTCAGCAAAAAATGCGTTCCCGCCGGAAACCACCCTGCCACGGTCCACTGAAGTGGTCGGCCGGCCTTGTCCTCCGGCAGCGCTATGTTGCTGATCTCGCTTGTCTCAATCAATTTCAGGTGTATCCCCTTTGTGTCGGAGTACAAGAGATATCGCCCGTCCGGTGAGATTTGCGCGCTGGTCACTGCATTTTCGCTCGAATTCGTCGTCAGTTGCCGCTCCTTCATCGGACCGGCCGCCCGACCTGAAGGCCTCGCGAATCGCAAGTAATACCCGGCCGCCGCCACGATGAGTACTCCGGCACAAATTCCGCCCATCAACATCCACCGATAGCTTTTCTCCGCCGACACAACCTGCGATGGCATCGCGGCATGCGACACTGTGGCGGCCACACTCGCGGCCGTCCCGCCGGTAGCAACCGCACTCACGCCACTCACCACTCCTGCGCTTCGTCCCGAATCCGAATCCCGCTTCAAGCGCTTGAGGTCGCTCCGTATATCCGACGCGTGCTGGTAACGCAGATCGCGATCCTTCTCCAGCGCCTTCTCAATAATTCGGTCCAACTCCGTAGGCACCCCCGCCACCACACTCGACGCCGGCCGCGGCGTCCGGTTCAAAATCGCCTCAAAAATCAATCCCGTGCTCTCCCCGGAGAATGGCAGGTTCCCCGTCGCCATTTCATACAGCACCACCCCGAACGAAAACAGATCCGTTCGCGCGTCCAGTGCCTTCGCCCTTACTTGCTCCGGCGACATGTAAGCCACTGTTCCTAGCGTCGTACCTGGGCTTGTCAAATGTTCGGGATCCACCCCCATCGTCGCCAGCGTATTCACATCTCCCGAAGCATCCCCGCCCGCTGCCACTTTCGCCAGCCCGAAGTCCAGCACCTTCATGTGGCTCCGCTTCGTCACGAACAGGTTCGCCGGCTTGATGTCTCGATGCACGATTCCCTGTGCATGCGCTGCGTCCAACGCATCCGCTATTTCGATCGCCAAATTTAACAGCGTTTCCAGCTCTACCGGCTTGCCCTGAATAACATGCTTCAGCGTCGCGCCTTCCAGAAACTCCATCGCGATGAACGCGCGTCCACCCTCCTCCCCAATGTCATAAATCGTGCAGATGTTTGGATGATTCAAGGACGACGACGCCTGCGCCTCCCGCTCAAACCGCGCCAGGGCCTGCGGGTCTTTCGCCACCTGGTCCGGAAGGAATTTCAGCGCCACAAACCGTTTCAGCCGCGTGTCTTCGGCCTTAAACACCACGCCCATACCGCCGCCACCGAGCTTCTCCAAAATGCGGTAATGGGAAATCGTCTGGCCTAGCAGCGCTTCCGGCTCCGTCATATCGCCGCCATCTTAGGTTGCACCCTCACCCAAGTCAACGCCCCACGGGGTATGCGTCTACTACCGGAAAAAAGGGACCACCCCGGCTACCGGGCCAATAAAAAAGCTTCATCTGCCCTACGCACTCTTCCCAGTAACGACGTGATAGTCGGAACGTGGTGCCATTTTCTTCTGGAAGCACCGTGGGGGGGAATTTCATACATGCGCTTCTTGAGACTTAAATGAAGCTGCGGAAGTGGGGGCTTCGTAAACGTCTGCTAATACACCATTCATATATGACGTAGTAGCCTTGCCGGCGCGTTCGTTATCCCTCACCAATCGTTCGGAAGGGAACCCATGAGTCTCCGCCTTGCAATCCCGAGTTTGGCTCTCATTTTCTACTCACTATTGATGCCCGTCCACTTCGCTCACGAGCACTGCCCTGCGGTTGCCGTACCATTCACACTTTCCGAATCCGAATCGCTTAACAAAATAAACCCGCTTCCTAACACACCGCTCGAATCGAGTGCTTCAAGAATTCTGCTCCATCACGTGGCCAGCGTGGCAAAGTATGGAAAATTGCCGCTGAGTTTCGAGATCAATAAAGGACAGACGGACGCGCAGGTGAAATTTGTTTCGCGTGGGCGCGGTTATTCCCTTTACCTCACAAACAGGGAAGCAATTATCGAGTTAAAAAGAAGCTCGCCCATGGCGCCCGACACACCGGAATGGCGCGGCCTGTCTGATCCTAATCCTCGACTCGCAAAAGCAGCACAGCCAAGCGAGAGCAAGGTTGTTCACATGCAGCTTGCGGGGGCGAATCCTTCTCCGTGTGTCGTCGGCATGGACGAGTTGCCGGGCAAAGCGAACTATTTCATCGGCAACGATCCGAAGAAGTGGCGCACCAACGTGGCGACTTATTCCAAGGTGAAGTATGAAGGCGTGTATCCAGGCGTGGATCTAGAGTATTACGGAAACCAGGCGCAGCTGGAATACGATTTCGTTGTTGCGCCCGGCGTCGACCCCAGCGTCATTCGACTCAGCTTCGACGAATCAGAGAAGCTCCGCATCGACGACCAGGGCCAACTGCTCCTCGATGGCGACGCCGATACCGTCCGCTTCCAAAAACCGATCGTCTATCAGCAGATCGGTGATGACAGAAAGGCAGTCGACGGCGGCTATCTTCTGGTTTCCGCGAATCAGATTGCGTTTAAGGTCCGCGATTATGACCATTCACGGCCGCTGGTGATCGATCCTATCCTGGCATATTCGACATATCTCGGAGGCAGTGGTGACGATGATGGGCTGGGCATTGCGGTGGATGGCTCGGGGAATGCCTACGTAACGGGATACACCAAATCGCTCGACTTTCCGACAGTCAATGCCCTGCAAGCGGGTGCCCACGGTTATTCGGACGCGTTCCTAAGCAAGCTCAACTCAAGTGGGTCGGCTCTGGTGTATTCAACTTATCTCGGAGGCAGTGATATCGATGAAGGACTGGGCATTGCGGTGGACGCTTCCGGGAACGCCTACGTGACGGGATACACCGCGTCGTTTAACTTTCCGACGGTTAACCCCTTGCAAGCGACCTTTGGCGGCTTCTGGGATGCGTTCGTTAGCAAACTCAGCCCCAGCGGGTCCGCGCTGGTGTACTCGACATACTTAGGCGGGCCTGGTGCCGACTTCGGATATGCCATTGCAGTGGACGCTTCCGGGAACGCGTACGTAACGGGAAACACCAACTTGACCAATTTTCCGACGGCCAACCCCTTTCAAGCCACGAATCACAACGGCAATAACGGCGGGACGAACGCATTCATCTCAAAGATTAACGCCAACGGTTCCGCTTTCGTCTACTCGACATATCTAGGGGGCAGCGGCCACCCTCCGTCTCCCGTCGACCAAGGGGGCGATTCCGGGCAGGGCATCGCTGTCGATGTCTACGGGAATGCTTATGTGGTTGGCTCCGCGTTGTCCGTCGACTTTCCGACCGCCAACGCCCTTCAGGCGACCAATCATGCCTCTGGTCAACAAGGAACAAACGCGTTTGTCACCAAGATCAACGCCAACGGTTCAGCTTTGATTTATTCTACGTATTTGGGAGGCAGTACTGGCGGCACAAACTCGGGCCGAAGCATTGGTGACTGCGCTTACGGTGTCGCCGTCGACGCTGCGGGTAATGCCTACGTCACAGGTGCAACTCCGTCAAGCGATTTTCCCACGGCCAACCCGCTGCAACCGACCTTTGGTGGCGGTTCTTGGAATGCATTTGTCAGCAAGCTAAACGCCAGCGGGTCCGCGTTGGTGTACTCGACGTACTTAGGTGGGGGTAATACCTACGGATATGGCATTGCATCGGACGTTTTCGGAAGCGCCTTTGTGACGGGATACACCACCTCAACCAACTTTCCGACTGCGAACGCACTTCAACCAAACCTCTCGGGTCCCTCGGATGTTTTTGTCAGTAAGCTCAACTCAAGCGGGTCCGCGTTGGTGTACTCGACGTATCTTGGGGGGCTGGCGAACGATCAAGGCCAGGGCATCGCCGTGGACGTTTTGGGGAGCGCTTATGTGACAGGATACACAGAGGGAAACTTTCCGACGGTCCACCCCCTGCAGGCGACCTTTGGCGGCGGCGCTGTGGACGCGTTTGTGAGCAAGATACAACCGGGTTCCGCCACCACGGTCTCCTTAGTTTCCTCTCTAAACCCTGCGAACTATGGTCAGAGCATTACTTTGAATGCGACAGTAACGCCGCAAGGTTCTGGCAGTCCCACCGGAACGGTTCTATTCCTGGATGGTTCGACCCAGCTCGCACAAGTTACCGTGGGCGCGAATGGCCAGGCGCAATTCACGTCGTCCATGTGGGCCCTGGGTTCGCATTCGATCACTGCGCAATACAGCGGAGATGCGAACTTCGGTGCGAGTACAAGCGCGGCACTGATACAGGCCGTTAGCACTTTGGCACCGTTGGTTTCTATCAGCGTTGCACCGAACCACTATCAGATTGCGCCGAACGGCTCCGTGCAGTTCATAGCTACGGGCAACTATAGTGACGGAAGCACGCAGAACCTAACAAGTGTGGCAACCTGGGGTTCTACGAATCCGGCGGTGGCGACGGTTAACTCGTCCGGGCTGGTCTCGGGAGTTGCCCTGGGCAACACGTCCGTCACAGCGAGCTACGGCGGCGCGACCAGTAACACGGCGACGATTCAGGTTGTGGCAGTGCCAGTGAATCCGTCTGTCCAGTTCCTTGGCGGCGGTACCCCTTCCCTCTTTCTGGAACTCGGCCAGGCTGCCGTAACCTACGAGAATTCTATGACTGGTGCGAACACGGCGTGCATTTGGACGAAAGCAATGTCCACGATTCATTCCGGAACGACGATCAATGCCACGGACAGCCGCACGGGTTCGGCTGTGGCGGAAAGCGGGAACGTCTGGCTCGTCTGGGGCCCAGGCTCGGGCTCCTGCACCAATCCGACCGGCGCGTTCAACGTGTATATGTACACCATGATGGACGCAGGGCTTTCGGTTCGCTGTTTCTTTGAGGTCGAAAGCTCCGGAGCGAGCGGCTGCCTCCAGAACCTGACCCTCGTGGCTGCGGACTTCGGAACGACCGGCGACAACCTTCTGAGCACCAACGCTCCAAGCGGGGTAAATATGGGCGACACGGCTGGTGGTATTCCCGCAGCGGTCATCAGTGCGTTGAACGGGCAGCGGTGGTTCGTGGCGGGTACGAACATTCGGCCGGAAGATCAAAAATATGCCTACTTCCGCGCCCTTACGCCCTGCGGAACGGTCATTTACGGTCAGCCCTTTGACGCCATATTGCGGCAGAGCTATGGTCTAGGCTACACCAACGGCAGCGCGATCATCGACTATTACGATAACACGCACCAATTCCACGTCCTCAACTTCAACATTTCGGGTTACGACCCCATCACGAATCAGCCCGTGCGGTCGTACGCCGTGTCGTCGGTGGGTGCGCAGCCAATCATCGTTGCAGTCGGCCCGACGGACAATCTTTCCTTGTCCGCTGGCGGGATCGCCAATGCGAACGACATCCCCGCTTTCGTTTTGGCGAACTTCTTCGACGGCGTCCTGGGTCGAGCCAGTGACTTGCTGAGCGCCACTGCGACACCGACTGCTCCCTGGGCGGTCAATGTATTGGTGCGCGAACCGTTTTCCGGTACGTACGACGTCTTTGAGTATTCTGGGGTAAACAACTCGCAATTTCACGTTTCCCAGGACCAGTTCAACTGCAATGCCGGTACGGGTGTGGTGACGAACCCAATGCACGACCTTTCTATGGACGGCGCGCCAGCCAACCTCGGCACCCTTGACCAAGCGTATAGAAACCGCGTTGTCGGCGGTACGGAAATGACCAAGTACCTCAATCTGGGCACGCAGCGCGACCAGCGCATGGGCTACTTCAACTGGAGTGTCATCGAAACTACGGGAATGAACAACGTCAAGTACCTGACAATCAACGGAGTCGACCCGATTCTAAACGCCTACTCGGATGGTGTCCTTCCCGGCAGCGGTTCTGGAAATGGCGTGGGTGGCGATCCTGGACTTGGTACGCCGGCCAACCCCACAGTGACGTTCGCTGGAATGAACTCGGGCGACTATCCGATTTGGTCTGTCCTGCGGGTGGTGAGCACGTACCCGGTACCGGCTGGAGTAACCAAGCTGATCAACAACGCCCAGAACCTACCCTCAACAACTTTTGACTTTGTTCCGTTGAACAAGCTCCGAGTCTGGCATTCGCATTTCTCCCTGCCTTCCATCGCCGTTAACACGGCGGCGAATGGCACAGCGATCGCCACCCCCGGCGATCTTTGCAATCCAAGAGGGACCTCGGCTTTGGCCGAGCAGGGCGGCGATGCGGGAGGCGCGACTGTTCTGAAGCAGGCCAACGCCGACTTCTGCGCCGACTACGGCAACACCACTGGTCTCGTGAACAAAACCAACTGACAAATTGAGAGTTCGCTTGTGTCCTGAAACCCATTCATGTGGGCAGGATGTTCACTCGGGAGAGATTCGCTAATGCCCGCCAGTGCCTCGGGTGGGGTAAATAACGTCCGGCACGGATTTCAGCGGCGTATGGCTGAGAGACGCCTAGGAGAGAGGATATCGCAGCAACGGTAAAACCGGAGAGCCGGGGTTGAATCTTCTCCCGATAGACTTCTTCGGTGAGCCAGTACGGCTTATCGGACGGACTCCACGATTTTACCGCTGCACCATGACCACGTTGTTTCTCCGCCTGCTTCGCTCGCGCTTCAGGGATAAGCTCAAGTTCAATCCCGACGGCTCTCTTGACATCTATCTCCAGCACGACTCCCCGAGAAAGAACAAGGAATCCAACTGGCTGCCTGCTGATGCCGATTCCTTCAACGTAGCTCTTCGCATGTACTGGCCCAAAGAAACAGCCTTGAACGGCACATGGACGCCACCGCCCATCAAGAAGGTCGATTGAGCCCGAAACCCGCTTCGTATTGGCGTAGCTTTGCTGGCTTTCTTGATAGGGGATCCGCCTTCCAACGCCAACCGGCTATTGCTTAAACACCAGCGCGGGGCCGCTCACTCGTTTCCCCTTCAGATCAACGCTGACCTCCACGCGATCCGCAATTTTTATGAACGGGATGCCGCTGTTCATTCCAAACTCCTTGCGATCAAAGGCCATGGTGCCCTTGATCTCGCCAGCACCCGTCCCTTTGCCTGTAATCGCAAAGATCAGAGTCTCAGGCTTCGACACTCCCCGTATCGTGAAGTTTCCCTGTACCTCGACTGTCGTGGGACCAGTCTGAGTCATCTTTGTCGAATGAAACGTAATGTAAGGATCGTCTTTCGCGTTGAAGAAATCCTTGCTCCTTAATTTGTCATCCTTCATGCCGCTTCCCGTATTTACACTTGCTGCCTGAATTTTGATATCCAGAACGCCGGCTTCGGCATCCGTTGAAGGATATGTCAGTGTGGCCTCCCACTTGTCAAATGTTCCTTCGATCGCCACAGAGGCCTTCACTGCGAAACGCACCGAACTGCCTTCCTTCGTGATTTGGATAACCGGGACGCTCGCTGGCGTTTGTGCTTCGATTCCTTTAGCGAGGAACAACAAGCTTGCCCAGACCACGGTTTTGTGAAAACTGTTCATGTTTGCCTCCAGGTCCAAGAAGTTAGCTGCCGGAATTGCGAATGTTTGTGGGTGAGAGGGCTCATGCTAATTGCAACCGCCTCCATTTGCAAACCCGATCAGCGACAGGGCGTCAGACTATGAGTAACAATCAACCATCAGCCGAACGAGTAGCGGGGACTCTGGATGCGGAACCTCTCTCGCCACTTCCCAATAGCCCCTCGCCGCCGCTTCCTATATACTCCCGCGATAGCTTCGCCGGAGGCATGCCATGTCCGCCGCCAATCAACCCCTCTCCCTTCTTGAGCGCAACAAACAACTCGTCATCCGCTGGTTCGAAGAAGTCTGGAATCACAGTAACCGCAACACCATCTTCGAACTCCTGCACGAGAACGGTATTCTCCACGATGGCGCACAAAACTTCCGCGGGCCTCACGAATTCACCGCCTTCCACGACGACCTCCGCGCACAGTTCGACAACTTCCACATCACTCCCCTCGTCGTTCTCGCCGAAGACGATCTCGTCTGCTGTCATTGGTCCGCCGACATGCGCCACAAAGCCTCCGGCAAGCCGCTTCACATCACCGGCACTTCCGTCGTCCGCATCGAAGGCAGCCGCTTTGTCGAAGCCTGGCAAAACTGGGACGCCGCCGGCCTTCAAACCCAGTTGGCCACTCAATAATCGATCTGCGCTTCTCATTTATCTCGGCGCTGTGGGCGGTTTACTGCGGGAACCCCATCCTCTTCACCATCGCCGCGTATCGAGGATCGGATCGAATCGGATCTAACGTTGGCGCCGATTTCAACAAAGTGGCAAAATCGCTCTTTTCCGTTAGGCCTTTTTCCAAATATTCGAATGTCTTATCCTTATCCCCCGCTTGCGCATAGAACATCGCGATTTCCACTGGATCGACGTAACTCTTTTTTGACTTTTCCACCAGGATCTCCGCTACCCGCCGTTCCGCCGCGGCGTATCCTCTCTTTGCGTACTCCTCGCGAGCCGCTCCTGCTAGTTGCTTTTCCAGAGGGTCATGGTCCAGTTCCGCCACCTTGTCCCACTCGTCCAACCACAGCCCGTACTCGCCTTTTTGTTGGTAGATCGTCGATAGCGTCAGGTGCGCGTTTGCGTAGTTTGGATCGATCTGCTCAAACTTTTTGGCTTCCTCGATCGCTTTGTCGTACTCTTCGGCGACGAGGTACCATCGCACCACATTATCCAAAGCGTTCATGTTCATCGGCTCCAGCTCCAGCGCGCGCTGAAACTGTTCCCGGCTGTTGTTCAGGTTCTTCAAATAGGAGAAGTGCAGACCATACAATACGTGCGTCCGGGAATTGCTTGAATCGATTGCCAGCGCTCGCTCGAATTCGTGTCCGGCGTCAGCCCACTCCCAATCTGCGTCGTGTGCCAGCCCCAGCAGTCCGTGAGCCTCGGCCAAGGAATCGTCGATTGCCAGCGCCCGCCGAGCGTACTCTTTGACCTTCGGATTGGTCTCGCTTTGCGGTATGTAGTCATAGTCGGGAACCACCGCGTAATACTCTGCCAATCCAAGATTCGCCAATGCGTAGTTCGGGTCCCTCGCAATGGCCTGCTCGAAAAATCCCTTGGCCATCTTCAATGCCTCCGGGGTCCGCCGGTCCCACGCGTACTTCCCCTTCAGATAGAGCTCATACGCCTCGGGGTCCGATGTTCCGCCCAGATTCAGCTTCGCCTTCTCCTCGTTGGTCAGCCTTTCACGCAGCCTTATGGATATTTCCCGCGCAATCTCTTTTTGCACCGCCAGCGCATCCGTTGCCTTGCGGTCATACTGCTCGCTCCACAGGCTTCGATTGTTGCCCATATCCGTCAGTTCTACGCTGACTCGTAAATCGTCTCCGTGTTGCATCACTCGACCTGTCACTAGCGCCTGGACATTTAATTCGGTCGCTGCCTTCTGCAGGTCAACGTCTTTCCCCGCGAAGCGCGCCACCGCACTCCGCGGCCTCACCGTTAATTTCGGCAATTGCGACAAACTGCCGATCAGCGTCCCGGTCAGCCCGTCGCTCAGATACTCGGCATTCGGATCCGCGCTCACGTTCGTGAATGGCAAAACTGCCATTCGTTCGATCGACGTTCCACTTCCTCCGCCCCACCATCGATATCCAGCCAGACCCACCGCCGCCACGATCGCCAATAAAACCGCAACTCCCGCGATCACCGCCTTCTTGTGCCGGCTCACCAAGCCCGCCACAAGCTGCGAATCCGAACTCTCCCCAATCTCCGCAACAGAGTGACCTTCTCTGACGCCGCGACTTCTCCCCGATTCATGGCTGGGTTGCCCTGCTGTGGCAGAACCCGCCAGGCCGCTCTTCGCCGAACTCTCCAATTCCGTCGCCGCGACCAACGCCGAACGGCTCGAATCCGTATCTCGCCTCAACCGCTGTAGCTCCGCGCGCATCTCTGACGCGTGTTGGTATCGTAACTCCCGGTCCTTCTCCAGTGCGCGATTCATTATCTCGTCCAGCCGGGACGGCAAATCCGGATTCAGCCGCACGGGTGCAACCGGCGCCTTCTGTAAAATTGACTGAAACATTGCTGCCGATGTTTCCCCGCGAAACGGCAGTGCCCCCGTCGCCATTTCGTACAGCACCACCCCAAACGAAAACAAATCCGTCCGAGCGTCCAAGGGCTTTCCCAGTGCCTGCTCCGGCGACATGTACGCCACGGTCCCCAACGCCGTCCCGGGACTCGTCAGATGGTCCCTTGGCGCACCCATCGTCGCTCCCGACGACATATCCTCAGGCGCGCTCGGCGTTTCTTCCTTCACCTTCGCCAGGCCAAAATCCAAAATCTTCGCGTGCCCGCGCCGGGTCACGAAGATGTTCGCGGGCTTGACGTCGCGATGAACGATCCCTTCCGCGTGCGCCGCATCCAGCGCATCTGCAATCTCGATTCCTAGCGCGAGCAGCGTCTCCAGTTCCATGGGCCGCCCGCCGATGCGGTGCTTCAGCGTCGTGCCATCCAAATACTCCATGGCGATGAACGCTTTTTTGTCCACTTCCCCAATGTCATGAATTGTGCAGATGTTTGGATGATTCAGCGCCGACGCTGCTTTTGCCTCGCGCCGGAAGCGCCCCAACGCTTGCGCATCGCGCGCCATATCTTCTGGAAGGAACTTCAACGCTACAAATCGGTCGAGCCGGGTGTCCTGGGCCTTATAAACCACGCCCATTCCGCCGCCACCGAGTTTTTCGAGGATTCGATAATGCGAAACGGTCGACCCGATCAGCGAATCTCCGTCAGCCATAGGCCACGCATCTTAGGCCGCCCCCCCTCTGTCGTCAATGTGTGTCTTGCCTCTCTCACATCGCGTTTCCGGTTCGACACACCCGTGCCGGCTCACGTTTGTCTCGCGCGCCATTAACTTTCCCGTGCACCCGCGGACACATCGCTGACCGCGTTTCGTCCGCGCCCTTGCAGCCGTTGGTTTTTAGTGGTTGTTTCCGCTCGATCTTAAACTCGCTGCCGCTTCCGCCGCCTCATCGTGGTTGTCGCGTTCACGCTCACCACCGCCATTTCCCCCGGCACCACGCGCCAGTTCTCGATGATCTCCTCCGACCAGCAGCTCCCACATTTGCTCCCGGGCAGCACCACCAACTCTGCCAACCTCCCGCATTTCGGGCATCGCGTGGCCGGTGAGCGCAACTCCACATCCCGCGCAGCTCGCGTAATTTGAATCAGGCCCCACAAGGAAATCGCCCGATCAATGGTTCTCCTTGTCCAAGCATTGGACTTCGCCGTTCTACTCACGAGAATTTCTCCTAAAGACTGGGATTGCACGGTCGGAAGGGTGTGATGAGCTCGAGCTTTCGTGCTTTCCCCAGTCTGCGTTTTCCGTCCCAGCGCAGGCAGTGACTTTAATCACAGTGTAGTAAATCGTTATAGCTGCAGCGCGCCTTCGCCTCTTCTTTGCTCTTTCTTATGTCAAAACTCTTAACCTCTCGACACTGCTCTTTGCGGCCTCCCGCCGTATCATGAATCTGCACTTTTCACTGCACATGCCAATCGACTCAAGAGTCGCCGTCCGCCAGATCGTCCCGCATCCTCGCTTTCATCTTCTTGCCGTCCTCACTCTCGCTATCGGCATCGCGGCCGTCACTTCCCTTTTCAGCCTCCTCCACGCCATCCTGCTCCGGCCTCTGCCCTTTCCTGCCCCGAACCACCTGATGGCCATCCAGACTCTCGAATTCCCCACGGGGCAGTCTGTCGACACCCAACCACAAGCCGGCTCTCCCACCGATACCTCCTATCCCGATTTCTTCGACTGGCGTTCCCGCGCGCAGTCCCTTGAATCCCTGGCCACTTACTCTTATAGCTCCAGCCGCAAATTCACGCCCCGCAACGGCAAGCCTCGCATCATTCACGGTCCCCATGTCTCGGCCGAATTCTTCCAGACACTTGGCATCCTTCCGCAATATGGCCGCGCGTTCACGCGCCAGGACGAAGATCGCGATACCTGCTCGATTATCATCAGTCACGATTTCTGGGTTGCCGAATATTCTGCCGACCCTAACGCTGTCGGTGGCCTCATTCGCCTCAGCGACAAGCCCTGCATCATCGTCGGTGTGATGCCCGCCGGCTTTGCCTTCCCCTTCCAGAGTCACCCACCGGACTTCTGGGACACCGTCGCCATCTTCGCGAGTTACTCCTCCTCGCCTTACTACTCGCGCGGCGATCGCGGCACGAGCGTCATAGCACGCCTTCGCCCCGGCATTCCCGTTGCGCAAGCCAACGCCGAACTCAACTCCATCCAACATTCCCTCGCCGCCGCTTTTCCCGAAGACCGCAACTTCTCCGCCGTCTCCCTCTCGCCCCTTCTCTCCTCCATCACCGGTGACCTCCGCAAACCCCTGCTCCTCCTCTTCGCCGCCGTTACCGCCGTGCTGCTGATTGCCTGCGTCAATGTTGCGGGGCTCCTCCTCGCTCGTGGTCTCATTCGCAAAGCGGAGTTCTCCGTTCGCATCGCGCTTGGTGCCAGCCGCGCCCAAATCTACAAGCAGGTGCTTCTCGAGTCTGTGTTCTTGTCTTGCTTGGCCGGAGTCGCTGGCGTGATTCTCGCGTTCTTCTCGTTGAAGCTGTTCGTTGCCCTCGTTCCCGCCGACCTTCCCCGCCTCAACGAGGTGCGCATCAATGGGCCGGTCCTCCTTTTCGCCCTGCTCGTGTCCGCTCTCACCGGCCTCGTCTGCAGCATTCTCCCCGCCTGGAGTGCCGCCCGGTCTGGCTCCAGCCTCGATCTGAAATCCGGGCGTGCCACTTCCGGCTCTCGGCACGAGCACCGCCTTCACTACAGCCTGATTGTTGCCGAAATCGCCGCCAGCCTCGTCCTGCTCGCCGGTTCCGGCCTGCTCATTCGCAGCTTCTTGGAAACCATTCACGTTCCTCCCGGATTCGACCCACACTCTATCCTCGCGTTCCGCCTCGGCATGTCCACCGCGCACTATCCGCGCGACAAAGCTCCCGCTTTCCTTCGTCTCGTCCAATCCTCTCTCGCCACCCTCCCCGGTGTGGAATCTGTCTCCGCTTCTTACCCCCTACCCTTCACCTTCGACCACTCCACCAACTTCCATCTTCCAGGTGTTCCCAACGATCCCTCCAATCCCATCGCCTCCAAATCCGTTGCCGTCCAGCCGCGTTACTTCGAAACGATGCGTATCCCGCTCCTCCGCGGCCGCACCTTTACCGAACATGACACCGCCACTTCCAAGCGCGTAGCAGTCATCGATTCCGAATTCGCCCGCCAGTATTTCCCCGGCACCGACCCGATTGGCAAGTCCTTCCAGCCGCTAGTGGAAGACAATCCCGATCATCCCTGGTTTGAGATTGTCGGTGTCGTCGGCTCCGTTCGCAGCACAGATCTCACGCAAGACCCGGGCCCCGGATTTTATCTGCCATTCGAACAAGCCACCGACCGACCGCAAGGGATCATCCTCCGCGTTACTGGTGATCCCCACTCCTTCATCCCCGCAGTTCACTCCAAACTCGCAGAGCTCGACCCTGACATTCCCCTCTTCGACATCAGCTCTCTGGACGACCGCATCGCTCTTTCCACCAACTACGCCCGCTTCGAAGCACAACTCCTTACCGCGTTCTCCATCGTCGCCCTTCTTCTCGCCGCCGTCGGCCTTTACGCCACACTCTCCCAGATGGTGGCTCGCCGCACCTTTGAAATTGGCGTCCGCGTAGCCGTCGGAGCGCAACCCAGTCACATTTTCCGTCTGATTCTCTCTCGAGCCCTCATCCTCGCCGCCATGGGTATGACCCTCGGCCTCGCCGCTTTCGCCCTTATCGCGCGTCTCTACACCGATCTCCTCTATTCCATCTCCGTCTTCGACGCGCCCGCCATTTTCCTCGCCTGCGCCGTTCTCCTCGCTACCGTTCTGCTCTCCACCCTTGCCCCCGCCCTTCGCGCCACTCGCCTCGATCCCCTCAATTCTCTCCGCGAGCTCTAAACCGGCTCCCCTTCCTCACACCAACAAGCTTCGACCGTCAACTTCTCTTTCGCTCATGGATGTGTTGACGAATTTCGACAAGCAGCACCAATGGATCTGCTCCCGTAAACCCAGCTGCCATGTCCACAACCTCCGCCACTAACTCCGGCACAAATCGCATTGACCAGCCTGTATATGCCGACCCTCCCAAATATTGCGGAAACAGATAGTTTTCGAAGTTCGTCGAAACCGTCCATTTCAGCGGAGATGGTTCGCCAGATAACCCCCGCCCTTCGAACCACACGGGAAGTCCTTTTGTAGGAATCTCTTCGAGGTCGAGTGAAAGGTACCGATCGTTGTTGACGCCCACGCGGCAGCTTTCGAGATAAACGCGGCGGACGCGTACCCGCACAACTCCATGTTCCCAATAGATCGCCTCTCTACTCCTAGAGGGTCCGGGCTTTCTCCACAAATGCCGTCTTGTTCATTTCATCGTTCATGGGAAGTGCTGGCGTATATCACAAAGCAAGTATCGCCCCTGGCCAAGGCCATTCGAAGGCGCAATTCGCAGCCGAATGCGCCGCGACCGCCGCGTACGCATCCGGAAGACCTCGCGCTCCCGACGGCCGCGTGTAGTATCATGTCCCCGAGTTTTTCCAGGTCAATCCGAGGTACCCAACCTTGCTAGGCCTGTCTTCAACCCGTCAATGCTCCCCGCTCTGCTTGTGCACGCCACTATTGCTCATTTTGGGAGCGATTCTATCCTTAGCTCTGCCCTCCTGCGCCTCAGTCGGGTCAGCGAAGGGCAAAAATGTACTGGTGCTTTTTGGCTCGAACCGGCCCGACAATCGTGAATTCCTGGACCTGGTCGAAGCGGAAATACGACTTCGTATTCCGGAACCCGTCACCTTCTACCAGGCTTATCTCACAACGGACCCCGACCTCGACCGATACCGCGCTTACGAACAGCATCAAGCCGAGGCTTTCCAACAAACCTACGGTTGGATGCGTATTGATCTCGTCATCGCGGTCTATGCGCCAGCGGTCGAATTCGCCCTTAAATATCGCGACCAAGCCTTTCCGGGTGCTCTCATTATGTTTGCGGGAATCGGCATCAAATCGGGCTGGGACCGCAATTACTGGCCCGGCCTGCCCGGTGTGATGTTTGCTGTGGGGGTGGGAGAGACAATTGATCTCATCCTGAAACTGCATCCCGATACGAAACGCGTCGCCCTTGTCGCCGGGCCAGACTGGGGCTGGATCAAGGAGATACACTCCGAACTTGCCCGTCAGAATCTCGAAACCGTTGATATTATTTTTCTGGATCCAAGCCCGGAAATGGTTCAGAAGGTGGCAGCCTTGCCACCCCACACCGTGGCGCTTCTGCATACGACGATCGCACCAGTTCATTCCGAGTTCGGAAGCCGTGAATTAATCGCGGGCGTATCGAATACCGTTCCGACCTATTCGGCCTGGGAATACACTTGCTTGGGCTTTGGCTGCATCGGCGGCGCATATGCCGACGATGAGAAGAGCGCTGCCTCGGTCGCTCAGATCGCATCCCGAATCCTCTCCGGTGAGCGTCCTGAAAACATACCCCCGGTCTACAACGCCGATCTTAGAGCCACCGTCGATTGGTCCGCGCTTCAACGCTGGCATATTCCCGAGTCCGCCCTGCCGCCGGGCACCTTGGTCTTGCACCGCGAGCCAACGCTATGGGAACGCGGACGGAAGTACTTCCTCGCGGCCATTGCCATAATTTTTGTACAGACCTTGTTGGTCCTTAGCTTGTTCTGGCAAAGAGCGCAGAACAAGAGAACTGAGCTGCAACTTAAACAGTCGGAGGAAACATTTTCCAAATCCTTTCGACATAGCCCGCTGTTGGTCACCATCACCAGCACGAAGGATTCTCGGTTCATCGACGTTAACGAATCGTTTGAAGAGCAGCTGGGTTGGACCCGCAATGAAGTTATCGGACGGACCCCCCTGGATTTTGATTTGTGGGTGGATATCGACCAGCGAAACGACTTTCTCAAGCAACTTCAAATTACCGGTAGCGTGCGAAATCTGGAAGTCCGCCTCCGAAAAAAGGACGGGGAATCACGTACGACTCTCATTTCTGCCGAGTTGATTGAGGTCGGCGGAGAGCCGTGTACTGTCTCCGTAGTTACCGATATCACCCAACGAAAACAGGCGGAAGAAATTCTTTCCACGGCGAGTCGCAGATTGATCGAGGCGCAAGAACAGGAACGCACTCGCATCGCCAGAGAGCTACACGATGACATTAATCAACGCCTCGCACTCGTCGCCGTGATGTTGACGCGCCTCAAGAAGGATACTCTCGCACCGGATTCCGTCGCGAAGGAAGACCTCGAACAGGTGCGCCAGGAAATCCTCGAACTTGGCCGCGATGTGCAAGGCATGTCGCATCGGCTTCACTCCTCAAAGCTGGAATATCTCGGCCTCAGCAACGCTGCGGGCGCTTTCTGCAGAGAGTTCTCGGAGCGGCACAACGTGGAAGTCGAATTCCATTCCGAAAACGTCCCAAAGCAGCTTTCTCCCGAAATTTCTCTCTGCCTCTTCCGTGTTTTGCAGGAGGCTCTTCAGAACGCGGCGAAATACAGTGGAATGCAGCGGTTTCTGGCCTCGCTTGAAGCCTCGGAAGATGAAATCCGGCTGGTCGTCCGCGATTTTGGCGAAGGCTTCGATCCGGAATCCGCTATCAATCAACAGGGTATAGGACTTATCAGCATGAGGGAACGCCTGAAACTCGTCGAAGGCCAGTTAAATATCGACTCCCACCCCAAACAAGGAACGACGATTTGCGCCTCCGTTCCCCTGGCGCACAAAACAACATCAGTAGCTGTTAGTAATTGATTGCGTCGCCAACGCCGTTAACCGCGGCCTTCTTCGCGACCAAGGCTCCGTGCAAAATTTGCGGTTTGGTCCGCGAACCGGCGCCTACTCTGAAACAATCCACGATGCCTTGTATCTGTGGATCTGGTTTCGCTCCCGCCGCGGTACCCGCCAGTATGATCTCCGGATGGCAATGCGGCAACAATAGCTCGACGTTCTTCTCCAGTTTCTCGATATATCGCGTCAGTCTCTCGCCTTGCTCTCCTTCCGTACGACTCTCAGCCTTCCACCGCCGCCACGCAGCCAATCGAAATCAGCAACCCCTTCGGCAACGGCACGTTCATGGTCATCCGTGCAGGCGGGTTTTCCGGGAAAAATTCGGCGAACATCCGGTTGAGGTCCGCGAAATTCGCCAGGTCTGTCACGATCACCGTCGTATTCACCACCAGGTCAAGCCGGCTGCCTCCGGCTCGCAGGACTGCGTCGAGGTTCTTGAATACCTGCCGGGCCTGCGCATCAAACGTGGTGCCAACGGCTTCACCGGTGGAAGGATCAACGCCCGGCTGCCCGGATACAAACAAGAGCCCTCCCGAGCGCACTGCCTGCGAATACGGTCCAATGGTCTTCACGCCGGCCACCTGGATTGCCTGCTTGTCAGCCATGCCTTCTTCTCCTGTGAGCCTTGCCACTTATCCGGGGAACAGACACCGTCGGCGTTGCAATTTCATGCTTCCTATTTTCTGAGCTTCAGTTCGTCTGCAAATATGCAGGCAGAAACACTTCGGTTACAAAGGATTCCAGCGTAGTCGGTGTCGTATTCTTGGTCGACCTCGCTTCTTGCGGCACCATCAGGCCCGCGTTTGCGCCATTCCACATCTCAATGATCAGTGCTGCGGTCTTTTCAGGTAGTCCCATTTGCAGCAAAGCGGTCTCCAGCACCGCCGCCGGCAGTTGAACATAACTAACATCGGGATTGCCAATCGCTTTCCCGACGATAGCAGCTGCTTCATTCATGGTGAGGTCGCGCTGGCCATGCAGCTCCTGTATGGAACTACCCGAAAAATCGCGCTCTGTCAGACGACCGGCTGCATACACCCCGATGTCCTTCGTCGCTATCCACGGCATCGGTATATCGCCCGGCATTCCGCCCGGTAGTATTCCAGTCGCACGCAGCGGCATCATGCTCATAAACAAATTGTCCATGAAATACGCCGCTCGTACGTGCAACACGTTGAGTCCGGCCACCCGGTTCAACTTTTGCTCCAGGCTGTGCAGGCCGGCGATCGGCCCCGTGCCTTTCTGGTGTTGCGCCCCTATACTGCTCAAATCAACCACAAACGGTACGCCTGCATTCTCGACCGCCGCAGCATAACAATCCGAGACGTGCTCTTGGTGCGCTCGCAAATCCGCTTGCGACAGATCTTCCGGCAAAACCAGGTATACGGCTGCAGCCGCGCTGAACGCAGTCGTCATCGAGACCACATCTGAAACATCGCCGACGCATCGTTCCGCGCCCCGCTTCTCAAGGGCTGCGAGTTTCGCAGTGTCTCGCCCAACCACGCGAACTTTCTCGCCCTTGCTTTGCAGTGTTTCGGCAACTCGCCGTCCCGTGCGTCCCGTCGCCCCTGTCACGACAATCATTTTGTGGCTCCTGGATTTTCGTCAAGCGAATGAATCATAAACCGTGGCTTCGCATTATTCTCCCTCGTAGGTCACCTTCACTTCTTTCATTTCGGTGATGTCCCCGATCACAATTGCGTGCGCCCCATTTCGCTCGAAGGCGATTCCATTCACCCGCACATACTTGCCCACCAAGGGCATCAGCTTTTTCTTCAGGCTGTAGTCTGGCATTTTGTCCGAGATTGCCAGATACAGGTCCCCATCTTTGGTCAGAATTGCGATCGGCGATCCGGCCCGCACGCAATCCGTCGCGCACTTCAAACTTAAATGCGTCGCGTTTCCGTCAAGATTCTGAATCGGGCACGCAATATCCCGGACCAAGCCCTCAATCGTGACCTTTGACCGATTCGCCCGCGAACCTTCCATCGATGTCTTCTGGGGAGAGCGGGGCCCAGCGCTAGCCGGCGCAACTCCTGCAGCAGCCAATAAGCAGAACGCCACAATTCGCTTAATTCGCTTCATTCGCCCTCCTTCTCATGGATCATCCATAGCTCGACGAACTACGATTGCATCGATACAGGACGCGTGGAAGCATACAGCCACTGGCATTCCTTGGCAGTTCAAATCTCATACCCGCGCAACGCATTAGTAGCGCCGCGGCTTTAGCCCGGCATCCCATCGCTTCAGCCTGCCCCCGAAAACCGTCATGCGGACAATTCCCTCAAATCCGTCATCCCGAGCGAAGCGCGGGATGTCTCTTCGATTTCATACCGCGCTTCACCCGAAAATGCACCGTAGGTGCAACAGACGTTGGCCCTGCCTGTCAGGGCTGGGTACGTCTTCTTTCCCAACCCAATTTCGCCTTCCTCTCACAACCGTTCTATAATTCCTCCTCAACATGCCCCTCGCTCCAGGCACCAAGCTCGGTCCATACGAAATTGTCTCTCCTCTCGGCGCAGGCGGCATGGGAGAAGTCTACCGCGCCCGCGACACTCGCCTCGACCGCTCTGTTGCCATCAAAATTCTTCCTCACCACCTCTCCGCCGACGCCTCCGCCAAAGCCCGCTTCGAGCGCGAAGCCAAGACTGTCTCCGCCCTCAATCACCCGAACATCTGTTCCCTTTTCGACGTTGGCTCGCAGGACGGCACCGACTTCCTGGTCATGGAGTGCATTGAAGGCGAGAGCCTGGCGCAACGCATCGCCAAAGGCTCGCTTCCCACCGATCAAGTCGTTAAAATCGGCGCCGCCATTGCCGACGCTCTCGACAAAGCGCATCGCTCCGGCGTCGTTCATCGCGACCTGAAACCCGGCAACATCATGCTCACCAAGTCCGGCGCCAAGCTTCTCGACTTCGGCCTCGCCAAGCCCTCTATTTCCGCCGTTTCCGCCGTCACCATCACCAACGTCGCCGCATCATCTCCTGTCACCGAGCAAGGCACCATCGTCGGCACTTTCCAGTACATGTGCCCCGAGCAGGTGGAAGGCAAGGAACTCGACGGCCGCAGCGATATCTTCTCTCTTGGGGCCGTCCTCTACGAAGCCCTTACCGGCCAGCGCGCCTTCGAAGGCAGATCGCAACTCTCCGTTGCTTCCGCCATTCTCGAAAAAGAGCCCGCGCCCATTACTACCATCAAGCCGCTCGCTCCCCGCAGCCTCGATCACATCATCCGCCGCTGCCTCGCCAAGGATCCCGATGACCGCTGGCAATCCGCCCGCGATCTCTCCCTCGAACTCAACGCCCTCGCCACTCTCGATCCATCCTCGTCGCAATCCGGTGTCGCCCTTCCTGTTACCCGCCGCAAAAATCACCGCGAACTCGTCGCCTGGGTTCTCGCCGCGCTTGCTCTCGTTGCCGCTGCTGCTTTGCTTTTCGTAATGCCCAATCGCTCCAGCCCCACTGCGCCGCTTTACTCTTCGATCGTTTCTCCTGTCGGCACCTCTTTCGAAATCGAAGGCGACCTCGGCAAGCAGCCCGCTCTCTCCCCCGACGGCATGTCCCTCGTCTTCGGCGCTGGCGGCGAACTCTATCTCCATTCCCTGCGCACGGGCACCGCTCGTGTCCTCACCGGCGCTCATGGAGCTACCAGTCCTTTTTGGTCGCCTGATGGCTCCAGTATTGGTTTCTTCGCCGACGGCAAAGTCAAAACTCTCGACATCACCAGCGGTGTGGTTCGCATCGTTTGCGACGCTCCCGCTCCTCGCGGCGGCGCTTGGGGACCCACCGGCGTGATCCTCTTCACGCCCACTCCTCGCGATTCTATCTTTCAGGTTCCCGCTAACGGCGGCACTCCCACCCGCGTCACCGTTATCGACGACAAGATCCATTCCACGCATCGGTGGCCCGTGTTCCTCCCCGATGGCCAGCACTTCCTCTACTACGCCGCTAGCCACGCCTCCGCGCAGAGCCTGCAAAGTGGCGTCTACATCGCCTCGCTCGATGGCAAGCTCAACCGTTTCCTGGTTACCTCTGCCGCCGCCGGCCTCTATTCCAACGGAAATCTTCTCTACGCCAAGGAGTCCGGCCTGCTTGCTCAGCCGCTCGATCTCCACTCCTACACGCTCACGGGTTCGCCGCGCCCGCTCGTCGACTCCGTCGTCGTCGATCTCGGTGTGTGGCACATGACCGTTGCCGCAGCCGCCAATTCGCCAAACCTCATCTACCAGACTGGCTCGGCCATGGCGCTAACTCGCCTAGAGTGGGTCGATCGCGCCGGCGCACATCTTAGCTACATCGGCGACAAAGCTGTCTTTTTTGGCCCGCGCCTTTCCAAGGACGGCCAGCGCTTCCTCATCACCTTTGGCGATCCTTCTCCTGACATTTGGCTCTTCGATTCTTCCGGCTCCAACCGCACTCGCCTCACCTTCGACGGCACCATCACCGGCGAAGCCAGCTGGTCTCCCGACAATTCTCATTTCACTTCGATCCTGGGTCTGGCCAACAGCGTCTTCCACGTGATCACTCGTTCCGCTAGTGGCTCGGGCCAGTCTGCCACCGTGCCAACTCCTCAAGGCACCAATGCCGTTACCGACTGGTCTCCGGACGGCCGCTGGGTCCTGACCGAGCAGCAAACTCCTACCGCCTACAACGTGATGGCCATCCCGGTTGACTCAGGCGACCAAGCCCACGTCGTTTTCTCGTCGGCCAGCGCTCCCGGCCCGAATTCCAGTGGACAGTTCTCTCCGGACGGCAAGTACGTCGCGCTGACGGTTCTCCTCGCTTCCGGTCCCGAGATTTTCATCGTTCCGTTCGCTGGCGGCACGGGCATGTGGCAGGTTTCGACCGATGGCGGGCACTGGGGTCGCTGGAGCCGCGACGGCAACCAGCTTTACTACGTGAACGCCAAGAACGAAATGAACGCCGTCAATATCCAAGAGAAATCCGATGGCCTCGTAGTCGGTCACCCTGTCCCGCTTTTCTCGTTTCGGCCGTCCCCCCGCGTCTATCGCCTCGGACTCATCAATTACGACGTCTCGCCCGACGGCAAGCGATTTCTCCTCGTCACCGCCGCCGACGAGAACAACCGCCCCCTCACCCTCCTCCAGAACTGGCCCTCCCTTTTAGAAGTAGGGGCACGATAAATCGTGCCCGCCCACTGAATCTTGCCTCGGTTCCTCGTGTAATCCCCACTGCATCTTCAGCCTGCTCGTCATCCCGAGCGAAGCGAGGGATCTCTCTTCGACGTCAGCTGTGGTTCACCGAACGTGTACCGGAGATTCGGTAAACGCTGGCCCGTCAGCGCTGGGCACCGCCCGCAAATGTTGTGAGCGCCGTAGCCGTGCCACTAATCACCCACCACGGCGCCCCTCATTCCTACCCCTGCGCCCCTTGCGCTCGCCCAATCGGCTGGATGGGTCGCACCTCAATGGACCCGTCCCGTGCCGTCGGTATCCGCGACGCAACCTCAATCGCCTCGTCCAGATCCTTCGCCTCAATCAGGAAATACCCGCCCAACTGCTCCTTGGTCTCCGCAAACGGCCCATCCGTAACGCCCTTCTTCCCCTTCCGAACGCGCACCGTAGCCGCCGTCGAGGTCGGCTTCAAGGGGTTCCCGCCGATGTAGATCTTTCGCTCCTTCAACTCCTCCACCAGAGCCATATACTCCTGATAAATCGCCATTTGCTCCTTCTCAGACATGCTCGCAAATTGCGCTTCCTGATCGTAAATCAACAATAGATATTGCATGGTTGGTCCAGCCTCCTGCCCCCTAGTCGCTCCGCTTCCCGGAATATCGACATTTTGACGCCCGATGCTTCCGGAAAGGTGCCCCTCGTACGAATCGAAAGTCTGGCATCGCTCTTGCGCTACACTCGGTGTCGCAAGCCACCCATTCAGCTTCAGACGGTGAAATTCTAACTTGAACCCCTCCGAGCAACGGCGATCCGAGTACCGCCTGCGGCGTCTCCGCCGAGCAGAACTTCCCCAGGATACTGTCGAATTAGCACGCTACTTGATGGGAAAAGTTGTGGTCCACGATATTGACTCGATCCGGTTAAGCGGTCGCATTGTCGAAACGGAAGCCTATCCCGTCGGTGACGCTGCCGGACATGCATTCCGTGGAGAGACGCGCCGCAATCGCTCTCTCTTTCTCGAACGTGGGCACGCTTACGTTTATTTCACCTATGGCTCGTCGTTCCTGTTGAATGTGACCAGCGAAACTCCCGGCGTGGGCGCCGGCGTTCTTTTGCGTGCCATCGAGCCGCTGCAAGGAATCGAAGCGATGGCCGGTTTTTCCGCCACAACCCGTCTCGCAGACATTGGCAGAGGTCCTGGGCGTTTGACCAAAGCATTGCAGGTCGATCTCCGGCAAGACGGTCTGGACTTATGCGCGGCTGGTCCCCTTTGGCTGGCGGCAATCGAGCGGAAGACCAGCGCGATCAACAAGAGTGTGCGCATCGGCATCACCCGCAACGCACACCGGCTGCTGCGCTTTTACGAACGCGGCAATGCCCACGTCAGCGGCCCCAAGAAACTCCGCCGCTAGCCTTCCGTGCTTTGAACTCCCAATTGATTTGACGAGCCAGTCTGGCCGGAGCCGAAGGATCGCGGCGCCAACGGTCCGATGAATACAAGCGCCGGAGGTGCGGCAGATGTTAGCCCAGCCCGTCAGGGCTGGGGCATCCCCATTCGAAATTCGCGAGCGCAGTAGGCGCGCCACTCTCCTTGTTCAGAGGAGCACCACGGAAGCAGGTACACGTCCTTGCTCACACGCTCCGCAATTGTCTCGCGCGCACGCCGCATGCTCCGATCACACACGCTATGGCGATTGTTACAACAACCACCGCGTACGCCATTTCGTGCGCTCCATTCGCAGCACCGGTATAGTCCAACCCTGGCGTGTGATTGATCGCCCCGACATACCACGCGAGCGTCAACGCCCCCTCAAACGGCTTGCTCGTCCCGCTCATCACTCCGAGGAATAGCGCCGCCGACGGCAACACCATCGCGCCAGCCAGCCACCCCACCATTCCCGCAGCATCTCCCGCCAACGCCAAACGCACCGCCGCTCCTGCCCCAACCAAACTCGAAACGGCCACGCCCGCCGCCCAGCACGCCAGCAATTGCCGAGGCAAAATGTTCGCGCACGAAAATAGCAACCCTCGCGTTTCGAACCGCGTCTCGCGTGCGCCCATCCCGGACCAAACGAACACGCACCACATCCACGCGCTAGCCACCAGCGGTCCTCGCGACGCGGCCAACGGAGCCACAAACTCCGCGATCAACAATCCCGCCGCTACCGCATACCACCACCAGCGCAAGCCGAACAGCATCAGCCGCAGTTCCGCCCCAAATAGTCTTCCGAACGCATGCACCCGCGCAGGCATCACTAATGGAGTCAGGTGAACCGGCTCCGCCACGTTTGCGGCAACATTTACCCGCTGCGCCGCCATTCCCATCGCTGCGGCTTTCTTTCCCTTGCGCGCGCCGGCCAACTTCGCCGTATCGAACCGGTCGAACACAACTGCCGCCAGCACCGCGATCCCGCACGCCACGCCAAACCACAGCAGCCGCACCGCCACCAGTTCCACAGTCCAGGGAATTCCCGCAAATCGCCAACCCGAGATCACCTGCATGTGCTGTCCCACGTCAATCTGAAACGACATCCCTCCCCGATACCCGGGCACATACTGTTTCGCTTGCGCGCCCAGCGTGTTCATGACCGCGATCAGCCCCATCGGGTCCAGCCACGCGCGCCCGCTCCAGATGGGCGCCGCCAGCGTGAAGTTCCACACAAAAAACCACGTCACATTTCCCAGGCCGCCGCGCAGCCACGGCACCATCTCGAAAAATAGCGCCACCACGGCCGTCAGCGCCACGGTCGGCAGCGCAATCAGCAAAAAGGGTGAAAGCAGCGCCCACAAATTCAGTCGCGAATCTTCCCCGACGATGAATTGCATCACCATCGCGGCCACGGCCAGTACGCCCACCATGGTCGACAGCACAGCAAAATTGCTCAGAAATTTTCCGAACGCGTACGCGATCTTCGAGAGCGGTGTCGCTGCCAGAATCTGTCCCACGCCGGTCGCGCGATCCCGCTCCACAGAATTTTTCACGACGTAAAATCCCACCAGCGACACGAAACACGTAATCGTGAGCGCCACCAGCGTGCCGATCCACCCGGACGTATACACCCCGCGATATTCGTCGAATTGAATAAAAACTTTTCCCGTGGCCGTGGCGTAACCGAGAAATACCGCGAAGAGCAGCGCAAGGAAGAAGCTGTAGCGCCGCGTGCGCTCCAGAAAATCGGCCCGCGCAATCGCCACTAGAGTCCGCGCGACGCCGTTCACACCTTGCCGAGAACTCTCGATTCCGTCATTCCGAGCGAAGCGTGGAATCCCTCTTTCTTTCTCGGCCGTGCCACCCTCCGCATCACTCGATGCGTTCACGCCGCCACTCCTGAAGGCACACCGCTTCGCTGTGATGCCAGCACCGCCAGGTAAGCATCCTCCAAAGACGGCTCCAGCGCCCGCGCCACACCACTCGGCGCCGCGTCCGCCACCACTCTCGCGTGCACGCCATCGGACCGGTGCGCCGTACTGCTGATCAGGTATTTCGCCCGCAGCGTCGCCAGTTCTCCACTTGGCACCACCACTTCCCAAATCTTCCCATTCACGCGCTCCAGCAATTCCTCCGGCGCGCCGTGTGCGAGCAATTCGCCCCGCGCCAGAATTGCGATCTCTGTCGCCACTGCCTCCACATCCGAAACGATGTGCGTCGACAGAATCACGATCCGCTCGCCGGACAGCTCCGAGAGCAGATTGCGAAACCGCACACGCTCTTCCGGATCGAGCCCCGCCGTCGGCTCATCCACTATCAGCAACTTCGGATCGTTCAGCAGCGCCTGCGCAATCCCAACGCGCTGCCGCATTCCGCCCGAATAGCCGCCCAGGGGACGCTTCGCCACATCCGCAAGATTCACCAGCGCCAGCAACTCCGAAATCCGTCGCTTCGCTGCTTCTGCAGGAATTCCCTTCACTGCCGCCAGATAATCCAGAAATTCAATCGCACTTAAATTCGGATACACGCCAAAGTCTTGCGGCAGATATCCCAGCACGCTGCGCAACGCATCGGGATTCTTGGCTACATCCGCATCATTCCAGATAACTCGCCCCGACGATGGCCGCGTGATGGTCGCCAGTATCCGCATCAGCGTCGACTTCCCCGCCCCATTCGGCCCCAGCAGTCCCAGCACGCCCGGACGCAGGGATAGGTTCACTCCGCGAAGAGCGCGCACGCTGCCCCGATACGTCTTGCTCAACCCCTCGACCGTCAGCCGCATTCCGCCTCCAACGCACAACTCACAATTGTTTTTGTAGAGAACGCCTTACGCGTCCATGGTCGTGTCTGGCACACCGCTCGCACTGCTCAAGAATACGAGGGTCTTCCTCCAAAAGTTTCCCAGTTGGCACACACGTTTTTCAGGGGCGTCGTTTTTCCGAAGCCGATACAATCCCGCCCGCCAGCAACATGTCTGGCCGGCCACAACCCGTCGGGAAACCTGGAAGCTATTGCACAGAGATTCGAGTTCCTAGAGTGGCTGCCACAGCTCAATCTTGTTTCCGTCGGGATCGTAAATCCACGCGAAGCGGCCGTAGCTCTCGTCCTGGCGCTTCGGGTCGATGCGCACGCCGTCTTTTGCCAGCCGCTCGAGCAGGGCATCCATGTCGTCGACAATGTAGTTCACCATGAACGAGGCTTGGCCAGGTTCGAAATATTTGGTATTGCCGGGGAAAATGCTCCACACCGTCATCTGCTCGCTTTCCGGATTGTCTCTTTCCCGCCACGGCAGCATGACGCCCTGCCCGCTATCCGCAAGTCCGAGATGCTTTGCGTACCACTCCTTCATCTGTTGCTGATTCGCAGACTTGAAGAAGATACCGCCGATGCCGAGGATCCGGCCTTTCTCGCTCATGGTTGCTGTCCTTTCGGGGGATTCGCAGGGACAATGCTCTTCGACTCTAACCCAGAAGCTCGTCCTTTTCTGCTCGCAAGCATCTCGGGCCGCCAGGTCCGTGCGCGCCCTAGTATCCCGTAGTACGCGAATTTACGCGAATAAATGTAAGTTGACATTCCGTTAAATCTAAATTTTCAAGTGTGATGCTGACGAACTCCTCCGGCCAGGCATACCGTGTGGTGAGATTACCGGGATTGTAAGTTGACCCGCAAATATCTCCAGTTCCCTGTCGCAAGAATCTACTAGTCAGAAGCCAGCAGGGTCTTGTCGTAGTTGATCATTCGTTTGCGATCCCCGCGGTAATTCGGAAGTAGAGGCACACGAGCGTGAACAGTCGTGCCGCAGTTCGGCCTCGAATCGATTGACAGTTGTCCGTCCACCAGTTTTAGCCGCTCAGTCATACTTATTAGACCCAGCCCATGCGAGTTGATGGTTGAGTCGATATCGAAACCTACTCCCCAATCTTGTACGCTCAGGTGGATTTCGTTTGGGTTGCTCTCCAGCTTGACTTCAAATTGGCGCGTCCCGCTGTATTTAAGGGCATTTTGAAGGGCTTCCTGCAACACCCGGAACAGACAGAGCGAAATCTCGGGTGGAAATGTTCTTGGAATGCCGTCTGAGTGGAACCCGACTTCGACATTATGTTGCTTGGAATACTCCTTACAGAAACCGGCCGCGGCAGCCGCAAGTCCCAAATATTCCAGTTTCGAAGAGTGCAACCTGTGTGAAAATGCTTGAACATCCTTCCCAAGCTCGTGAACGTCTTGACGAACCTCGTCAACGGCTTGCCTTATCGCGCCGCCCGAATCGGGCACTTCTTTGTTGACGCTCGACAATTTCACCGCTATTAGCGCCAGCCGCTGATTAATATCGTCGTGCAACTCTCTGGCAATTCTGGTCCGTTCTTGTTCCTGCGCCTCTATCAATCGGCGACTAACGCTTGAAAGAACTTCTTCTGCATTTCTGCGATCCGTCACGTCGATGCATGAACCGATATATCCGGCAAAAGAACCGTCCGCATTAAAGCGCGGCACTCCAAGGTCGAGGATCCAACGGTATTCTCCGTCATTCCGCCTCAGCCGATATTCCATGCGAAAAGATTCGCGCTTGTTGAATGCTCTCGTGTAGGTTTCCAGCCACCGATGGAGGTCGTCTTGATGGACGCCATCGGTCCAACCATTCCCCGATTGTGACTCGAAAGACTTCCCGGTAAAATCGAGCCAAGGTTGGTTGAAGTAGTTGTATAACTTATCCGTTTCAGACATCCAGATCATTACTGGTGTTGCGTTTGCCACCAGACGAAATCGCTTCTCGCTTTCACGCAGCTTTGCTTCCGATTGTTTCCGCTTGGCCCGCTGCCATAACAATAAGAGTATGGCCAGCGTCTGCATCGCCAGGACGGATGCTCCTGCCAGCACATATCGCTTATATAACTGCCAGAAATTCGGGGATCTGTTGAGTACAATGCTACCCGCAGGCAAGTCGCTCTCGTTGATTCCCCACCGCTGCAGGGCCTGCCAGTCAAACATGTAAGCATCCGCGCTGGTGACAATTGGGATATCCTGCGTTTTCTCTCCGTTAAGAATCTTCACCGCCATTTCGGCTGCGACGCGACCATCGTCTGACCAATTCACCAAGTCGCCCCCCACCGTTCCTCCCCTAAGATCGACATCGTCCATGACAAATATCGGTGCGTTCGCGGCACTCGCTACCAGAGGTACCGACTGGGCTGAATCGATAAAGCGTTGCCCATCCGCGTCCT
This sequence comes from Dongiaceae bacterium, assembly GCA_035499255.1. Lineage (GTDB taxonomy): Bacteria > Acidobacteriota > Terriglobia > Acidiferrales > UBA7541 > Acidiferrum. Next base: position 26,038 of record DATJZF010000057.1, on the reverse strand, counting down.
TCGTCATTGCCGTGTGGTAGATGATCGTATCCGGCGGTATATGTTTGACCCGCTCAAGCAGGTCAGACATGCTTAGGGTCGTCAGATACGTAAACTGGAGCCTGGAGCCAAAATTCTGAAAACCCGCTCTGGCAATGTCTTCGAAGGCCTCGTCAAATGTGCCCACGCCTCCTGTAACTATCACCCGTTTTGTATTGGGCAACATGTGCAACGCGGCAGAGAGAGTTCCCTCCGGGTGCAACTTACCCAAAACTCCGGTAAATCGCCCATCGCGTCGTAGCTCTTCGGGGACATTTCCGAGAATTGCACAGAATATGATGGGAGTATCCCGGAAAGATCGTTCGTGCGATTCAGCGATAAATTTTAGGGATGCCGATCCAACAGCGATGATTACGTCGGGTTTTCGGTCTGAATATTTTTGAATGAAGTCTTTCCGAAAGCGTTGTTGAGAAGTTTCATCTGGGAACAGCGTGACTTCCAGGCTCTCATGATAAAGCTCGATTTGATACGGCGACTTTTGTAGACCACTAAAAATAGCTTGATCGACCTCGGCGAAGCCCGGTGAGGAGATGACACCTAGATCGTTGAGAATGACCACGCGGCGGATTTGTTTAACCTGGGCCGCGACAGGAATCTCTGACAAGAGAAGCATCACAAACACAAAACAAGCGCCAGGCAAAGATCGGGGTGAGTAGACTCTTTTCATAGGCTTACCGAGCTAGCTGCTCTTGCTTGATCAAATGGAGTCATTATGAGCGTTCGCCATCGACTGCAGAAATCGCGCTCAAGCCGACCTGATGGCTCGCCGGAAGTCAGAAGCTGCCTGACCAGACGGTCGAAGCTACACTTCTGGGAGTTTATCTGCGGGAGTCCGGAATCCTAAGGCTTTTCTTTGGGCGTTGATTCGAGGCAGCGAGACCTGGTCGAGCTGCGTTTCAGAAGGAGGTATCAGCACCAGGATTGACTGGAAATTGCCGCACACCAAGCCCTACTTCCTTCCCACAAAACGCAGCCGCGCGGTGATGGCTCTTCCCTGCCCGCCCGAAAACGTCAAGTACCCCGGCGTCGCTCCCTCCGCATCCACATTGTTCACCACCACGTCCGGATTCTGCCGGTTCAATGCGTTGACCGCCGAAACGCGGATCGCAAAAATGTACTCCTTGAACCGGAACGGCTTTTCCAGCGACACCGTCAGGCTGCTGTAGTACGGAAACCTCTGCGACGCCGGCGCTCCCACAAGAAATTGCTGCTGATCGACAACATTGAACGGATAGCCGCTTCGATACTCATAAAAGTACGCAAACAATAGTCCCCAGATATTCGTCGGGATGCTTCCCCACGACACAAACCGATTTGGCGCATCCCACAGCAGATCTCCGGGCTGCTGCGCCGCAAAATACAGCTGCCCGAAGTACGGATCGATGGCCTGATCGGTGCTCGCCTTCGATCGCGTGTACGCGCCAAACAGCAGCGCCCCATTTTCGAAAGTGTGCTTCGCGCTCACGGTCAGCGAGCGATACTTGTCCCTCCGTTGCGTCTCCAGCAAAAAATTCGACCCAATCTGCCCCGGCGTGGCGGTCCTGAACACCAGCCCGTGGTGCTCGTCGCGTGCCAGGAGATCGAGCGTAACCAGCGTGCTTGCGCCGATTTTTTGCTCATAACTCGCATTGGCGACCTGAAAATACGGCATCTTCCAATTTTCGCCGAGCACGAACTGGCTCGTGGCCGGACCGCTGGTCGTCAGCAGGTTTCCGTTTACGTCGTAGCTATACGTCGCATCCACTTCTTTCTGGTCCGACGTCAGCCCGATCACCGACAGGTTCAGCGGAATCGAATACATTCCCCAGCCAATCGAAAATTTCGAGCGATTTTCCGCGAACGGAATCCAGTTCAGCGTGACGCGCGGCTGCGGCAACGCTTTCTCGACGTAGCGGTCCAGATCCAGCCGCAATCCAGACTGCAAGAACCAGTGTCTGTTGATCTGCCAGCCGTCTTGCACGAACATTCCCGCAAGAGTATCCGAGACGCTGTACTGCCCCGAACCCGTAAATTGCGATAGGCGGAGCAAGGTTGTGCCATCCTGCGCCACCGCGTGGATGTCGCTGCGCTCGGCGTTTTGGTTCATGTCCACGCTGGACAAATTCGCCCCAATAGAAATCGTGTGCGTTCCATGCCAGTTCAGATTCGCGCGGCTCACCGACGCGAATCCCTGATACCGGTGCCCGGTGGTGCGCAATCGCTCGAACCAGTTTCCCGCCGCTCCGTTCACCAGTTGGACATACGGTTCGGTTCCTTGCGGGCTGGTCCGGTAATAGCTTTCGTCCGCGGAAATTCCCAGCTGAAACAGCGTCTTCTGCCACCAAAGCTGGTCCAGAAACGATCCGAACAGGCGGTGAGAGTTGGTGTCCACCGTAGCCGATTGCGGCCTGTACGCGTTCAGCCCGATGTTCTCGCCATAATCCTGGTTGTACAGAAACTCGCCATGGATACTATGATTCGGGGCCACCAGCCACAGCAATCGCGTCAAGGAGTCGCCTGCGTAATTCTTTTGCTCGTCCGGTTGTCCCGGGGCCAGTCCGTTGATGATTCCCAGCGTGTATTGCAAACTCAGGGATTCGCTGAACCACAGCTTGCCTTTTTCGATTGGCCCCGACAGCGAGAATCGCGGGTAGAAACTGCCCAGTTGCACGCCCTTCTGTAAATTGACGCTGGGGATGAAATCGACCGTCCCGAACCGCCACTGATCGTCGCCGTCCGGCGTGTCGAAGCTCATCACCGCCGCTCCCGGATGCGCATACTCGGCTCCTATCCGGCCGGTTTGGACTTCCGCTCTGCGCACCGCCTCCACGCTCAACCGCGCGTCCAGTTGGCCGCTCACCGGATCGCCGATATCGAATCCATCCAGCAGGTATTGCGTCTGTGTAGTCCTCGCTCCCACCACATGAAGAAAATTCAGATTGTCATGCACCACCTGCGGCATGATCACCAGGCTCTGCTGTAAGGTATGCGAGCTCGGCACCGGTACGTCGCGGATCTCCCGCGCGCTCAGGTCCTGCGTCTGCGACGCCTGTGCGGGATCGATCCGCTCCGACGTGACGCTGACGTCCACCTTTTCCCGGACCTCTTCCTCGCGATTCAGCGTGAACGTGAATTCCGAAGCCGCCGCCGACACCTGGATCTTCTGCCCGGCCAACACGAAGTAGCCCTTTTTCTCCACCTGAGCCGTTGCCTCTCCAACCGGAAATTGCGCGATCGAGAAGAAGCCCGCGTCGTCACTCACCACCGAAAAAGACTGCCCACCCTCGACCTCAAGCTTTACTTGAGCTCCTCCTATGGGCAGCCCGTTCTCGTCCACTACCCGCCCCTTCAGCACCACGGGCGGGTCCGCCGCCATCACGCAACAGCCAATAAACAGAAGTAGGGGCACGACGAATCGTGCCCCTGGTATAAACCTGTTTAGTTGTCGAAGTCCCTTTGCCGTATCTCCCCCACGAGGCGGAAATTGACTTCAAGTATTACTTGAACTTTGGAGCGCGAGAGCTCCTGCTCTCGTTTTCACGCCCAATCGTACCTCAGCAAGGAAGGCTCCACGGGAGCTCTGCTCCCGCGATCTCGAACACTAAAGACTGCCGCCGTTTTGTTGGGGCGCTGCATTGCTGCGCCCCATCTCCGCACGACCTCAACTCGTTCGAGCCTGCCAAGATGGGGTCCAGCGTCCTGGACCCCCAACACGAGGCGCTGCTTCGCTACTTCTTTTTACCCTTCTTCGCAGCCTTCTTCTCTTCGACGACCGCTTGCGCTGCCGCCAATCGAGAGATTGGCACGCGGAATGGTGACGCGCTCACGTAGTCCATGCCGACCTGGTGGCAGAACTTGACGCTGTCCGCATCGCCGCCGTGTTCGCCGCAGATGCCAACCTTCAGCTTTGGACGCGTCGACCGGCCTCTTTCGATGCCCCACTTCATCAACATTCCCACGCCCTTGGTGTCCAGCGTCTGGAACGGATCGCCGTGGAATACCCCAGCCTTCTTCTCGTCGACATAGTCCGGCAGGAAGCGCCCCGCGTCGTCGCGCGACAGGCCCATGGTCGTTTGGGTGAGGTCGTTGGTGCCGAAGCTGAAGAACTCCGCCACCTCCGCGATCTCATTCGCCAGCAACGCCGCGCGCGGCAACTCGATCATCGTCCCGACCAGGTACGGCAGCTTCACGCCAGCCTTCTTGATCAGGTCGTCGGCCACTCGCCGCGTAGCATCCACCAGGATTCCCAGCTCTTTCTTGTCGAGAGTCAGCGGAATCATGATCTCAGGTAATACATTAACTTTGCTCTTGTGGCATTCGATCGCCGCTTCGATGATCGCCCGCACCTGCATCTCGAGGATTTCAGGATAGGTGATCGACAACCGGCAGCCGCGATGACCCAGCATGGGATTCGCCTCGTGCAACTGTTCCACGCGGCGCGCCACGGTCTCCACCGGAATGCCCAGTTCCTTGGCCAGTTCCGCCTGCTTGGCATGGTCGTGCGGTACAAACTCATGTAGTGGTGGGTCAATTAACCGAATAGTTACAGGAAAGCCGTCCATCGCCCTGAAGATCCCGATGAAATCGCGCCGCTGGAACGGCAGCAACTTATCGAGCGCCTTCACTCGTGCATCTTTATCCTCTGCGACGATCATCTCCTGGATGGCGCGTTGCCTCTCGGCGCTCTTCTCCGGAAACTCAAAGTCCGTGAAGAACATGTGCTCGGTGCGGCACAACCCAATTCCCTCCGCGCCGAACTCGATGGCCTTGCGCGCATCTTGCGGCGTGTCCGCATTGGTGCGCACACGCATCCGCCGGATGTCGTCGGCCCACTTCATCACCGTCTGATACGCTTTCGGAAGTTCGGGCGTAACCAGCGGCAACTGGTCGGTGTACACCGTGCCTTCGCTGCCATCCAGCGTCAGCCATTCGCCTTCCTTCACGGTCTTGCCGGTCTTGCCATCCTTCATCGACTTGCTCTTGTAGTCGATCGCCAGCGTCTCCGCGCCAACGATGCAGCACTTGCCCCAACCGCGCGCCACCACCGCTGCGTGCGAAGTCTTTCCGCCCGTTGCGGTCAGGATGCCTTGCGCCACGGCCATGCCACCTACATCTTCCGGGCTGGTTTCACGACGGACCAGGATGACCTTTTCGCCGTTCTTGGCCCACTCTTCCGCTTCCGCCGCGCTGAACACCACTTTGCCCGCGGCCGCGCCTGGCACCGCGTCAATACCGTGGGTCAGAATTTTCTCGGCCAACTTCTTCTTATCGAACTTCGCGTCGATCACTGGGTAGAAGAGCCGCTCGATATCTTCCGGCTTGATGCGCAGCACGGCCTCTTCCTTGGTGATCAGCTTCTCGTTGGCCATGTCCAGAGCGATCTTGAAGGTTGCCGACGGTGTACGCTTGCCGGTACGCGTCTGCAGCATGTAGAGCGTGCCTTCTTCGATGGTGAACTCCATGTCCTGCATGTCTTTGTAGTGGTTCTCCAGCTTAACGCGCACCTTCTCGAGCTGCGCATAAGCCTTCGGCATGATCTTCTTCAGTTCCGTCAGGTGAACGGGCGTGCGAATGCCCGCTACCACGTCTTCGCCCTGCGCATTGGTCAGATAGTCGCCGTAGAACACCTTCTCACCCGTGCTTGGGTCGCGCGTGAAGCAAACGCCGGTGCCGGAATTGTCGCCCGTGTTGCCGAACACCATCTGCACCACGTTCACCGCGGTCCCGAGCAGACCGGTAATCTTCTCCACGCGGCGGTAGGTCACCGCTTTCTCCGCCATCCACGAGCCGAACACCGCACCAATCGCGCCCCACAACTGCTCCATCGGATCGTCCGGGAAATCCTTGCCGGCCTTCTCCTTGAAGTACTCCTTGTACTCGGCCACCAGTTCCTTCCAACCGCTCGCCGGAACGTCGGTGTCCAACTTCACGCCGACCCGCTCCTTCATGCCGCGCAAACGGTGCTCGAGATCTTCCTTCGAAAGACCCATCACCACCGTGGAATACATCTGCACAAAGCGGCGATACGCGTCATACGCAAAGCGCTCATTCTTGGTGACACTGGCAAGTCCGGCCACGGACTTATCGTTCAAGCCCAGGTTCAGAATGGTTTCCATCATTCCGGGCATCGATCGCGCCGAGCCAGACCGCACGCTGACCAGTAGCGGATTCTTCGGGTCCCCCAGTTTCTTTTTCGTGACTTTCTCCAGCTTGGCCACGTTGTCTTTCAACTGCTTCGCCAGGTCGGAGGGATATTTCTTGCCGTTCTTGTAAAAATAGTCACAGGTTTCCGTGGTGATCGTGAACCCGGCGGGCACCGGCAGTCCGATCTTGGTCATCTCCGCCAGGCCCGCGCCCTTCCCGCCTAGCAGATCGCGCCATTCCCCGTCACCTTCTGCTTTTCCCGCACCGAAGAAATAGACCCACTTAGTCACTTTGCGCCTCTCTTGTTTTTGCACCGTTCCACTCGCGCCGCGATTCCCGCACTCAGTTGGGTTTGGAGTGCGCTCTTCCCCGGCACGCCGGCAGTTCCCGGAGGATTCCGCCGCTAAATTTTTCCCGCCGCGCTGTCATAGCGGCCGGCAAAGAACTTCAAGTAATACTTGAGATGTCGGCGCGCCGACATTTTCGGCACTGGTGACACGCTCTCCGCCAAAATTCAAAGTTAACGCTTTACTTGAAGTTCGAAATCCCATACCTCGAGCATTACCTCAAGTCACTCTTCAGCCAACTCGGACAGCTTCAAGTATTACTTTAAATGTCGGCGCGCCGACATTCCTCGATCGGCCGACGGATCCCCGTTCCCTCTACTCAACCCACTCACCCAAATCTGTCATTCCGAGTGTAGCGAGGGCTCCCTCTTGCCTTCCGAACCCAAGAGAGATTCCTCGCTTCGAAGACTCCGCTCGCAATGACGGCTAGGCGATGGCGGCGGGCCCAAGCTCAAGTCATGCCACGTCGGATTCCGCTCCTCAATCAGCCTGACCTTCTTGCTTCGCCTCCAGCCCTTAATTTCCTTCTCCCTAACGATCGCTGCGCCCGCTTCCGAATGCGGCTCGTACCAAACCAACTTCGTCACGTTGTACTGACTCGTGAAACCCAGGACCAGCTTTTCTTTGTGTTGGCCCACGCGGACCGCCAAATTATTCGTTACACCCACGTATAGCACGCCAGACTCACTGGCCATGATGTAGGAATAAAATGATCCGTCTCGCGCCATCTACGTCCCTATTCCTAAAAACCAAACCCGTCATTCCGAACGGAGTCTGCGAAGTGAGGAATCTCTCTTCGATTGATCCGCTTACCGGCTACTTCTCCTCGCCCGCCAACTCCGAAAAGTCCGCAATCGTCGTGAACTCTCGGAGCAACTCCGCCAGCAGCGCCAAGCGATTCTTGCGCACTGCCTCGTCCTCCGCCATCACCATCACATCCACGAAGAATTGGTCCACGACCTTGCGCAGCCCGGCGATCTCCTCGAGCGCTTCGAGGTATCTTCCAGCCCGCTTGTCTTCGCTGACCTTCCCCGCCGCCTTGCGCACGGCGGCATACAGCTCCCGCTCCGCATCTTTCTCGAAGAGGTCCTTGTACACGTGCTTCAGTTCGTCCGCCGGCGCGTCTGCCTTTTCCAGGATCTTGCGAATCCGCTTGAACGACACCGCAAGCGGTTCGAAGTTCTTGGACTTGCGGATGGACTTCAGTGCCCGCAGCCGTTTTTCCACATCCACCAGGTCATCCGACCCGGCGCGGAGCACCGCGTTCACCTCGTCGTAGGCATAGCCCGACTTCTCGCGGAACACGAAGCGTGCGCGCTCCAGCAAGAATTCTAATATCTGTGCCTCCTGCTCCGCTGTGACGGATTTACGTGGCGGATGGTTTAGCAAAGCCTTGCTGGCCGCGCCGATAACGAGGGGCAGCGACACAAAAACCTTCTTTTCCAAGATTATCTTCACGATCCCCAAGGCCGCCCGCCTCAGGGCATACGGGTCGCTGGATCCTGTCGGGATCGCGCCCACGGAAAAGCATCCAACGATCGAATCGAGCTTGTCGGCCAGCGCCACCGCGCAACCGGTCACGTTTCGCGGAATCGGATCATCCAGCCCCACAGGCCGGTAGTGGTCGTACACCGCATCCGCCACTTCCTCCGACTCGCCCTGTGCCCGGGCATACAGGCCGCCAACCACACCCTGCAGCTCTGTGAACTCGCGCACCATCTCCGTGGCCAGGTCGCATTTCGCCAGTTCGGCGGCGCGGTCGGCATCCGCAACGTGCGCCTGCATCATGCCGAGGCTGTACCACTGCTCCGTCAGCCAGCGTGCAATCGCTCGCACGCGCTCAACTTTGTCGAAATAGCTGCCGAGACGCGATTCGTAGGTGACTTTCTGCAGCTTCGGCAGAATATCACCGAGCTTCGTCTTCTGGTCGGACTGCCAGAAGAACCGCGCATCGGCAAAGCGCGCGCGCAGCACCCGCTCGTGTCCGGCGCGCACTAAGCCCTTGGTGTCTTTCACCAAATTAATGACCGCGAGGAAATGAGGCGCCAGTTCCCCACCTCGCTTCTCGACTGCAAAGTACTTCTGGTGGCCACGCATCACGGTTATCAGAATCTCGTCCGGCAACTCGAGGAACGACGGATCGAAATCGCCCTCGATCACCGTAGGAAACTCGTTCAAATAAGCCACGAGGTCCAGCAGTTCCGCGTCTTCGTGGATGTGTGTGCCGGAGCGCTTGGCGATCGCCGCCAGCTCCTTGGTGATCTTCTCGCGACGCTCTTCGGGGCGCACGATGACCCCATTCACGCGCAGCTTCTTCTCGTAGTCTGCAAAGTTTTTCACCGCGATGGCCGGTTTGCCCAAGAAGCGGTGGCCACGCGTGGTGTCGCCTGCTGTAACTCCTCCGAAGGAAAACTTCAGCGGCTTGCCGTCCAGGACGGCCACGATCCACCGGATCGGCCGAATGAAGCGAGCTCCCTTCAGTCCGGTCCAGGTCATCGTTTTGGGCCAAGACAAGTCGTGAATGACTCGCGGGAGAATCTCGAAGAGCAGATCGAACGAAGTACGTCCGAGTTTGATGACCTTTGCGGCAATGAATTCGCCCTTGGCCGTCTGCACCGTTTTCAGTTCGTGCAACGGCACGTTCTGCTTCTCGGCAAAGCTCACCGCGGCGCGAGTCGGGGCTCCGCTGGCGTCATAGGCGACCGACTTCGGCGGCCCGGTAACCTCCAGCTCGACGTCTGCTTGCTTGGCCACCAGCCCGCGAATCGAAGCGGTAAGCCGTCGGGGCCCACCAAACGTCTCGACGGTCACTCCATCCATGAGGCTCTCGGCGGTGAGGTGTTTCTCCAGGATGGTCTGCAGTTCGGCGATGGCGCGGGGCAACATCCCGGCGGGAATCTCCTCCGCGCCAATTTCAAAGAGAAGCTCAACCCGCTTCACTGCTGGCACTCCGCTCTTCGAACTGCCGGCGGCTTTCGAATATTTCGTGGCACTCCCCTTCGCAAGGGCGGCGCTCATGCAATCACCTCGGGCACAGTTCCATTTTGGCAATTTGTGACGTCTAACCGGACTTCAAGTGTTACTTTAAATGTCGGCGCGCCGACATTTCTGGCCCCGCCGACCAAGTCAGATTCGTCATCCCGAACGGAGTCGGCGCAGGGAGGAATCTCTCTTCCATTTGCGATCCAAGAGAGATCCCTCGGACACACCCCGTCCTCGCAATAACGGATTGGGCTCGACGAGAACGCCTTCACGAGCGCACCTCGTGGCCAGGCTTGCCTGCCCCGCCGCCCGGCGCGCCGCTTCGTCCTTCATGCTTCCCTTCACCGATCTGTGCCAGGTAGGCTGCCGCGGCGCGGCACGCCAGAGTGCGCACCCTTTGCATCAGCGCTGCGCGTTCCGTCGTCGAAATGACGCCCCGCGCGTCCATCAGATTGAACAGGTGCGAGCACTTCAGGCAATGATCGTAGGCGGCTAGCAGCGGGTACCGCGCGCGCGTGATCGGCGGGACGTCCCCGGGCAATGCCTTCCAGGCGTCCAACAGTTCCTTGGCTTCCTTCTCGTGCAGCTCAAATTCGGTACGCAGCGCCTTTGCATCACTGCGATCGAAGCTGTACTCGGACAACTGTTGCTCTTCCGCCAGGCGCACTTGGCCGTACGTGGTCTCGTTGGTCCAACGAATGTCGAAGATGCTCGGCACGTCCTGCAGAAATTGGCAAATTCGCTCCAGCCCGTAGGTAATCTCGACAGAAATCGGATCCAAATCGATGCCACCGCTCTGCTGGAAGTACGTGAACTGGGTAATTTCCAGCCCGTCGAGCAGGATCTGCCACCCAATGCCCCACGCTCCCAGTGTAGGCGATTCCCAGTTATCTTCCTCGAAGCGTATGTCGTGCGCGCACAGATCAATACCGATGGCCTCAAGGCTCTTCAGGTACACTTCCTGAATATCCGTTGGCGACGGCTTCAGGATGACCTGATATTGATAGTGCTTGTAGAGACGATTCGGATTCTCGCCATAGCGGCCGTCCGCCGGGCGGCGCGACGGTTGAACGTACGCGACGCGATAAGGCTTGGAACCCAGAACGCGCAGGAACGTCTCGGGACTCATCGTGCCGGCACCCACTTCGGTGTCGTAGGGCTGCTGCAGGACGCAACCTTGTTTGTCCCAGAAATGCATCAATTTAAGGATGAGTTCCTGAAAGGTGAGTCCCTGCGGCTTTGGCTTGGCTTCGGTTTTTGCTTTCACACAGTCTCCCGATCACATTATCGACGACGTTTTGTAGGGGCTGCGCCCCATGCCCGTGCAATTCCCGCGATCTCGCCAAAATGGGGTTCAGCGGTGCTGAGCCCCTACAAAATTCTCGTCCAGCCCAACTTCAAGTAAGACTTGAAATGTCGGCGCGCCGACATTTTTCTGCTCCCGGTTCCGTCATTCCGAACAGAGTGAGGAATCCCTCTTGGATCACAAATCGAAGAGAGATTCCTCGGGCAAAATTCGCCCTCGAAATGACGGTGGCAGGCTGGAGCAGAACGAATTGCCGCGCCTTCCCACAAAACTCACACCGTTTCGAGCAACTCACGCGTGGCGACCTTCCGCTCTGTGTGGTGCTCGATCCAGTTCAACGACGCCTCACGCAATTCCTTCGCTCCGGGCAGACTTCCCAACGCGGCATCGAGTTGATCCAGCCTTCCCTTCGCGAAAACTTCCGCCAGCTGCCGCGCTTCCGCGGAAACCGGCTTCATCCCGGGGCGGCGGTGCTCCTCGTCCAACAAACCGGGATGGTACGCGGCTTGGTATGCGGTTCCCTTCCCGAAGGGCTTCCCGCATTGCGCGCACGCATCGAAACGCGGAAGCCAGCCCGCTAGCCGAACGGTCCAGAACGAGAAATAGCTCACCGGCAGTGCCGAAATAGCGAGGCGGTCAATCTGGCGCGCTGTCAGCAATATGAGCCGGAACATCGCTTCGCTGACTTCATGCTCGGGCAGCACCAACTCCGCCACTTCGCTGACGAGCGCCAGGCCCGTGCTCAGGCCGTAGTCGCTCTGCGCCTTATGAAACGACTCGAGCAACTCTGCCTGCTGGAAGCGCACCAGGTCGCGCGTCTCGCGTTCCACGTACCAGATCTGCACGTGCGACAGCACTTCCAGAGTGGAGCCGTAGCGGTTTTTAATGCGGCGCGCGCCCGCGGCTACACCCCGCATGCGCCCCGAGGAACGACCCAAGAAACTGACCAGGCGATCGGCCTCTCCCAGCGGAAAGGTCTTCAGGATGATGGCTTCCGTTTCGCGGGCAGGCATGCGCAATGTCGACGCGCGAATCGCGCATGAGCAAGGATGCACATGCGAAAATGCGCGCCAGTGCAGAACCTATTTAATTACCATACGCGGCGAGACATAGCAATGTGCGCGTCCGCGAATTGTGGAGAAACTGGCCGATCGAGAGAGGCAAGGAGAGATTCCTCGCTCCGCTCGGAATAACGGGTTGTCCCACGGTGCAGTTCTTTGATTCGCGATTCGATTGAATTCGGCTCGTAATCGGACTGCTTTGGGGGCAAGTCCTCACCCTCTAAAAATGTCGGCGCGCCGACATTTAAAGTAATACTTGAAGTATGGCCAATCCGTTCCGGAGTGGTTCCGTTTTGGAACGCGCTCGAGTGCCATTGTGCGCGATCACCGCGCCGGCACTTCAAGTATTACGTTAGATTGAGCACCGACGTCCGACAGTTGGAGCAAGTGCTCGTACACACGTGAGCGAGAGGGCCGTCCCTGCAAATCTGCTGCGAACCGAGCGTGGCAAGCAGGTGCGCTACAATGGCGACAGAACTTAAGCGCAACCGGCCACATGATCCCCATCAAGGACGACAATCCCACACGTACGTTTCCCATCGTCAACTACGCCCTGATCCTCGTGAATGTAATCGTATTCGTCTATCAGGTCACGCTGCCACCCCACGCGCAGAAGGTGTTCCTCATGGCGAACGCGACCATTCCCTCGCACATCCCGCAATTCCTGGCGGGCTACCTTGGATTCAAGATGGCGTTCTATCCGATGTTCACGAGCATGTTCCTGCACGGCGGGCTGATGCACTTGCTGGGAAACATGCTGTTTCTGTATGTGTTCGGGGATAACGTGGAGGACTATTTCGGCCACCTGCCTTATTTATTGTTCTATCTGTTCTGCGGGATTGCTTCGGGATTTGTACACGTGCTCTTCAACTGGGGCTCTTCCCTTCCCGCAATCGGGGCGAGCGGGGCGATCAGCGGTGTGATGGGAGCGTACGCAGTCCTATACCCGCGAGCAAACGTGCTGATGCTCTTCTTCATTTTCTTCATCCCGATTCCTGCCGTGTTCGTGCTGGGTTATTGGTTCGTCCTGCAATTCCTGGAAGGTGTGGGCGGACTGGGAGCAGCGAACACACCGGGCGTGGCGTTCTGGGCGCACATCGGAGGCTTTGTGATCGGCCTTCTGATCGCGTGGATCGTGAAGAAGAGGTGAGGAGTGGGTGGAGCGAAAGCTGAATGCGTCTTTGGGGAAACGCACTCACGGTTCAGGAGTTTTTCGCCCCACCCGCATCGGCGAACTACACGACTCTGCCGCAGAGCTAGAGCGCAGCGCGCCGAGTTCTTGACGCAATGACGCGGGACCCAGCAGGTAGACGGACCCACCGGCAACCGCTATCAGTACGGCAAAACCTTAAAGCTGAAGTTCACGTCCTTGGATTCGCCAGGGCCCACCACGATCTCTGAAGATTGCGTGCCATAAGTCTCGTGCCAGGCCGTCACGGTGTATTTGCCGGGAGGAAGGTTCGGGAGCGTAAAAGCACCGTTGCTGTCAGACACCGCGTGATGCGAATTCTTGAAGACCGCGAGCACACCGTTCATCCAGGGATGCAGTTCGCAGCGCACGCGGATGAATTCGGGTTGGCTGAAGTGCATCACTACCGGCGGAGTACCGGGTGGTTGGGAGCGGTTCCACTCTTGGTTCAGGTGAGCCATGGGATGAACGGAGTGGGTGACTGAATCGTCGTTCTGCACCCAGACTTCTTGATTGGTCATAACGGCCACGACATGGGGAGCATAGCGACAGCCGCGTTGTTTCATCTGGACCACCGGCCCCGTGAAGTTCTCGTCGGGGGCCCCGGCGGAGATGTAAACGATCACGTTCTGCAGGCTGCTGTCGGGACCCGTGAGGTTGACGTCCGACGGGACGGGACCGTTATAAAACTTGGCGCAGTTCGGCTCGCGAGACATATCGATGGGCTTGAGCTTTTTCGGAGTGCCGGTAAAAGTGACCCGGCCGTTGACCGTGCCCGGCGCGGAAGGATCTGGCGCAGCGATGCCAGCCGCGAGAATCGCCGGATCGGGGAGTTCGGGGAGCGGGGCAAGGCGATAAATCAGGGAACGAGAACTGACTGACCCGCTAAAGATTTGGGCACTTATCGACAGAATAACGGAACACGCGGCAAGGGCGACGAGCGAAAGCGCCACCGAAACGACTGAATGGATGGCCGGCTGCCTCGGAAAGACGGCGGCAGATACAGACTCGGGCACGGAAACCTCCTGAAGATTTGCGATGTCACAAAAGCCCCAGCGCGGGAAGGGCGAGTGAAATTCAACGTAGAGACTGCGCGAAAAGCATTCTTTGCGTTAACGCAAACGAGGTTGTCACGAGGTTGTCACGAACTCGCAAAACAAAGGAGATAACGAAAAGAAGTGCGCCGACTTTACAAAGATTTTGCAAGCGAGAATTCCGCAAGAATTCCGCGCGCGCGGAAAACTTGCGCAGACGCAAGTAAGGCCGCAGCGCGATCAAAAAGCACGCAGCGTATCGAGAGCGGATCGCAAAGCAGCCCCCTGGACTCTCCTTGACAGACTAGGAGAGCGCGGCGTACATTCCTAGACACTCTAGGAGGAAGACCGGATGGGCAGAGAGCTGGAATTACTGCAAGGGACGCTGGACATGCTGATCCTGAAAGCGGTGTCGCTGGGACCGCTGCACGGGTACGGGATTCTGCTGCGAATCGAGCAGATTTCGAAGAAGCGCCTGGAGATTCAGCAGGGATCGCTATACCCGGCGCTATACCGCCTGGAAGACCAGGGTTGGATCAAAAGCGAGTGGGGCGAGTCTGACAACAACCGGAAGGCGAAATTCTATTCCCTCACCGCCGCGGGAAAGAAGCGACTAGTGGCGGAAACGGAAAAGTGGCGGGAGATGTCGGAAGTGATCGCGGGAATTTTGGGAACGCGGGCGGAGGAAGTGTGAAAGAAGACGAGGTAAGGAAGTAAGTCGAAGAGAGATCCCTCGCTACGCGCGAGATGACGGACTCTCTTTTGTGAGGAACGATGAAACGGATCGTACGGCTGCTTTCATGGATTACTAACCGGGGAGTGCGCGAGAGGGAGATGGAGGCAGAGCTGCGCGCGCATATCGAGATGCGGGCTGAGGACCTTGTCCGGGAGGGCCTGCCGAAGGAGGAAGCGTACCGGTGCGCCAGAGTGGAGTTTGGCGGTCTGGAGCGGACGAAGGAGGAGTGCCGGGAGGTGCGTGGATTGAGTGTACTGGATGGGATCTGGCAGGACTTGCGGTTTGGCGGGCGAATGTTGAAGAAGAGCCCGGGATTCACGGCGACGGCGGTGATTTCACTGGCGCTGGGGATTGGGGCGAATACGGGCCTCTTCTCGCTGGTGAACGCGGTGCTGCTGGGGAGCTTGCCAGTGCGGAATCCTCAAGAGCTGGTGGTGGTGCAATACACCACGCCAGAATCGAGCGGCGATGTAGCAGACGATGACTACTCCTATCCGATGTACCGGGCGATTCGGAATAAAAACACGGTGTTCAGCGGGGTGCTGTGCCGGTCAGGGCTGGAATTGAATGCGAGCCTTGGGGGGCAGAGTGAGCGAGTCAGCGGCGAACTGGTGTCGGGAAATTACTACGAGACGCTGGGAGTGACGCCTTACCTGGGCCGACTGATCGCGCCGGATGACGACCGTGTGCCGGGAGAGGGAGCGGTAGCGGTGCTGAGCTATGGCTACTGGCAACGGCGCTTCGGCGGTGACGGCTCGATCGTTGGACGCGACATTCTGTTGAACAGCGCTCCCATGCGGGTGATCGGAGTGACGCCGGCGGGATTCTACGGCACAGATCTCGGCAGGAACCCTGATATTCGCGTGCCGATGATGATGGCGAAGGTGTTCCGGCCGGTGCCGGCGAACCGTTTGGAGAACCCCCGGCATAGCTGGCTGACAATTCTGGCACGAAGGAAGCCGGAGGTCACGACCGGGCAGGCCCAGGCTGCACTGGACCTCCTCTATCACCAGGAGCTGTCGGATGAGCTTGCAGGCAGCGATTTGTCACCGCACGAACGCGAGAAGCGGATGGGCCAGCGAATCCGGCTGGAGGCGGGGAATCAAGGCTTCGCTCACATGCGGAGTGAAATGGAGAGGCCGCTGATGCTGATGTTCGGGGCGACCGCGATGGTGCTGCTGATTGCGTGCGCGAATCTGGTCAACCTGATTATGGCGCGAAACGCAAAGCGGCGGCAGGAAGTGGCGGTGCGGCTGGCGATTGGAGCGGGCAACGGCCGGCTGGTAAGACAGTGGCTGACCGAGAGTTTGTTGTTAAGTGCCATTGGAGGGGCGGCGGGGGTGGCGGTGGCCTACTGGGCAAAGACCGCACTAATCGGGTTTATGCCGCGAGAGTATGCCATGAACCTGCGCGCGCCGCTGGACTGGCGGGTATTGGTATTCGCTCTGGCGGCGACGATGTTGACGGGCCTGCTGAGCGGGTTGGCACCGGCGTTGGAACTGGGGCGGGCCCACGTGGCGCCGTCGATGCGGGAGGGCGTTCCGGCCACAAGTGTCCCGGAACGGCTGTTGAGTCTTCGAAGTGCGCTGGTCTTCGGGCAAGTTGCGCTGTCACTGCCGCTGCTGATCGGCGCGGGGCTGTTTTTGCATAGCCTGGCAAACTTGCGCGGCGTGAACACGGGATTCACGAAGGAGAATGTGTACCTGGCGACGCTGAATCCGTCGTTGAACGCCTACCCGCGGGAGCGGGTCAAGGAGGTGTACGACGAATTGTTAACCCGGGTGCGTGCGCTACCGGGAGTGAAGGCCGCGAGCCTGACAACGAGCTCGGTGATTTCCGGCGGCTGGGATCAGGAAGGTGTGCGGGTGGAAGGTTACACGCCAGGGCTGGACGAAAACATGAACCCGAATGCCGCGCTGGTGTCGACGGGATATTTTGCAACGTTGGGGATACCGGTGGTGAAAGGGCGCGATTTCACAGAGCAGGATACTGCGGGACGCGCCAAGGTGGCCATCGTCAACGAAACGATGGCGCGCTACTTTTTCGGGGATCGCGATCCTCTGGGAAAGAAAATGAGTGTGAGCGATGAGAAGGATGCGCCGCTGGATATCGAGATCGTGGGGGTGGTGAAGGATGCGAAGTACGTGCGAGTGACTGAAGCGACGAAACGGCACTTCTACACACCAATGGCGCAGGAACCCCGGCTGGCGGATATGACGTTGCAGGTGCGGACATCGACGGAGGAAGAGGCAAGACACATCGGAGAGATGGTGAAGGCGCAATTGCGCGAGATCGATGCGAACGTGCCGCTGTATGCGGCGACCACGCTGGAAATTCAGATTGACAATTCGTTGGTGCGCGAGCGGCTGCTGACCTGGCTGAGCGGCGTGTTCGGCGTACTGGCGACACTGCTGGCGGCGGTGGGGCTCGCGGGCGTGGTGGCGTTCTCGGTGGCGCGACGAACGAAGGAAATCGGCATACGCATGGCGCTGGGTGCGCAGTCCGGGGATATTCTGCGAGAGGTTCTGGCACGAGTTACGGCCCTGGTGGCGGCAGGGCTTATGGTGGGTTTGGCGCTGGCGTTCTGGGTGAGCCGGGCGGCGGGAAGCGTGCTGTTTGAGGTGAAGCCGAGCGATCCGGCGGCATTTGTGGGTGCCTGCGTGGTGTTGGGGATGGCGGCGATGATGGCGGGGTATTGGCCTGCACGGAGAGCGGTGAAAGTGGACCCGATGGTGGCGTTGCGCTGGGAGTGAGGAAGGCCGTGGCGGAAGGCCGAAATGCGAAAATCGAAATTCGTTAAACCGAAGAGGGAGAGGTTGGGAAGTTTTGGATCGTGAGAGCCCACGCTTTCCGCACACACCGCGGAAAGGATGGGGCACCCTCAAGGACGTTAGCGCGTGACGTAACAACGAGAGCGGACGGCCTCGGAAGGCCGTCCCTACAGAGGCTGCCGAAGATGGACGCGTAAAGGGTCCGCTACGCGTGCTTGGCGATGTGGTTGAGAAGGTGGTCGGAGACTTGTGCGGTGGTGTTCTGGCCGTGGAGGTCGGGAGTGGTGACATTGTCGTGGAGGGCGGACTTGACGGCGTTTTTCAGGGATTCGGCTTCGGGGCGCCAGCCGAGGAAGTCGAGGAGCATACCAGCAGCGAGGACAGAGCCGAAAGGGTTAGCGATTCCCTTCCCTGCGATATTCGGCGCGGAGCCGTGGACGGGTTCGAAGAGCGAGGTGCGGCCGGGATGGATGTTCCCGGAGGGGGCGAGGCCAAGCCCGCCGGCGAGCTCGGCGGAAAGGTCGGAGATGATATCGCCGAAGAGATTGTTGGTGACGATGACATCGAATTGCCGGGGATCGCGGACGAGTTCCATGGCGAGGGTATCGATGTAGAGGTGGCGGGAATCCACGTCGGGATATTCGGCGCGGACAGATTTGAAGACGCGTTGCCAGAGATCGCCCGCGAAAGTCATAGCGTTGGATTTGTCCGACATGCAAAGGCGAAGATGCCGGCCTGAAGGTGCAGCGCTACGACAGTACTCAAATGCGTAACGGATGATCCGCTCGACGCCTTTGCGGGAGCTGATGTCCTCTTGCGTGGCGATTTCATCGGCGGTGCCCTTTTTGAAGAAGCCGCCGGCGCCAACGTAGATGCCTTCGGTGTTTTCGCGCAAAACGACCAGGCGAATGTCATTGCAGAGGCGGTCTTTCAGCGGAGTGAAACGCTCGTGGAAGAGCTCCGTCGGACGGGCATTGACGAAGAGGTCGAGTTTGAAGCGCAGGCCGAGGAGGATGTCGGCGGCGTGCTGATTGGAGGGCACGCGCGGATCGCCCAGCGCACCGAAAAGGATGGCGTCGAATTCGCTCTGGAGCATTTCGACCGCGCCCTCGGGAAGAGAGATTTTTTCGCGGAGGTATTTATCGGCGGACCAGTCGAATTCGACGAATTCGATGAGGCGATGGTGCTTTGCGACGGCGGCTTTGATGGCGGCGACGCCGATGGGAGTGACTTCCTTGCCGATACCGTCGCCGGGGATGACGGCGATGCGGGCGTTGGGACCGCCGGAACGGAGAGGGATGGGTGGCATGAAGGAAAGGTAGTCGAGAAGGGTGCGACGGTGCAAGAGTTCAGCGGTAAAAGAGAGTAAGGGCGGAACAAAGAGCAGAACCGGCAAAACCGTTTAAAGGTGCAAAGGGATAAGGTAGAAAGTGAAAAGACAGAAGATTAAAACCGCAAAACCGAAGAGCGAACCCACCCTTTCCGCAAAAGGAGCGGAAAGGATGGGGCACCCTTCATTTATCGATCCAGGCAAGATCCAGCGGTTGAGATCCTTCGGCGACCCTCGCCGGGTCGCCTCAGGATGACAATTTTCGCGATGCGCGAGCGACGCTACGGATGGACGTCGGCGCCGGTGTAAGTGTTCTCGGGCTTGTTGGATTTGGCGTATTCGCCGCCCTGGGATTGCCAAAGGGCGAGTTCGGGGGACTTGTTCCAGATTTGCAGAGTACGGAGATAGTGGACGAGGTCCCAGGCGTCTTCCGGCTTAACGACGTCGGCAAAGGACGGCATGGGCGTGCCATCGAGACCGGTCATGAAGATTTTGAAGAGATCCTGGTTGGTGGCGCCACATTTAAAGCGGTAGCCGGAATTGAAGTTGTACGGTTTGATCGGGTGGTCCTGGGAATCGGTAAGGGTGGAAGCCGAAGGGCCATCGCCGCGCCCTTCCGCGCCATGACATTTGAAGCACTCTAGCTTCTGGTAGAGTTCCTTGCCGTGGCGGATGCTGTCGAGCGTGAGTTTAGCTTCGGCAGGGACGGGAATGGGCTGGCCGGCCTTGTCGGTGGTCCAGCGCGCGGAAAACGTTTTGATAAAGGCAACGAGATCGGCGCGATTCTGGGCGGTGAGGGTAATCCAAGAAGGCATGGTGGAAGTGATAAAGCCCCGCGAGATGGCGTTGTTGAGATCTTCGTCGGTGGGCAAGGTGCCGCTGGGAGTAGAGCGGCACTTGAAGACCGCGGCGACAAAGTTGCGGGGTTGGGGATCGATCCACTGGGCGTTTTCGCCTTCGCCATTGCCGCGAGCGCCGTGGCAGCCCCAGCAGTAGCGATAGTAGAGTTCAGCGCCGGCGTGAGCGTGGCCGGTGAGATTGCCGACGTGGGACTCCTGGTTGGGATTGGGTTTTGCGGCGGGCGCGTCTTGCTGAGCAAGGAGAGTAACCGGGAGAGCGAGAGCAAGAACCAGATTCAAACAAAACTTGTTGAGGGATGTGGTGTGCATGATCTCTCTCCGTTAGAAGGCAAAGTCGAAGCCAAACATCAGGCTGCTGCTGGTAAGCCCAAAGGGAAGATTGGTTGTGGTGTTGACGTTGACATTGCGCTGCCAAACGATGGAGTACTCATTGTGGAAAGCGAGGCCGACGCGCGAGCTCATGAAAGGGTAGTAGCGGAAGCCTAGAGTGAGGGCGTCGAGGTTGCCGGTGTTGCCAGGGTTCGAATCGAGCGCCTGCTGGGACATGCGAATGAGCTCGTACCGGTTGATGAAGACGAGCTGCGGGTTGACGTTGTAATGAGTCTCGATCAGACCGCCGTTCCAGGTGGGAGCGTGAGCGCCGAGCGGCAAACCCGCAGTACCGGCGTTGGAGGGCGTATTGGTGCCCAGGAAAACGCTGTCGTGTCCATAGAAATACATGGTGGTGAAATCGAGTTTGTGGACATACCACATGCCGATGAAGCCGGCGCGATAGAACGGTTCGTTGCCGATCCCAACGACGCCCGCGCCATCGCTGGTGAATTTTGGATAGGTGGACGCGTGGCCGACGTAGGCGAAGCCACCGACACGCTGGAGACCGAGGCTGCCCGCTTCGAAAGCCTGACTGGCGGCAAGAAAAACATCATAAGTATTGCCAGCGGCACCAGTGCCGATTCCGGATTGAAGATTGGGATTACCGTCGACGGGACTCAGCATTGAAACCGAGACACGCGTGTGATCATTGGCCGTGTGGCCCATCCATTCGACGCCGAGTTGGTTATCGCCGAGACCAAAGAGATAAATGCCTGACGGTTGCCCAGGTGCGACATAGGGCTGGAAGTGGTAGTTCTGGTAGAAGCCCCCGTTGTTCGAAAGCGTCATGATGCGCTTTTCGGAGAGGAGATTGTCGAGTTCGAATTTACCGACTTTGACGTTGAACCACGACGAGCCGAAAAGATTGCTGAAGCGCACATTGGCGGATTCGATGCCGAAAGAGCCGTCGTTTTCCATGGACGGAACGAGCAGGAAACTGATGTTCTTGGCAAGAGTGCCAGCGGTGAGGAAGTCGACGCCGGAAAGATCGAAGCCGTGATTGGTGACGTTCGCAGAGGTGGTGCCGCCTTCTCCATCGTCGACGGGAAGGTTGTGATTGTGTTCAAGGTGCCAGTTCGGCGTGGTGCGAAAGGCAATCGGCCAGTACGCCGGGGACTGATAGATGGGGGCGTCGCGTTCGTTGCCCATCTGATAGCCGCTGTCCTTGAACTGCTGCCCGAACGGACTGAGCTTCGGCCACGCTTCATGGCATGAAGAACACGGCATGCCGTACTTGCGCGCGAAGGCGGGAATCGCCGAAGCGGGACTGGCATCGATGAAGCAAAGCGCAAGCAGGAAAAATACGAAATAGAGAACGGCAACGAATCGCCCACGGGCGGCGTGGGCATTTTTCGAGTACGACGATGGCATGCTCCCTCCTGAAGACCCAGAAAATCCGGCCTGACGGAATTGAATGTGTACACCTGACAGCAAGCGAGGAGATCGCAGCTGGAGAGGCGTTTGCGCGGTTGAGAAATTCTGCACGACAAACACAAACCGAATTTGTCGGACCGCAATCATCGCACTAAGAAAGCGGCAAAATTTGTAACGCGTGCGTAAAATCTTCGGGGACGAATCGAGAAATGGATTTTGCAAATTCGCGCGGTGACGCTGTAAGGAAAGCGTAAAATTCGCCGGATGTTGTGATAGCGCAAAGAAAGAAAACGCAAATCAAAAGCGGAAAGCAACAAAGAGAAAAAAAACACAAACGAAGAGCGGGCCCAACCTTTGCGCACACTTCGCGCAAAGGATGGGGCACCCCTGACATCCGGGGAGGTCGGAGGTGTCAGGATGTCCGAGGTTGTCGCTTGGCTCAAACTGAAATCACGGCTAAAGTTTGTCGCTATACACTCTAGGAAACATATTCCGGTTACCGAGGAGGTTTCCAGGTATGCTCAGCACCGCCAGCCGTGCACTACCAGGCTGTTTCGGTACCGCATCGCGCCCTCAATTTCTGCAAATCGCAACTTTCCTTGTGATGGCCGCGCTTCTTTCCGGGTGCTCGGTGAAGAAATTCGCGATCAACAAGCTTGGGGATTCGCTGGCCAGTGGCGGGGGCACGACGTGGTCCGGCGACAACGATCCGGAATTCGTCGGAGAAGCGGTGCCGTTTTCGCTGAAGCTGATCGAATCGCTGCTGGCGGAATCGCCAAATCATCAGGGGCTCCTCTTCGCGGCAGCGTCTGGTTACACTCAGTACAGCTACGTGTACCTGCAACTCCCCGCCGAGCAGATCGAACCGAATGATGTTGCGAAGGCCGCGGAATTGCGCGCGCGTTCGCGCAATCTGTATTTCCGAGCGAGAGACTACGGGTTGCACGGGCTCGATGCACGACACAAGAACTTCTCCACGGCGTTCAGCGAAAATCCGGCTCACGCGGTGAAAGCAGCTACGGCGAAGGACGTGCCGCTGCTTTACTGGACGGCGGCGTCGTGGGGTGCGGCGATCTCGATCTCGAAGGACCATCCGGACATCGTGGCGGACCAGCCGAAGGTGGAAGCACTGATCGACCGCGCCTACGAACTGAACCCCGACTTCAGCTATGGGGCTATTGACATGTTCTTGATTTCGTATGAAGGGGCGCGACAAGGGGCCAAGGGCGACTTCGCCGCGCGCTGCAAGATGCACTTCGACCGAGCCGTGCGCCTGACGGAAGGGCAGATGGCCTCGCCGTACGTGTCGTATGCAGAGAACGTATCCGTGCAAAAACAGAATCGTGCGGAGTTTGAGTCGCTGCTCAAGCAAGCCATCGCCATCGACCCGAACAAGCGGATCGAGTGGCGATTGAGCAATATCGTGATGCAGCGGCGCGCAAGGTGGCTGCTGTCGCGAGAAGACGACCTGTTCCTGGCGCCGGATTCCGAACCTGCCACCGGAGGAATGATGCAATGAAAAGCCTGGCCCGCAAGAATACATTTCTGCCGATTGTCGGCGGATTGCTTTTCGCCTTCGCGCTGATGCCGGCTTGCGCCGAGAGCCAAACGAAAATCAAGCTGGGAACGTTGTTGCCAGATGGAACATCGCAGGTCAACTCGCTGAAGGCAATGGGGCAGCAATGGAAAGACCAGACCCACAACGGCGTGACGCTGACAATTTATCCAGGCGGGTCGATGGGCAGCGAGGCGAACCTCATCAAGAAAATGCGTATCGGGCAGCTGGATGCCGCAACCATTTCCGTCGGAGGCTTGTCGGAGATTGATCCGTTCGTCGGAGCGGTGCAGAAGATTCCGCTTCTCTTTCATTCGCTGGACGAGATGGAGTATGTCCGCGGGAAGCTGGAATCGGACATGAATGCGCGACTGGAAGCGAAGGGCTTCGTGGTGTTGTTCTGGTCGGATGCGGGCTGGGTGAATATCATGTCGACGAAACCTTACACCCGTCCCGACGATTTCAAGAAAGGCAAGATCTTCGTGACTTCCGACGATCACAATGAGATCGAGCTGATCAACCGGCTTGGATTCACTGCGGTGCCTCTGGATTGGTCGAGCACGCTAACGAGCCTGCAAACGGGAATGATCGATACGGTTCCAATGACGCCGTTCTACGCGGAATCGCTGCAGCTCGATACGGTGGCCAAGCATCTGCTGAACGTGCATTACGTGACGTTGGTGGGTGCAACGGTGATGACCAAGCGCACATGGGATAACCTCACTCCGGAACAGCGCGACATCCTGAAAAAGACCGGGGCTATCGCCGGGAAGGAAATCCAGGCGCGTTCGAGGGCCGAGGCGGATGAGGCCATCGCGGCGATGAAAAAGCGCAGCAACCTGGAAGTGCACGAGGTTTCGCCGGCGCTGGAAGAAGAATGGCGGAAATTCTGCGAGACCGTTTACCCGAAAATCCGCGGGACCATGGTGCCTGCGGACGTATTCGAGAAGGCCATTGCGCTGGTAGCGGAGTACCGGGCGCAGTCGAAGCCCGCCGCAGCGGGTGAAGCCAAGAAAGGCCGGCCGTAATGGCGGAATTCGCGACCACGTCCGATTTTGCCGCGTCCGAGTTGGCACAACCGGTACCGCCGAAGTGGGCGAGCTGGTTTCATCGGGCGGAGAATATTTTCGCGTCGGTGGCGTTGGGTACGATGATGTTGCTGCCGTTGGCCGAAGCGCTGTTCCGGCGCACGCTTCACTATTCGATTCCCGGGGCGATTTCCATCACCCAACACATGGTGCTTCTGGTGGGAATGCTCGGAGGGGCCATAGCGGCGCGCGAACGGCGGCTGCTGACGCTGTCGAATATCGGGGACACGAAGTTCAAAGGCGCGCTGCTGACGTTCTCGCGGGCGTTCACGGGCTCGATTGGCACTGCGGTCTGTTTTTTTCTTGCGATCGCGGCGTATCAGTTCGTGCTGGTGGAACGCGACTCCCCAGATACGCTGGCTTACAACATTCCGACGTGGACCGTGCAGTGCATTCTGCCGATCGGGTTCGGGATTATCGCGCTGCGCATTCTATGGCACAGCGCGCAGGAGTGGATGCCAAGGCTGGCGGCACTGTTCCTTTCGGTGTTGTGGATCGCGCTTTTCTGGCACTTCCAGGCGGCTAACGCGCCGCTGTTCTGGATTGCGGTGGGGCTGCTTACGATCGCTTCCCTGCTCGGCGTGCCGGCTTTCATCACGCTGGGAGGAGCGGCACTGCTGCTTTTCTGGAACGCGGCGCAACCGATTGCGGCGATTCCTATCGAGCATTACGCGCTGGTGACAAATCCAACGTTACCGACATTGCCGCTTTTCACGCTGGCGGGCTATTTCCTGACGGAGGGTGGCTCACCAAAAAGGCTGGTGAGGGTCTTCTACGCGCTCTTCGGACGGTTCAAGGGTGGACCTGCCATTGTGACCGTGGCCGTCTGCGCGTTCTTCACGTCGTTCACCGGCGCGTCTGGCGTAACAATTCTGGCGCTGGGGGGGCTGCTGATGCCGGTCCTGGCGGGAGCGAAATTTTCCGATAAGGATGCTCTTGGACTGCTGACGGGCTCGGGTTCGCTGGGATTGCTTTTGCCGCCGTGCCTGCCGTTGATCGTGTATGCGATCGTGGCGAAAGTATCCATTGAGAAGATGTTTCTGGGAGCGATCCTCCCGGCATTAGTGATGATGGTGGCCACGGCGATTTGGGGAATAGTGCGCGGGAGGAACAACGAGGCGCCAGAGCACCCGTTTGATTTGCGAGAGGCACGGCTGGCGGTGTGGGACGCCAAGTGGGAATTGCTGATGCCGCTGGTGGCGATGGTGGCGCTGTTCTCGGGGCTCGCGACCCCGGTAGAAGCGGCAGCGGTGACGGCTTTGTATGCGTTTCTGGTGGTGAACCTGTTTCACGGCGAAGTGAAGTTGTTCCGCGACGTTCCGCGAGTGATGACAGAATGCGGCCTACTGATTGGCGGAGTGTTGCTGATTCTAGGCGTGTCGCTGGGTTTCACGAATTACCTGGTCGACGCGGAGGTTCCGGCGCGAGCGGTGGAATGGACGACGCGGACCATTCATTCTCCGTTTCTGTTTTTGCTGCTGTTGAACCTGTTCCTGCTGATCGTGGGATGCCTGATGGAGATTTATCCCGCGATTGTGGTGGAGGTGCCGTTGCTGGTGCCACTGGGAGCAGCGTACGGGATTGACCCGATACGATTGGGGATTATTTTTCTGGCGAACATGGAGCTGGGTTACCTGACGCCGCCGGTAGGGCTGAACCTGCTGATGTCGTCGTACCGGTTCCGCAAACCAGTGCCGGAGGTGCTGCGGGCAACGCTGCCGGTCATTGTGGTGCTCAGCATTGGGGTGCTGCTAATCACGTATATTCCGGCGCTGACGAACTTCCTGCCGAACCTGCTGCGGCATTGAGAGAAGGTTTGACGCGTAGAGATTTTCTCCCGGGAAAGATACTAAGAACCAGCGCCCCGAATG